>JACFNF010000097.1 GCA_019454985.1 Bacteroidales bacterium
GGGAGTATAAAAATATTTGTGTAAATGGTTAAAAAAATAAATACATTAACCAAATTCGAAAGGGACATACACAAGTGGAACTGACAGAGAAAATGATCGAGCAGTTAAAAGCCGATCTAAAAACAGCCCGAACCTATGGTGACTTAATGGGCGAAGATGGTGCGATCAAAAAGCTGATTAAATCATCATTAGAGGGAATGCTCGATGCCGAACTAACTGAGCATCTTGGATACGAGAAGCATTCATCACAAGGGAAAAACAGCGGCAACAGCCGTAACGGATCATCACGCAAAACTCTGAAGAATGACAACGGAGAAATAGATTTAACAATTCCTCGAGATCGCAATAGCACATTCGATCCGGTGATTGTAAAAAAATATGAACGGACACTTGGACCGATAGAAGATAAAATCATTTCATTGTATGCCAAAGGAATGACGACACGGGATATTCAAGCGCATGTTCACGAGATGTATGGATTGGATATGAGTGCGCCGTTGGTCTCCCAGATTACCGATAAAATTATTGATCTTGCCAAACAATGGCACAACCGCCCCTTGGAAACGGTGTATCCGATTGTATTCTTCGATGCCATTCATTACAAAGTTGCTAACGAAGGGAAAGTTACCAGTAAGGCTGCCTATACCTGTTTAGCCATAGATATCACAGGAAAAAAGGACTTGCTTGGATTATGGGTTGCCGAAAGTGAAGGAGCAAATTTTTGGCTTGGTGTAATGACCGAATTAAAGAATCGTGGTGTCAATGACATTTTAATTGCGTGTGTGGATGGGCTGAAAGGTTTTCCTGAAGCCATCACAACAGTATTTCCCCAAACAGAAGTTCAACTGTGCGTTATTCATCTGATACGCAACACGTTGAAATACATTGCCGGCAAAGATCAAAAAACATTTATGCGAGATTTGAAAACTGTCTACACCGCTGTGAGTGAAGAAGCCGCCTTACTGGCTCTTGATACCTTAGAAAATACATGGGGGAAGAAATATTCTTTATCGTTAAAAATCTGGAGAAATAACTGGAGGAATGCCTCTACATTTTTCAAATATCCCGATGAAATCAGATCGATGATTTACACCACCAACGCTGTTGAAGCAGTCCATCGACAGTTTAGAAAAGTCACAAAATCAAAATCTATTTTTCCCCATGACGACGCATTGAAAAAAATGTTGTTCTTGGCATATCGGGATATTGCCAAAAAATGGACGGTTATGCCGGTGAAAAATTGGTCACTGGCTCTTTCACATTTATCCATTATCTTTGAAAAAAGACTTGAACATTTATTGTAATGAAAAATCCTATTTACACAAATTATTTTACAGACTC
>JACFNF010000014.1:0-3030 GCA_019454985.1 Bacteroidales bacterium
CTATCTTTCTCACCTTTCCTTCCTCCAAAACATACTCTTCCCCCGATTCGGGACAGGTGGCTTTTCCGTCTTTGAAATGCAGGCGGTGGCCGTATTCGCTCATCCATCCGATGTGGCGTGCGGGGTTTCCGACGACTAAGGCATAGTCGGGCACTTCTTTGGTGACTACGGCCCCGGCACCGATGAAGGCGTAATGTCCGATGTCGTGTCCGCAAACGATGGTGGCATTGGCTCCGATGGTGGCGCCTTTTCTGACGAGGGTGCGGGCGTATTCGCTTTTTCGGTTGACGGCCGAGCGCGGGTTGATCACATTGGTGAAGACCATCGAAGGGCCCAGAAAAACATCGTCTTCACATTCTACACCGGTATAAATGCTGACGTTGTTCTGCACCTTGACGTTCCGCCCTAAAGTTACGTGTGGACTGACGACGACGTTCTGTCCGATGTTGCAGTTTTCGCCAATGATACAGTGCGACATGATGTGGCTGAAGTGCCAGATTTTTGTGCCGTTTCCGATTTGACAGTTATCGTCAATGACGGCGGTTTCGTGGGCGAAGAAAGACATTTTTAATGAATAGTGAATAGTGAATAATGAATAATTATTTGTGCTTTAGGTTTTTAGATTGTTTTTAGCAGTTTTGATGGATGAGATCAGTAAGGGGAGTATTTCATTAATTTCTTTTACGAGTATTGACTTTGTTTCAGAAGTGATATATTTGCCAGTTTCGAGCAGGTCTATCCAATATTGTGTTTCGTTGACTTCTTTGAGAGCGATGCTGAGTTTTGATATGAAATCGGCTTTTGATTGGGCAAATTCGGCTTCGCGGATGAGCGCACCTGCTGCGGTTCCAGCTTTGAGAAATTGCTTGCTCAATACATATTCTTTATGTTCAGCAATCATTTGTTTGTAAACCTCGACCACTTTCAGCGCAAATAGAAAGGATTTATCCTTTAAAATATTTTTCATTTTACGCCGGGACTAAACATTATTCACTATTCACTCTTCATTAAGTAACGGCTTCCCGAAGTCACCTTTCACTTCACGGTCACTTGTCACTTTAAAGGGTGGCTGGTGCCTTTTTTAGACAATGTTTAGGGGGTTAGTTTTCAAGCTTATTGAGTATTTCTGCCGCTTCCAGGTTTATTTTGGAGAAAGCGAACCATTTTTTCCCGAGATCTTTTAAAGATGCTCCGATATGGTAAACGTCTTTTTGATCAATGATTAGGAAACGGTCGTGTGCTTTGGTGAAGTATTTGAGTTCGATCGGTGGGTATTGCTGATGGTGTTTTTCGAGATCGGTTTCGAGTTGTTTGGTGATGTTGGTGGTGTAGATTGTGGCTTCGACGTCTGGGTTTCTTTTGGCTAGGAGGGCCAGCACACTTTCGTCAATGTAGTTGTCAATCAGGATGATTGTCTCTGTAGCTTCTTTTATCAATGTTGAAACAAATTGCCATGCATCGAATATTTGGCCGTCGAAGAAAATGCCTTGGGTGGGTTTTAAGCCGGTGTTGATGATGAGTTCAAATTTTTGGTCGTGCTCATGAAGTTTCTTTTCGATTCTTTCGAAGCGATTGTTTAATGCGTGTCCACGCAGCAAGAAGTCCCTTATTATCTGAGTAGCCCATATCCTGAATTGTGTACCTCTTAATGATTTTACGCGATAACCTACAGAGATAATAACATCCAGGTTATAGAATTTTGTTTTGTAGCTTTTGCCGTCTGCAGCAGTTAGTAAGGAATCCTTACATACTGAATTTTCGTTCAACTCTTTTTCTTTAAATACGTTACCAATGTGCAAGGTAATGTTATTTCTGGTTGTCTGAAACAACTCAGCCATCTGTGCCTGCGTAAGCCAAACAGTATCATCTTCAACCCTAACCTCGATTTGAAAGTCGGATTCGGTTGCTTCTTCTTTGTAGATGATTATTTCAGCTTTTTCCATGAAGGATTTGAGGATTTGAAAGATTTGAGTCGAAGGTAATTTTCAAATTAGAAATCAGAAATTATTGCTGCCCTCCGGGCAGAGCTTCGCCCCTTCAGTCCCATGAATATAATTCAAAGCACTGCAAAAGAATGTTTTACGCGGCTAAGGATTTTTCGTCCTTCAGTCGGTTTTTTCCCAGACCTTCAGGAGTTTTTCCTCGTTCAGGAATGGGCGCTTAAGCAGTGAATAATGAATAGTGAAGAATGAACAATGTCTTGTAATTTAGGGGTTTAGAATTTTAGGTGTGCAATGTGATGGATTGTTTTTTTAATAACACTCTGTTGAAACTTAGCATCGATTTGTTTCGGAATTTCCATAAAAACGATCTTTCCTTTAGCACATTCTTCATTTTACGCCGGGACTAAACATTATTCACTATTCACTATTCACTCTTCATTAAGATACGACTTCGCCTTCTAAGTCCCAAGCTTTGCTTGCAAGGAACTGATGTCATGTATTTTAAATGACTAAGGATTTTTAGTCCTTTAGTCTGTTTTTTCCCAGACCTTCAGCAGTTTTTCCTCGTTCAGGTAGGGGCGTTGGGTTTTGAACTCGTCGGGGGTGAGGACGAGGTAGCCAATTTTACGGGAGATCATGGGTTGGGCTTTACCTACAAGGGATTCCAGGTAGTCAAGGTCGGTGTTGGATCCCACGATGATGAGGTTGATGTCGTTAGAGTCGAGGCCGCGGGCGAGGTCGCCAATCAGGTAAACTTCTTCAGGCTCGCCAAGCTGGTTGATGACGCGTTCGATGATATCGTCAATGCCGATATATTTTCGGATGATACTTTGAATGTCGGAGAATAGTGGGTGTTTTTTGTTGGCCTGAAAGATTTTCCGATGGCCGTCGTTATGTGCCTCGAGCAGTCCGGCTTCTTCAAAACGGTTGAGCTCAAGGCGTATGGCGTTGGTGCTGTCGCTAAATTCGGCTTCAAGGCCACGCAGATAGCCCGTGCTGGAAGTGTTGAGGAAGAACTTCAGCATGAGTTTGATGCGGGTGCGGGAAGTGATGAGGGCGTCGAGCATTTGGGTGATGGGTGATGGGT
>JACFNF010000014.1:3130-77520 GCA_019454985.1 Bacteroidales bacterium
AGGGATTTTTTAAGTCCTAAGGTCATTTTACGTATTGAAATCAGGGTAGAAATTAATTCTTCAACTTGTTCGTGGTTCAAATATTCAAGATTGTTCGCGATAATGAGTTGTGTTTCTAATTCAGCAATTGACCCTAAAGTAATGGCGAGAAAATGACTAAAATCTTTTGAGGTGTTCCTTGCAGCACCCTCAGCAATATTTGAAGGTATTGAAACCGATGCTCTTCTGATTTGATTGGTTAAACCATAAATCTCGCTTTTAGGAAATGATTCAGTATATTTATATACTTGAGTCACAAAACCAATCGCTTTTTGCCAAACTTCCAGATCCTGATGTGTTTTCATGTTATCGGATTATCTATCAGTTACAAACTCATCACTCATCACCCATCACCAATTTCATCCGTTTTCTGTTCAATTTCATCCGTAGATGGGTTGAGTATGAGTAGCAAAATTACTCAATGATTTGAAATATGCAAGGGGTTTGGGATTTTTTTTGGCTTTTCCCTTTGGCTGGGCTCAGGGCAATGGCGATTAGCCTCTCGCTTTTATTGTTTAATATTCAATGTTTTACGAGTTTTGTAATGGGATTACCCATTATTCATTATTCACTATTCACTATTCATTATTCATTACTTATTTGGACTTTGTGCCATAAAAAAACGTTTAGACTTTGGGGTGTCTAAACGTTTTTGTAATAAGACTGACGGAGATTTGATGGGATTTTGTAGTCCTTTGATTTCCGTTTTTCGTCTTTAGGAGTGATCAAATTTTTTCGATGCGGATGGGTTTTGGTTCCGATTTGTGAATGGTGAGTTCGTCAATAAGTCGGGTTGCGCCGGCGTATTTGTCAATGATGAACAGCACATAACGCACGTCCACGTTGATGGTACGCTGCAAGGCAGGCTCAAAGGCGATGTCGCCACTCATGGCTTCCCAGTTGCCGTCGAAGGCAAGTCCGATGAGTTCGCCTTTGCCGTTGATGATAGGGCTACCGGAGTTTCCGCCGGTGATGTCGTTGGTGCTCAGGAAGCAAACGATGAGTTTTCCGTTGTCATCGGCATAAGGGCCAAAGTCTTGTTTTTCGATCAGTTCTTTGAGGTAAGGCGGCACGATGAACTCATCGTTTGTGGGGTCTTCTTTTTCGAGTATGCCTTTGGCGGTGGATATATAGTCGTAGTGAATGGCATCGGCGGGATAGTAATCCTGGACGCTACCGTAGGTCATGCGCATGGTGCTGTTGGCATCGGGGTAGAACACTTTGTTGGCTTGCATTTTACGTAGTCCTTCGAGAAAAAGGCGTTTGGCGGTGGCCAACGAAGCCTGAGCGGTGCGGAAACCTCCGGCGGCTTCCATGGCTTTGCCCATGAAGCTGTCGGCCAGGCGCAGGGCGGGGTCTTTTTCGAGGGCTTTCAGATTAGGCTTATCTAAAAAGGCATTCACCTTTTCGGGGCTTGCAAAGATGGAGTTGTTGAACACTTCGGCGGCGAGGGCTTCGGTGTTACCGCCTTTTTTGGCGAGCATGGCGACGAAAGCCTCGGCCTGCAGCTCGAAGGGCATCTCATGGGCATACGCATCAAAGAGTACAGCCATCACCTTTTGGTCGGCAGGGGCATAATAATCTTTGAACTGCTCTTGCACGCCTTCGCGTAGGTTTTTGATGGTGGCAGCGAGTTTTTCCTGACGTTCCTGCAAAGCTTTGGCGGCCATCTCTTTGTCTTTGGGCAAGTCTTTTTTGCTGATGGGATTGAGCAATTCTCTCAACGAGGCAAACTCTAAGGCATACCCTATGATTTCTGCGCCGCCCAATCCTGCTAAGTTGGTGTAAAGCATAGGACGGATAGTGGCAGCCATCTGGCTGTAGCCGTTTTGCAGATCGGCGAGCACCGTTCCGTAGCGTTGGCTACGTTGTTCGTCGCCGGCAGCCCATTGGGTGAAGTCGTTTTCGAGGAATTCCTTTTTCTCTTTCACATTGAGTCGTTTCAGGCCGCGGGTTTGTCCGATGAGGTATTTCCAGGTGTTGGCCATAGAGGCGTGTTTTGAGGCATACTGGATTTTTACCTTTGTATCGGCCTCCATAAAGGACTTCCATGCATCGAGTTTCCGGCCCAGCAGTTCGATGATAGCGGGATACTGGTTGTTCAGGTTGAAGTCAACTCCGAAGCTGGTGAGGTAGCGGTCGGTATTGCCGGGGAAGCCCCAGATCATGGTAAAGTCGTCTTTTTTCACGCCGTCGAGGCTTACCGGGAGGTGGTGTTTTGGCTGCAATGGCACGTTGTCGGGGCTGTAGTCGGCAGGTTTGCCGTCGGGGGCGCAATAGACGCGGAAGATGCTGAAGTCGCCCGTATGGCGGGGCCACATCCAGTTGTCGGTATCGCCGCCAAACTTACCGACAGATGAAGGCGGAGCTCCCACCAAACGTACGTCGGTGAACACTTCATAGATGAAGAGATAGTATTCGTTGCCTTCGAAGAAGCTTTTAACCACCACGTTGTACCGTCCGTTATCGCTGTTGTTTTTGCGCAGTTCGGCGGTTTTCTTGCGGATGGCGGCAGCGCGTTCCTGTACATCCATGGTGTCGTTGACCACGGCCAACACCGAGTCGGTAACATCTTCCATGCGCACTAAGAAGGAGACCGAGAGTTCGGGGTTAGGAAGTTCTTCGGACAGATTAGCAGCCCAGAAACCATCGGTGAGGTAGTCGTGCTCCACGGTGCTGTGTTTCTGGATGGCGTCGTAGCCACAGTGGTGATTGGTGAAGATGAGGCCTTGGTCCGAGACAATCTCGCCGGTACAGAAATACCCACTAGGGGTGGGGCCGTTGCTCAGACCTACGATGGCGTCTTTCAGGCTGCTGTGGTTGACGCTGTAAATTTCTTCGGCGGTGAGCTGAAGGCCGGCTTTCTGCATATCGGTGTAATTGAGCCGCTGCACCAGTATCGGCAGCCACATGCCTTCGTCGGCAACCACCTTTCCGAGGCTGATGACCAGCAGGAAAGATAAGAGGAGGATAGATTTTCTCATGTATTCAGATTGTTTATGGATGAAAATTAAAGGTTTTTCGGGTAAACAGTAGGTACTGACATGTAGCCATGAACACCGATAGCGTTGCAAAAGCCTTGGTACTCATGAATTTGTTGCATGGTATGTAGAATTCAGGATCAGAGACCGAGTGATGCAGGCCCCATAGTGAAATAGATGTCCACCGGTATGCCTTTTTCCATGATTTTATCCAGATCGGACTGGAGTTCGGCTTTGATGACCCCATCGGTGGCGATCCAGTTTTTCACGGCTTCGTAGTCGCCGTCGCCCTGAGCTTTGAGGATGGCGCCGGTGAGTTTGCGGCTGGCTTCCATCATCTTGTCTAATTGGATGGCGTAGGTTCCGTCGGTATTGCGGACAAAGGCGCCTTCGTTGAGAAAGAAGCTAAAGGTGAGCATGTTGGCTTTGCCATGGGCGCTTGCAGCTCCAAAACGTACTGAACGGAAGATGCCGGCCATAAAGGTGACGTAGTTGTCCATGATGTCGGTATCGGTAAACTCGCCCATCTCGTGCAGGCGAGTAACGAGATAAAGTCCGAGGATGTCGGCTTTGGCTTCCTCCAGGGCGGAATATTGTTCTTTCAATGCTTTGCGTACGGTGGATTTGCCGTCAATGGTATTTTTAATCCCCATGCCATGAGCCACTTCGTGAAACATCACATTGCTGAAGAACGCATCGAAGGAGATGTTTTTACGTTGTTCGGGGGCGATCAGGACGTCGGCAATGGGCATGAGGATATGGTCGAATTTGGCTTTCATGCTGTTTTTGAGCTGGAGCTTGCGTGTGCCTTTTTGCAGTTGTACCTTTTCGTCGTTTGGCAGGTTGATGGCGATGGTTTTACCGGCCATGTTGCAGTCGCCGGCATAATACACGGCATCATAGGCGTTGAGGTCGGCATCGGCACCGGGAGTTTCTTTTTTGTATTCTTCGGCTACGGGCAATTGTTTTTGCAGTTCGGGCAGGAATTGGGCAAAGCGGGCGAGGCGCTCGCTCCACTCCTTATCTTTTATAAGGATGAAAGCTTCGTGGGCGGCTTTGTAGCCAAAGAGGGCATCGGTATAGTTCTCGATGGGGCCGATGACCATGTCCACATTGTTGTTTCGCACATTCATCCAGGCTATATCGCTCTCGAAATAGTCGTCGGTACGCAGGGCTTTGGCACGCAGTTTCAGGTAGTTGGCAAAGCTGGGGTTGTCGGACAGTTCGCTGGCTTTTTCGAGGAGGGAGGCAGCCTTTTCAATCTGTTCGCTAAAAGCCTGATGGTACCATTGAGTTTGGAGTTTGCCGTTTTCGTCGCGCGTGATCAGGGTGTACTGGTTGGTTTTGAGCGGGTCGTCGAAAGCGTCCCATTCTTCCATGCTCATATCGTGAGGGTAGAAGTTGGCACCTTTGAATTTTTCGCCGTAGGAGGCGATAAATGGCTTTTCGTTGTCCATCTGATCCCAGGGGCCATAGTTGATTTCGGCAAACTTCCGTGTTTTTTCGTCAGTGATGGAGGCTAAGAAATCGTTTTTCGGGCCGATATGTTCGATCCAGAAAAGCTCGTCCATGATGTCGGCGGCCTTGAAAAGCAGCACGAGCATTTCTTTTTCGTTGGGACTGAGGTGGCTGATGTCGGAAGTAAGGTTGACTTCGGCATATTTTCCGAGTAATTGATCCATAGGATTTTCAGGCGTTTGTTGTTGCGAGGCCGGCGGGTTGCAGGCAGTGAGGGACAGGAAAAAGAGGCTGGCAGCCAAAAGAACGGGTTTGAGACCTGACATGGACGAAGTGTTTTTGAAATTTGACTGCAAAGTTAGGAAAGTTTATGCTTGGTGTTTCGTTTTTTTGGCTGTTCCCTTCAGCTGCGCTCAGGGCAAGAGCTTTTAGTGTTTAATATTCAATGTTTTACGAGTTTTGTGATGGAATTACCCACTCTTCACTCTTCACACTTCTCTATTCATTATTCACTATTCATTATTCATTATTCATTACCCTTTTTCCTTGGCCCTTGATTTTGATAAATTGTTGACGGGCGAAGCCATCATAATAAACATGACAATTTGACATTTTATCTCTACTTTTGCCTTTCAAAAAAAATGACATACCCACATCTATGAAAATTTCCTATAACTGGCTGAAGCAGTATATTTCTGTTGACATGGAAGCTGCGAAGGCAGGTGAGGCGCTCACCTCTTCGGGCTTAGAGGTAGAAGATATTTATCCTTACGAATCGCTAAAAGGCGGGCTACGCGGGGTGGTTACCGGCAAGGTGTTGCATTGCGAGAGGCATCCCAATGCCGACAAGCTGAGTCTGACCAAGGTTGACGTTGGAAGCGGCGAGCCCTTGTCCATTGTTTGTGGCGCCCCTAATGTTGCCGAAGGGCAAAAGGTGTTGGTGGCCACTGTTGGCACCATCCTTTTTAAGGGTGAGGAGTCGTTTGAGATTAAGAAAAGTAAAATCCGTGGTGAGCTTTCCGAGGGTATGATTTGTGCTGAGGACGAGCTGGGATTGGGCACTTCGCATGAGGGCATCATGGTTCTCGATCCTTCGACGGAGGTAGGACTTCCTGCGCACACGATTTTTTCCGTAGAGAACGATCAGGTGTTTGAGATAGGCCTGACGCCCAACCGTTCGGATGCCGCTTCCCATATCGGGGTGGCCCGCGACCTTGCTGCTGTGCTGAACCATCGGGAAGGACAAGGTCGTTATCGGCTTCAACTGCCCGATGTGGACGCATTTACTCCCGATAATCATCAACTTCCCATCGCGGTGGAAGTGGATGACCCGCAGGCCTGTCCGCGTTATTCCGGTTTGACGCTGAGCGGTATCAAGGTGGAACCCTCGCCCGAATGGTTAGTAAATCGCCTGAAAGCCATTGGACTTCGGCCAATCAACAATGTGGTGGACATCACCAATTATGTGCTTTTTGAAACCGGACAGCCCCTTCATGCTTTTGACGTATCGGCCATCAAAGGGCAGAAGGTGGTGGTGCGCAAACCCGCTGCCGGCACAATCTTCGTTACCTTAGACGGTGTGGAACGCAAACTCACCGGCAACGACCTGATGATCTGCAATGCCGAAGAAGGTATGTGCATTGGCGGCGTCTTTGGCGGCTTACACAGCGGGGTGACGGAATCCACCACGGCCATTTTCTTAGAGAGTGCCTGCTTCGATTCAAAGACCATCCGCAAGACGGCCCGTCATCATGGCTTGCAGACCGATGCCTCGTTTCGTTTTGAACGCGGCAGTGATCCCAACATTACCCTCTATGCCTTGAAACGTGCGGCCATGCTCATCAAAGAGGTGGCCGGCGGAAGTATCTCGTCCGACATTGTGGACGTTTATCCAGTGCCGGTGAAGCCTGCCCGTGTGAACCTCCGTTTTGACTATCTGAACCGCATCGCCGGACAAGCCATTGACAAAAGTCAGGCACTCAGCATCCTTCAGGATCTGGGGCTGAAGATTGTTTCCGAAGACCACGAAGAGGTGTTGCTCGAAGTACCTACCTATAAAGTGGACGTTTACCGTCCGGCCGACCTTGCCGAAGAAGTGCTCAGGGTGTATGGCTATGACAATATCCGCACACCCGAAAAGCTCAATGCCTCGTTGAACATCCAGCGTGGCCACGATGCCGACAAGCTGCAACATGCAGTGGCCGATATGCTGGCTGCCCGTGGGTTTTATGAGATCATGAACAACTCGCTTGTCCCTTCGGATTCCGTAAGCAAACATCCGGGCTTCGACCCAGGGAAAAGCGTGCGGATGCTCAATCCATTGAGCAAAGACTTAGACAGTCTGCGCCAGAGTCTGCTTTTTGGCGGTTTGGAAACCATCGCCTACAATCAGAACCGCAAGAATGCCGACCTACGGCTTTTTGAGTTTGGCAAGGTTTACCATTTCGATGCACAGCGCAAAAGCACCGAAGAACCCCCACTGGCGCCCTATTCCGAAGAACTTCGGCTCGACCTTTTCCTGACCGGCGAAAGAGTAGCCGAAAACTGGAATGTCGCTTCTGGCGCAGTCAACTTTTTTGATCTGAAAGAAGTGGTAAAAGCTTTGATGTATAAGCTTCGTCTGATGGAAACCAAGCATCAGGCCACCCCTTTTGCCGACGATGTGTTTGAGTTCGGACTCGAAATCCGTTTTGGCGAAAAAACGCTGATCCGCGCCGGGCTGCTCAATGCCGCCACCACCAAGGCCTACGACATTCGCAAGCCGGTGTACTATGCCAGTCTTGCATGGCAGCAACTGCTGTCGCTCATCCCGACAAAGGCCGTGCGTTTTGAGGCTTTGCCCAAGTTTCCGGCTGTACGTCGCGACCTTGCCTTAGTGCTCGACCAGGGCGTGCGTTTCGAGACTTTGGAAGCCATCGCCCTAAAAACCGAGCCGCGGCTGCTCAGGCAATTAACCCTCTTCGACGTTTATGAGGGCGACAAGATACCCGCCGGAAAGAAGTCGTACGCACTTGGATTTGTGCTGCAAGACAAAGAAGCCACCCTCACCGATAAAGTGATTGACAAAACCATGCAGCGTTTGCAGCTTGCCTTTGAGCAGCAGGCCGGTGCCAGCTTGCGGTAAACCAGTCTTTTGTGTAACTTTGAAACGGGAAAGACAAATGAACAAAATCGTTTTGCTGTAAACGTTAGCGGTAAACTGGCAAACCTGACAGCACACAGAGCTAAATTAGAATTATAGCTTAAATTTGATGAATGATTTAAAATAATGGACATTAACAAACATATAATAGACCAAAGGGTTAAGAAAATTATTCAGGAAAAACCTGAATGGTTTGCAGATGTAAATGATGAGAATAGAAAAATTTCTCGTGCATTTGTTTTATTAGCCGTTTCAACCTATTTAAACATTGAATTAACAGAGGCTCATTCAATGCTGACTGACGGAGGAGGTGATGCCGGTATTGATTCTATTTATGTTGGGGACACAACGGACTTAGAGTTACCGGTTACAATTTTTCAGGGAAAATATAAAATGAACCTTGAAACTGATGCCCACTTTCCTGCAAACGAAGTCCAAAAAGTAGTCAATACGATTTGGACAATTTTTGATGTTGATAAAGACATTACCACTTTAAACCCAAATCTAAAAGCTGAGATAGAAGAAATTCGCTCTTTAATTGGCGATGGGTATATTCCTGTAGTAAAAGTTGTTTTATTTAACAATGGCCTTAAATGGAATCAAGAAGGAGAACATCATCTAAAAAATGCAAATTTTCCTAAAGACCAAGTTGAATTTGAACATATAAATCACGAATCAATTGTAGATTTTATTCAATCATCAAAGGGAATCAAGGCATCACTAAGAATGCACGGAGCAAGTATTGTTGAGAATTTCAATTATAAACGTGTTTTAATTGGTAAGTTGAACGTATTAGAAGTTGCAAAACTTTTTGATACGCATGGAGATGGATTATTGGAAAAAAACATTAGAAGATATTTGGGGTTAAATCGGAATCGGGTAAACGAAGCAATTCAAGGGACTTTATTGAGTGAAAAAAAGGACAATTTCTATTTCAAGAATAATGGAATCACGATGATTTGCCGGAAGTTTAGCTATAACGCATTACAGGAGAAAAACTGGGACATTTCTGCTGAGAATCTTCAGATAATTAATGGCGGTCAAACTTGTAAAACAATTCAACATACAATCACAACACATCCAGACGAGGACTTTTCACAAGTATTCGTTTTGGTAAGACTTTATGAACTATCAGTATCCGATGAAGACAGTGAATATTTAATTAATGAAATTACTTTAGCTACGAATAGTCAAAATCCTGTGGACTTAAGTGATTTGAGGTCAAATGATAAAATTCAAAGAACTTTAGAAACAGATATTGAAGAACTTGGTTATAATTATAGACGTAAAAAAGATGTTGCAAGTTCGAATGATTCTGTTATTCCTCTATCTGTTGCAGCACAAGCTATTTACGCAATATGGAAAGAACAGCCTCATTTAGCTAAATTTAAACGGAAAGAACTTTTTGGAAGCCTTTATGAGAGGGTTTATACAACTGATTTAAATGCGGCTCAGGTTGTGATAGCTGTAATTATTTATAGATTTTGTGATAGTCAGAGACGAAAATTATCACTTATCGAACAATATCCGCATATCCCATATAGCAATTACTTTATGTCAATGATTATTGGGAAATTATTATTGAAAAAATTAGACATAACACTCAATCAATTTACGCATAAAAATTTTGAATCCACCAAAGAATATTTTGAACAACATAAAGAATCTCTATTTACTGAAGCTAATCGAATTTTAATAGCTGCATTGAATAGACTATATAATGACGATTATAGGAACTTAAATATGGAGCGGCTTTCCGCTGCATTCAGACGTGGAGATTTATACACAAGTTTAACTTATGAATAGAGAAATAGGCAGCAGTTAATAGATAGCTTGCCAAAATGGCGGATAAAATGCTTCGATTGGCATTTGCGATAAAATGAAAGTTTGCTTTTCGATTGAAGATTATCAGTTAAATTTACCATTTCGGCAAGCTGGTAAGACGAAATTGACAACAAAGAGAATCAATTCAAGCGATCATTGAAAGATAAGAGCATCTACCGCAGGCCGGAAGGCTAAGAACGAAGCAGACGGACAGCCTCGTGGCTGCTGGTTTATGCACAGGAATACATCAAAATAGGCATTGACAACAGATGGATATACAGGCAATTAAACAACGGTTTGGAATTATCGGGCACGATCCGTTTTTGGAGCGGGCCATCCATGTAGCCGTTCAGGTGGCTCCCACCGACCTCACGGTGCTCATCACCGGCGAGAGCGGAACGGGCAAGGAAGTGTTCCCGAAGATCATCCACCAATCGGGAGCCCGCAAGCATGGCCCCTATATTGCCGTGAACTGCGGCGCCATTCCCGAAGGGACGATAGATTCAGAACTTTTTGGGCACGAGAAAGGGTCGTTCACCGGCGCCCATGAGTCGCGCAAAGGTTATTTTGAGGTGGTGGACGGCGGCACCATTTTTTTAGACGAGGTGGCCGAGTTGCCGCTATCTACCCAGGTAAGGCTGTTGCGGGTGCTCGAAACCGGCGAGTTCATCAAGGTAGGATCGTCAAAAGTCATCAAGACCGATGTACGTGTGGTGGCTGCCACCAATGTGAACATTCCCGAAGCCATAGAGAAAGGGAAGTTCAGGCAAGACCTTTACTACCGACTGAACACCGTACCCATTCTGATTCCGCCATTGCGCGAACGCAAAGACGACATCCTGTTGCTGTTCAAGAAATTTGCCAACGACTTTGCCGAGAAATACCGTATGCCACCCCTCCAACTGACGGATGATGCAGTGGTTTTGCTCGAGAATTTCCGTTGGCCCGGCAATATCCGCCAGCTTAAAAATGTGACGGAACAGATCAGCATCATCGAGAAGTCAAAGACCATCACAGCCAACACCCTGATGCACTACCTGCCCAAAGAGAACCACAGTTCGCTGCCTATTCTGTATCCGGGTGAGAAAGAAGACGAAAAGATTTCGGAACGCGACCTACTCTACAAAGTGCTTTTCGACATGAAGCGCGACCTGATGGAGCTCAAACGCACAGTGGCTGACCTGATGGATAAAGAAGACGGGATGCACCCTGCGCCAATCACCGGACAGCCAATCCTGAGCAAGATTTCGGCCAAGACTGATTCAACAGTGCCAGATTTTCACACCTTTAATATAGACGAAGAAGACGAAGACCAGTCGTTCTACCCTTCGGAGGTAGTGACCGAAAGTCTTTCGTTGCAAAAAAAAGAGCTCGATCTGATTCGCAAAGCTTTGGAGCGGCACAACGGCAAACGAAAAAATGCAGCCCGCGAATTGGGTATCAGCGAGAGGACTCTGTATCGAAAAATCAAAGAATACGGTATTGACGCCTGAACGATGAACGGTAAAACGGTGAATATGAGAAAGATACTTTTGGTGTTTTTGACAGTACTGACGGCTTTTCTGCCTACAGGCTGCGGAATCTATTCCTTCACCGGCGCCAGCATCCCGCCTGAGGCAAAGAGTTTCTCGGTGCAACAGTTTCCAAACAACGCCCTTCTTGTCGAGCCGCTGCTGAGCGACCAGTTTTCCAATGCGTTGCGCAACCGTTTCATGAGTCAGACCAATCTGCGGATGGTTCCGGTGAATGGCGACCTTGAGTTTGAAGGCGAAATTGTGGAATATGTTACCTCGCCTACCGCTATCCAGGCCGACCAGACCGCAGCCCTCAATCGGCTGACCATCACCGTAAACGTACGTTTTAGCAATAAATACGACGAGTCGAAAAATTTCGAAAGCAAGTTTTCGCACTATGTGGACTACCCCAGCAATCAGGACCTCAATAGCATCAAGGACGGGCTGATGACGGAAATCATTGATGTTTTGGTGGATAACATCTTCAACAAGGCAGTCGTAAACTGGTAAATGACCTGACATGATGAATAAAACGGCTTTTATACAATATCTCAAAGACCCCGAAATGCTGGGCAGAGAGAGTCTGAACGATTTGATGGATCTGGCGGTGCGTTATCCCTATTGCAGTAGCATTCACATTTTGCTGGCGATGAATTTTTTTCGTGAGAGCCATATTCTTTACGACGGCCAGTTAAAGATGGCGGCGGCTATCACGGGCGACCGCAACCTGTTGCGGCTTCATATCACCCGTATGGGTCATTTGAAAGAGCAGGCCGTACTTCCCGATGAGTTCAGGGCAGACTCCGGAGCTACAGTGGAAACGGAAAAAGTGTCCGAACCCCAGGTAGAATCGGATGTGGCTGAAAACGCGCCCGAGGTTCCCACAGCAGAAGCCCGGCCGGAAACTGCTTCAGCCGAATCGGCCAGAACGGCCGCCAAATCTCAAACGGCAGAGGAAATGCCGGCCACACGGCCAGAGACAAAGTCCATCCAAAGTTGGGAAGAAGAACCGGAAGATGAGGACGAAAAACTCAGACGCAGCTCGCTCGAAGAGCTGAAACGTATGGTGGCTGAGCGAATCCGTATGATTGAAGCAGAGAAAAACCATCCCCGTGCAGCCACAGCAGAAAATGAGAGTAAAAATGCCCTGATCGAAAAATTTCTGCGCGACAACCCGAGCATCAGCCGTCCACCTCAGCAAGAGTTCTACAACCCAATGCAGGCTGCACAGAGCAGTGTGGTGGACAGCGAAAACATCGTGAGCGAAACTTTGGCCAATATCTATATCCGGCAAGGGCATTACGATAAGGCAATCAGCATTTTGGAAAAATTAAGTTTGAAATATCCGGAAAAAAGTAGTTACTTTGCGGCCCTAATTGAAGAAACCCGAACGAAGAAAATTCATTAAATTCAAGGAAAATGTACGTTGTTATTTCCATCTTAATCCTGATAGCCAGCGTTTTAATGGTGTTGGTAGTGTTGGTTCAGAATTCAAAAGGCGGCGGATTGGCCTCAAACTTTGCCGCATCAAACCAGTTTATGGGCGTACGTCAGACGGCCGACTTTTTGGAAAAAGCCACCTGGACTTTAGCCGTTGCTTTACTTGTTTTCAGTCTGGCCGCTGCTGTTGCTATTCCGAAATACACGGGCGATGCCCATAAAGTAGATACCGAGCTGCGCGAGCAGATTGAGAAAACTGCACCGGTTGATTTTCAGGCTCCTCCTGCCCAGGATCAGGATGAAGAATAAGACTGCCTGACGGCGAAGACATGGAAAAAATGTCAGAATGTCACTTCATTCTGACATTTTTTTATTTATTCACTTTGGAACAGAATTTGTCAGGCAGGAAAGCACGGAACAATTTGTTGTACAACTTTAATCATTCAAAAAAATTATGGGAAAAATAAACATCAAACCCTTGGCCGACCGTGTTGTGATTGAGCCGGCACAGGCAGAGCAAAAGACGGCAAGCGGCATCATCATTCCGGATACCGCCAAAGAGAAACCCCAAAAAGGCACTGTGGTGGCTGTTGGACCCGGTACAAAAGACGCACCTCTGACATTAAAGGAAGGCGATGTGGTGATTTATGGAAAATATGCGGGCACCGAATACGTGATGGATGGGGTAACCTATCTCATCATGCGCGAATCCGACATCATCGCAGTAATCTGATACTCTAAAAAAAAGAATAATTCATCTTAAAAAAATAAACACATGGCAAAAGACATCTTTTTTAATCTCGAAGCCCGCGACCAGTTGAAAAAAGGCGTGGACACCCTGAGCAATGCAGTAAAAATCACACTTGGTCCTAAAGGCCGCAACGTGATCATCGAAAAATCGTATGGTGCACCTCAAATCACCAAGGACGGCGTCACCGTAGCCAAAGAGGTGGAACTGAAAGACCCGGTTGAAAACATGGGCGCACAGATGGTGAAAGAGGTAGCCTCTAAAACCAATGATATTGCCGGCGACGGCACCACGACAGCCACCGTTTTGGCACAGTCCATCATTACCACAGGATTGAAAAACGTGACAGCAGGCGCCAACCCCATGGACCTGAAGAGAGGTATTGACAAAGCCGTTGCCAAAGTGGTTGAAGCGCTTCATGCACAGACTAAACAGGTAGGCGACAGCAATGAAAAGATCAAACAGGTAGCTGCCATTTCGGCCAACAACGACCACACCATCGGTGCCCTGATTGCCGAAGCCATGAGCAAGGTGAAGAAAGAAGGCGTCATCACAGTAGAAGAAGCCAAAGGTATCGAAACCTATGTGGACGTGGTAGAAGGGATGCAGTTCGACCGTGGCTATATCTCGCCTTATTTTGTGACCAATGCCGAGAAAATGGAAGCTGTTTATGAGAATCCTTTCATCCTGATTTACGACAAGAAAATCTCGGTGATGAAAGACCTGCTTCCCATCCTTGAGAAATCACTCCAGACCGGACGTCCGCTCATTATCATAGCCGAAGATGTTGAAAGCGAAGCTCTCGCCACCTTGGTGGTGAACCGCTTGCGTGGTTCGCTCAAGGTAGCCGCCGTGAAAGCTCCCGGTTTTGGCGACCGTAGAAAAGAAATGCTTGAAGACATTGCCATCCTCACCGGTGGTGTAGTCATCAGCGAAGAAAAAGGCTATCGCTTGGAAGATGCCACCCTCGACATGCTCGGAACGGCTGACAAAGTGTCTATTGACAAAGAAAACACGACCATCGTCAGCGGTCAGGGTGATAAAGATAGTATCGCTGCCCGGGTAGCTCAAATCAAAAAGCAGATTGAAGTCACTACTTCTGATTATGACAAAGAGAAGCTGCAGGAACGTTTGGCCAAGCTGGCCGGTGGTGTAGCCGTCATCTATGTCGGCGCTGCAAGCGAAGTAGAAATGAAGGAAAAGAAAGACCGTTTTGACGATGCTCTGGCTGCCACCCGTGCTGCCATCGAAGAAGGCATCATTCCCGGTGGTGGAGTGGCTTTCATCCGCGCCATTCAGTCCATTGCCGACCTTAAAGGCGAGAATGAAGACGAAACAACCGGTATTGCCATCATCAAACGCGCCTTGGAAGAACCTCTGCGTCAGATTGTTGAGAATGCAGGTTTAGAAGGCTCGGTTATCGTCAACAAGGTGAAAGAAGGAAAAGACGACTTTGGTTTCAACGCCCGTACCGAAGTCTTCGAAAACCTCTACGAAGCCGGTGTGATTGACCCAACGAAGGTTGCACGCGTCGCTTTAGAAAATGCCGCTTCTATTGCCGGCATGCTCCTGACCACCGAATGCGTCTTAGTTGAACACAAAGACCCGAAAGAAGCTCCTGCAATGCCCCCAATGGGTGGCGGAATGCCCGGAATGATGTAATCGGATCGACAAATAACGAAAAACGCAGTGGAGACACTGCGTTTTTTTATTGTTGAGCGTTTTGCACTGTTGACTTTAAATTCGTGAATTTGTTATGGTGTGTGAAGCTGCTTTTTGGAAGGTCTTTGGGTAACAATCAATTTCACGGTAAGGATTTTATCAAATTCTTAAGGGTTTGGACGATGGACGATTTGGAGGCCATGAAGGAAGTTGCGTAGGATTTGGTCTTTGCATGGGCGATACTGGTTTTGTTGGGGGTTGCGGAAAAAGGCGCTCAATTCGTGTCGGCTGAGGACGAAGCCGGCTTTTTTGAGAATGGCCAGAATATCGTCGTCGCGTAACTGAAGGGCGATGCGTAATTTGCGGAAAACGATGTTGTTGTTGATTCTTTCTTCTACCGCCATAGGCGTTTCATCTTTTCTTCCCCTCTTTTTTACGATAAGGCCGTTGAGGAAGGTGGCCAGCAAGTGGTCGTTGATGGGTTGAAAAGCCGGATCATCGTCACGTTTGAGCCAGTCGCTGATTTCGGCGCGGGAAGCGGGTCGGCCGCCAAGGGCAAAAAGCTCCATCATACGGTCGTCGTTGAAATTGAAAATATAACGTACCCGTCGAAGGATGTCATTGTTGTTCATAGGGTGATTTATGAAAGACAAATGTACAAATTCCGGACGTTTCATCAACCGTTCCCTGATTTGACCTTTTTCAGATTGGCCGGTCATTCTTATTTTTGTGCGGAAAAAAAATTTATAATCATGATTCCGGAAAAACTCATCGAAGTTTTACAACACGAAGGAGTGGTGGCCATTGCTACCCTCGACAGCCATGGCGCTATCCATATGGCTAACACCTGGAACAGCTATCTGCATATTACTGATGAAGGCCATCTGACTGGTCCGGTGGGCGGTATGCGAACCACCGAAGCCAATCTGCATCACAGCAATAAAGTGGTGATTACCCTTGGAAGCCGCGAGGTGCAGGGCTTTCATTCCAAAGGTACAGGCTTCCTGATCCATGCAAAGATGGAGATGGAGGCAGAGGGTGAAGACTATGAAGCTTTGAAAAAGCGCTTCCCATGGGCCAGAGCGCTTTTCCGGATTATCCCGGATTCAATCGTGCAAACCCTTTGAAGGGGATTTCCGAAAAAATCAGCTAAATCACATCTAAAAACTCATCACATGGAACTCAAAGACGCTATTTTCGGTCGCCGCACCGTACGCAGTTTTAAACCCGAAGCCATATTGGACGAGGTGTTGAACGAGATTCTTGAAGCCGGAACCTGGGCCCCCTCACATGGCAACAATCAGCCTTGGGAGTTTTTATTGGCCGGGCCGCAGACAAGAGAACGACTTTTGGAAGCCTATCGTAAGGCAATGGAAGCCGGGCCATTAGCCAATCCTGAACTTCCCGAGGAACGGAAACAAAATCTTCGGAAATTTTGTGTCAACTTTGGCAATGCGCCCATAGTGCTGGCTGTCAGTTATCCACCAGCAACAACCGAGCTCGACAAATACGACTTTCCGCTGTCGGCAGCAGCAGCCATCCAGAATATTTTACTGATGGCCTGGGAGAAAAATGTGGCCGGACTGTGGCTATCATTTGGTGCAAACCCCGCTGCAAAATCCATTTTCAATCTTCCTGAAAACAGCCAGATTGCCGGAATCTTAGTCATGGGCTACCCCGAAATAGTACCGACGGCACAAACCCGCAGCCGTGTCGAAGCAAAATTGCATCGCCTGCCCTGAATTAACGGCTCCAACAGGTTGACAGAATGATAATAATTGTGTTAATTTGTCGCGGCGTATAATCTTCAAAGGGTTAAGTCCGATACAACACCAATCATGAGACGAAAAAGGGATATCATTATCAGCGGGTTTTCCAAGCTCCTGAAAGAAGAAAAACTCAAACTGGTAGCCGAATATTTTGAGAATCCGGGCGAGGTCGTCAGCCTTCTGAAGAGTTTCTGGCATACCGACGAGCGTCAGCAAAAACTTTTCGACGAGTTCAGCGAGAATACCATCACCAATTTCTATATCCCTTACGGCATAGCTCCCAATGTGATGATCAACGAGCGCACCTATCTTGTGCCGATGGTCATTGAAGAAAGCTCGGTGGTGGCAGCAGCCTCGGCTGCATCCAAATTTTGGAGCGAGCGTGGGGGATACCATTCCGAGATCATCAGTACAAAAAAGGTTGGTCAGGTACACTTTAGCTGGAGCGGCCCCGAGTCAAGGCTTCGGGCTATGATGCCCGAGATACGCACTGTGCTTGTGGAAGCCGTCAAGCCGATCACTGCCAATATGGAGAAGCGCGGCGGCGGCATCCTCGACATCGAGCTCATCAGTCTGACTCACGAGATCGAAGACTATTATCAGCTTATGGTGACTTTTGAAACCAAAGACTCCATGGGCGCTAATTTCATCAACTCGGTACTCGAAGAGTTTGGACAAACCCTCAGGCAATATATGGCCGGGCAGTTACATCTGCCCGAACAGCAACAACAGCTTGAGATTATCATGGCAATTTTGTCGAACTATACACCCGAATGTGTGGTGAAAACCTGGGTGGAATGTCCTTTCAGCCGACTGGATCAAATAGATGAAACCCTTGATGGAGAAGCTTTTGCACGTAAATTCGAGAAGGCTGTACGCATTGCCCATGTGGATATTTACCGTGCCACGACCCACAATAAAGGCATCTACAACGGTATTGATGCAGTGGCCATCGCCACGGGTAACGATTTCAGAGCCATTGAGGCTGCAGGACATGCATACGCCTCGCGCAACGGACGTTATCAAAGCCTTTCGCGCGTAGAAATTGAAGGCGATATCTTCAGATTTATTCTTGAGGTGCCTATGGCGCTTGGCACGGTGGGCGGCCTCACCAGCCTGCATCCCTTGGCCAAACAATCGCTTGAGCTTTTGGGCAACCCAAGCGCCACCGAGCTGATGATGATTGCCTCCGCAATGGGATTAGCCAATAATTTCTCTGCCGTTAAATCACTGACGACTAAAGGGATACAAGCCGGCCACATGAAGATGCACCTGTTTAACATCCTCAACCATTTCAAGGCCAACGATGAAGAAAAAACGGCAGCTGCCGAGCATTTTAAAGATCAGAAGGTGTCGTTTGCCAGTGTCGGACAATACATCGCTTCCTTAAGAAAATGACCGTTTTCTCAGCGCAAACTTTTGCTTCCAACGGAAAACTGTTGCTGACAGGCGAATACCTTGTGCTCAAAGGCGCCAAAGCATTGGCGTTGCCCTTGAAGCTACAGCAGACACTCACGGTGAGCGGGGAGGAAGCCTATGGCCATGCTTTGCTCAACTGGTATGCTTTTGCACCTACCGCGCCCTGGATGAAGATTCTTTTTGAGCTTCCTAGCCTCGATATCATTTATTCCAATAATCCTCAGGCCGCCTCGAAGTTACACGTGATTTTACTGACGCTCCGGCAGATGAGCCCTCATCTTTTTGACGGCTCTTTGTCGTGGGAAGTGAAAACCCGCCTCGTTTTTGAGCCTGACTGGGGTTTTGGAACCAGTTCAACCCTCATTGCCAATCTGGCTAAATGGGCAGGAGTTGATCCTTATGATCTGTTACGATTTTCCATTGGCGGCTCAGGCTACGATGTAGCCTGTGCCTCTGCTTCATCACCTATTTTCTATGAAAGCAAATCCCTTCGTCCAACAGTGATTCGGGCCGGCTTCAAACCGCCATTTGCCAATCAACTTTTTTTTGTTTATCGCGGAAAGAAAAAAGATAGTCTGCAGGATGTACGCAGCTTTATGCAACGCTATGAAGACAGCCCTCTTACGCATGAGATCAGCCGGATCAGTCAAATCAGTGAAGAAACCACCCGGACGGAATCGTACGCAACTTTCTGTACGTTGATGGATGAACATGAACAGTTGATATCCGGACTCATTGATGTTCAACCTCTGAAAACAAGTTTTCCTGATTTTGACGGTCACCTGAAAAACTTAGGCGCCTGGGGTGGCGATTTCATGCTCGCTATGAGCGATCGGGGCGAGAAATATCTGCGGCAATATTTTGCAGGACATGGGTTAAAGCTGATATTCCCCTATCACGATATTATCCGGTAAAACAAAGTGCGATGCTGAAAACACTTTATGTCAGACAGGCTTTGAAGCCTGAGGATGCGGCTACCCTGTCGGGTACCGCAGCATGGCAGAGCCCGTCGAACATTGCCTTGGTGAAATATTGGGGCAAACATGGCCATCAGTTGCCCAACAACCCATCGGTAAGCCTGACACTTGCCGAGGCTTTTACCCGAACACAGTTGTTGTGGAGTCCGAAAGAGGGCAAAACAGGCCGGATGCTTTTTCGTTTTCACGGGCAAGAGGAACCTTCTTTTGCCGAAAAGATGAAAAAATTTTTGGAGAGTCAGGCAGAGGTTTTTCCTTTTCTTGCTGCTTATGACCTCGAAGTGGAGAGCAGCAACAGTTTTCCACATTCGTCGGGAATTGCCTCTTCGGCATCATCAATGAGCGCCTTCGTGCTTTGTTTGCTTGATATGGAGGTTCGTTTGAGCGGACAACCCCCCGATGAAGAAGCTTTTTCCCGGAAAGCCTCATGGCTTGCGCGTCAGGCCTCAGGCAGCGCTGCCAGAAGTCTGTTCCCTTACGCATCACTTTGGGGCCAATGTGATAAAGTGGAGGGCAGCAGTCAGGAAACGGCTATCGCTCTGACTGATCTTCATCCGGTGTTTCGAACCTATCGCGACAGCATCCTGATTGTTCACAGCGGGGTGAAAACTGTTTCAAGCCGTGCCGGCCATGCTTTGATGGAGGGCAATCCATTTGCTCCGGCGCGTTATGCACAGGCCAAGGCTAACACTGTGCGATTGATAGGCATATTGAAGAGTGGCAACCTGGAGGACTTTGTCGAACTTGTTGAATCCGAAGCGCTCCAGCTTCACGCCTTGATGATGGCTTCTACTCCTTCGTTTATCCTTATGAAACCCGAAACCCTTCAAATCATCGAAAAGTTGCGGCAATTCAGGCACGAAAGCGGCCTACCACTCTGCTTCACCTTAGATGCCGGACCAAATGTGCATTTGTTGTATCCCGATGAGATACGGACACAAGTGCAGGAGTTTATTCGTACCCAATTGCTGCCGCACTGCGAAGACGGCCAATGGATTGATGATCATGTGGGGAAGGGCCCTTTCCGATACTGACAGTTTTATGGTGACGACAGATCGCGGCCCATTTTATGGCAAGGTAATGCTCTTTGGTGAGTATTCAGTCATCCTTGGATCCAAAGCCTTGGTGGTACCGCTAAAGTGTTTCTCAGGACAGTGGAGCCGGAAAGCCATTGTTCATCCGCGGCAGAATTATCTGAGGGACGAGCTTATCAAATATTGCGAATATCTGTCGGGCAATGCCGAAACAGCTTCTTTGCTCCGAACCGATGCCATGCATGAAGCACTCGAACAAGGCTGGTGGTTAGATACCGATATTCCGGTAGGTTATGGTGTGGGTAGCTCGGGTTTGGTGGTGGCAGCCCTGTATGAGTCGTTTGCCGTGAAACGCCCTGATGAACTGATGCATCTCAAAAGGCAGCTTGGCCTGCTTGAGAATTATTTTCACGGAAACAGCTCCGGTATTGACCCTTTGTGTTGCTTGTTACGACAGCCGGTACTCATTGACGGACAGCAACAGTTGAGCCTGCCCGGCACGTTTCATGCTCCCGAAAGTTGGAAGGTGTTTCTTTTCGACAGTGGCCGATCCGGCCTGACAGGACCTTTGGTACAGTATTTCCAGCAACGAATGCAGGAATATTCTTTTTACAGAAAGGTGAAAAACGATTGGATTCCTGCCGTGAATGGTGTCATCGAACAATTTTTGGCCGGAGATTCTGCATTGCTGTCATCTCATTTAGTGAAGCTTTCCCATTTTGAGCGACATCAGCTTGGTGCAATGATACCGCCGGAATTGGAAGCTTTTTGGGATACCGGTCTGAGTGACGGCCGTTTTCTGATGAAGCTTTGCGGCTCGGGAGGCGGAGGTTTCAGCCTTGTGTTTACAGAAGATGAAACAGCAATGAGGCAGCATCTTCCCGCGGAAAGACTCATTCCTTTTGGCGATAGCCTTTAAATCCTGAGAGCTTTTCTCAGGGTTGCCACCTGCTTATCCTGAGGATCAATCCGGATGGCTCGTTGCAGATAGCTAACGGCCTTATCGTGCTGTCCGGCTGCCCGGTGCAATCCGGCAAGATTGACCAAAGCCTGTACGTTGTCGGGATTGAGCGATAGCGCCATCTCGAACGATTTCTGTGCTGAGGAGACATTTCCCAGTTGCAACTCACAATAGCCTATGTTCACCCAGGCTCTTTCGTTTCGTGGGTATTCGGCGATGACATACGCAAATATTTTTCGGGCTTGCGGCAGACTATCGGAGAGTACCAAGGCGCTGCCCAATTTGTTCAGCATCTCAAGGTGAAAAGGCGCTAAGGTAGTCGCTTGATGATAAAACCGGATTGCTTTTTTCAGATATCCGTCCGATTCATAGGCTTGCCCTATGCGGTAAGCTGCCCAGGCATCATCGTTTTCGTAATCCTGTACCACAAGCCATTCGTTGAGTATCTTGTCCGGGTCATTGTTCTCCACAAGTTTACGGATGGCACGGTGGTTTTTTGTCAGAAAGAAATAATGGACAAACTCTTTGAAATGAATTTTGTCGGTCTTTTTGGTTACCGGTAAAAGATAAGCTGCTGCTGAATCGAGATAGATGGGGTTAGGCTCAAAGGTCTCGTATTCTCGCAGATATCCGCGTCCCATTGTGAAGCGGTCGGTTTTGCGGTTATTTACCGCCACCAAACCTCTAAAGACCTGTGGTGTTGGGATTTTCGGGTCAGGCAAAGTGATTTTGTGATCGGTAATCAACACGTGAGGAATATCGCGGCTATCGCGCTTGATCATGTGGCAATCCACGCAGTTGCCCAGATCGGGGCGGGAAGCTGTCTCGGTCGAATGGATTTCTTTGGGATGGTTATGGCAGTCGGTGCATACTTTATTATATCGTTTCGGGTCGGTTTGTTTTACAGTGATATGGGGGTTGTGACATTGGATACAAGATAGATCGCCATTGGTTTTTCGATAGCAGGCACTTTCGGCCATGCGTTCGAAATGCGAAGCCATGATCAGGGTTGGTGTTCCGCCTTCGTAAACCGGCATAAACACGTCCATGAAGTCGGTCAAAGGCAAGCCCGGACGGAAGTCGTAGAAACTTTTTCCATTTTTCAGCACCATAGTTCCCTGCAGGTGGCAGCGTGAACAAATATCGTTTTGCAGATTTTTAGGGAGCCTGGCGGGGTTCACAATACCTAAATCAGGTCCGGCAGCAGTGTCCATCATCACGCCGCGTTTGGTCAGGTTCACATGTACCGAGCCCGGCCCGTGACAACGCTCGCAGTCAATACCCAGCGGAATATGGGTGTATTTGTTTTGCGAACCAAGCACAAGGGTGGGCAGATTGTTATGGCACGAAATACACTCTAAACCCAGATAGCGTGAAAAACGTGTGTTGGCTGTGCCTTCGAAACCCGGAGGAAGATCAAAACGCTGTTGCTGGGTATAAAAGGTAAACGGAATTTGATAAGCATAGCCATTGATAGTGAAAATATGTGAGTTGGTATGATGTCCCGAACCCACGATATAATCCACTTTTTCGATGCGCTGATAAATGGTGTCTTTGCCTTCGAGACGGAACTCTTTAACCATAAGCACGGTGTCTTTCCAGAAAGGCTGATACCAAAAATTTCGGAAAGGGTTATAGATCACAGAGTCAGGGCCGATGACCGAGGCGCTTTTCTGTGGGTTGGCTCGGCCAAACGACTTACCCATCCCTGTTTGATGATAAGTGAGATAGTTGTTGTAATGACAATCGCGGCACGATTCTTTTCCGGTGTAATAGGCTGAGTCGTGCTGATTCCAATAGGTTAGGACGGATGGCTGAGGTGTTTCTGCAGAAGGTTCAATGACATCGTTACACGCCAATTGGCCAAAAATGAGCCAAAGCAAAGCCGATAAAAAGCCCAATTGTTGGAGAAACGATTGCCTCATCTCGATGATTTACGGCAAAAATACGCAAAACAAGCGGATACGGGAATGAGAATTTCTCAGAGAGGAGGGCATTTAAAACGTTTAAAATAAAAACTTTTGTAGGAAAACGCGTATATCCCCCTGAGGCTTTGTATTTTTGCAGTCTAAAACTGAAAATATTATGAAAAGAACGATTCAACTGATGATGCTAGCCGCGTTTTTCCTGCTTAGCGCATGTACCGGCGAATATAAAAAAGAGATTGCACGACTTCAGGCTTATGCCGACAGCCTCGAAAACAGGGGAGTCGAAAAAGACACTGTGACCATGTCGTATGTCAAGGCTTTCAATGCAATCCAGCGAAATCTGGACGAGATCAAGATGAAGGAAAACCTCATCACCCAGATCTCGGAAACCGACCCGGAAATACGGAAGTCTAAAGAAGAAGAAATCAATCGCGATATAGATGCCATTTACGAGCTTTTATTAAAAAACAAACAGATCATTGCTGATTTGCGCAAGCAGTTGAGCGGAGCCGGCAAGAAAAGAGCCGAGCTTGAGCAGATGATTGCCAGCCTGAATGGGCAGATTGAATCGAAGGATACTGAGATCAGTCAATTGAAAAAAGATTTGAGCGAAAAACAGTTGGTTATTCGTCATCTCGAAAAAAATCTGGCAGATATGGAAAGCATGAATGTTGAGAAAGAAGCGGTTATCGAACAGCAGATTGTTGAGAAAAATACGGTTTGGTATATCATTGGTACACGAAAACATCTTGAAGAGCAAAAGATCGTTACGAGGGAAGGTGGATTCATCGGGCTGGGCAAGAGTCAGAGGGTGAGTGAAAATTTTGATAAATCGCTTTTCACCTTAGCCGATCAGCGCGACTTGAAATCGCTGCCGGTGTTCAGCCGCAAAGCCCGCCTTCTGACCATACATCCTGCAGCCAGCTATCAGTTTACAGGCGATAAGAGTATTGACAGCCTGAAGATTATACATCCTGATGATTTCTGGAGCGCCTCGCGCTATTTAGTGGTGATGATTGATTGAGGACATTGAATTGAAGACAACAAAAAAGGCTGCGAAATATGTTTCGCAGCCTTTTTTTAATCAAGTGCGGCCACTATGGCTGTCCGGATTTCCTCAAACTCTTCGGGCGACAACTTCAGCTTGGGTTTACTGAAATCCATATCGTAGATGCTGTTGATAGGGATAAGATGGATGTGTGCATGAGGCACTTCGAGGCCGATCACCGTGACGCCGATGCGTTGACAGGGAATAGTTTTCCGGATGGCTTTGGCAATTTTTCCGGCAAATACCATCATATCGCCAAGGTCATTGTCCGGAATATCGAAGATATAGTCCGTTTCGGCTTTCGGGATAACAAGCGTATGCCCCTTTGCCAATGGGTTGATATCCATGAAGGCGTAAAAGCGGTCGTCTTCAGCGATTTTATAGGAAGGTATCTCACCTTTCACGATACGAGAAAAAATAGTTGCCATATTATTCGAAGTTTAGCGTGAAATTTCGATGATTTCGAAGGTCAGTTTACCAGCCGGCACATGGATATCCACTTTCTCACCAACCGACCGGCCTAAGAGTCCTTTTGCAATGGGTGAGTTGACCGAGATTTTGTTTTGTTTCAGGTCGGCTTCTTTTTCAGGCACGATGGCATAATCTAACATCGCATTGTTCTTCAGATTTTTAATCTTCACTCGCGACAGGAGAAGCACTTTTGAAGTGTCAATTTTTGACTCGTCGAGGATACGGGCATTCATCAGCAGGTCTTGCAGTTGACTGATTTTCAACTCAAGCATTCCCTGAGCCTCTTTTGCTGCATCGTATTCGGCATTTTCCGAAAGATCGCCCTTATCGCGGGCTTCGGCAATCATCTGCGAGATGCGTGGACGTTCTTTTGAGATCAGGTCTTCAAGTTCATCCCTTAAGCGTTTTAGACCGTCCTCTGTAAAATATTTTATTTCCGACATAGTGATTTGGTTTTGTCATTATGAAGTAAAAAAGACCCTTAACAGAGTAAGGGCCTTTTTTTTTGCAAAAATACGTATTAATTCTTTACCCCGAAACTAGAAGCTGATCTTGGCACCAATGGAATGGGTTCCGCTCGCATGGTCGGTAGCCCTGAAAGAATAGTCAACAGCAAAAGACGATCCTTTTTCTTTATTCATAGGCACCTGAACGGAAATACCGGCACTGGGACCTTTACTCATGTTGCTACGCAGACTTGTGTTGATGTTGTCCCAGATTCCTTCTTCATAGGTATATCCGGCTCTGAGCTGGACATAATCTTTCAGGCTAAACTCAGCACCAACAGTCACCTGGTCTTTGGTGAAGGAGTTGGAGGTGAAGTTCCCGGCTAAAGTGAAGCGCATCTCGTTTTCGAAGATAAAATCGTAAGCAGTACCAATGACAAGTTGTGTGGGAAGCTCAAAAGCTTCGACACGCTGTTCGAGGGTGAATTGGGTTTCCTGACCCGGTATAAAGACCCGGATGGAGAGGCCGTCGCCCGAGAAGCTCATGGTAGGTCCGATATTTTTCAGGGTTATCCCGAAATGGATATTTTCTTTGGCACCGGTGATGTATTGGATTCCGGCGTCGATAGCCACACCCTGGGCACTCAGGTCGGAGATGCTTTCGGAGATGATCTTCAAAACAAATCCGGCATGGATGCTGTTGGAGAAGCTTTTGGCATAAGCCAGGCTGAGGTTCATCAGGCTGGGGGAGAAAGTGCCAAGGCCGCCGTCAGGATACTCGGGAGTGGTGATTGGGATTTCGCCGAAGTTCATGGACATGACCGACAGGCCCAACACGCCCGATTCACTCACGCGCTGAGCAAAGCCAAAAGAAATCAGATTGATATCCGATCCTTTAAGCCAGTTGGTGTGACTGAAGTTGAGATCGGTTTTCTGTGTAAACGCCATTCCGCCCACATTACTCCAGATGGATTCGAGGCCGCGAATATTCGACATACCGGCATTTCCCCATCCCGTGCTACGGGCCCAGGGATTGATCAGCAACTGGGCTGCGCCGGCCTGACCCGACCTGTCTTTGTTACCTGCCTGTAATGTTGCCGGAATAAGGGCAAAAATCAGGCTAATTGCGATGCAGTATCTATATAAAGTGCTCATATTCTTATGGTATTATTGTTCGCAATATTTTGGTTTAGAATGTGTTCAGGTCCATCGGGCGCATGGTTCCAAACCATTTAACGATACGTTCACCATCGTCCGACTTAATGTGGATGATATAGACTCCGCTGGCAATCGGAACGCCGGCAAAGTTTTTCAAATCCCAGTCAATTGACGTTTTGATTTCGTCTTTCTTAAACTGTCTGATTTTTGTTCCACTCAGGTCGTAAATCGTGATGATACAAGTCTTCGGCAGGTTTGTGATCTTCACCCTGTTATCGAGGGCGTTGTTTTCGTATTTCGAATAGGCGTAATACGGATTGGGTACTACAGTGATCAGGTCAAGGTCGCTCTGGATTTTGTCTTTGTCGCGCATTTTTGTTGCAAGGCCTTTCAACGAGAAGCTGTATTTGGGATAGCCATCGTTGACCAGTTCGCTTTGATAGGCAGAATCTGGAGCGAGCAGGCTGTGATAGCGGGCATAGGGCTTGGCTACCCTTATACGGATAGTTACTTCGTTCGATAACCATTCCTGTCCCTTAACCGGCATCGGCATACCTACATACATGATCTGCGAGAAGAAGTTCTGGCTGTGAATAGGCATAAAATTGGAGCTCTTAAATAAGGTATCCAGCATATTGAATGCATAGCGCCCTGCGTCGTAAGCCGGCGAGTTGTATTCAAACACATAGCCGAACTGTTCGAATCTGTTGTAGTCGTGTCTCATGATGTAAACATAGTGTTTACCACCAAAGAGGGTAGCGAAGCTGGTCTGTGAGAAGAGGCTTGGGTCAAGCTCCTGCGGCAGGTCAAGATTACGTGGTGGCGGGTTGAAGAGCATATCGCGTCCGTTTTGTGCGGAGAGATAGGAGTCTTCACCGAACATGATATTCAGTCGTTCGCCGGTTTCCACGTTAATGGCATATCCAGGGAACCATCCCATACCGTAACTACCAATATAATTCGGGTCGTTGGGATTTTCACTCGGAGGCAAGTCCATTGAGCTGGCCGGTTTGCCGTCTTTATCCACTGAAGGTGATTTACGCAGAGCAAAACGTTTAGCTCTACCCTGAGTCAGGAGTGAGTCCATACCCATTTCGAGTACCGGACTGCGGGTCCACTTCGATTTATCGGGGGTAAGAACGATGTCCACACTGGAAATGGTGCTCATACTGCGCTGAGTCTTGGATAGCGAGCTGTAGGCCGGGCCAACACTCGATTGTCCGGTTTCGCCTGTATTATTGCCATAAGAAGTAAGAGCATAAGGAGCCCAGCTTCTTCCGGCAATCTTTTCATACGATTCGTCTGGATCCCAGGGGCGCAACGGGCTGGATGACATGCCCCAGTCGTCGTTCAACGAGTTTTCCTGGTCTTTGTATTTTCCGGAACGTATCCAGTTGAGTGGTGATGATGGCGGTTGATCGCTATCGGCGATACCGGTCAGGTAAGCCCTTGAGCTGTCAGCATATGTAACGCTCGACATTATGAAACCATTGTTGGTGGCTAACACCGTTGAGATTGGTTCATTATCGCTATTATTTCCAACGCGATAAATTCCGGGGAAATATGGCTGGGCAATGCTGACCGAAATACCTCTTTCCAGGAAGAGTTTTTCAGTCGGAGTGATGATGGTTGTATCAGATTTGAACACTTCGTTGGTGGACAAATCTTTAAGATACCATCTGGAAACTAATTTGCTGGCAGTGTCGCCGGTGATTCCGCCTTCACCAGATACTTGATTAAGGCGCTGTGAATAGAAAGGATCCATCCAGAGTTCATATTCGGCGTCTTTCACATTCAACGGGTCAATCACTCTGACGTTCAATGGCCCGGCATTGGTTTTGTAAACTGGATTATAGGCAATGGGGTAGTTGGGGCCACCATACGGGTTGTCCGGTCCGGCAGGCTGTTTACTCATAATCTGGTCAACGGTAGCTTTGGTAAGGTCGAGGGTAAGACCGCCGTTTCCGTGACCAGCAAGACGTGTAATCTCTGGGCTGTCGCCATAGTTGGCCATAGCAATGGTGCCATCCATCGTTTTATGTGGGATGACCGTATAGAGTTTGATGTTTTTACGACCGGCAAGGAAAGGAGTTTTCTGTCCTAACAATCCGTTGAGGATACTCGGCTCATCGGAATAAGGCATGAACTCGTTGTAAGCGTAGGCCAATGCCAGATAGTAATATTGCTGGTGGTTCACTAAGCGAACATCACCTGTAGCAAAGGCGTCCTGAGTGATGGTGAACGAGTGTTCGATCCCTTTGTCGGCACCGATCACTTCCACCACCGGTGCAGTGGCTCCGGCATGCTCATCATAGTAAAAATTAACGATCTTGCTGATACCGTTCTTTTTGTCGAACTGAGCCACAAGGCGTACGAGGTTGGGGTCTTTCAGGCTTTCGACCGATACGGTAGCATTTTTGAGCTGATAGATCAGATAACCTTCGAAACGGTAGAGAGAGTCGCTACGCATATTCGGGTTATTCGGGTGAGGCTGAACGATGTTGGGGTCAAATTCGGTATATTCTTCGTTGTAGTTGTTCGAAGAGGGCGAATTGGAGATATACACGATTACTTCGCGGTCGAGTTCGCGGAAGGAGAGGTCGGGAGCGTTGGGGCCGTCAATAACTTTGAAGCAGTTATCGAAGAGAGCCTGGCATTTGTCGTCCACGCGTTTGAGCAGTGTAACCGAAGCAATGGGTCCACCCGATGTGGCGCGTGCCCATGGAATACCAACGGTGATATAGTTTACGGCGCCGGGTTTCAAGGTGAAGGGTCCGGCCGAGTGGAGGAACCGGCGGTCGGACGGGTCGTTAGGCGCTCCGTTGTTGGCGGTTTCTTCTCTCCAATAAAATCCATTCTGTGTAAATCCACCGTTAGGGATTGCTCCGCCTGTACCCCAGTTACAGGGGTCGGTGTCGCCGGGGAACATGAAGTCGCATTCGGGGCCAACAACGCCCGGGTGACCGGGGAAGGCGTCACCACCATACGACATGGCCTGTCCGTTTTTCCATTTACCACGGAGGATGTTATAATACTGAGGGGCTGAATGCGGGTCACCCTTGTCACCACTGGTGTTGTCGTGGAAGAGAAAACGGCGCATCCCAAAACGTTCGTTGCCCGGGATTCCGTCACCGAAATTAATCCCGTTGATACTTTCGTCGCAAAGAGACTCAAGGATGGTGTCGCCCGTCGAACCCAATAGCACACGATATTTAGGTCTGTCATGCGGGAGCGGGTCCATATAAGGTCCTTGGAAGAAGTCCACCCCGATGGCCGGCGGCTGGTCGCCATATGCTTCTGGTTGGCCGCTGCCATCAACAGCTTTCCCGTTGTAGAGAAAACCTAAACCACGGACAATATCGCAACCGACATAGTCATCCCAACCATAACCTAGGTCAGGGTCAACCCATTGCGAGAAATAGGTGTTGGTAAGTTCAAAGGTAGAACGGTTGATGATCTCATAACTATAGAAAGTCATGTTATTGATTTCGTCGTTGGTGGCAAATCCGAAAGCCTGGGCACGGATTTCCATCCCGATGGCCGAACCTTGAGTTGCCGAGTGGAAGTTTCCTTTGTCGTTGAACACCCACCAGATTGTTTGGTCGCCTTTGATCACCTGGTCAGCAAGTACCGAACCGTGAAGTTTACCTTCAATTGATTCGTCCATTGTGGGAGTGCGTGTCCGGCAAAGGCTGTTGTCAATGTCGTAATACGGATAATCACCGGCAAAGGGGTTGTATTCGCCATCACCGTCGTTATCGTAGAAAGGAGCAAGATAATAACTTTGACCGAGGGCAGTGTTCCCGTGTGCAGGCCATTCCATGATTTCTCTCGGGATGGTGTAATCATCGCTGGGGATGAATGCACCGGTAGCCGGATCGCAATGGGATAGGAACTCGTCCACCATTGCCCGGGTCATTTTGAAATGTTTATCGTACTCTGCACAGGTGGCCTCGCTGATGGCAGCCGTTCCGTCAATGGTCAATGGGCCTGTCCAGAAGTCGTTTCCTTCCTGACGGTAACGTTGAGCGGCTAATTTCAACTGGTTGTTGATGTCGAGTCCACCAATCCACAAAGCGGCCGAGAACATGGAGGTTGCCGTCCCATTTTTGGGAATGAAATATTTTGCATTCCCGTCAAGGTCCCACCACATATCACCTCCACCGTTGATACGTGCTCTGATGTTGTTGATATCGAGCCATTCGAAAGCCGAAGAAGGCGAACATCCGGCAGAGGTTTGCTTAAGCACCACAGCTTTCTGGCCTTTTTCAAGCACCAATTTCTCGGCTTGTGCAGGGGAGATCAAGAGCAAAACAAAGCTTGTGGCAATCAGCGATTGAATGATATTCTTCATATTATTTCTGATATTATTCATGATACACTTTTTGATTCAACCGTTCCAGGATTAGAAGTTAAACATCAGACCAACGCGGATTTGGCGAGGCGAGCTGTAGTTACTCGGACGGTTCACATAAATTTCGTAGAGTTCCCTGAAAGCCACGGGGTCGGTCTGGGTATTGATTTCGCGTTGCCATTCGGGTGCGGCCAGATAGCCGTCGTCGTTGGCGTTTCCGGTAGCCGAGTACACCCTTAACACGTTTTTGGTGTCGAGCAGGTTGAGCACTTGCAGATAAACGTTGAAGAAGGTTTTACGGGCGTTTCCGGTACGGGTTTTTCCAAAATCAACTTCAAAATCTTTATCCACACGCAGGTCGAGGCGGAACTGCCACGGCAGGCGCGATCCGTAATAGGAACCTTTGAGCAGGTTGCTTCCAACGGTGATGGGCGAGTTGACCTTACGGGCAGCAGTATAGGGGGTTCCCGAACCACCTAATACCGTAAGTGTGAAGCCGGTGTTTTCGAGTAATTTCACGGGGGCTTTATCCTTTTTCTCGCGGCTGATGACCGGTCCGTTGTATTCTTTTCCGCTGCCGTAGCGGTAGTCTAACAACAGGTTAAACTGGTGACGACGGTCCCAAGGCATAGGAATGGTTGAACGCAGGTTGGGCAGTCCGGCTGCGATGAGCGAAGCTGCTGTGGTGGTGGTAGCGCCTGTGGCGTTGGCAAACTGCAAGGTGTAACCGGCACGGATACGGGCGTTGTTGGTACGACGCAGGTCATATTCTACCGTCAAACCTTTTACCGTACCAAAGTCTAAGTTATTGAACGAGGTATAGTCGTTCGGATAAGCTCCGGTGAAACGGTAAATCTGGATCATGTTACGCATTTCGCGATAGAAAGAGGTAAAGGTGAGCGAGCTGGTGTTGGTCAGTTTCTGAGTGAAACCCAATTCATAATCAATGGTTTGAGTTGGTTTCAGCGAGGGGTTGTTCACCGTTCCGCGGATACTTTCGAAGAAGTAATAAGTGGCAGGATTCGAGAACAGGTTGCTGGTAGGACGTTGCGTCAGCACGTCGTAGTGAGCAAAGAACAATGCCTCGTCAGAGATTGGGAATGAGAAAGAGATACGTGGCATCACGCTGATCTGCGGATCATAGTCTTTGAACGATGACGGATTGGCGCGGGTTTGATCGGGGTCTGAGAGATAGGGTGAAATACCCGAGCCAACGTCAAGACGGGTGGGGTCCTGAATCACAGCGCCATCAGCATTGTACCAGGTGTTTTCAAAACGATAGCCCACTATACGTGTTGGTGCATCGGCCTTGTCAACATACACGGTATAATCTTTGCCCATCCCCTGAGGGTGAACCACAGGAAGTGAGTTGAGGGTAGAAACTTCACCTACGGTTTTGGCATTGTAAAGCAAATAGGGATCTTTCAGAACCTTCTGGTTTGCATCGAAACGGTCAACGCGCACACCTATATTAAAGATGAGGTCACGGAAAGCAAACTTATCCTGAAGATATCCGGCCATATAAATTGGCTGGAAAGCACCTACCGGACGCAGATACATTCCGTTTTCATCTCTTTTGGTGAAAAAGTCATCAAAACTGGGAGCATAGTTTAGCCTTTTTCCTTGATGATCGTAACCAATCCACGAAGCGTAGCTGTTGCCGTCGTTGAGCAGTTCGTCAGGGCTAAACATATTGATATCGAAAGGTCTGCCATTCGTATTAAGGGTATGACGAACTCCGTTCAGGTCATAATATTCGATGGTGTTGGCATTGGCATCATACGAGTCAATAACGATATAATCGAGGCCATCCACGGGCAGTCCCAGACGTGTACGCAGGTTTTTATCGAAAATACGCTGTGAGTTAGCATCGTAGTTACGACGGTATTTTACGGTATCCACGATTCCGTCGTAGCTCACAACAAATGGATGATCCACGTCTAATTCAAGAATATGGAAATTGGTGAGTCCTCTCATCAGCGTCCACAGGCCTGTTGGAGCGAAATCAATGCTACGGCTGTTGCGCTGTTCGTACAGGAACCCGAGTTTGATTTCGTGGTTACCGAGGTCCATTGATCCGGCAACGTTCACGCTGAACTGGTCGTTGTCGTCAATGCCATAACCGGTCTGAATGGTTCCGGGAGCCTGGAACAAGCTGTAGTATGCGGCAGGGCCGCTTCCGTTGATCAGCGCGCCGCCCAGGACGATGTCGTTCAGGTTGCGGAAGTGATTTTCGGGTTGACCGGCATAGGTATTAAAGTAGGTGGATGTATAGTTGGAAACGATGGGGTTCAAGGTACCCGGTGTCCAGTTCACCAAGGTGTCGTTGTCCCAACCTTTGAGTACCATCACATTGTGATAGGTTTTTCCGTCCACTTCCACGTTTTCTCTCTGGAAGATTGGTTGTTTGTAAACCGAGAATTTTCCGAGATATCCATAATCGAAGATGTTTTCGTAGTGGTCGGGGTCACCATAGGTGTTGTATTGGCGGGTGTAGTCAGCCTGAATTGAATAATATAGGTTTTTGACCAGTGATTTACTGTCGCTTGCCGAGGGGAATCGTTGGGTGAAACGACCGAAAACGCGCCAGGTATTGTTGTTGTATTCGTAGTTTTTGTCCCAGTTAAAGTAAGAGGCGCTGTAGCTGAAAGCATTTCCTTTGGCGATGTTGTATGTTCCACCGAAGGTGAGGTTGATGGTTTCGGTGGTTCTGACGTTGATGTTCCCGGAAAGGTTGACGTTGTAGTTTCCGGTGTTCATTGACGATTTGGTGTGTTCCAGATCAGCTTTACGAACAAATTCGCCGTTGCGGTATGTTCCAAAGCCGAGTCCTGTAGGCCTGAGCGGGTTGTTGATCAGGCTTTGCAGGGTAGCATCGGTAGCTTTGTAGTATCCGATACCGGAGATGGCGCCATCGGAGCCATATCTCAGATCGCCTGCAACGAAGAATCCGAGCAGAGCGGTTTCTCTTTTCTTGCCTTTGATGAGTGGTCCTTGTATGTTAAAACCCAGGCGGTTATGGCCGTAAGCATCGAGAAACTCGGAGGTTTCGAGTTCGACGCCTGCGCCAAACTTACGGCTGGGACCTTTGGTTGTTACGCTGATGATACCCCCGGTTGCGTCGCCATACTGTGCGGGTGTACCACTCAGAATCACGTCAACCTGTTCGATGGCCGACTGTGGCACACTGCTGTTACCGATTACGCGTACACCGTCAATATACATGGCCGTTGCATCTGAACGGGCACCACGCACGTTGCCGCGTTCACCGTCCGATGAGAATACGCCCCCTACGGTGGCGGCTACGGCATCGGCCGAACGGTTGGGCATCTTTTTGATTTCCTCCGAGGTCACACTGGCGCCGCTGGTGGTCTGGTCTTTCGAGATCAAAGGAACCTTGTATTCCACAACTTCTACCGTCTGAAGGTCAATCGAAGTGCCCACCATCACCACGTCGTAGAAAGTGATCTGGTTACCCGAAATCGAAATGCCTTTAACGAGCACAGGGTTGTAGCCCACAAAAGTGGCCCTGAGATCGTATTTTCCAGGCGGAATGGGGTTAATTACATAGTTTCCGTCAAAGTCAGAAGTGGCACCTCCAACAATTGTACCCCCGTTTTCGAGGATAATGTTTGCAAATGAGATGGGTTCCCGGCTACCTTTTTCGTAAACTTTTCCTTGTAATCTTCCTTGTTGGGCATACGTTAACGTAATGGTACTCAATAATATACCCAGGGTAATTAGTAATTTTTTTAACATACTGGAACAAATTATGTTATACTATTCTGAATAGTGCGTTAAAGGCCGGTAAAGATAGAAAGATTTTCACATTCCTTAACAAAAAAAAGAGGAAAGGCTAAAAAATGGGAAAAAGAATCTGAAGCTTTACAAATCCGGCCGTTGAAGAATGGTCTGATAGACGATGGCTTCGCGAAGGTTAAACCTGCTGAGGAAAGGTAATCGGCGATGGGGTTCCTCAACAATATTGAGCGTGGTTTCCGTGTCCTGATCAGGAAGAAAGGATAACTGCGGACTCAGGTTATTTGCATCTTCTTCGAGGGGTGTATCGGTTTTCCATTCACCACTGAAAATATCGTAGTCACCAAGGGGTTGTGTCGTTTCAAGAGTTTCGGTAAAGCTTTCCTCATCTGATAGAGTATCAATATTTTGACTTTCAATTTCTGTAGAATGTGCTGTCGGGGCTTTGGGTAAAAACTCGTCGAGCAGGTCGTCCAAAGGGTTTTTTGGCAACTTGGTGGGAGCAGCCTGTTGTTTTTTCTTTTTGGCGTTGGCTACCGAAAACAAAAGCCAGATAATGGCCAGCAATACGTAAATCAGGTCTTCCATCGTACAAAAATTTGGATTTATGAGGGATAAAATTACACAAAAACGGATTACATTCCGGAATCAGATACTCTGGGTTTCGCTATGGTGAGCTGAAATGAATACTCACAAATTGTGGATAATCTCAAGTATTTTTTCTTTTTTGCGGCGTGAGACCGGTATTTTATCGCCGCTTGTCAACGTGATAACGCCGCCTTCGTCGCGGCTGAAATTTTGGATATATCGAATATTGATCAGGTGCGATTTGTGTGGCCGGATAAAGTTTCCGCCTTCAAGCAGGGCTTCTACATCTTTCAGTGTCTTGCTGATGAGCAGATGACCTCCGTCAACAAAATAGAAATGGGTATAGTAATTGTCTGACTCACAACGCAAGATGTTGTTCACCTCCACGACATGAATTTTCTCGACCGTTGACAGCACAACTTTTTTCTGTTCCATTTTTTCGGGGTTGATGTTGTTGAGCAGCACCTCGAAATTTTTCATATTGTTTTTTTTCTGTTTGTGATTTCTCACTTTTTCCACAGCAACCTGAAGCTCTTCGGGCACAATGGGTTTGAGCAGATAGTCGAGTGCCGCATAGCGGATGGCCTTGATGGCAAACTGGTCGAAAGCGGTGGTGAAAATCACATCAAAGTCAGCCGGGGCTGATTGGTCGAGAAGTCGGAACCCGCTTCCGTCGGGCATCTCGATGTCTAAAAAGACAAGGTCGGGTTTGTGCTTGGCAATGAGTTCGCGCCCTTGTTGCACACCGGCAGCTTCGGCCACCACCATCACATCGGGGCAAAACATGCTCAGCAACCCTTTTAGGGTCTCGCGCGATTTCACTTCGTCTTCAACAATAATGCTTCGTATCATTTTCGATTCTTTTTGCAAACTTACGTTTTCTGATTCAATGTGCCGGAAGAATGGAGGATTTGTTTCATGCGCTCAGCCGTTGTTGGCGTGAATGGTGATGATAACCCGTGTGCCGGCAGCCTGCCCTGCTTCGTTGGTGAGGTCAATCACCCGGACCGTATAGGTGTCTTTGGTGTATTGGTTGAGGATGTCAAGGCGTTCACCGGTAATCAACATTCCTCTGGATTTGCGTTCGATGCCCGATTCGCGACGTATCTCGGCAGCCCTTTCGCGACCTACTCCGTCGTCTTCAATCAGCACGATGATGTTTTCGTCCTGCAGGCTTAGCCCGATTTTGAGGTTCCCTTTTTCGGTTTTGTGCATCAGGCCGTGGAGGATGGCGTTTTCCACATAGGGCTGAATGATCATGGGCGGTATTTCGATGAAACTCTCGTCAATCTCGGGATCCACCTCAAGCTGAAAGTCGAACTTACCTGAAAAACGGAGCTTCTCCATCTCCACATAGAGTTCAATGGCTTGAAGCTCGTCGCGAAGAGGGACATAGCTTTCGCGCGAATTGGCAAGGGTTCGACGCATGAGTTGTGAGAACTTCGACAAATAATAGATGGCATTGCTCATGTCGTTGTTTACAATAAAGCTCTGGATACTGTTGAGTGAGTTGAACAGGAAATGAGGGTTCATTTGAAGTTGCAGAGCCTTTTGTTCCAACTCGAAAAGTTGCCGTTCGAGGGCAACAAACTTCAAGTCGGCCTCGTGTTTTCGTCGGATGGCTTTCATACGCAAAAACACCACAAGATAGATGAGGAAGATGACCAAAAAAGCCATAGAAAAACGGAAGAGCCAGGTTCCGTACCAGGGCGGTCTGATAATTACCATCAGCCCTAGGCCTTTTTCGTTCCAATAACCGTCGCTGTTTGAGGCTGTTACTTTGAAAACATAATTTCCGGGGCTTACTTTGGCATATTCGGCAAAACGCTGTCCGGCATCTCGTTCAATCCAACCGTTGTCATAGCCTTCGAGCATATAACGGTATTTGATTTTTGAAGGGTTATTGAAATCGAGCGCGGCAAACTCAAATGAAAAAACATTGTCATCGAATTTCAAGGCAAGGGTATCTCCATCTCTTAATTTCCTGTTCTGCAGGGTGTTGAAGAGTTTGAATTTGGTGATTTGTATGACCGGAGGCGAAGTGTTTACGCTGATTTCTTCGGGGAAGAAGCTGTTGAATCCGTTCATCCCGCCAAAAAACAGCTCGCCGTTGGCAGCCCTCATGCCGGCATTGAAGTTGAACTCATTGCTTTGAAGACCATCGGTAACTTCGTAATTGGTGAACTGTTCCTGCTGAGGCGAAAACCTTGTCAATCCCCAGTTTGAGGTAATCCACAGATCGCCTTTCAAGTCTTCTATGGCCAGATAAGTGATGTTGTTGGGCAGCCCGTCATGACTCGTAAACACCTTGAATTTTCCGGTTTCGGGTTCAAATCGGGCGAGACCACCTCCGCGTGTCCCGAGCCAGAATACACCATCGTGCCCTTCACGAATCGAAAAGAACTTATTGATGGTCAGTGTTTCGTGTTGTCCGGTTGTAGCGGCAATCTGGAAGGTAACAAAATCGTCAGTTTCAGGTCGGTAAAGTGCAAGCCCGTCGGCTGTACAAACCCACAGCCGTTTTTTAGAGTCAATCAACAGATCGTAAACCTTGTCGTTCGGAAGACTGCCGTCAACATCCGGCTGATGCAAATAATTGACAAAAAGTCCGCTTTGGGCATTGAGCCTGCTCAGTCCTCCGTCCGTTCCAATCCAGATGTAGGGATAATCGGCAGTAGCCACCGAAAGTACAAAGTCATCAGGCAGCGAAGCCTGGTTTTGTGGGTTGTTTTGGTAATGTGTAAAACGCTCTTTCACCGGGTCGTAGCAAGTGAGTCCGTTGTAGCGGGTGCCGATCCACATTTTCCCGGTTTCATCTTTCCGGATAGTCCGTATCTGGTTACCGGGCAGGGAATTTTTGTTGCCGGGCTGATGCATGAGGTGATGGTAGTTGCCGGTTTTTCGGTTCAGGATAGAGATGCCATTCTCGGTACCAATCCACACCTCGCCTGAATCTTCTTCTTCAAAGGCCCACACGGAGTTATTGGACAGGCTGTTAGGGTATTGGGGGTCGCTACGATGGGTGCGAAAATGGGGGGCGTTCACATTCAAGCGGTTCAGGCCGCTGAAACTGCCGATCCACATTACACCCTGCCTGTCCTGAAAGATGCTGAAGATGCGGTTGTCACTGATGCTGAAGATGCGGTTTGGTTGATGGGTACTGACGACCAGATTGTTGATTTCGGGCTTGTAACAAATTAATCCTTGCCCGTTTGTACCGGCCCAAAGAGTTTGGTTTTTATCGAAAAAGAGGCTCAGAATTTCTTTCTGTGGGTTGGGTTCCTGTCGGAAAAAAGGATGGTTGGGAACGATAAATCTTCCACTTGTACGGTCGAACCGCGCCAGACCGTTTTTTGTACCAAGCCAGATAGCCCCATGCTCATCCTGGGCAATACAATTCACCTGGTTGTCGGGTAGCGAGGTGGTGTCGAGCGGCGAATGAAGGTATCGTGTGGCTTTTAAGCTCAGATGTTCGACAAAAAGCAGTCCGTTATTTGTGGCAATCCAATAGTCGAAATTTTGATCCTGAAGCAGCATATTGAAATAATTACTTCGGATGGGGTTGCCATATTCACGACTGAAAATCTGAACACACTTATTCGTTTCGGGGTTCAGCTCAGTGAGGCCTTTGCGGGTGCTGACCCATAAAAAGCCGCGATGGTCGGAAGTCAGATGGTTGATCCAGTTGTCGCTCAGGCTGGTAGTATCGCCGGGAATATGAAAGAACTGTTTCACGGCGCCAGTTGTGATGTCAATGGCATTGAGGCCATTTTCGGTGCCTACCCACAGGGTTTTACCTAACAAATAAATCGCCCGTATGGTTTCATTGGTCAGGCCGTTCTCTTTGTTCATCGCCTGAAATCCATATCCATCGTATTTATTCAGCCCGTCCCAGGTGCCAATCCACAAAAAACCATCGCTGTCCTGAGCAATGGCCGATACGGTGTTTTGGCTCAGACCTTGTTCTACGCGGATGTTTTCCGACTGAAGCCGGTCGAAATAGAGGTTGTTTTGTGAAAAAACAGGCAATGACAATGGTACCCAGGCTAAAAAAGCGAGAATCCAGCTCAAACAACGATGAAAAGTTGGCCGTCTATTCATGCTAATAGCGTTTCTTTTTGAAGTGTTTCAGGAATTTTTTGTTCTTCTTTCGCGTTTGTTTCATCATGGCCCTCGTTTCGTCTGACTGTCTTTCGAAATGCGCCTTCACTTTTTGTTGATATGCTTTTTGTTCGGCTTTTCGTGCCTTTTGTTCTACCCTGATGTTTTTGCGCTGCGTACGGTATTTGTCAAGGCGTGCACAGGATGGGGCGGCAAACAAAACCGCACCCGCAAAGGCAAGAAACAGAAAGACTTTGCACCGTTGCATACAATTCATCAACAAAATTAGCGTTAATTTTGTAAACCTAAGAACCCGAAAGGATGCAAAAACGGATGTTGTTATATTATAAAGGTGAAGGGCGAAAAAACCTTTTCGTTTTAGCGCTTTCTGTCGTGGCGATGGCCTTGCTTCTGACGGCTTGTCGCAAAGAAGAGCCTAATCCCAACATCCCGCAAGCGTACATCAATTTTACCATTGACCCCAATTCAACCATTTACCAGCCGCTGAACACGGCCGGCGGCTGGATGTATCTCACAGCCGAACCGCCCAGTCGTGGTATCATTGTACATCGCATAAACCTCGATGAGTTTGTGGCTTTTGAACGGATGCCTCCCAACGATCCGAACAAATGTTGTGAAGACAATGTATGCACCCGTTTGGTTGTGGATGAGTTTTACCCGTTTGCCAAAGACAAGTGTACGGGCACGCTTTATTCGTTGCTCGACGGAAGTATCTTCGATGGCGAAGGGAAATATCCGATGACACAATATCACACCAGCTATTTTGGCGGGATGCTCAGGGTTTTCAACTAAAAATAGGTTTTGCTTTCTGTCGTTGGACTTCTTTAAAGAATTCCTGAAATATAGTAGGTAGAAAAACAGAATTGGGGTTTAGGCTGATATGATTGTCGAAAACAAAGGAGTCATTGAAATTCAATCTGTTGAGATGATTGCCGTGTTCATTATCAACAGTTACTGACCTATTCTAAGATTACAGGCGAAAGTTGAGGTTGTTGACCAATTTTCACGAAGGATTACATGGGATTGTAAGCAACCATAATCCTTGATTCAGACACAGGAAGATTCAATTTCAATTATATTGATATTTAAAATATTGTGCTTCAGGTACCTTTTTTGGTAATAGCATTTATTCCTGGAAATACACCCGTTTCACTCTTCGCGAGATACGGGTCAATATTTCGTAAGGGATAGTCTGGGCAGCTTCTGCCAGGCTCATCAGCGATTCGCGGCTGTCGAACACCACTATTTCATCGCCTTCGACGGCTACAATGCCATTCAGGTCAACCATACACATATCCATACACACATCTCCTATGATAGGCACCTTGTGGCCTTTCACAAAAAGATAACCTTTCCCGTTGGAAAGACTTCTGGGTAATCCGTCGGCATAACCCACAGGTACAACGCCAATGCGCGTGTCAGTTTGCACGATGCCGTGTCGGCCATAGCCTACGGTGTCGCCGGCGGCAACAAGCCGGATCTGGCTCAGGATCGAGCGAAGCGACAACACATGGGCGAGCTTCCCATTACTCTCAGGTGCAGCGCCATATATGCCGATGCCGAGCCTCACCATTTCGCAGGCTGCTTCGGGGAAGCGGACAATGCCGGCCGAGTTGAGGATGTGTCGGTCAAACGAATACCCAAGTTCGTCTGTTAAAAGTGTACATGCGTCACAGAACTGATTGATCTGTTGGCGCGTAAAAGTGTCATGGGAAGGGTCTTCACTTGCCGCCAGATGCGAGAACACCGTGGCCACCTGTAGGCGGTCGTTGGCAGCAATGTGACGGGCAAGTTGCCGAAGCTCTTCGGGCTGAGTACCGAACCCCAAACGGTGCATGCCGGTGTCCAACTTCAAATGAATCTTCACCTTGCGCGAACCTTCAACAATCCGGCCAAGAGCTTCTTCTAAGAGGCTGAGGGTGCGGAAACTGAAAATCTCTGGTTCCAACTCGTTGGTCAGCATGGCATCGAAGCTGTGTTCTTCGGGGCTCATCACCATGATGGGTAGGCGTATGCCGGCTTTGCGAAGCTCAATGCCTTCATCGGCATAAGCCACCGTGAGGTAATCCACATGGTGAAACTGGAGTGCGTTAGCAATCTCGTAACTCCCGCTGCCATAGCTGAACGCTTTGACCATCACCATCAGCTTCACCTTTTCGGGCAGTAACGACTTGTAGTAGTTCAGGTTAGAAATCAGATTGTTCAGATTGACTTCGAGCACGGTTTCGTGAGCTTTCTGTTGAAGAAACTGGCTGATTCTCTCGAAGCCAAACACCCTGGCGCCTTTGATGAGGATGCTGCTGTCGCGGAAAGCAAGGTGGCCGGAGCTTTGCAGAAAAGCTTCGGTAGTCGCGAAAAACGACTTGTCTTCCAATTGAAACAGCGTAGATTGTCGCATTAATGCCGGACCGATGCCAATCAATTGCCGGATACCTTTTGCCTGAACTAATGCCGCAACTTCCTGATACAATTCGGTTTCTGCAATTCCGCTTTCTAAAATGTCCGACAAAATCAGGGTGCGCGATGGGTGCTGATTTTGTTGTTTCAGAAAATCGAGGGCAATGGCTAAAGAATGTAGGTCGCTGTTATAGCTGTCGTTGACAAGGGTGCAGTTGTTCAATCCTTCTTTCAGCTCAAGGCGCATGGCTACCGACGTCAGATGGGGCATCCGCCGGCTGATGGTTTCGGCAGGGTATCCGAGCAATACCATAAGGGCGACACAATGCAGGGCGTTCTCAACGGCTGCTTCGTCGGTAAATGGTATCGAAAAACAAAATCTCTGCCCTTTGGCTTCCACCGTAAACCGGGTCTGGTGTGCTAGTTTTTCGATGTCCGACACATAAACGTCGGCCTTTGCTGTGGTACGGCTCCATGAAAAAAGCCGGCTTTGATGATCAAGCCCGGCACGGACGATGGCCTGACGAACGAAAGGTTGATCAGCACAATAGATTAAGGTGTTGGCATGGGTGAAAAGCCGAAGTTTCTCGTCGATTTTTTGTTCAATATTTTTGAAATTCTCGCCATGAGCCGGCCCGATATTGGTCAGCAGGCCGATAGAAGGTTTAATGATCTTCTCAAGGCGTTCCATTTCGCCAGGCTCAGAGATGCCTGCTTCGAAGATGGCAAGGGTGTGGGTCGGTTCAATCTGCCAGACCGACAGCGGAACGCCTGTTTGGGAGTTGTAGCTTTTAGGACTCCTGACGACTGAAAAGTCGGGTGCAAGGAGTTGATGCAACCATTCTTTGACTATGGTTTTGCCGTTGCTCCCCGTGATTCCGATCACTGTGGCTTCGAAGGTGCTGCGATGATGGGCTGCAAGCTGTTGAAGGGCATCGAGGCTGTTGTTGACAAGCAGGAAACGGCAATCACTCATCGTCAGGATGGCATCCGAAGGGAGCTGTTCGACCACAAAACAACGGACACCCTGTTCCACTACCGAACCGATAAAACGGTGACCATCGTTCTTTTTTGTCCTCAATGCAAAGAAAAGGGTGTCATCAGGGCTCACGAGCTGGCGACTATCGGTCAGCAGGCGCCCGATGGCATAGCCTTCGGTTGAGCCGCCGTGAAGATTAGCCCCGATGATGCGGACAATTTCGGCGAGTGGATAGGGTTTGGCGGCTGTCATGGTCAGATTATCCCGGCAAGGATGTCCTAACTAACGGGTTGGATTCCAGCTCGGCCTGCTGTCGGCGGTTGCGTTCAATGTCAATGGCGGTGTAGATGGCTTGCCTGAAAGCCTCTTCCGAGGCTTCGTTTTTCCCGACAAGCTCGTAAGCCGTGCCATGAGCAGGAGAAGTGCGTACGTAAGGCAGCCCGGCAGTGAAATTTACGCCTTCATCGAAAGCAATGCTCTTGAAAGGTGCCAATCCCTGATCGTGGTACATGGCCAAAACGGCATCGTAGCGTTTCCAGCTTCCCGAACCAAAGAACCCATCGGCGGCAAAAGGCCCGTAAACCAAAATGTCGGTTTCTTTTCGTGCTTTTTTGATGGCGGGAATGATCAGGTCGTTTTCTTCGTTGCCCAACAACCCGCTATCGCCGGCATGAGGGTTGAGCCCAAGCACGGCAATCTTGGGTTTTTGAATGCCAAAATCGTAGAAAAGGCTGCGGTTGAGGATAGTGAGCTTCTGCAGGATGAGTTCAGAAGTAATCTTTGAAGCTACCTCTTTTAGGGGGAGATGACCAGTTACAGTTCCCACACGCAGGTTGTTCCAAATCATCAACATGAGTGGTTCGCCACCCGTCTTTTCCGCTAAATATTCGGTATGTCCCGGAAAGTTGAAGCTGGCCGACTGGATATTATGCTTGTTGATAGGAGCCGTTACCAACACGTCAATCAGGTCGTTTTGCAAGTCGGACACAGCCATCTCTAAAGCCTGAAAAGCAGCTTCGCCTGCCAGCGCAGTGCTCTTACCTGTTTCAACCAAAAGATCCTGCTCGCTGCAGTTGATCAGATTGACCCTTTTCGGGTGAATCTGCCCGGCCTCTTTCACAATATTGAAATTGGGCTCGGCAAGGTTCAGATTTTTCTTATAGAAAGAGGCCACGCGCGAATGACCGTAGATGATCGGAGTGAAAAGTTCGAGCATGCGAATATCGGATAAAGCCTTGAGGATGATCTCATAGCCAATACCATTGATGTCGCCATGAGTGATGCCGACACGTATACGCTCATCGGATGTTTTTTGTTTTTCCATAAACAAAACATTGATTGATGGCTGCAAAGGTAAGGCTTTCTGTCTGACTTTTCAGTAGCAGAAAAACACAAAGCCGGTGAATCTGAACACGATTATCATCGGTTTTAACAATGCTCCGATGGCCTGAAAAACCAAAAAACCCCGATCCGATGACCGGGGTTGAACAAGGTTGATTTTCGAGCCGTTGATTATTGAACGCTGAGAGGTAACGAAGAAATCGCTCCATCGGCTCCCCATAGGCGCACATAATACAGCCCCCGGCTGAGCTGGCCGAGGTTAGAAATCTGTGCCTGCCCGTTGATGGCCTGAAGGATGCCTCGGGCCACGATTTGTCCGGCAGAGTTCACGATGGTATATGAGAGTGAGGTTGTTATCCGGTCTGGCAACTGAATCTGAATCGGATTGCCTGCCACAATAGGGTTGGGAAAAATTTTAGTTTTGCTGATGTTTTTCTGATCTAACAGACCGGTAGCAGTGTTCTGTCTGTTTATATGAACACGGATATATTTAACTTTTGCGGATGAATAACTATTGTCCCTATATCGGGCAAAGCATAGTGGAGTGAGTTCGTTTTCGCGGTAGAATTTCGTTTCAAATTCCTGTGTAACCTGTCCTTGGGTCAGTCCGAATGCGGTAAGCATGCTGGGAGGTGCGGGCTGGCCATACAGAAAAAAGCTGTCAATTTGTGTTGAAATCCCCCTGACCATCAGCACATCAATATCACCCGAAATGGTGCCGTCTTTTCCTTTCACACGCATCTTGCCCCAGCCGGCCACACTGTCATGTTCTATGATATGCGTTTTGCGGATACATGGAGCATTTTGCAACTGAAAGACTTGAACGGTGACCGAAAAATCTGTTGCAAAAGAGTAGTTTGAACTCCAAGAGGTACCAATGGTTGCCGGAAAAGGAATCGTATGTTCAATGCTGGAGTAGTGGATGTTCTGTGCCGGAAAGACGAGTGAGTCGGTCGGACCTCCCGAAATTGAAGTCAACGAAAAGGCTTGGCGCTCAACGCGTTGCCCGAAATAGGCGAACCCATCAGGTTTCAGAGCTCCGACCGGATGAAAGTCGTACTTTAGGACTGGGTTGATGTAATAAATCAGCCCGTCCTGAAAGGCAGCCTCCGGAAACGCAGGATTGGAAACGGGCAGATGTGGATACATGAAATTGGTGTCAGTGTAGGTCACATTACTCAAATCCCAGAACATATTGAGTCCGGGTGAAAGTTCGGGATAAGATGGCTGCGGAGCGATGCTCCGGGCAGTGTCAACGGTGAGTACCCAATCCGAAAAGCTCGATTGGGTAAAAGTGAGCTGGGCCGAAACCGAAAGGCTGAGCATCAGTGCAAAAAGAGTAAAAGTAGTTTTCATAATTGAATTTGTTTAGTGAATATGAAGTGGATGATCAAGTATAATATTTCGGTTTTGAAAAATTAAGGTTTGTGATGATGTAAATGTAGATGTTGTTTAACTCTAATGATCATTTTTTTGCCTCATAAATAATTCATAAAAAGTATTAAATATCTAATATACAATTGTTTGTATTTAGCTGTTTAATTTGTTTAATCTAATAAATGCCGCAATATTTCAATAATAGGAGTCTAAAACGAAGGTTCCGGCTGATTTGAAGTTGGTGTTGACAGGTCGGTTCATCTCAGAATAAGCTCTATTTAGCGATTCATTTATACATTCATTCGATTGAGCCCTTTATTTCCTTTACATTTGCACGCATTATAGACGGGCTTTTGGATATCGCGGCAATGCCTGATGACCAACTATCTCAGCTACTTAACCATCTTAATACGTGCATTTTATGATACGGAATCATGGCTCAAAAGCCGCTGTTTTATTGTCAGGCAGAACCATTAGCTACGACGAACTGATTGGAAGCATTTTGCACTTTGCCTCGCTTTATGAGGTAGAAGCAGGCGAGCGTGTGGTGATATTTTCCACAAACCGGCTCGGTTATATTCCGGCTTTTTATTCTGCCTGGCAACATCGTGCCATTGCGGTACCCATTGATTTCATGGCCACGGTGGATGAGGTGGCTTATATGCTTGCCGATTGTACGCCAAAGGTGGTTTTTTGCGGCAAAGAACAGCTCGAAGTGATACTTCGGGCGATGGAAGCGGCAGCAAGCAATGCAAAGCTTATCCTGATTGATGAACACGAAGAAGCGCTCAGGCCGGCCGGAAACCGACAGCTCGTGCAAGCAGACCTGAATCAGACGGCTGTCCTGATTTACACTTCGGGAACCACCGGAAGCCCAAAAGGCGTGATGCTTAGCTTTGCCAACCTGTTGCATAATGTTGATGCAGTTTCAAAACATATTCCAATCTTCAAGGGTCAATCGCGAGTGATGGTGTTGTTGCCGCTACACCATATTTTCCCGTTGATGGGGACCATGGTCGTTCCTTTATATGTAGGTGCATCCATTGCTATCAGCCCTTCGATGGCTTCCGAAGATATCATGGCCACTCTCCACCAAAACAAAATCACCATCATCATCGGGGTGCCGCGGCTGTATGCTGCCATCCGCAAAGGGATCATGGACAAGATTAACCAGAGTTTTGCTGCACGGAACCTTTTCCGGCTGGCCGAAAAGCTACAATCGCCGGCCTTTTCGCGAAAGGTTTTTGGCGCTGTTCACAAAAAACTTGGGGGAGCAGTTGAGAGTTTGGTGTCGGGCGGCGCTGCATTAGATCCGGCTGTCGGGCAAGATTTTAAAACTTTGGGCTTTGATGTGCTCGAAGGTTACGGTATGACCGAAGCAGCTCCCATGATCACTTTCACACGACCCGGCAGGGTAGTTATCGGCTCGCCGGGCGAAGCCATGCACGGGACAAGCATCCGTATCGTGGACGGCGAAATCACCGCTTCGGGAGGCAACATCATGCAGGGCTATTTTGGTAAACCGGAAGAGACCGCCGAAGTGCTCAAAGAAGGTTGGCTTTTTACCGGCGATCTGGGATACTTAGACAAGAAAGGGTTCCTGTATATCACCGGTCGTAAAAAAGAAATTATCGTCCTGTCAAATGGCAAAAATGTGAGCCCTGCTGAGTTGGAGGACGAACTGATGAAATCTCCAATGCTGTCTGATGCAGGGGTGTTTTATGCGAATGAACAGATACAGGCAATCCTTGTCCCAAAACCTGAATATTGTACCGGTCTAAATGAGGAAGCTATAGAAAAACTGCTTCGTACCCAAGTGATTGAACCGTTCAACAGCAAGGTCTCGACTTATAAAAAAATCATGGGGATCCGTGTGATTCACAACGAGTTACCACGCACACGATTGGGAAAGTTGCAGCGGTTTAAGCTGGCCGATCTGGCAAAGAAGGAAGAGATGGCCATTGATAACGAAACCGAACAACCGATGGACGAAGTGTATGCATTGATTGCCCGCTATCTCGAAAAGGAAAAAGAAAGAAGAGTGAAACCATCGCATCATCTTGAGTTTGACCTTGGCCTCGATTCCTTAGATAAGGTGAGTTTTCAGAGCTACCTTCAACAGACTTTCGGGGTGTCGCCCGAGCCACACCAAATGGCCGGTTTTTCCGATGTGAGAAGTCTGAGCCAATGGGTAAACCAACGGTTGACACGCATCGAAGAGGCACAGGTGAACTGGAAAGATATTTTGCATGAGAAAGTGACGCTCAAGCTTCCCGAAACTTGGCTCACAGGTCACATCGCCCTGTGGTTATCGCGTGCATTTTTTAAGACTTATTTCAGGTTCAAATCCACCGGGATGGAGAAAATTCCTGATGGCCCCTGCATTCTGGCTCCAAATCACCAGAGCTTCTTCGACGGGCTGTTTGTGGCCTCCTATCTGCGTTTCGGACAGGTAAGAAAAACTTATTTTTATGCCAAAGAAAAGCATATCAGACAAGCATGGCTCAAGTTTTTAGCCAACCGCAACAATATCATCATCATGGATCTGAATAACAACCTGAAAGAATCCATACAGAAGATGGGCGAAGTGCTCAAAAGCAATAAAAAGATCATTATCTTCCCTGAGGGAACGCGCACTTTCAACGGAAAAATGGGCGATTTTAAAAAAACCTTTGCCATTCTGAGTCGCGAGCTGAATGTCCCCATTGTTCCGGTATCCATCAAAGGCGCTTTTGAAGCTTTGCCAAGAGGACATTATTTTCCGCGACCCTGGAAAAAAATCAGTGTTGAGTTTCTCGATCCGATCCATCCCGGACAGCATACTTATGAAAGCTTATCGCAATTGGTGAAATCGAAAATACAGCTTCGGCAGGCATAGAAGCTTCACACGCGCTTCAATTGCAAGAGCTGTAAAATGAATCCCCTTTTTGTTATGGACACGAATTTTTTTCTTGAACTGATCGGTTATCTCGCTTCGGCAATCATTGCCCTTTCTATGGCGCTCAACTCCATCGCATGGTTCAGAATTGTCAATCTGATCGGTGCTGCCCTTTTTTCTATTTATGGCTTTGTCATTGGCGCTTTTCCCGTTGGAATCATGAATGCCTTTATCGTTGCAGTTGACGTGTATTATTTAGTCAGGATATTTGGCACAAAAGAGCATTTCCATCTGCTTGAGGTGCGCCCTGACGATGGTTATATGTTGCGGTTTATCCGTTTCCATCAGCAGGATATCCACCATTTTTTCCCCGATTTTCATCTCAACGCCGACCGGCAGAATGTTTACTATTTCGTTTTGCGAAATATGGTGGTAGCCGGACTGTTTGTCGGGAACAGAACCGAAGGGGGACATCTTGAGGTGCTGCTCGACTATGTGACGCCGGCCTATCGCGACTTCAAGAACGGACGATTTGTTTATGATACTTTGAAAGAAATTTTTGCCGGTGAAGGAATTCAGCATATTCTGGCCGAAACCACCCATCCACGCCATCAGGCATATCTGTTGCACAACGGATTTGTCAAAGGCGAGGGAAAGCGTTTTACAAAAGAACTTTAAAAGATGTTTGCTTTACTCAATGACTGCTTTTCATTCAAAGCGGGTCAACGTATCGGCGACAATCCCTCTAATGCGCTGTTGTCGTTGGGTCTGATGAAAATGGAGCAGAATTTTTGCCTCCTAATGTCAAGCCTAGATGTGAATGATTTCTGAAATTGAAAATGTGAACGTTTTACAATTTAGTTTCTTTTGTTCATTCCATTGGGGTTGAGTAATTTTTCTTGGAGAAGCAGTGAAAAGAAGATGCTTAGCCAAAGAACCTGATGTACTCCATACTGATTGATAGCCAATAAATCCAAAAGATTTTTTTCGGTTCATTTTCGGTTTGACCTAATGTGGGAGCACTGGGCGCAACAAATGTGGCAGGAATGCATGTGAAAGCAAATTTTTGGCCTGATATTTGCCATCTTTGCAAAACCGAAAAGCGAGTGATCCTCCAAACATTTACAAAATTTAGAATTGCCATGTACACAAAGCCTTCTATACTTCTCATCCTTATTTCCGTGATGTTGCATATACATCTTGGGGCACAGGAGTCCGATTACGCACTACTCTGGAAAAAGGCGCTCAAAGCCGCTGACGACGGGTTGCCGAAAACGGCCTTTGAAATTGCAGATGTCATCCGGAACAAGGCATTGAGCGAAAAAAACAATATCGAGTTTATTCGCGCTCTGCTGTTCCAGTCGGGTCAGATGGCCTCTTACGAGGAAAATCATTTGTCAAAAGCCATCGCTCAGGCCGAGGAACAGCTTCCGTTGCTTGACAAGCCATCGGCAGCGCTCATTCACTCCCTTATTGCCGAGATGTATTGGTTCTACTATCAGCAAAACCGCTATCAGATCCTCGACCGGGGGACGGTTTCATCGCCGCAGCCTCCCGCTGATTTGCGCGAATGGGATGTCTCTCATTTTCGGAACTCGATCTCCTATCATTTTGAACAGAGTCTGAATGCACAATCGGCAATGGATACCATTGCGCTCGAACATTGGGGCGATATTCTCGAGAGTACTGATAAAGAGCAGTTTGTGCTTCAGCCTACCTTGTTCGACTTCGTTGCAGGCCGTGCGCTCAACTATTATCGCAACAGGGATGCTGCTCTGAGCATTGTGGCTTCCGAAAAGCCTCCGATTCCGGAAAATGTATGGGCGCCCCTTGCCTCGTTTGTGGCCTCGAACCTTCCTTTTACGGCTGACCAAAGGATGCAGGAGCTCCGGCTGATTCAGAAACTCTTGCTTTCCAACCTGCGAAGCGATCATGTGACGGCCTTGTTGTACAATGATATCCGGCGCTTCGACTTTCTTAGAGATTATGCCGGCCACAATCCGGAAACCGATTCCATCTATTTTGCTGCATTAGGTGAGCTTCAGGAGGCTTATTCTGAGCATGAAGCCAGTGCATTGGTAGCGGCCGCACGGGCCTCATTTCTGATTGGGAACGATCATGTTGAGAAGAACGATTATGCACAGGCTTTAAAAATCTGTGATCAGGCCATCGAAGCCTGGCCTCAAAGCCACGGCGCAAGCCAGTGCCGGCAGTTGAGCGAAAACATCAGGGCCAAAGAACTCAGCATTACCGTTCAGCGGGTGGTGTTGCCTGCACGCCCCATTGCCCTGCGGATGAGCTATCGCAATGTAACGGAACCCTCATTCCGAATTGTCAGCATCAGTAGCAACATTCTTACTCGCATCATGGAACTGCCTGACGAAAAAATGCGCCTTCAGGCATTGGTCAATCTGAATCCGTTGGTGGAGAAAAATATGTCGCTGCCTTTTGAATCAGACTATCGTCAACATTCGGCCATCGTTGATCTGCCGCCCCTTCCCCCTGGGCTATACCTGCTTTTGGCCTCCGACACCAAACAGTTCAACACGGGCGGTATCACCACTTTTCTCACATTTCAGGTGAGCCGGCTTTCGTTTATCAGCCGTAAAAATGGCAGCGACAACTTGTTTTTTCTGCTCGACAGGGAAAGCGGGAAGCCTGTTGCCAAAGCACAAATCCGTGTGATGGGACGCGAATATGATTACCGAAAACGGCAATTCAACACCATCGAAAAAATCCAACTTGTTACCGACAGCAAAGGCTCGTTTCAGTTTGGCCCAGAACAGATCAACGACCAACGCCAGGCCTATTTCATTGAGGCTTATGACCGAAACGACACCCTTTTCAGCAATAACTATTTTGATATCAACGTTTTGACGGCTACAGAACGAGAACAACAACGCAGTTGGTTCTTCACCGATCGCAGTATTTATCGTCCGGGACAAACGGTTTATTTCAAAGGTATCTCCCTCAAGCGAAAAGGCAATGGCCCCTGGCAAACCGTGAAAGAAGTCCCCACCCGCCTGAAATTTTTCGATGCCAACGGCCGAGAAGTCGGGCAGATCGAACGCGTCAGCAACCACTGCGGCTCGTTTGAAGGCAGCTTTACCATCCCGCAAAATCAGCTTCCGGGCACCTGGCGCATCGGCAACGAAAACGGCTCTGTCACCATTGAGGTGGCATCGTACAAAAGACCTTCGTTTGAAGTGAGTCTCAAAACCGGCGGACAACAATACCGCTTAGGTGAGAACGTAAACGTGGAAGGGAACGCAAAGGCCTTTGCCGGATATCCGCTCGACAGCGTCAAAGTGAACTACCGCGTATTGCGGAGTTTGGTGATGCCTTATCGCGGGTATTGGTGGTTACCGGCTTTCAAACAGGAAAAAATTGTCGTAGCACAGGGGAGCCTGCAAACCGACAAAAAGGGGAGTTTCAATTTCCATTTCGATGCCATTGGAGGTGAAAAGCAGGAATTGCCTTTTCAGCTTTACAACTTTGAGGTGATTGCCGATGTAACCGACCGCAACGGTGAAACCCAAAGCGCCACACTCAACCTTTCCATTGGCGACCAGGCCTTGTTTTTTGAAACTACTTTGGAGGAAATTGCCGACATCACGGAAATCAGTAAGCAAACCATCAGCCTCTACAACGCCCAACATCAAAGTGTAGATGCCGAAATCAACATTCGGATCAGCCTGATTGAACCCAACAAACGTATTCTCAGAAAACCGATCTGGGAAGCCGTTGACCGCCAGTTTATCCCGGACGGGAAAATGCAGCAACTGTTTCCTTATGATGACTTCCAGCCCAAAGAAAAGGGAAAAGAGCGGCCGTCAACAACTGTCTGGTCAGGTAAAAAATTCGTGCCGGGTCAGTCGGCATTATTTCCCGAAAACGCCACACAATGGCCTGCCGGCGAATATCTCTTAGAGCTGAAGGCTTTGGATGCTTATGGTAAAGAAGTAACTTATTCTCAGCGCTTTGAACTGTTTAACAAAAAGAAATCAGCCATGCCGGTCAAAGCCCTCGGCTGGGCTTATCTGAGTCAAAAAACGGCTCATCCCGGCGATACTGTTTTCTTTTTTGTCGGTTCAGCCGAGACCGGAAACAGAGTGTTGGTTGAAATCCGTTCGTCAGATAAAACTATTTATTCCAAGTGGCTGACCATCAGCAATAAATTGAAATCTATCCCCTTGGTGATCACCGAGGATATGCGTGGAAAGCTCAGTTTTGAAGCTATTTTTATTCGCCACAACAGCTTGAATAATATTGCCTTAGAGCTCAATATTCCGTTCGATAACAAAAAACTTGAAGTCAGCCTTCAAACCCATCGCGACCGGCTGACGCCCGGCAGTTCGGAAACCTGGACGATAGCGGTGAAAGACCTAACCGGCAAAGGCAGACAAGCCGAGGTGCTGGCCGCCATGTATGATGCCTCGCTCGATGTTTTTGCTCCCCACAACTGGTCGTTCGATGTCTTGCCCTGGAGATCTCTTCCCCGGCCCTGGTCGGCCGACAATGGATTTATGCCCGAATCGGGTAATCTGCTGTCGTCCTATCCCTATCCCGAACAGAGCGGTTGGTGGCCGGTCACACCCGAGATCAACTGGTACGGACTGAACATCAATCGGTTTGGTTATGGGCGACCCATGCCGTTGATGGCAAAAACAGCTCTTGCCGAGGGGATGCAACGCGATATGTTGTTATCGGCAGACGATGCAGCAGAAAAAAACAGCCCGATTATACCGGCTACACCGCCAGCGGCTACGCTGAGCTATCTTCGCGACGATTTTCGTGAAACAGCCTTCTTCTACCCACAGCTTCAGACCGATTCACTGGGAATTGCAAAATTCAGTTTTCGTCTGCCTGATGCCCTCACCCGCTGGAAGCTCATGATTTTGGCACACAACAATGAGATGCAGAGCGGCCTGAGCCAAACGGAAATCACCGCATCGAAGATTTTGATGGTTGTGCCTAATCTGCCGCGTTTTTTCAGACAAGGCGACACGGCTTTTATTGCCGCCAAAATTGTCAACACTTCGGAAGTGACGCTTTCAGGCATTGCCAGATTGCAGATCACTGATGCTTCAAACGGTACTGTATTGGCGAAACCCGAAACAAATGACAAAGCCTTTCTCAACCTCAAAAGCGGTGAAAGCACGATGGTGCAGTGGTCCATTGTTATTGACGGAAACAATCCTTTGCTCAATGTGAACCTCAGCGTTACGGCCGGCACTTTCAGCGACAGCGAGGCCAATGTCATCCCTGTGCTTCCGGCAGGAGTTGCCATTACCGAAGCTCAGGCTCTTTTCGTTCCGGCCAACACTACCAAAACTTTCACCATTCAGGGCCTTGAACAGGCCGGGAATCAACTCCTGCGGCTCGATATCGTTTCCAACCCTGTTTGGTATGCCCTGCAAGCGCTTCCCTGGCTCGAACAGAAAGAGCACGAAAACAGCGACCAGCTTTTCTATCGTTTCTATGCCAACAGTCTTGCAGCGCATATTGCCTCAAGTCTTCCCGAAACGATGAGTGTCATCCGCATCTGGCAAAACCAGCAACCTCAGGCTCTGCTTTCAAAGCTTGAAAAAGATGAACATCTTAAATCGGTTCTTCTCTCCGAAACTCCCTGGGTGTTAGAGGCAACAGACGAAACCCGCCAGCAGCAACAGATTGCGCTCCTTTTCGACCTCAACCGCATGAGCTACGAAAAAGAACAGATGCTCCAAAAGCTGAAACAGCAACAGCTTCCGGATGGCTCATGGGGCTGGTTTCCGGGAATGCACGGCAATCGCAGCATCAGCATGCAGATTGTGGCCGGAATGGCTCGTCTGGCACGGTTAGGAGCTTATGAAGCCGATAATGCCTTGCTCAACAACATTCTGACAATGGCCGTTGAATTTTTGGATCAGGAAGTGTTGACCGATTATGATCGTATGAAGTCCAAAAACAGTCTGAAAAATTATTCTCTGACCGATTTTCATCTCCAATATCTTTATGCACGCAGTTTGCTTTCTCCGAATTTGCTGAAGCCTGCTCCATCGGAGGTTTGGTCGTTCCTGATGGATCATGTGGCTACTGACTGGAAAAAATCGGGCATTGATAATCAGGCAATTGCAGCCATTGTTTTGCATAACAATGGGAAAACCGAAGCCGCACGGCAGATAATAGCTTCTTTAAAAGAAAAATCCCTTTATGATCCGCTGAAGGGCAGATGGTGGAAAACCGAGCTTCATGCCGGGGGCGGCCACGGCCTCATTGGTACACAGGCGCTTCTCATCGAAGCGTTTGAGACCATTTCGGACGATAAGAATTTTACCAACGATCTCCGGCAATGGTTGCTCCTCCACAAACAGACCAACCGCTGGGAAACAAACCGCGCTACCGCCGAAGCTGTTTATGCCCTGCTTCTTGAACCGGATAAAAACCCGACCGAAGGACAGCAATACGTAAAAGTTGTGCTTGGCACACAGCCTCTCGCAATGGGCGAAACCGAAGCCGGAACCGGATATGTGTCGAAACAATGGACAGGAAACGATATCACGCCTTCGCTCAGCCCAATAACCCTCGAAAATCCCAATCAGGCTATGGCCTGGGGGAGCGTTTTCCGTCAGTTCATTGTGCCTATTGATCAGGTGAAATCTTCCTTATCGCAGATTGGTGTAAGTCGTCAACTTTTCATCGAAAAACCGGAGCAGTCCCGGCAAACCTTGATACCGGTTGAGGGAAATCCGATTCATATCGGTGATGGTGTTCGCGTCAGACTCATTATCGAGACAGATCGTGAGATGGAGTTTATGCACCTGAAAGACTATCATGCCGCTGCTTTTGAACCGGTCGAAACCCTCTCGGGCTACAGGACAGAAGGCAATACCGGCTTTTATCAGGCTGTGAACGATCTGAGCACCGATTTCTTTTTTGGCTATTTACCCAAAGGCAAATATGTGATTGAATATTCGTTGATTGCAACGCGCGCTGGTAATTTTGCCAATGGCTATGCCAATTTCCAAAGTTTTTATTCACCGGCATTCGCGGCTCACAGCCAGGGCGACAGGGTGGTTGTTGTGCCATAGACCAAAAAAATCCTCCCGATTGTTCAGGAGGATTTTTTTGGATTTAAAAGCCGAAAAGCTTTTTTGCCTTTTTCCGTTCTACCCAACAGATGATCAAAATACGAAATGTTATCACAAGTAACAGAAGGATCATTAAGGTAATCGGGAACTTTACCATATTTGAAATTCGCAAGGTTTTTTTCGGCTTGCATTAATATGGCAAACAACAACAAATGGGGATTGCTGCTGCCATTATCTTCAAACAAATGCTTTTCGCCAAAGCCTTGGCAAAAACAGCACAACGCTAAAAAATATAATTTTTTCAAAAATTTTATTCGTTTTTCTGTGTAAATCTTCAATCAATGATGTAACTTGCAAACGCATTAACGATTGAAAACCACAGGTGTAATTTGTGTACTTCGGTGAGCAACTACCCGTTAAATGTGAATTTGGGCTGTTACAAGATACATTCAATGATATTTCACCAAGTTAAAATGAACTGTTATGGAAAGGAAGTTACTCAAAGTTCTTATGTTGTTCTTGATCTTTACGGTATATTTTAGCTGTAAAAAAGAACAACCGACCAGCGACGTTCCGGTTATAACCACCTCTGGAGTTTCTGAGATTACGTATAGCTCTGCCGTAAGTGGGGGTATTGTCACATCTGACAAAGGTGATGCGGTCTTCGTCAGAGGAGTTGTTTGGGGAACCCAAGAGAATCCAACTATTGAAGGCAAAAAAACAATTGATGGTTCTGGCACAGGGAGTTTTGTCAGTCATTTGGAGGAACTGGAACCGGGCTCTCTTTATTATGTGCGGGCATATGCTGCCAACAGCAACGGCATAGCGTATGGAAATTCGATTAGTTTTCAAACGCCTTCTTTTGATATTCCTGTTTTAACTACTGCCGGGGTAAGTGGAATAACACATCATTCTGCCACCTGTGGAGGCACAATTACTTTTGATGGTGGAAATCAGGTTATTTTTCGGGGAGTTGTTTGGGGAACCCATGAGAATCCAACCATTGAGGATAACAAAACGATAGACGGTTCAGGCATGGGAAGTTTTGTCAGTCATTTAGACGGACTGGAACCTGCGACGGTTTATTATGTGAGGGCTTATGCCGTCAACAGTAAAGGGATTGCCTATGGTAACTCTGTCACTTTTCAAACACTTGCCTTTGTTATTCCTGTGGTAACTACTGCTGAAGTAAGTGGGATAACTAATAATTCAGCCACTTGTGGTGGTACGGTTACTTCCGACGGAGGAAATGCGGTGATTACCCGCGGAGTTGTTTGGGGAATCCATGAAAATCCAACTACAGAGGATTTTAAAACAGTTGACGGTTCAGGAATGGGCAGTTTTGTCAGTCAGTTAGACGGATTGGAACCAGCAACGGTTTACTATGTGAGAGCCTATGCCGTCAACAGCAATGGGACTGCCTATGGCAATGCTGTTACTTTTCAAACACTGACTTCTGATGTGCCTGTTGTAAGCACCGCCGAAGTGAGTGCGATAACTAATAATACAGCCATTTGCGGTGGAACGGTTACTTCCGATGGGGGAAATGAGGTGATTGCCCGGGGAGTGGTTTGGGGAACTCATGAAAACCCAACTACAGGGGACTACAAAACAGTTGACGGCTCAGGTACGGGAAGTTTTGTCAGTCAATTAGATGGACTGGATCCTGAGACGGTTTACTATGTAAGGGCATACGCCACGAATAGTCAGGGTACGGCTTATGGAAACACCTTAACCTTTCAAACCCTTGCCGGACAAGAAATAGGTACATTTACCGATAGCAGGGATGGTACTGTGTATAAAACGATAAAAATTGGGAATCAGGACTGGATGGCTGAAAACCTCAGGTACTTACCTTCGGTGGTTGGGCCGGAGAACATGTCGGATACAGAACCCTATTATTATGTTTATGATTATCACGGAACGAACGTTGAAGCTGCTAAAGCCACAACAATTTACGCTGTTTTTGGCGCATTATACAATTGGCCTGCTGCCATGAATGGTGAAAGCAGCAGCGGCAACCCAAGCGGTGTTCAAGGCATTTGCCCAGCCAACTGGCATTTACCAAGTGATGCCGAATGGGCGCAACTTATTGAGTATCTGGGAGGAGAAAATGTGGCCGGAGGGAAGATGAAAGATAATACTGACCTTTATTGGATAAGTCCAAACGTTGGCGCTACAAATGAATCGGGATTTACAGCCTTGCCGGCCGGCTATCTTTATTATGATCACAACTTTCATCATTTGGGGTACTATGCCACCTGGTGGTCTGCCACTGTAGGGTTTGTTGGAGCATATGACCGATTCATCAATAATGACAGCGGTAAGATTCACCGCTCTGAAAGCGGTAGGTCTGGAGGCTGGTCTGTCAGATGTGTTAAAAATTAAAGGTATTTCTCTTTGGTTAACAAAAAACCATCCTTATGAAACGCACGATTTTATTTTTAGCATTGATCATTTCTGTCCGTTCTTTGGGTCAGTTGGCTGTTCAATATCCCAACGACATTGGGATTGAATCCGACAGCAGTGTGCTATTCGTTGAGAAGTTTAACGACGGGCTGGCTGCTATCATAGGTCGTTACAATGAGGTTCTTCATGCAGAGGAATTTACTTTGGATACCGATATCCCATTGGGGAGTGCGGGGCCATATTCTTTAAAAATTTCCAATACACCGGGTATCAATAGCGGAGGCCATTTATTCAAAGCGTTTTCGCCCGGGTTTGACAGTACTGTTTTCCTTAGATATTATGTGAAATATCCTGCCATCGAGGAGGGCTATTTTGGTCATCAGGGAGTTTGGTTTGGAGGCTATAACCCAATTATACCCTATCCATACCCACGTGCCGGAGTGTGCGGATTGGGCGATAGCCGCTTGAGCATTGCTTTTGAAAGCGTGTGGCAAGTCATTCCTCCAGGGATGGATACCTATCTTTATTGGGGTGATATGCATAGTTATGATGGGGGTTATACCTGTTTTGGCAATACCATGATTACACGTGGCAAGACCAATTTTGATCAGCCGCCCTCTGTAGATGAACCCATTAACGATTTGGGCGAATGGATGTGCATTGAGATAATGATTAAACTGAATAATCCCATCACGGCTTACAACGGCGAACTGAAGGTTTGGAAGAATGGGGAGGAATTAGGCCATTGGGGCCCTGGTTTCCCAAACGGACACTGGTTTAAGGATAAATGGTACAACAACCCCAACGATCCGCCTTTTGAAGGGTTTAGATGGAGAACCAATGAAAACCTGAACATCAATTGGATTTGGATAGAATTTTATCACGATACCGGCCCTGCGAGCCATATTAAATTTTCAAATATCGTTATGGCCAAAGAGTATATCGGACCTATCTACCATACAAACACAGCTGTTGCGAGTGAAAAACAGAGCATGATCAAGGTTTATCCGAATCCTACCAAGGGAAAGATCAGAATAGCTTGTGATGAACAAGTTAACAGCGTGAGCGTAATCAATGTTTTTGGGCAAATATTATTTACCAAAAATCAATCAGACGAAATTGACTTAACCAATCTTCAATCCGGCATTTATTTTCTGAACATTGAAACACAATGGGAAAAACAGAGGCTTGTCGTATTAAAGACTGATCAAGCCGTTATGTAGTAAACGGGAAAGTTTGTTACATAAAATCTGGGAATTTCCCCGTTATGCTCCAATCCGGATATTTTGGCATGAATTCCTGTTTTGTTCAGCACGTGAACTTTCGTATAAATATTGGTCTCATTATGCCTCTTGAGCAAAAAAAATCTCCCCGAACATTCAGGGAGATTTTTTAATGATTCACAATCCGAAAAGCCTATTTGTCTTTTGGGGCAGCCACTTTAGCTACAAGGAATTCCCTGTTCATCCTGGCGATATTGGCCACTGAGATTTCTTTCGGACATTCGGCTTCGCAGGCGTAAGTGTTGGTACAGTTACCAAATCCAAGCTCATCCATTTTAGCCACCATCTTCTGCACTCTTTCTTTTGCTTCAACCCGGCCCTGAGGCAGGAGCGCAAACTGCGATACTTTCGCCGCGACAAAGAGCATGGCGCTGGCATTTTTGCAGGCAGCCACACAGGCTCCGCATCCGATACAAGCAGCAGCATCCATGGCCAGATCAGCATCGCGTTTTGGAATCGGGATGGCGTTGGCATCAGGAACTCCGCCTGTTCTGACAGAGATGAAGCCGCCAGCCTGAATAATCTTGTCAAAAGCACTGCGGTCCACCATCAGGTCTTTAATGACCGGAAAGGGTTTAGCCCTCCATGGTTCGATGGTGATGGTTTCACCGTCCTTGAAATGACGCATATGCATCTGACAAGTGGTGATGCCACGGTCAGGGCCGTGAGGCCGCCCGTTGATGTATAGGCTGCATGCACCACAGATTCCTTCGCGGCAGTCGTGATCAAAGGCCACAGGATCTTCGCCTTTTATCACCAAATCCTCATTGAGGACATCAAGCATTTCGAGAAAAGAGGAGTCGGCTGAAACATTATTGACTTTGTAGCTGACAAATCTGCCTTTGTCATTGGCCGATGCCTGCCTCCATATTTTTAGTGTTAAATCCATAGCTTTCTGTATTTATCTTGTTGAAGATACATTATTTATAGTTGCGCTGTTTCACTTCGATATACTCAAATGCCAAAGGTTCTTTGTGCATCAATGGTTCAGCGTTTTCGCCCTGATATTCCCATGCAGCCACATAGGCAAAGTTGGCATCGTCGCGCAGGGCTTCACCATCGGGGGTCTGATATTCTTCGCGAAAATGACCTCCGCACGATTCTTCACGATGAAGGGCATCGCGGGCCATGAGTTCGCCCAGCTCGAGGAAGTCGGCCACACGAAGGGCTTTTTCCAACTCGGTGTTTACCATTTCGTTGGTTCCGGGGATTTTCACATCTTTCCAGAACTCTTCGCGAAGCTGGCGCAGCATGGGGATAGCCTTTTGAAGCCCTTCCTTATTACGAGCCATGCCCACATAGTCCCACATGATATGGCCGAGTTTCCGGTGGAAAGTGTCCACGGTTTTCGTGCCTTTCACGCTCAATAGCCGGTGGATAGTTTCGCGGACATTCATTTCGGCCTGTTCAAATTCGGGCAGGTCGGTTTTAAAGTGGGGCTCGTGAATATGTCCGGCCAGATAATTCTGGATGGTATAGGGCAGTACGAAATAGCCGTCGGAAAGGCCTTGCATCAGTGCCGAGGCACCAAGGCGGTTGGCACCGTGGTCGGAGAAATTGGCCTCACCGGCCACAAAAAGACCGGGGATTGTGGATTGCAGCTCATAGTCAACCCAGATTCCGCCCATGGTGTAATGCACTGCAGGATAGATCATCATCGGTGTTTCGTAGGGATTGTCGTCCACAATCTTTTCGTACATCTGGAAAAGGTTGCCGTAACGGGCTTCGATCACGTGTTTCCCAAGGCGTTTGATGGCGTCGGCGAAATCGAGATAGACAGCTAACCCCGTATTTCCTACACCGAATCCGGCATCACAACGTTCTTTGGCGGCACGTGAAGCCACATCACGAGGCACTAAGTTGCCGAAAGCAGGATATCGGCGTTCGAGATAGTAGTCACGACGGTCTTCGCCGAGGTCGGTAGGTTTGAGTTGACCTTTTCGGATCTTTTCGGCGTCCTCGGCATATTTGGGCACCCAGATGCGGCCATCATTGCGCAGACTCTCACTCATCAGGGTGAGCTTCGACTGATAGTCACCGGCCACGGGGATACAGGTGGGGTGAATCTGGGTGAAACAGGGATTACCAAAGAAAGCACCTTTTTTATAGACTTTCCACACGGCGCTGCCGTTGGAGGTCATGGCGTTGGTCGAAAGGAAAAACACATTGCCATAGCCGCCCGTAGCAAGTACAACGGCATGGGCAGCATGCCGTTCAAGCTTCCCGGTGATGATGTTGCGGGCGATGATGCCACGGGCATGACCATCCACCACCACCAAGTCCATCATATCGCTACGGGGATACATTTTGACGGTTCCTTTGCCAATTTCTTTACTCAGCGCACTGTATGCCCCCAAAAGGAGTTGCTGACCGGTTTGGCCGCGTGCATAAAAGGTGCGCGAAACTTGCGCCCCGCCAAAAGAACGATTGTCGAGCAGGCCGCCATATTCGCGGGCAAAGGGTACTCCCTGAGCTACACACTGGTCAATAATATCGTTGCTCACCTCAGCGAGCCGGTAAACATTGGCCTCACGTGCACGATAGTCACCACCTTTGATGGTGTCGTAAAACAGACGATAGATGCTGTCGCCATCATTGGGATAGTTTTTGGCTGCGTTGATACCGCCCTGGGCGGCAATGCTATGTGCACGTCGCGGACTGTCGTGGATACCAAAAACCTTAACGTTGAAACCCAGTTCGCCAAAACTGGCAGCGGCAGCAGCACCGGCCAGACCTGTACCCACTACAATAATATCCATGCGGCGTTTGTTGGCGGGATTCACTAAATTCTGGTGGGATTTGTAATATGACCACTTTTCGGCCAATGGCCCCTGTGGAATTTTTGAGTCTAACTTGCCCATATCTCGTTCATCTTATGAAAAATAAATAACTAAAGGAATTGCAATGAAACCAAGGGTAAGCACAATAGTAAACACCGTGCCGAATGCCTTGATCACAGGGGTATATTTGGTATGGTTCAGACCCAGCGACTGGAAAGCCGACTGAAAACCGTGCTCCAGGTGAAACCCAAGCAGCAGCAGCGCCACCACATAAAAGGCAACATACCAGCCGTCTTTGAACAAGGTAACAACCAACTGACCCATGTTTTCGTAAGTGCCCTGATCATACGTGATCTCATCTATATGACCTGTCTTGGCTTTGATGAAAAAATTCGCAAAGTGAATCACTAAGAAAATCAGGACGATGGCGCCGGTATGAATCATGAATTTTGAAAAATAAGAAAGCTCCGACGAGCCTTTGCGTTCATAACGAATGGGGCGTGCCATCCAGTTTTGAATCTGTAAAACTACCCCAAGAATGATGTGAATCACAAAACCCAGAAACAATACCCACTGAAAAAGCTGAATCACCGGGTTGGTTGCCATAAAATGAGCAGCCTGATTGAACTTCAGCAAACTCTTGTCGAAAAGAATCAATAAATTGAGACTCAGATGAACCACCAGAAATGTGATGAGAAAAAGCCCCATCAGCGACATCACAATTTTTTTGGTGATGGATGCATACATTACCTTTGTCATAACGTGCGATTTAGTTTTAATTGGAACCTTTGTGAACTTTTAACGGAAAAAGCTTGAACTTTTAACATTACTTTTGTTGTTTTGCAGCATTGCACAAATGTAGGGATATATTTTGTTTTCTGCATACTTATAATTATTCTAAATTATACCATCTCAACTTCCGATGATGCGCCATCCTGATCTTCCCACCGAAATGTTTGTCCGCAACAGGCTAAATTTCAGTCAGATGCTTCCGGGCAAAAGTCTGGCTCTTTTTATTGGCAACGAAAAAATGTTGCGCAATGGCGACCAGTATTTCCCTTTCAGACAGCAGTCCGATTTCTTCTACCTCACTGGTATTTCGCAGGAAAAGGCCATTTTGATGCTTTTCCCCGACAGCCCTGATCCTCTGTTGCGTGAAGTTCTGTTCATCGAGGCCTATTCGGCGCTCAAGGCACAATGGGAAGGCTATATGCTCTCGGCCGAGGATGCACGCCGTATCTCGGGCGTGCCACGTGTGCTCACTCACGGTGATTTTGCCTCCTGCCTGCGCGAAGCCATGAGCCATACCGAAGAGGTATTTCTTTATTCTTACGAATATCCGCGTTTTTTACCCGAAACGGAAAGCATACAACTGAAGTTTGCACACAAAATCCGGGAACAATACCCCATGCATACCTATCGTCGCTCAGCTCCCTTGCTCGACTCGCTCAGGCCGGTGAAATCGGAACACGAAATTGCCCTCATCAAAGAAGCCTGCCGGATTACCGGATTGGGATTCCGCAAGTTGCTGCATACCACCCGCCCCGGACGCTTTGAGTTTGAGTTGGAAGCCGACCTGAGCCATCTGTTTACCACTCATCGTTGTAATGGCCACGGATATCATCCTATCATTGCAGGTGGAATCAACGCTTGCACCTTGCATTACAACGCCAACAACAGTGCTTTGGCCGAAGGCGAACTGCTGCTGCTCGATTTCGGCGCTGAATATGCCAATTATTCTGCCGACCTCAGTCGAACCATCCCGGTGAGTGGCAAATTCAGCCCACGCCAGAAACAATGCTATGAGGCTGTGCTTCGGGTTTTCAAGAAAGCCATCCCGCTCTACCGCACAGGCAACACCATTGCTTCCATTAACGAAGCCGTCTGGAAAATGATGGAGCAGGAAATGATAGGACTAGGATTGTTTTCGCAAACCGAGGTCGAACAACAGTCGCCCGAAAACCCGCTTTACAAAAAATACCTTATGCATGGTGTGGCTCATCATATCGGCCTCGATGTTCACGACACAGGGTCGCGCTATGCGCCTCTTGTACCAGGAATGGTGCTTACGCTCGAACCCGGAATCTATATCCCTGACGAAAACATCGGTATCCGCATCGAAAACGACATCCTCATCACAGCCGATGGGCCGGTTGACCTGATGGCCGACATTCCTATTGAAGCCGAAGAGATCGAATCATTAATGAGTTAAATACCTATAAATAAGCGTATTATGTTTGATAAAAAAGTGTATATTGAGCGTCGGAACAAGCTCAGAAACGAAATGAACAACGGGATTGCCCTGTTTATTGCCAATCCGGAAGCATCGTTCAACTATCCATCGAACACCTATTATTACCGTCAGGACAGTCATTTTTCCTATTTCTTTGGGCTTAATCTGCCAGGATTTGCCGGATGTATTGATTTCGAAAGTGGCGAAGAAATTCTTTTCGGGAATGATTTCGATATTGACGACATCATCTGGATGGGCGAGCAGCCCTCGGTGAGTGAGTTGTCGGCTCGTGCCGGCGTTAACCAAAGCCAGCCTTATGGTAATCTGCCTGATTATATCGCCTCTGCTCTTGCCAAAGGCCGGAAGATTCATTTTCTGCCTCCCTATCGCGGCAAGGTGATGATCGAGCTGGCGGCACTTCTGGGCATTCCCGTCACAGGCCTGAAAGCGGAATCGAGCCTCGAGCTGATTCGCGCCGTGGTGAAACTCAAAGAAGTGAAAGACAGTCTCGAGATTGCCGAGATTGAAAAAGCCGTTGACGTGGCCTGGCTCATGCATACCACTGCCATGAAAATGGCTAAGTCCGGGATGAAAGAGCAAGAGATAGCCGGAACCATCGAAGGCATCGCCATCGCCTTAGGCGGAGCAGTATCGTTTCCCATCATCCTAAGTGTTGACGGGCAGACCCTTCATAACCATCACCATCATAACATCTTGCAAGAAGGGCGCATGTTGGTGGTTGATGCCGGCGCCGAGCTGGCTTCACTCTATGCAAGCGACATCACCCGTACCGTTCCCGTTGGCGGAAAATTTAACCGGCGTCAGAGAGAGATCTACGAGATCGTACTGAAAGCAAACACCGAAACTATAGCCACCATCAAACCAGGCAAAGAATACCGCGAGAACCATTTCCAGGCCGCCCGTATCATCGCACAGGGGCTCAAAGATCTCGGGCTGATGAAAGGCGATGTGGACGAAGCCGTTGCTGCTGGCGCCCATACTCTGTTTATGCCACATGGACTTGGGCATCAGATGGGTATGGACGTTCACGACCTCGAAGGCCTTGGCGAAGATCATGTGGGTTATGACGAACATACGCGTCGCGCCACCGACTTTGGAACGGCTTACCTGAGGCTTGGAAAAAAACTTAAACCCGGTTTAGTGCTTACCAATGAGCCGGGCATTTATTTCATTCCGGCACTGATTGACAAATTCCGCGCAGAAAAGAAATTCACCGAATTCATTGATTACAACAAGGTGGAAACCTACAAAGATTTTGGAGGTATCCGTATCGAAGACGATGTGCTGGTAACCGAAACGGCTTATCGTATTCTTGGTAAGCCGATTCCGAAAACGGTGGATGAAGTGGAAGCTACTGCCGTTCAACAGCGCGAATGGCTGAAAATCGAGGGCCTGTTTTAGTCCGTTCATCACGAACATACTGCATTTTGCCGTTTGACATCATTTAACCGTGAATCGGAATCTCTTCTTCGAGAAATAAGTCGGAAGCTATGCCATCGGCAAAGAGTTTCCCTTTGTTGGTCAGGAAATAGCGTTCACCTTCGCGCCTGAGTTTCCCTTCCGTCACAAAGGCCTGAGCCGATTGATGAAAATAGGAGTTGTAACGATTTCCAAAAACATTCAGAATATGTTCGGCATCGCAGCCCCATGAGGTGCGGAGCGAGGTCATCACATATTCGTTGAATCGCTGAACCACTGTGAGCACTTCCTTTTCTTCAATACAATGTTCGGTGCCGGCCTGTCGAAGGTATTCTCCAAGATGGGCTACATTCCATTGGCGGCTTATTCCGTTATAAGAATGCGCCGAAGGACCGAGCCCCAGATAATGACCGCCTAGCCAATAAAGGCTGTTATGCTGAGAATAGAAACCCGGACGGGCAAAATTCGATATTTCGTAATGCACAAAACCAGCCTCTTCCATTGACTGGAGCAACAGAGCAAAATGCCGGATGCTCTCGTTTTCATTCACCGGAGCTTGTTTCCCTTTGGCAATACGCTGTGCAAGTGCAGTTTTTGGTTCAACGGTCAGGGCATAGGCTGAAAGATGCCCGATGCCGGTTTGATGAAACAACTCAAGGTTTTTGAGCCATTTCTCTTCAGTCAGTCCCGGAATTCCATAAATCAGGTCAATGGTAATTTTTTCGAAGCCTGCATCCTGTACTAAGGCAATGGCATCGCGGGCCTGTTGTGCGCTGTGGTTGCGATTCAGATAGTGTAAATCATCGTCGAAAAAACTCTGTACCCCCATACTCAGGCGGTTGACCGGTGTGGTTTTCAGAAACGAACAAAAATCAGGGTTCACATCGTCAGGATTGGCTTCCAGCGTGATCTCGGCATCTCGGGCAATGAAAAATGACTGCTGCAAAGCCTCAAAAATCCGATTTAGAGAATCGTGCTCTAAAAGTGAAGGTGTGCCGCCACCAAAATAAATGGTGCGTATCTCCTGATTTTGCAGGTAATCGCGTCGCTGCCCAATTTCGCGAAGCAAGGCATCCACAAACTCAGGCATTTGCCTAAGCGTTGCCACCGAAAAAAAGTTGCAATAATGGCATTTTTGCCTGCAAAAAGGAATATGAAGATAAATTCCTGACATAAATTTCGAGTTGACTGAACAATTTCGGGAGGTTGTTGTTTACATCCTCAGTAAGCAGTCTGACTTCCCGTTTCGCTAAGCCAGGCTGATTTTTTTTACTGCCGAAAGAACAAAAGTAACGTAATCATTTAAAACCAGTTTAAAAATGAAAAAACTCACCATTGCATTTGCAGTACTTGTATTTCTGGCGGCCTGCAATCAAGCGCCAAAAACCGCCCAGGACGCCAAAGATGTTAAAACAGCCGCTGAGTCGGCTATTACTTACAAGCTGGATACCGAAGCCAGCACAGTGAAATGGGAAGGTGCCAAAATTACCCAAACCGTTCATCACGGAACTGTTAACCTCATCGAGGGCAGCCTAGCAGTGAACAACGGAAAACTCGAGGCCGGCAGTTTTACCATTGACATGAACAGCATTCAGGATCTCGACCTTGAAGACCCTGCTTACAAAGCCAAACTCGAAGGCCATCTGAAAAGTGCAGATTTTTTCAATGCTGAAGTTTTCCCAACGGCAAAGTTCGAAATCACTGAGGTTGAAACCAATGAAGATGGCACATATGCCATCACCGGAAACCTCACCATCAAAGATATCACCAAAGGCATCCATTTTCCGGCTGTGGTGAAATTGAGCGATACAGGCGTTGAAGCTTCGGCTACCTTCCAAATCAACCGTAACGAATGGGATGTGGTGTGGGGCGGTTCAAAAACTGAACAAAGCATTAAGGATATGCTGCAAAACAACCTGATTAAGGACGAAATCACCTTTGAAGTGAATATTAAAACCGCGGAGTAAGCGCTTGATTCAAATCAAAACAGAAAACCTGGCAATCTTTTGATTACCAGGTTTTTTTGTTTATTATACTTCTGACAGGAAAGTGTCGAGGTTGTCGAATTTGTGGTGATAATCTTCTACCGACCGGCGGATAATCTCGTGAGCCTCTTCAATGCCATAGACATGTGTAATTTCTACCTGACTTTCTTTACCCGGAATGTCTTTATAGGTCAGAAAATAGTGTTTCAGACGATTGACGACCTGTTCCGGCACATCGGCAATGTCTTTGTAGGAGCCATAAACCGCATCATTGTTGAGCACAGCTACAATTTTATCGTCAGCTTCCTTCCCGTCAATCATCCTAAATCCGCCAATCGGCCTGACCCTGACAAGGATGTCGCCATGGGTGATGTCTTTCTCGGTCAACACACAGATATCCAAGGGGTCGCGGTCGCCAAGAATATCGGTTCGTCCTGTTTTTTGGTTGCAAAACTCGGCTACCCGTCTGGCACAGAATGTTTGAGGGATGAAGCCATAAAGCGCAGGAACCACATTGGAGTATTTTTGTGGCCGATCGAGCTTGAGATAACCCGACACCTTATCAACCTCGTATTTTACGGTGTCAGTTGGAACCATCTCGATGAAACAGGTGACAACTTCGGGCGCCTCAGGTCCAATTTCCACTCCGTGCCAGGGATGTGATTTATAGCGTAAACCCATCAGCCTGCCGATGGGATCCATGATTTTTGACATATGCTCGAAAGGTTTTGTTAAAAAAATTCTGATCAAAGGGTTTGGCAAAAATACAGCTTTTCGGGTGGGCTGACTGATGGGGATTAAAATAAATCCACAAACACGTGCTCAATCCATATGCTTTGAGTTTGACCGAATAAAAAACTTCATCACGACATCCGATTACTCCATTAAAAACCTTATTTCCCAATATTAATGTGAGCCGGCATTGACAAATGTCCTTGGACCATTTTCCACTTGTTGTCCTGATTTTTCTGCAAGACACCAGTGAACCGAATACCCTCGAAATGACGTGCAACGCCCTCATATATAAAATTATAAGTCATTTTTTGGGTAAACCATGCTATGTTGCCCGTGGCATTGAGTCGGATTCGCTGATCCTGAACAGAAATAAAAACATCGCTGATCAGGCTGAATTGTTTTTGATAGGCTTGCTGTATTTTGTCCCAACCAACCAAAAATTCGTGAGAGTCGGTACCCAGCATGATGGTACTGTCACCCGGCTCCCAGATGTTCTCGATGGCCAGATAATCCATGTTTTCGATGGCAATCATGTACTTTTCCAGCACGTTTTCCACCGCTTCAGCTTCCTCTTTCAGGCTCTTTTGTTCAGGGCAACGGCTGCATCCCGTTGCCAGCACCAGACCAAAAAAAACGATTACAAACAGTTTTGTTTTCATGGCATTGTTTTTTTCATTTGAATCTTCCACTAACGAAAGTGCCTCCGAAGATACGACATAAATGTCCTTTTTTTTATGTACGGGAGATTTATTTTTACAAAACCGGTATTTAACCCCTAAAAAGCGGGCAAAAAAAGCAAACATTCAGTGAATCAATGAAATTTTTATTAAAATGCTTTCCTATCTGGGGATTCTTTCGTAAAATTGCAGCCAATTTCAACGAAACACCGATACTATCAGAAGAGGCCATCATGAGATTTTTACGGAAGACCGCGTTTTTTACACATTTTATTGTTTTTATTTCTTTCTATTTTGCGATGTCGGCTTTTGCCTCCCAAGACGGGCATGATGCACAGGCAACGCATGAAGTCGAAGAATTCAATCCCGGCGATATGATTATCAGTCATATTGTGGATTCCTACGATTGGCATATCCTGAGTATTGGTCACACTCATATTTCGGTGCCTTTGCCGATCATTCTATATGACGAAGGACAATGGCATTTTTTCCTGTCGAGCCGTTTCGAACATGGCCATGCTTCTTACAAAGGCTATGAATTGGCCAAGGAAGGTGCCATCAAAGGAAAAATTATCCGTTATGCAGCCGATGGAAGCATTGTCAGACCATGGGATTTTTCTATCACAAAGAACGTTTTCGGTGTTTTTGTTTCATCCATCTTGTTGATAGTCATCATGTCGTATGTGGCTAAGGCCTATAAAAAAACCAATAAGCACGCACCAAAAGGCTTTCAGTCGGTAATTGAACCCATTATTTTGTTTGTGCGCGACGAGGTGGCCATCGCCACTCTGGGAAAAGACAAATACATGCGTTTTGCACCTTACCTGCTTACCATCTTTTTCTTCATCTTTTTCAACAATCTTCTGGGACTCATCCCGATCTTTCCTTTAGGAGCCAACATCACCGGCAATATTGCCGTAACCGGTGTTTTGGCTCTTTTTACTTTTGGCATGATTACCTTTTCGGGCAACAAAAATTATTGGGCACACATTTTTAATACTCCCGGGGTGCCCTGGTGGCTCAAAATTCCGTTGCCCCTGATGCCCATTATCGAGTTGTTGGGGATGTTTACCAAACCTTTTGTGCTGATGATCCGTTTGTTTGCCAATATCACGGCCGGTCACATCATCATTTTAGGCTTCATCTCGATGATTTTTGTTTTCGGTCAGACCAGTGCTTCGGCTGGCTTCACAATGTCGATATTGTCGGTACTTATGTCGGTTTTCATGAACTTCCTCGAACTTTTGGTTGCTTTCATTCAGGCCTATGTTTTCACGCTGTTGTCGTCTATCTTCATCAGCATGGCCGTTGAGGAGCATCATCACGAAGAAGGCCACGAAGCTGCGCATTAAATTAAGTTTTACGAATTGGAAATATACAAGCAAAATTCACATTATCAACCCAAATACCTTAAAATCATGGAATTATTAGCCATCTTATTGCAAGTTGCAACAGACCTGTCACCAATCGCTAAAATGGCAGCCGGTTTAGGCGCCAGTATTTCGGTAATCGGGGCCAGTATGGGCATCAGCCAGATCGGTCGCACCGCTCTGGAATCCATTGCCCGCCAACCTGAAGCAGCAGGCGATATCCGCTCAAGCATGATTGTGTCGGCTGCTCTTATCGAAGGGGTTGCCTTCTTTGCAATCGTTGTTTGTTTGCTGATCGTGTTCGTATAACACCATCGGACAGGCCTGTGTTGTAGGGCAATGACCTGCAACACAGGTTTCTTTTGATTTCAGTACAAAATTCAAAATATAGGAATTGCTTTATGGAATTGATAAACCCCGGTTTAGGATTGTTTTTCTGGATGGTGCTGGTCTTTGGCATTGTCTTCTTCATCCTGAAGAAATTTGTCTGGCCGCCCATCTTGCAATCGCTAAAGGACCGCGAGCAACATATCGAAGAATCGCTTCAAATGGCCGATGCTACACGCGAAGAGATGAAAAAGCTGAAACTCGACAACGAAGTGTTGCTCAAAGAAGCCAAAGAAGAGCGTGAAGCCATGATGAACGAGGCTCGTAAGGTTCGTGAGAAGATGCTCGAGGAAGCTCGTGTGAAAGCTACAGCCGAAGCCGAACGCATCGTCGAAAGTGCTCGTCAGCAGATTGAAAACGAACGTAAGGCCGCCATCATAGATATCAAAAATCAGATTGCCGAAATCTCGATAGAAGTGGCTGAAAAAATCCTGCGCGAAAAACTTCAAACCCCAAAAGATCACGAGCAGTATATCCAGAAACTGCTCGACAGCAAACAACTGAACTAAATTCCCTGCAGCACAATATGAAGCAGATACTTCTTGCCAAACGTTATGCCAAAGCCCTTTTTGAGTTGGCCTTATCCGAAAACCTATCTGATAAGGTAAACACCGATATGGAATTGTTGGCTGCCGTGATGCACGAAAACCGCGAGCTCCGTCGGGTGATGGCCAACCCGCTCATCACTCCGAAACGCAAAAAGAGCCTGATGAACGAACTGTTTGGCAGCCGGTTCAACCCACTCAGCATCAAGTTTGTGACTGTCTTAGTCAATAAAGGTCGCGAACAGATCCTGGCTGAAGTAGCCGAACAATACCAGGAAATCTATTTGGAACACAACAACATTGCCTTGGTTGACCTGACAACGGCTTATCAGGCCGGCGAGTCGCTGACTCAAAAAATCAGCGCTGTGGTGAAGCAAAACACCAATAAATCGTTGCGGTTCAACCTGCATACCGACCCTTCGATCATCGGTGGCTTTAAACTCAGAATGGGCGATTACCTGTTAGACGACAGCATTTCAAAGGTGCTGGCCGAATTGCAGAAAGAATTTGATAAAAACCTGTATATTAAACGTTTCTAAACGACAACAATATCCTTATGTCAGCAATTAAACCCGCTGAAGTATCAGCAATACTGCGTAAAGAATTAGCCGGTTTCAAAACCGATGCTGTTTTGGAAGAAGTAGGCTCTGTGTTACAGATTGGCGATGGCATTGCCCGTGTTTATGGTCTTGGCAATGCCGAGTCGGGCGAGTTAGTCGAGTTTGAAAAAACCGGCTTGCAAGGCATCGTACTTAATTTGGAAGAAGATAATGTGGGTATCGTACTGCTGGGAAGCAGCAGCGGCATTCACGAAGGCGATACCGTGAAACGTACACGCCGAATTGCCTCCATTAACGTGGGCGAAGGAATGCTGGGACGTGTGATCAACACCTTAGGTGAGCCCATTGACGGCAAAGGCGAAATTACGGGAACCACCTATGAGATGCCTTTGGAACGCAAAGCCCCAGGCGTGATCTACCGCCAGCCGGTGAACGAGCCGCTTCAAACTGGAATCAAAGCCATTGACGCCATGATTCCCATCGGCCGTGGCCAGCGTGAGCTGATTATCGGCGACCGCCAGACCGGTAAAACAGCCATCGCCATTGATACCATCATCAATCAGAAAGAGTTTTTTGAAAAAGGCGAACCGGTTTACTGTATCTATGTAGCCATCGGACAAAAAGGTTCGACTGTTGCCAATATCCAGAAAACGCTGGAAGACAATGGCGCCATGGCTTATACCGTCATCATCTCGGCCACTGCCAGCGACCCTGCTGCCATGCAGTTCTATGCTCCTTTTGCCGGCGCTGCCATCGGTGAGTATTTTCGCGATACGGGCCGTCCGGCATTGGTCATCTACGACGACCTTTCGAAACAGGCTGTTGCTTACCGCGAAGTGTCGCTGCTGCTGCGCCGTCCTCCGGGAAGGGAAGCTTATCCGGGCGACGTTTTCTACCTGCATTCGCGCCTGCTCGAAAGAGCTGCAAAAATCATCAACTCCGACAGCATCGCCGCCAATATGAACGACCTGCCCGAAAGCATTAAGCCTATGGTAAAAGGTGGTGGATCGCTCACTGCGCTGCCTATCATCGAAACACAGGCTGGCGACGTGTCGGCTTATATCCCGACCAATGTGATCTCGATCACCGACGGACAGATTTTCCTTGAAACGAACCTTTTTAACTCGGGGATTCGCCCGGCCATCAATGTGGGTATTTCAGTTTCGCGCGTAGGCGGAAATGCACAGATCAAATCCATGAAAAAAGTTGCCGGAACACTCAAACTCGACCAGGCACAGTTTAGGGAGTTGGAAGCCTTCTCCAAATTCGGCTCTGATCTCGATGCAGCCACCATGGCCGTTCTTGAAAAAGGAAAACGCAATCTCGAAATCCTCAAACAGGCACAATACAGCCCTTTGACCGTTGAACATCAGATTGCTATCATTTTCTGCGGAACGAACAACCTGCTGCGCAATGTGACTATCAAAGATGTTAGCCGTTTCCAAACCTCGTTCCTCACCGAACTCGACCTGAGCCATGCCGATCTGCTCAAAGCTCTGAAAGCCGGAAAATACGATAACGACATCGCCGCACGTCTTACGGAAGTTGCAAAGGCGGTGGCTGCAAAATATGAATGACCTCCAAACGGAATAGAAGCGTTCAGATATGGCAAACCTGAAAGAAGTCAGAACCCGGATTGAGTCGGTAAATTCTACCCGACAGATTACCAGCGCCATGAAAATGGTGGCTGCCTCGAAGCTGCGCAAAGCTCAAAACTCCATTACGACCATGCGGCCATATGCTGCCAAGCTACGCGAACTGCTTCAAAATTTGTCGGGAAGCCTTGCCAATACCGGCCAGGATAAACTCACCGTAGTCCGCCCGGAAGAAAATATCCTTATCGTACCGGTTACATCCAACAGAGGTCTTTGCGGGGCTTTTAACGCCAATGTGATTCGTTATACCGTGAAACTGATTGCCGAAAAATATGCCGAACAACAGCAAAAGGGCCAACTCTCTCTCTTGTGCATCGGCAAAAAGGGAGAAGAGTTTTTCAGAGGACGTGGTTATCAATTCATTGGTTCAGAAACACATATTTTTGATACTCTCGATTTCGATCATGTGTCGCCCATTGCCGAACAGCTGATTCGCCAGTTTGAAGAAGCTCGTTTCGACAAAATTATCTTTGTATATAACCAGTTCCGAAATGCCGGAAGTCAGGTACTCACCGAAGAACAGTTTTTGCCTATCGCCTTACCTGAAAGTAATATCGAAGACAACTGGAATCAAACCCAGTATATCTTTGAGCCTGACAAGCAATCCATTATCGAGGTGCTGGTTCCGCGTATCCTTAAGATGCAGGTGTACAAAATGCTGCTCGACAGTTTCGCAGCTGAACATGGCGCCCGCATGATTGCCATGCACAAAGCCACGGACAATGCCACCGAAATGCTCAAAGAGCTGAAACTCAGCTATAACAAAGCCCGTCAGGCTGCTATTACCAAGGAAATCCTTGAGATTGTGGGTGGAGCCAACGCTTTAGGTTAGTAGAAAACTTTTTGGCTTTACGTTTGTTTTTTTAATCAGAACAATTTAAAAACATAGCCCATGATTAAGAAAACGGTTGAATCCGCAATGAATGAACAGATCAAGCGCGAAGAATTCTCATCGCGTCTTTATCTCTCGATGGCCATCTGGTGCGAAGTTAACGGCTATCCCGGCGCCGCGTCTTTCCTTTTCAGGCAGGCCGACGAAGAACGTATGCACCAGCTCAAACTTGTACATTATGTGAACGACAGAGGAGGCAAAGCCGTATTGATGGCGCTCACGGCTCCTGAAACCCATTTTGACAGTCTGTCGCATGTCTTTAAACAGGTGATGGAACATGAACAATACATCACCGCTTCGATCAATGATTTGTTTGAGGTTGCCATGAATGAGAAGGATTACACCACAGGAAACTTCCTTCAATGGTATATCAACGAGCAGATTGAAGAGGAAAAAACCATGTCCACCATCCTTGACAAAATCAATCTGATTGGTAATGAGCATGGAGGACTGTTTCATATAGACAAAGAGCTTGGCTTAATGGCAGCCGCTCCTGTGGAAGCAAAGGCTGAATAGGCCGGCTACAAAAAAGCCCGCTTTCCGAAAAGGAAG
>JACFNF010000098.1 GCA_019454985.1 Bacteroidales bacterium
GGATGGGAGGGGATTCCATCCCCACCCCCGCGGGGGTGGGGATGGGGGCGAAAAAATGCCCTATTTTTCTCTCCCTGTTTTTGAACATTTTATCAATTATTTTTGGAGACTTTTATGAAACTTACACAAGAAGTTATTGAGCAATTTCAAAAAGATTTTGCTAATGCCAAAACCTATAACGACCTGATGGGTAAGGATGGCGTGATCAAGAACCTGCTGAAACATGCCCTCGAGACAATGTTAGAAGCTGAACTCTCTGAGCACCTTGGTTATGCAAAGCACTCACCCGAAGGGGATAATTCAGGTAACTCCCGTAACGGTAAATCCGTAAAAACCATAAAGAACGAACAGGGTAAAATTGAGATTCAAGTCCCGCGTGACCGTAATGGTTCGTTTGATCCGATAGTGGTAAAGAAATATCAGAAGACGATTGGTCCGATTGAAGAGAAGATAATCGCTATGTATGCCAAAGGTATGACAGTCAGGGATATACAGACCTACATACAGGAGATATACGGACTTGAGATATCAGCGGCATTAATCTCGAGCATAACTGACAGGATAGTAGAAGTTGCTAAGGAATGGCAAACAAGACCGCTTTCAGAAGCATGGATATTTGTCTATTTTGACGCAATTCACTTCAAGGTAAGGGAAGAGGGCAGAGTAGTCACAAAAGCCGCTTATACGGCTCTTGGAGTCGATTTTGAGGGCAACAGAGAGATACTTGGTATCCGGGTAGGACAGCATGAATCAGCCACATATTGGCTTTCAGTTTTCACTGAACTAAAAGCAAGAGGAGTTGAGGATATTTTCATCGCTTCGGTTGACGGACTCAAAGGGATGGAAGAAGCAATCCGCGCAGTATATCCTGAATGCAGAGTACAGAGGTGTGTAATCCATCAGATACGAAACTCAATGAAATTCATACCGGATAAACACAGGCGGGAGTTCACTGCTGACCTGAAGAATATCTACAGAGCAGTAAACGAAGAGAGTGCGCTGAGGGCACTGAGTGAACTTGAGAATAAGTGGGAAGCGAAGTATCCTCTTGCAACAAAATCCTGGCGAGCAAATTGGGAGGGTCTCTCGATAATGTTTGAGTTTCCTGCAGAAATCAGGAGGGTTATCTACACAACAAACTCAGTTGAAGCACTGCACAGACAGTTTAGAAAAGTGACAAAATCAAAGAGTATCTTCCCCCATGATGATGCTCTGTTAAAAATGCTTTATCTTGCTTATAAGGATTTTCATAAAAAATGGGCAAGTGTAAGAAATTGGAGGGTAATGGTAACTCAATTAACAATAATTTATGGAGA
>JACFNF010000099.1 GCA_019454985.1 Bacteroidales bacterium
CCCACCAGCGACAGGTCGAAATCTTCCGCCAGCAACTCGTTCAGTTCCGCCGACAGAGCCGCCTCGTCCCATGGGCTTTCAGCGAGCCTGTTGTCCGCGATGCGATACGCCCGGCGCTGCGCCTCGCTCAGGTGTCCCAGCACGATCACCGGCGCTTCCGTCAGCCCGAGCTGCGTCGCGGCCAGCACCCGGCCATGGCCCGCGATCAGCTCGCCGTCTTCGCCCACGAGGCAGGGCACGGTCCAGCCGAACTCGGCCATGCTGGCGGCGAGCCTCGCGACCTGGTCCGCGTCATGCAGCTTCGCGTTCTTCGCGTAGGGCTGCAGGCGCGACAGCGGCCATTGCTCGATCGCGTCCGGGGCGAAGGCGAGGGTCATGAGGGGTCATTCCTGATCATCGGGAGGTCGCGCCTGCCCGGCAGACAGGTTAGGCTGCGCGCAAGGGGGGCTGGCGATGTGTGGACGCATTACGCTCGACAACATGAGCTGGGCCGAGTTCCGGGACTGGCTGACGCTGTCGCGCGCGCCCGAGACGGCGATCCCGAGCCGCTACAATGTCGCCCCCACGGGATCGGTGCCGATCATCCGCCCCGGCCCGGATGGCCTGGAGGGCGCTGTTGCCCGCTGGTGGTTCATCCCGGGCTGGTTCCGCGGCAACCTTTCCGAGTGGAAGGCCAGCACCTTCAACGCCCGTGCCGAGGACCTGGCGCGCAAGCCCGCCTTCCGTGACGCCTATCGTCACGGCCGCTGCGCCGTGCTGGCCTCGGGCTATTACGAGTGGCAGCAGCGAGACGGCAGCAAGCACCCGCATTACATCCACCCTGCCGGCAACGCCCCGGCACTGATCATGGCCGGGCTGTGCTCGGAGGCGCACCTACCCGACTGGCAGGGGCTGACCTGCACAGTGCTGACCGAGGCCGCCCGCGGCGCGATGGGCGCGATCCACGACCGCATGCCGCTGATGCTCGAACCCGATGGGCTGCACCTGTGGCTTGCGGGTGCTGCAGCCGAGAACCTGCCACGGCTGCCGCTCGGGGCGCTGGCCTGGCATGAGGTCAGCCGCGCCGTGAATGCGGTGCGCAACGACGATGAGAGCCTGATCGAGCCGATCGAGGGCTGACCGCTGGCGGATACCGCATGCGGCGGAGTCCACCGGCTTCTGGCTGGATTCCGGAGTCCAGGGTATCCACCACGGAGTCCACCAGCCAACGCACTGTTATTACGTGGTTATTCTTGGTTGCGCGCTGGCTTCTGGCCGGGGTGGCTTCCCAAAAAATCGGCCCTGTCGCTGGCGATGTCCCGCGCTTCGCC
>JACFNF010000100.1 GCA_019454985.1 Bacteroidales bacterium
AAATCACTACTGTCTCGTTTAATCTTTGAAAAGTTCTTTGAAAAATTTGATTATCAATTATTTGTAAGCATTTTTTTGCCGTGACGATTTGAAATGGTTTCTTTGGTTCAAAAAGTTTTTAAATGAACCAAGGAAAATATGTTTTCGCGCAAATTGCCGAGTTTTTACCTCGCCGGATTTTCGATCGGTTGGTATTAAAACATGATGGCAACAAATATGTACGCTCATTTACATGTTGGAATCAGATGCTCAGTCTCCTCTTTGGACAACTTACCAATCGTGACAGTCTTCGGGAATTAGTCCTGACTATCGAAGCGCACCGAAGTAAAACCTACCATTTAGGTTTAGGATCTGGCATCAAGTTAGCAACACTTGCAAGGGCTAACATCAACAGAAGTTGCAAAATCTATGAGGAGTTTGCCTGGTATATGATTGATCAGGCCCGAAGGATCAATGTGAGTGATGATTTCGCCGTAAAAGTTGATGGAAATATTTATGCTTTTGACTCAACAACAATTGATTTGTGTCTAAGTGTATTCTGGTGGGCTGAGTTCAGAAAAAGCAAAGGCGGCATAAAAATGCATACCCTTTATGATGTTAAAACTCAGATTCCCAGCTTTATTCATATTACAACAGCTTCGGTCAACGACATTCAAGCAATGGATCAAATACCTTATGAGAAAGGTAGTTACTACATTTTTGATCGTGGATACAATGATTTTGAACGTCTTTTCCAGATCAACTTACTTCAGGCATGGTTCATTGTTCGGGCAAAGGATAATCTTAAGTTCACACGACGCTATTCAACCAAAGCTAACAAAACCAGCGGTATCAAATGTGATCAAACAGGGGTTTTTACCCATCAAAGATCTTATAGCCGCTATCCGCAGAAATTACGAAGGATCAAATACTTTGACGCTGAAACGGGTTTGGAGTTTGTGTTTCTGACGAATAATTTCGCTTTGACTGCATTTGAAATAGCTGATCTTTACAAGAATCGCTGGCAGGTTGAACTCTTTTTTAAATGGATCAAACAGCATTTGAAAATAAAGAGCTTTTGGGGCCATACTCTCAATGCTGTCAAAACACAAATTTACTGCGCAATTATAACTTACTGCTTGGTTGCAATTATTCGTTCAACGCTGAAAATAGAGCGCTCAAACTACGAAATTTTACAAATACTTGGAATCTCATTACTCGACAAAACACCTGTAAATGAATTGCTTACATTAACCAATAACAAAAATGTCAAAGAACGTTTTTCTAACCAACTGGAACTCAATCTATTTTAACGAGACACTA
>JACFNF010000101.1 GCA_019454985.1 Bacteroidales bacterium
TGTCCGTTCTGCGACATAGGTGACACAACGTTCCGGAGACATGGGTGACACTTCCCCCCAGCGATCGCTGGGGGGAAGTGTCCATGCCGTGGAAAGAGAGCTCCGTGATGGACGAACGTCTACGCTTTGTCGCCCGCCTTCTGGAAGGCGAACCGATGACTGATGTTTGCCGGGATTTCGGGATTTCGCGAAAGACCGGATACAAGCTGTTCGAGCGCTACAAGGAGGATGGCCCCGTCGCGCTGTGCGACCGTTCGCGGCGGCCGGTGCGCTATGCCAACCAGTTGCCGGCCCAACTCGAACGCCTGATCGTGTCCTCGAAGAAGGAGAAGCCCAACTGGGGTGCCCGCAAGATCCGCGAGCTGCTGGTGCGCCGCCTGGCCGGCGACATGCGCATCCCGGCGATCAGCACGATCCACGCCACCCTCGATCGCCACGGCCTGGTCAAGCGCATGGGCAAGCGCCGCCGCAAGGCAACCGGCACCGCATTGTCGCCGGGAACGGCGCCGAACGATCTGTGGTGCGCGGACTTCAAGGGCGAATTCAAGCTCGGCGATGGGCGCTACTGCTATCCCCTGACCATCACCGACCATGCCTCGCGCTTCATCCTCGAATGCGAAGCCCTGGAATCGACGCGCGAAGAGCCGGTCATCGCCGCCTTTGGCCGCCTGTTCGCCGAACGCGGCCTGCCGGCGGCCTTGCGCACCGACAACGGCCTGCCCTTCGCCAGCCCAAACGGCCTCTATAACCTCTCCAAGCTCTCGGTGTGGTGGCTCAGGCTCGGCATCGCCGTCGAGCGCATCCGTCCCGGCCACCCACAACAGAATGGCCGCCACGAGCGTATGCACCTGACCCTGAAGCAGGAGACCACGCGTCCACCCGGCCTCAACCCCATCCAGCAGCAGGAACGGTTCGACGCCTTCCGCGACGAGTTCAATCGCGAAAGGCCGCATGAGGCCCTCGCCATGAAATGCCCGGCCGATCTCTATCGACCGTCATCCAGGCCTTATGACGGCCTGCCCGAGGTCGAGTACCCTTTTCATGATCGCGACGCCCTCGTCACCGCCTGCGGGCGCATCTGCATGCACCGCAAGAAGATCAACATCTCGACCGTCCTGGCCGGCCAGAAGCTCGGCATCAAGGAAGTCGACGACGGCATCTGGCTCGTCTCCTTCCTCGCCTACGATCTCGGCTACATCGATCTCGAACAGAGGACATTGCAGACACTGGACAACCCGTTCGGCACGAGGTTGTCACCTATGTCTTAGGAACAATCTGTTACCTATGTATCCGGACTGGACA
>JACFNF010000050.1 GCA_019454985.1 Bacteroidales bacterium
CATGCTGAACTCAGCCCGCAGGAAACCTTTGATTTAGTTAAAACACTCAAACAGGATTACGAAGTCAGTGAGGTGGAGATTGACGGACAAATCAGCATTCTCACCCGCCGGTCGGAGCCCGATGCCAATGGAAATGTGCGCATACTACCCAATTATGCCGCCATTATTATTGCAGGACCAAAACAGCCCTTTAGCGAAAAAGATAAGTTTATCATTGACCAATATATCATGTATGGCGGCAAGGTGCTTTGGCTGATTGATCCGGTTTTAGCCACCATGGACAGCCTGCAGATGAATGAATCCACCGTTGGGGTTGACCTTCCGCTCAACCTTGACGACCAGCTTTTTAAATATGGCATCAGGCTCAACAAGGCATTGGTAATGGACATGAACAGCGCCTCCATACCTTTGCGCACCGGTCAGATTTCGGGTCAGGCTCAGATTGAGTTTTTTCGCTGGCCATATTTTCCGCTTCTCCAGCCGGCATCTTCTCATCCGGTCGTTCGCAACATGAACAGCCTGAAAGCCGATTTCGTGAGTCCGGCCGTCTCTGTTGAAACAGTAAACGTCAAAAAAACACCTTTACTCAAAACTTCCGATTATTCCAAAGTGGCCGGAACGCCGGCTCTTATCAGTTTGGCAATGTTGCGCGAAAATCCGGATCCACGGCAATATACGTCGGGCAGCCAAAATGTTGCCTGGCTCCTCGAAGGTGAGTTCGAATCGCTTTTTGCCAACCGTATTCCACCCGAGATTGCCGACAGCAAAGAGATCGGGTTTCAGGAACACAGCAAAAAAACTGCCATGATTGTAGTAGCCGATGGCGACATTGCCCGCAATCAATTTCATGTCCCGCAAGGCTATCCTCTGCCGCTTGGTTTCGATCAATATACCCGCCGCACTTATGGCAACAAAGATTTTATGCTCAACGCCATCAGCTATCTGGCCGACGAAACCCAGCTGGTGAGTATCCGTTCGCGAGAACTAAAAAACAGGATGCTCGACCCGGCCAAATTAAAAGACAACACAATCTTCTGGCAAATCCTCAACATTGGATTGCCATTGGTGTTCATCGCAATCACCGGTTTAACGCTGATTGTTGTCCGCCGGCGAAAATATGCACACAAATCATCAACACGCTTTCAACCGCATGAAAAATAATCGTTTAGCCTTAGTCATCACCATTGGCCTGCTGCTCATTGCCGCTTTGGTTTATTTCTATAAACAAAATGAGATGAGGCTGCCTTCAGATGCCAATTTTGCCATTGCCGATACCAGCAGTGTGACAAAAATTTTTATCGCCGATCTTGATACAAACCATGTGCTGCTCGAGCGAAAAGCCGACGGCTGGGAGCTGAACGGGAAATACAAAGCCCAACAGCGCAAGATTGATGAGCTTTTGGGCACCATGCAACGGGTGAGTGTTCGGGCGCCGGTATCCAAAGCTTCGCATGACAACGTGATTACACGAATGGCCGGCATTTCCGTAAAAGTGGAGTTGTATCAGATTCTGCCGCGAATCAACCTGTTTGGAAAAATCAAACTTTTCCCCCGCGAAACCCGTTCACTCGTCTTTTATGTGGGCGATGCCCCAAAAGATAATATGGGAACCTTCATGCTGAAAGAAGGCGCCGAAACAGCCTATATCATGCAACTCACCGGTTTTCTGGGCTACCTCTCCACACGTTTTTCGCCCAGAGTGGCCGAATGGCGCGATCATACCGTTTTTAAAACCAAACTGAATGATATTCAATCCGTGAAAGTTGAGTTCAATCAGCAGCCCGACGAAAGCTTTGAGATAAATCGTATCGGGAAACATGCCTATGAGTTTAAAACGCTGAAAAACAATAGCTCAACGGTATATGATACGTTACAGGTTCTGAATTTTTTAACTTCTTTCTCCGATATTCGTTTCGAAGCTTTGCTCTACAATCTGCCTCAAAAAGAGATTGATTCCATCGTGCACTCGCCTTTTCTTCACCGCATTACCCTTCGTGATGTAGAAGGCAATAATTTCAAGGTGACCACTTTTCGCAAAACCCGTCAGGATCAATATACGGTGGATGATGTTCAACAGCAACCCGAAGACCTCGATCGAATGTTTGCTTTAGTCAACAACGATCGTGATTTTGTGTTGGTTCAATATTTCGTTTTCGATAAAATTCTCCGCAAAGCCAGCTACTTCAAATTGTAATAAGCTGTTAATCAAGGAACAACAACGATATTTTTTGTAATAAAACGGTTTACACCCGGATTCATCACCTTGAGTTTCAACTCACCAATACTGTCGGCTTTCAGCTCAAGCTCCTGACCATCGAGCAAAGGCAGCAATTCGGGGCAAACGAGATTAGGACCAACCTTTTTCAAGCCAATGGTTTGAATCTCAATCATATTTTTGATATTCTCAGTGTGAAACCGTGAGAAACGATAGCAGCCGTTTTCACCGATTATTCCATAAAACACAAGTTTAAACGGAGTGAGCACTTTCACCGTATCCTGACATTGGATGCTGTCCACCGTGATCAAATATTCCTGTTCCGTGATTTCCTCAGACGGATTGCATGAAAACAAGGTCAGAAAAAGACATGACAAGACAAACAAAATGGTTTTTGAGGTTTTCATTTTCAAAAGCAGATTAATGATTATAACGCGGTTTTGCAAACTGCAAAAATACGTTGAACATCAGTGAGAAAGCATTTTTTCCAAAAATAAAACAACTTATTTTCTGAACTTTATTGTGGCGTTCAATCTTAGGGCTATCCGGCAAAAATTCTGCGACCTTATCATTAAACTGCAACTAATGTTTGAACTCAATAGCCATAGGCACGACCTTCGGTTTTTGTCGGTTTCAGGCGCATCACACATACATTTCGTATGGCCGGTTCGCTAAAACGATAACCCTCGGCTTGATAATGTTTCATGATACAACCCAAGGCAGCTTCTTTTTCGGTCATATCTTCCAGAAACTCAATAGCGCCAAACATCAGCACCGACCGATATTTCATGGAATAGCTGCAGGCCACACCTTTATTTTGCCAACGCAACAAATGGTCTGTGCTAAACGACACACAAACATTGGGATTCTGTTTCAACAAGCCGATTTTCTTCCCTTCAGGAGCCGAATGAAGAAAAATCACGCCGTTACAATAGCCAAAATTCATTGGTACGGCATAGGGCAAGCCATCGGAGTCCACCATCGAAAGGGTGCACGACTCACTCTTTTGGATAATTTTTTCAATCTCATTCCAATCGTTAACAGTGCGAACTTTCATATTTTCAAGCTTTTCAGGAAGGTTATCGGTTTTCAGTAAAGTGTGTCAAAATTAAGGCCAAATAACAGTTCCGGCAAAACGGCATCTTTTTCACTGCTGACAGACAGCCGAAAGCCAATTTCCACCGGAAAAGGAAAGTCGAAAAAGTTCCATTCGGCATGCATTTCGGCTCCAAAAGCGGAGTAATTCAGCTCATGATTGTTTTCATAACCATTCAGGAAGTCAAAATACAATCTTCCGGTCAGACGTTTTAAATAGCTCAAGGTTGAAATGCTCCAGTCTGGTGAGGCAATCGGGAAGGCATAGTCAGCTTTTACAACAAATTGTTTTTCGGGGAAATGGCCGTTATAGGCACGTGGCGCTGCAATCTGATTTCCGAAGCTGGCCAGGCCGGTTTTGTTGTACTGGCCGCCGAGATAAAGCCGGAAACCATGGTGGTTCATCAAGCCGGGAAGGTAAAACAGGCCGGCAACTACAAGCTGTGACGCAGGCTCCTGACTTGCAACCGATTGACGGAAAATCAGTTGCAACATCTGACCGGTTCTCGGAAAAATATCGCGATGTGCCATCCGGCGCTGGTTATAGGCAAGGAAGCCCACAACTATCCGGTTCTGCATTTTTTCGCGAAACTCCAAATCAATGCCGGGCTCCATCTTTCGGTAGGTCTGACCAAACCCCAGCGAAGGGCGGAAAGCACGAAGCCATTGGCCCCGGCTCATTTGCAAAGGGATAGTGGCCGAAATAGCCCAATCGCTTTCTTTCCATTTCAGGTTGTGAAGACTGCTGTCCACTATTGCCTGACCACGTCTCAAACCGTGCCCTGCATTCAGCCGAAATTCGGGATACAAGCCCAGATAACTCATTTCGGTTTGAAAACGACCCGTCTGTTCCATCACATCCCAACGATAACCCAGAGAGGCAACCATGGTACTGAGTATATTTTGCGAAAAAAGGCTTATACCTGGCGCAAAACTCTGATTGTCAACATCAATAAAAACAGGCGACCAGCTATGAAGATGAAAAAGATGGGCTAATCGCCGGTAAGGCCTGACGATAGAGCTATCGGGAATAATCTTGACTTTGTCGAAATTAAATGAGCTTTCCGGCAAAAGGCTGTCGGCCAGGGCAAAAACCGGTTTTGAAGTAAACTGAATCTCCGGCAGATCACTGTTTGGCTTTATATTCAACGATTTCAAGCGAAAACCGCCGACAGCATAATCCGAAAAAACGAGCTGTTTACCCTTAGATGAAATTACCGGGTCAGCGGCTCCAAAACGTGGCTGATAAAGCTGCAAAAGTTGCTGCGAACCATAAGGCAACAGATACAAGCTGCTGGTTCCCGTCCAGTCGCCATAGAGCAGAAGCCCGTCATCAGTGGCCTCCGAAAGCTGGAAATTGGTGAAAATATCGGGTGTAACAGCTTCTGTTTCATTTGTTTGCAGGTTGTACTTCAGGATTCCTTTTCCCTCTTGGCCAATTCGGGCAAAAAACACATTTTGGCCATCCGGATGCCAGCATGGGGTGAGCAAAGCATCGCCGTCACTTTGAAAACACAGTCGCTTGGTGTTGCCATTCAGGTCGAGAAGAATCAGAGCCATTTCGCCTGAAAGCTGCTGTTCAACGGCAGCAATATACCGGTTATCCGGAGATAATGCCGGCGAGAAAAGTCGGCGATTTTTGGCAATTCGCTTTATTTTTTCAGTTTTCAGGTTCATCACCTTTACGACACTGAAATTGCGGTTCGACCAACGCAAATCAGGTTCATATTCTGCCCAAACCATCGTCGTATCGCGGGCCGAAATCCAGTCGTGAAGCAAAATGCCCGGATGCAACAAAACCTGTTCGCGGTCGCCGGCAATCCGCACCAAAGCCGGGATATCATCATAAGTACGGCGGATGGCAAGGATGCTTCCATCAGCCAGCACCCGTGGCGACCGATAATTTTCGACATCGCGCCTGATGGGAGCAAGCGATTGTGTTTTTTGAAGGTGAACAGGTTTTCCCCTTTCATCCTCAGCGAGAACCTCCTGCATCGCGGCCTGATAAAGTTCTTTTTTGGCAAGTCCGCTCACCGATTTTATCCCCGATGAAAATGGATTCAGCCTCCAGGGTTGCTTTGCCGCTCGTTCGATTGCAGCATTCCAGACCGGCTGTCCAAACTGCTTTGCCCCATAGGCAACGATCAGATATCCAAGCTCATACACATTTGGAACATCATCTTTATAAGAACCAAAATAGGCCTTGTTGTAGGAGAAAGCGCCACGTTCGGCAAGTTGGGCTTTCATTTTGACCGTAAACAACGCTTGTCGGCCTCTTCCGGAATTGGAATAAACGGTTTCGGCAAAAACCGCATCGCCTTCGACAAACCAAAGCGGGACAAATATGCCCATCATGGCTGCATTGCCTTGTTCGCCACTGAGGGCATAAATCAGTTTTCCAAAACCTTTCTCCATTGCCCTAAACTGGGCAAAATGGCGCATCTCGTGGATACTCAACTGTTTAAGCCAGTTCTGAGAATAACTGTCTTGTGGTGGTGTAAGGTGAAAATCGAGGCGATGGGGAGCCCAAGCCGTGCTGGCATTTGAAATGGCCGACTGATGATGAAGGATGAGATTGGTGAATTTTGACGATGCTCCAAAGTCGGCTCTGATCACGGTGTCGGCGGCTCCGACCATGCCAGCCAGTCGTCGCGCCTGCTGCTCTATGCCTTCGGCAAAGATGATGCGATAATTGTGGCTGCGGAGCTGCATCCACTTTTGCGAAGCCGGATCTTGTCCGCTCAGAAAATATTGCCCACGAAGCTGAAAAGCTGTTACAAGCAATAAACCAAGGATGAAGCAGCTCTTTTTCATCGTTGGACAATGTTCAGCTTTGATCGAAATAGCGAAGAATCTCGTTTTTGAAAACAGTCCAGTGGCGGCTATTCCAGTCGGGCATGGCCTTGATGGACAGGCGCTGGTTTCCGACAGGGTGGCTGAAGCCCAGCATGGCCGCATGAAGCCCGATGGAAGCATCCGGGAGCGAGCGTTTATCGCCATATTTCAAATCGCCAAGGATGGGGCAACCTATGGCTGCCAGCTGCACCCGTATTTGATGATGTCGTCCGGTATATAATTGTATTTCAAGCATATAAAACGATTCAGACTGTGCGATAAGCTTGTAATCCAAACGTGCTTCCTTGGCTCCCGACTGGCTAGGTTTCACGACAAACGACTTGTTTTGCGCCTCATTTTTGATTAAAAAATGTTTCAGGCTGCCTTCTGTTTCGGACGGTCGGTTTCGAACAATGGCCAGATAGCGTTTGTCGAAATCGCGCTGCCGCACCATATTGGTCATCCGGCTCAATGCTTTACTTGTGCGGGCGTAAACCACGGCGCCGCTCACCGGACGGTCAATCCGGTGTACCAATCCGGCAAAAACATTCCCGGGTTTGTTGTATTTCCGGCCGATATATTCCTTTACCGTTTCAAGCAAAGAAGGATCACCCGTTTTATCGCCCTGCACGATTTCTGATGGCATCTTATTGATAATCAATAGATGGTTATCTTCAAAAAGAATACGGTCGGCGAGAGGGGTCATCAATGCTGGGTTAATATTGTTCGCTGTCAGAGGGGAAATTTTTAGATTTAACATCCCCAATATAGTGCACCACCGAATCGTGGATTTCGTTATAGAGGTTATGATAGCGCCGGAGGAAGCGGGGCGAGAACGACTGGTTGATTCCCAGCATATCGTGCAGCACGAGCACTTGTCCGTCAACTTGGTTTCCGGCACCGATGCCGATGGTAGGAATGCGAACCATCTGTGTTACTTCGGCAGCTAATTTCGACGGGATCTTTTCGAGTACGATTCCAAAACAGCCGGCATCCTCGAGTATTTTGGCATCCTGACGAAGCTTGTCGGCCTCGCGTTCGTCTTTTGCGCGCACACCGTAGGTTCCAAACTTATTGATACTCTGAGGCGTTAGTCCGAGATGGGCCAAAATCGGGATTCCGGCCGAAAGGATACGGTCAACCGATTCTTTGATTTCCTCGCCGCCTTCGATTTTCACGGCATTGGCTCCCGATTCTTTCATGATACGGATAGCCGATTGCAATGCCTCTTTCGAGTTGCCCTGATAGGTTCCGAAAGGCATATCCACCACCACAAGGCTTCGTGTAACTGCACGCATCACCGAAGAGGCATGATAGATCATTTCGTTCAAAGTGATAGGCAGGGTGGTTTTGTGCCCGGCCATCACATTCGAGGCGCTGTCGCCAACTAAAATGACGTCAATGCCCGATTCATCTAAAATCTTGGCCATCGAATAGTCGTATGCAGTAAGCATCGCGATTTTCTCGCCTTTGAGCTTCATCTCCTGAAGGACATGGGTGGTTATTTTTGGAACACTGCCGGAGAGGTACATGGGATAAAAATGTTTGGTTAACCGGACAAAGTTAAATGTTTTTGAATGGCACCGACAGAAAAAAACGCGACTTGTTTCAGGCTTCAAACCTGACCTCTTACACTTAGCCTTATTGGCTGATGCGGGTGCTTCAACGTTCAGGCAGGCCTTCCGGAAAGTGCAAACCCAACTTTGAACCTTAATGAAAAACGCTTGTGCGTTCAATTTTACTTATACGACAGAGTGCTTTGTTAAGGAAACCCTCGCGTGAACCTAATTTGTCCGATAATTTCACTGTTAGGCCTGCGCTATATACAAGAACTTTTAGGCCACGAGAGCTCGAAAACAACCGAGATTTACACCCATGTAAGCAACTTGAATCTTGCCAAAATAACGAGCCCGGGCAATCTTATAAAAATTTAACAGCCTGTGTTGAAGCAATGGAGATTTGACTTATTTTTGAGGAGATAAACGCTATACCATGAACCGACTACATTGTATAAATTTCACAACCAAACTGAAAACCAATGCTTTGTCCACCGGCGAAGCTTCGGCCAAAGTGAAGATATACACAATAGGGGTGCGTTTAACGGGGAGTTGGTGGCAAGTTCAAGAAACCTCAAAACATAAAGAAAATGGACAAAATATCTACACTTTGGCAAGGTGCAAATTATCAAGACAATTTACTTCAATCATATAGAAATTTTCATTTAACCACTCAGTCAATTTTTATTGCAATTGGCGTAGGACTTAGTGTATCAATTGTTTCCACCTCTGAAATCAACAAACAAATATTATTGTATGGACTTTTATTTGTGATAAGTTCTGTTGGAATATATCTTTTATGTAAAATGAAAAAATTAATTCTTGCACGTGGACAAGATGTTGATTATTACCACGATCAAATAATTATCCTTGAAAAGAAATTATCTAAAGAAGATAGGGTTTTAACCGCATTTAAAGTGTATCAAAAGTTTAATAGACAAAATGTCAATACAGATGACTTTTTTGAAACCTTTGAATTAACAGATAAAGTAGTTAATGAATTAACTGAAAAAGGAAAAGGACATACAAGACGTTTTTTAGACCATAATCTTTTTATATGGTTTCAATTAATCTGGCTGACTTTTCATATAATATGCTTAATTTCAATTTTATACATATAACGAAACCTGCCACCAACATCGTATTGGCAATAGGCGGGCTGAACGGCTTCGTATCAGCGGAAGTGCAAAATTCAACTTTCGTGCTTCGTATCAACTTTGGTGCTAAAAATCCCCGCCTTCGGCAATACCCAAAACGTTATGAGCAATTTGAAGTAGACTAACACGGTTAAAGTCAACCACTTTATGGTAAGAAAACGAAAAGAACCGCAAACAGTCTGAAAAACAAATGCGATTAACGGCTGAAAAAGTTGACCCGAAAACAGCATAACAAGGTAGGGCACAATTTAATTTTTATTCAGATGAAAAAAATGTTTTTTCTTATTGGAATTATTTCCATTTTTGCATTAATTTCGTCATGCGACAAAACGGATGTGTTAAATGCAGAAAAAAGACAAAGTGAGTCAACCCTAAAGTCTTCTGACGAAGAAGATCCTACTGCAATGCTTGAATTGAAAATTTCTGTATCTAGTTCTGAGGTTGCCTTAATAAGTTCGAACAAATCAAGAGGACCTATCGCGACATTGTGGAGGAAAAAAAGCAATTGCAAAAAATTGGGCATTTGTAAATGGTTTCCCAAAAACACTAATGTTATAGATAGCAGAACGTTTGAGGGTCGAGATATAGTAACTCCTATTGTCTATAATGCCTCAACTGGAGTGATCGAACCTATTATTTTAGAATTTACGTCATCACCTGTCTTTTTATCGCAAGAGGATATTAAATTCTACGTTGACGAAGATTTTGAGATTGAAGTAACTTCTGAAATGAATTTGCCATACCAGAAAGTTGTTATTCCAGAAGGCGTTATTGAGTATAATTCTACAATTGGCCAGTATGGGGGTTATATCCTCCAAATTGTCGGTCGAAATTAATCAATAATTAAAACTGAAGAGGCTGTCTAAAAAGTATTATCGACGTTGTTTTATTCGGATACCTATTCAAGGTAAAAGTCAAATATTCGATTCTAAAGAACATATCCCTGACTTTTTAGACGGCCTCTATTATTAAATTGATCTTATCATGTCGAAAATTTTAATTATTGCTTTGGTTTTACTATGCTCTTGCTCTATAACTGATCCATACTATTTAAATTTAGATAGTGCACGCCAAATTGAATTCACAATTAGTAAAATTGACACCACCAATGAATTTAGGTATGAAAATATAATTGACATCTATTCAATTAACAGTTCTGAATTAGATTATCTATTAAGAAGTAATTCAAACAAATATAAACTTCTAATATTTTTTACTAATTGGTGCCCAAACAGTTCTGAAAGTGTACCAGTATTATTAAATGATCTTAGTAAAATTGATGAATTGGATATAATCCTGATTTCACCAGATGATTGGGTTAGGAAGAAAAATTATTTAGGATACATTAATAAATATCTTTTAAAATTTAATATCTATCTTTTAGATGTCTATTCATATGGGGAGAAGCGAAACCCTCATTACAGAATGAGAAAATTTATTAATGAAATTTGTTCGGATTGCAATGATATTGGAGGTTTTCCCAGTTTTATTTTATATGATCAATACAATTTCATAATTTTTAAGCATACTGGAGAATTAGACACCAATGTATTTACATCAATGATGAAGAATTAAAAATGCTCATAACACTAATACGAATAGCCGAAAAGCCCTAAAAAAAGAGCCATTAAACCGTTGAGGTGGAATGGCTTTTTGGTCTATTCGCTGTTCAGCGAAAGCCGTAGTGTCTAACCTGCCTTAAGGAGAAAAGTAAGCGATTTTTTGGCGTTCGTAGTTGAGCTCGGGCACTTTTTCAAGGGCTTTTTGGGTAAGTTGCCGCAAGCTTTTTATGCGGTTTTCGTTCATTTTGATGATTTTGGTGAGGAGAAAATGATTCCTGTCTCGGTAAAATGGTGCTATTTTTATTTTTTCGACAAAACAACATCTGTTCGCACCGGCTCCACCACAGCTCCACTAAACCCTTGA
>JACFNF010000102.1 GCA_019454985.1 Bacteroidales bacterium
CGAAAATGCCGCAGAATCCCACACGTCAGGTGCACGCTTTGTTGGCACGCTTTTGTTGTGCAAGACTCAACCGCCAAACAAAAACCAGCCCAATACACCTGCGCCAAACATAATACCTACAACTGCGGCTTTTGCTTTCCAGCGATAAATTGCTAATAATGCTAATATAAAAATAATAATTGTTGGTATGTCAAAAACGGCTTCTCGAAATAATCCAAATGCCGTAACAACAATAAGCCCTACTACTCCTGCGGTTACGCCATCCAAGAAAGCATGTGCGGCTTTATTTTCTACAAGCCTTTCAACGTATTCGTGACCGATAAGCGTAAAAGCAAAGGCGGGTAAGAATATGCCAATAGTTAACGCAATTGCTCCAAGTGCGCCGCCGCCAAGATAACCAACAAAAGTGGCAAAGATGATAAGCGGAGCGGGAAGAATACCTGATAATGCTAACCCATCTAAAAATTGAGCATTGGTCATCCAGCCACCCGTCACTACTGCGTCATATTGTAAAAACGAAATGACAGTATATGCGCCGCCAAAAGTTAACAAACCACTTCGGAGACCGTAGCCGAATAACGCAAGCAGTGAGGGTGTAATTATGCCAACACTTTGAGCGAATAACGGTAAAGGCAGAACGGCATGTAAAGCAGATGACGGTGATTGACGTTTGATTATTGAATAGGCAATCCCAGCAAGTGGGAGGGTTATTAGAAAGTTGATGCCGAGAAAACTTGCCAGCCCTACCGCAACGGCAATACCCCAAAGCCAATAATCTGTTAGAGCATGTCCGCCAATACGGTGAATAGCGCGAATAATGAGCGCGACAACAGCGGCTTTACATCCATAAAATACTGCTGCAAAGATGGGCGAGTTAATGCCATAAGTAACATATACCCAAGATAATGCAAACATGAGTACAAAGCCAGGGAGCATAAAACCAAGCCCCGCCAACAAGCCGCCAATACGCCCCTTTGCAATCATGCCGAAATAAACACAAAGTTCATGGGCTTCGGGTCCAGGTAAAACTTGGTAAACGGCTAAAACACGATTAAATTTTTCCTTTGAAATCCATTTTTCATTTTCCACCAATTCTTGGCGAATCATAGCAATTTGAGCAACGGGTCCGCCCCATGCTAGAAATCCAAAGCGAAGAAAGCGAAGGAAAAGACGCCAATACGATTCTTGCGGAATGTTGGATTTAATTACGTTAGTCATTCAATATCCTTTTAACGATAAATGAGATTGTTGTGCAAGGGGCGTGCCAAC
>JACFNF010000103.1 GCA_019454985.1 Bacteroidales bacterium
GGTAGCAGATACTACGTGACGGGTCTAGATCTAGAATGATAGTAGGGATCGAAAGGGGTCTGGTTCTTGAGGACCCCATAAATCAAGTGCATGAGCTTCCGCATAGCGGCGACGATAATCACTTTCTTGGGTTTGTGGCGCTGTTTGAGACGGTGGGCCAGTGCAGCCACAATGGGATTATGCTTAATGGCGACGATGGCGGGCCAGTAGAGAATGCGACGCATGCCAGTTTTGCCCTGCTTGGAAAGATGAGGACGGCGGTGAACGGTCTCTCCAGAGTCATGATGAGCGGGAGTGAGTCCGACATCGGCGGCAGCGGCAGTGGCCGAGGGATAGTGAGCCAGATCGGGCATCTCAGCCAGCACCTGGCGGGCGGTGCGGCGGCCGACGCCGTTGATGGAACAGATTAAGGTCACCGCCTTCTGCTGTTGAGCGTCTGCGCTGATGAGGTGGTCGATGCGTTTCTCCAACTGGGCGATCTCGGCTTGCAGGGTTTCGATGACCTTTTGTAACGAGGCGGTCACCTCCTGGTCGTGGGCATTGGCCAAGCGGTTTTTCTGCTGGGTCAGCGTTTTCTGTAAGCCATCCCGGTGACGTACCAAACTGCGCAGCTTGCGTTCGCTTGCGCTAGGCGGCGTCCAGGGGGCAGGCGTCATCTTGGCACAGAAGGTGGCGATGACATCGCTATCCAGCTTGTCGTTCTTGTTGCGCCGCATCTGGCTCATGGCAAAGCCCTTGATGCGAGCTGGATTGACCACACTCACCGTGTAGCCAGCGCCATGCAACGCCTCTGCCACTGCTTCCCAGTAGGTGTTGGTGGCTTCCATGCACACATGCAACTGGGTCACGCCGTGCTGGCGCAGCCACGCCAACAGCGACTGAATCCCGGTCGCATTGTTCTCAAACTGACAATGCTTTGTCTCATCTGTATCGGTGCGCAGGGTAGCATCGAAATAGCGTTTGGAGATATCGATTCCGAGATGCATCTGTCTTTCCTTTCGTCAAAACGCATGCGGGCGACTGGCTCGGGCCTCCCTTGTAAGGGCAAGGTTAGAACCTTCCATGATCCTACACTGCCTCTATGAGCCAGACTCAAGGGCGATCTAATCTGCTACACGGCCTCGTAGGCATAGGTGGTTTTTAACAGATTCTGGTTCAACTTTACCAGACCGCCCAGCGTTTTTCCAAGGGTTTTTAGTGGGGGCTGCTCTTCGGCCTTCACAACCTATTCGCTAACTTTACATAAC
>JACFNF010000104.1 GCA_019454985.1 Bacteroidales bacterium
CGCCCCTGCTATGAAGCCGAAGTAGTCGAGCAAAAAGAAAGCTCCGCCAGGCGCTGGGTTCAGCGCAGAGGACTCCCGTGGATGGAGAGGGAGGACTGAAGGGAGCGACGGGGACGTTCTCCGCCATGACGCGCGGGCGGCGAGCCCACGATCCAACCTGCTATCCAAGCGCCGGGGCGCGCAGCACCGGGCTGTAAGATGACTTATGCGGAAGAAGTGGCGGAGACGAACGGTCCCATCTACAGGTCGGGCCGCCGCAGCGACCCAAGGGGCGTAACGGACACGTGCCGCCCCCGCCACTCCAAGTCCCTCAGGCGCTCACCCCATGCGCAGGCCGAGTTGTTCGGCCGTGCAACGGCCAGTGTTCAGGCGCCATAAATCGATGGCCAGGCGGCGGGCGGCAGCCACCGCCAGGCGTTTGCGCTGCCGTTTGCTGGTGGCCGCGCGCAGCTTGCGCAGCGGCGGATAATCCGGCTGCCATTCCAGCAGCCGCCACACCGCCTCGACCAACCAGTGGCGCACCCGCGGGTTGCCGTGCTTGGTCACCGAGCCTTGGCGGCGGCTGGTGCCCGAGGACGCCTCACTCGGACACAAGCCGGTGTAGCTGGAGATGCCCCGCCGTCCGCTGAAGCGGCGCCAATCAAATATCTCCAGTTGCAGGCTGCCGGCGGTAAGCGCCCCGATGCCCTTGGGCTGCGGCGTGGTGGCGTAGCCTTCCACCTTCGCGGTCCACTCGTCCACGGCGGCATCCAGCTCCACCGCCTGCCTTTGCCAGCACTGCACGCGCACCCGCAGCTCCCCCGGCAGTTGCTCCGCCAGCGCGGCCCACGGCTGCGCCCGCCACCAGCCCGGCGGGGCCTGGAAGCCGCCCATCAGCATCAGGCCATGCCCGCGCACCACCGCCCGCTGGCGTTCCTTCAGCAACATCCCGCGTTGCCGGCTGATCGCCCGTCGGCGCTCCTGCTCCACGTCCGGCACCCGCACGAGACTGAACGCATCCGTGTTGCCGCGCAGGTGCCGATCGAGTGCGTCACAGAGCTGGCGGGCGTCGCGCTTGTCGGTCTTCACCCGCCGGCCCTGCGGATCCCAGCGCCGGGGCACCACCACCACATTATGCGCGCCCAGTGCCTCCAGCCGCCGATGCAGCCCATACCCGCACGGGCCCGCCTCATAGCAACTCTCCACCCGCACCCCGGCCGCCCGCAACCCCGCCACCATCTCCAGCAG
>JACFNF010000105.1 GCA_019454985.1 Bacteroidales bacterium
GGACCTGCCCCCCGTAAACTGTGCCACTTGTAATTAGAATGGGGTCGTAATAAAACATTCTAAACAAGGAGGCTGGGTATGAAGAAGAGCCGGTACACGGAGGAGCAGATTGTAGGGATTTTGAAGGAGGGGGAGGCCGGTATCGCGGTGTCTGACCTGTGCCGCAAGTACGGGATGAGCGACGCCACCTACTACAACTGGAAGGCCAAGTACGGCGGCATGGCAATAAGCGATGTCCGGCGTCTCAAGGCGCTTGAGGACGAGAACAGGCGCCTTAAGCATCTGGTTGCCGACCTCACGCTCGATAACCAGGCTCTGAAGGCTGTCGTTGCAAAAAACTTCTAAAGCCCAAGGCGCGGCGGGCAGCGGCTCAGTTTGTCGTTGAAAGCTTTGGGCTGAGTCAAAGGCGAGCAAGCGTCCTGACCGGGATAGGCAGGAGCACCTACAGATACCAGCCGCAACCTGATCAGGATGAACAGATTCGCAAGAGGATGAAAGAGCTTGCCGATTTAAAGAAGCGCTTTGGGTGCCGGAGGCTACACTTATTTCTCAAGCGCGAAGGGCTTGTTGTCAATCATAAGCGCACGGAGCGGATATACAGAGAAGAACGTCTCTCACTGCGGATCCGTAAGCGTAAAAAGAGAGCCGCTCAGGTAAGGGTTGAGTTGCCGAAGGCGACGCGTCCCAATGAGCTCTGGGCCATGGATTTCGTGCAGGACACCATGCATAACGGTAGGAAGTTCCGGCTGCTTACCATGCTGGACACGTTTACAAAAGAAAGCCTCAAGATCGAGATTGATACGTCGATTGGCGGCAAACGGGTTGCCGCTGTTTTAACCGAGGTAGGGTCTGTACGCGGGCTTCCTGAGAGCATAGTGGTTGACAACGGCCCTGAGTTCATAAGCAATGCTCTGGATGCATGGGCCTACACGCAGAAGGTGAAGCTGCACTTCACCCGTCCAGGCAAACCCGTTGACAACGCCTATATTGAGAGCTTCAATGGAAGGCTCAGGGACGAATGCCTCAACCAGCACTGGTTTCTTTCACTTGATCATGCACGCAGGATTGTTAATGAATGGCGCAGGGACTATAACGAGGATAGGCCGCACAGTTCACTCGGAAACCTTTCTCCGAATGAATTCGCAAGGCTTCAACAGGAGAAAATGGCTGCATTAGTCTAATTACGAATGGCATTATAGATGGGGGCAGGTCC
>JACFNF010000051.1 GCA_019454985.1 Bacteroidales bacterium
CAAAAGGCGTGTTCACTCTGCCAAAAGAAGCTGCTCTGGCTGTTTCTCAGGGTGATACTGTTTATTGGGATGCTTCAGCAAAAGCTGTGACCAAAACAGTAGGAACAAATACCATCATAGGTGTTGCGTGGGACGCTGCATTGCCGGCGGACGGAACTGTAAATGTGAAGATCGGCTAAATTGGAAAATGTTTTTGACGAATACAAGGCACATACCTTCTCCGCGATAGCCACAACAATGGGATATGATGCGGAGTGCAGAGGAATGACCGCCAGAGTATTGTTTAACCAACCGTCAAAAAATGAAAAAGTAGCAGATTATGAATACTCGTATGACCGGCCAACCCTTGAATTTAAAATTGGCAATTGGCCCGGAATACGAGAAGCGATAGACGCAAAGGAAAATGTGATCATAAATGTACGCTCGAAAGAATATTTGGCACTCCGAATTGACGGCGAACGGAATGCAGCCAGAGATGGAGAAACTTATTTAGTTTATCTGCAGGAAATATAGAGGAATGAATTACGAACTTGTAGAAGATCAAATTACGAATCATCTGATCGAAGATGCAGAGCTGACAACTTTGGCAGACGTAAAACCTCTGCCCGAGGCGGTTGATGATTACGGAACGCCAACCATCAAAGGGTTGGTTACAGTGGCTTTTATGGGTGAGAAATTTCAGAAAAATCAAAGCCTTGGCCAAAGTTCGCAGCATTCAAACGTATCTTTTGTGATTTCTGTGCAGAGCAGGAAACTGAGAGGTGAAAAAGGAGTATATGTTATTTCGGAACTGATCAAAAACAGACTGATAGGATTTGCTCCTTCCGATTGCGGAATTCTGACCATCGACAGTCATGAGTTCGCCAATTATCAAAATGATGTTTGGGAACACAATCTGATATTCACCGCAAGCTCTCTGAGAACCAAAATAGATTACGATCCTATACCGGCTGATATCATTATTGAAGAAGAAGTTTATTTTAAAAATCAAACCACAGATGAAAACATTCACGTATAAAGGACAAATTAGAACGACTGCGGGCGGCCAGATGCTGATTCCCGGAAAGACAGTCCAATTGCCGGAAAATGACAGCCGGGTAAAGAGTCTTATCGCTCAGAAATTATTAGTGCCTTCTTCGTCCGGAGAAGGTAAAAAAACTGAAGAGCCTAAAAAGACAAAATCAAAAACAGAAACAAAAAAATAAAGAACAATGGCTGCAAACTTCCTTCATGGTGTAGAAACCATAGAGATACAAAAAGGTGCGAGAAGCATCAAAGTTGTGAAATCAGCGGTAATCGGTCTGGTCGGCATTGCCCCTGAGGGTGAAGCCAATAATCCGATTCTCGTAACAAGCGAAAAAGATGCTGCTCAGTTTGGAGCGCAGGTTCCCGGTTTTAGCATTCCTCAATCATTGGATGCTATTTTCAAGCAGGGAGCAGGAACTGTAATCGTGGTGAATGTGTTTAAAGAAGATGAACATACGCTCCTGGTTGAAGACGAATCTCATCAGATTACAAACGGAAAAACAAAATTGATCAATGCTCCGATCGGAGCCATTGAGATCAAAGAAGGCGGTAACCCCACATCTTATCAAAAGGATGTTGATTACTCAATTGACGCGTTCGGGAACTTCAAAACAATTGGAAGCGGGATTTCAGAAGGCACTACTTTGACATTTAATTACAAGAAATTGAATGACGCAGCAATCACTGCACCCGTGATCACAGGATCCATTGATTCGGGAACGGGAGTAAGAACCGGATCCAAATGCTTTGAATTGTCCTTCAATATGTTTGGTTTCACACCCAAGATCCTGATTGCTCCTACCTTCTCGGATGTTCCTGCTGTATCTGCAAACATGATCAGCCTGGCTGAGAGTCTGAAAGCAATTGCTTATATAGATGCGCCATACGGCACAACCGTAAGCGATGCAATCGAAGCACGGGGCCCGTTGGGAACAATCGGATTCAATACATCGAGCAAAAGAGCCGAGCTGCTTTATCCGCATTTAAAGGTTTCAAATCCTGACCCGGCGGAAACCGGAGAGCTGCTTTTTCCTTACTCTGCGTTTTTGGCCGGCGTTCGCGCTGCAGTCGATAACGACGAAGGGTATTGGTTCTCTGATTCAAACCATGAGATCAAAGGGATCATCGGCGTTGAACGACAGATTACAGCCGGTATCTCGGATGCGAACACAGAATCCAATCTTTTGAATGAAGCCGGAATTACAACTTTATTCAACTCGTTTGGTTCAGGGATCAGAGTCTGGGGAAACAGAAGCGCCTCATATCCGTCTTATACCGGACCCGATAATTTTGTCTGTGTTCGAAGAACTGCGGACATCATTCATGAATCGGTTGAACAGGCGTGTCTGCAATTTATTGACAGACCGATTACCCAGGGTTGGATTGATTCTGTTCGTGAAAGCGTGAATTCGTTTTTGAGAACATTGCAGGGTCGCGGTGCGATTATCGACGGGGTATGTAAATACAACCCTGATGACAATCCGGCTGTCGAGCTGGCACAGGGTCATGTTACCTTTACGATTGACTTCATGCCGCCTACACCGGCAGAAAGGATTACTTTCAATTCATTCATCAACATTGAATACTTAAATAACTTAGCGTAATGGCACAGAAAATAAAAATAGGCAGACTGACAAACGCAAACATCTACATAGATGGGGGCAGCCTTTTGGGAAGAGTTGAGACTTTTAACTGTCCAACTCTTACTTATAAGCAGGCAGAACATAAAGCCCTCGGGTTGAACGGCACAATTGAATATTATGCCGGTATTGACAAACTGGAGGGTACAATCAAATGGACTTCTTTTTATCCGGAATTTCTAAAGAAAATGGCGAATCCGTTTCAGCCGATCAGAATCCAGGTAAGAGGAAATTTGGAAGAGTACCAGGGCGGCGAAAGAGTCGGACAAACTCCGGCCGTCGTTTTCCTGACTGTTCAGCCAAAAAACTTTCCTCTCGGAAATTTCCAGCAGCATGACAATATAGAACTTGAGACCAGCTACGGCTGTACTTACGTTCGTCTCGAGATTGACGGCGAATCGATCACTGAAGTCGATGTTGAAGCAAACATCTTCAAAGTGGACGGAGAAGATCTGCTGGCTGTTTACAGACAGAATTTGGGGGTTTAATAGTGTTATTGTGTTGTTGTGAATTGTTTTTAAATTTTTTCTCATTCAAAAAGAACGCAGGCCCGGCTTGCGTTTTTTTTATAAACAAAGAAATATGAATAAAATACTCTTTTTTTTGATCATTCTCTTTTCGGTTACTTCCTGCTGTTCACGGAAACCGATATCCGGCTCCAAAACAATTCATGATACAATCAGAGTGTCAGAATTCGTTAAAGTCCGGGATACTGTATTTATAACAAAACCGACCGGCACATCCATTGAGATCCCGATCAGCAAGATAACCGAAATCAAGAATCCGATAATCAGCAAAAAAGACAATTCCACATTGACTGTCCGAAGAGAAAAAGACACAGTATTCATCGATTGCGACTGCGATTCCATTAAATTAAAGGCGCAGATCAGAGATAAGATTGTCAATAAAGACAGGATCAGAAGCGAGGTTGAGCTCAGGGAGGTTCCGGTTAAATTCATTCCCTGGTACATAAAAATATTGGCGTGGATCGGCGGTATTTTTATTGTGGTCATAATCGGAATCGTGATAGGAAAATCGTCAAAACTGATCTAAAGCAAGAAAAGCGCAAATAAGCCGCTCAATCAAATAAGTAAGTTTGTAACACTTGAAATTAACAAAAATAAAATTATGAATGAAGAAGAGTCAGTAAAAAAAACATACCCCTCCGAACCGGATTCGGACGGTTTTTTCTTTGCGTCTCCGGAAGAAGAAGAGCAGGGAATTAAGACAAGAGATTACAAAAATGGCAGTGCTGTAAAGCAGATGACATTGAGTAACGGAAAAATCGCGCTCATCCGAAAATTGAAAGGACGTGATTTCGTTGAGACGAAGAAGCGAATCCAAAATGATAATACGCTCGATTTTGAAACCGCTAACATGAGTGTAGCTGTTTCGATTGACGGAAAGCAGGAACCGGTAGAATTTTATCTGGATGATCTTTGGCAGGGAGACTACGCCAAACTGATGATTGCATATTCAGGTCTAAATTTTTAGTCGGGCTGCGAGAAATCTCATTTGTAGCCCACTTCTACGGTACATCACCGTTGGAGATTGAGGAGTGGTGGTCAGAAAAGATTTACACCTATTACAATGAAGCCATAAAGCTTCACAATGAGATAAACAGAATAGAAGATTAGGATGTCTTTTGCGCAAAAACGCATTTTAAGAATGTAAGAAGGCATCCGGGAAAAAAGTATAAGGAAATCACACCCGGAGATAAAACCAAAAGACTTGTAATTTCGTCCTCAGTGTTTATACAGGCAACAAAAGAGACAATAAAAACAATAAGAAGAAACAATGAAAAATAGCCAAAGAATACTTTATTCTTCCTCATCTCATAAAACTCTTTTTTGTCAGGCTGTGTTCCTTTGAAAAACGAGCTTGCAATTAATGCGGTTAATATGATTGCCAATTCAAACATAGAACAAATATAATTATAAATTTTTAATTATGGCCATGTCCTCTTCAGTTGCAATTGCTCTTGCCATTACGGCAAAAACCGAAATGGCATCCCGTGCAATCAACAAATTCACAAACAGCACATCTGAAAAACTTTCTGAACTGGCTAAAAACTCAAATGGACTCATGTTGAAAGGGGTTGCCGACATGGTAATCGGAAAACAGATTCTCAGCCCCATGAAGGAGCTGGTTGATAAGTCGGTAGCATTTGAAGCGTCGATGGCCGGTGTTGCAAAATATGCGGAAGGCGCTGAACTGGGTACCTCAAAATTTGTGCAGCTCAGTCAGCAGGCATTGGATTTGTCAGCTAAATTAGGTACTGAAGCAGGCGAGGTAGCCGATAATATGGCTGCTTTGGCAGCTGCCGGAGTACCGGTTGATGAACTTGCTCTCATGGCAGAGAAAACATCCCTACTTGGAAAAGCCTTTGATATTACCGCAGGTGAAGCCGGAGAGGCTTATAAGATGATTCAGGCAGCAACCGGCATGGACTATACCGGTATGGATAAGCTGATGGATACTCAGAACGCCCTGACCAATCAATTTGGTACTACGAAAGATGCTGCCGCCCAATTGATCACTTTTATGAAAGCTGATGGGGCAGCGATATCATCTGCCTTAAAGATCGATCCTAAGTATATGGCGGCCATAGGTAACACTTTTCGTTCAATCGGTGTGGAGACAGGTGTTGCTGGTACGGCCATGAAGGCGTTTCAACGGACCATACTTTCCAATAAAAATGTTGCCGCTATTTTCAATAAAGCCGGTGGCGGAATAGAAGGAACAATGGCTATTTTCGAAAAAGCCATGAAAAGCGGAAACGCCACTAAGTGGTTCAATGACAATAAATTTGGGCAGTATTCTTCTCAACTCGGTCAGCTCGTTGAAAGCATGAACAATGATAAGGGTCTGAAGGCCCAATTGAATCTTGCCGGCGATGTGGAAGGAAACAAAGGCTCAGTAGCCAAAGAAGCTGCAGGAGTTATGGCTACCAATGAGGAAGCAATGAAGCGGCTTGATGCTCAGGCAGAAGCTCTGAAAATATCACTTGGAAACGCATTGCTTCCCGTATTCAGAGACCTGATGAAAGAATCCGCCCCGTTAATCGAAAAGATCACCGAATGGGTGAGAGCTAATCCCGGATTGGTATCGGGAATTTTAAAAACTGTTGCCGGCATAGGTGCTTTGAAATTGGGGATGGGCGCTTTAAAATTTGTCGGCGGCGGTATTTTCAGTCCGTTATTTAAAATTGGCAGCACCGCAGCTAAGATACCGGGGGTTATATCGAAAGTTTCAAAGGGGGCAAAGACAGGATTCAGTGTTGCTGCCAAAGCTGCTAAAACGGGCAGTAAGGGGCTGAGAAATGCCTTTGATTTTACCCGATTCTATGGTGAAGCTTACGGCCGGAAGGCAGTTTCAGGCGTGCAAAAAGCGGCAAGAAAAGCTGCTAAGGGCGGTTCTGCGGCCTTTCAGGCAACAAGCGCGGGGCTGTCAAAATTTGGGAACATAGCCAAAACGGGTGTCACGAAAGGTATAACCGGAATCGGTAAAGCCTTTTCTGCTGTTTCAAAAATCCTGATGGCCAATCCGTGGATACTGATTATTACCGCCATTGCTGTAGCCGTGTATTTCATAATCAAACACTGGGACAAAATAAAAGAATTCTTTATAAAATTATGGGACAAAGTCAAGGTGATCTTTGATAAAACATGGAAATGGGTCAAAAACATGTTTCTGAATTATACTCCCGGGGGCCTGATCATCAAACACTGGGACAAAATAAAAACTTTCTTTAGCGGTGTTTGGGACAAAGTAAAAGACATATTTTCAAAAACATGGAAATGGGTCAAAAACATGTTTCTGAATTATACTCCCGGGGGTCTGATCATCAAACACTGGGATAAGATAAAAGAATTTTTTACCGGTCTTTGGGACAAGGTGAAAGACATATTCTCCAAAACATGGGAATGGGTAAAAGACTGGGCATTGAAATTCATCACCATCGGGGCCAATCTCGTTGCTAAATTGTGGGAAGGCATAAAAGAAAAATGGGGAGATTTCAAATCGAAGCTGAGTTCATATTTTGACGAGCTGAAGGACATGCTCCCGGATTGGGTAACAACATTATTTGGCGGCGGAAAAAGCAGCGTTAAAATCGCGCATGAAATGTCCGACAGAAATACTCCTGATGATCGCAGACCGGGCGGCGGCCCGACACCCCGGCCACTCGCACCCGCGGGAGGAAACAGATCGGTGAATGCACCGTTCAGTATGACCGTTAATCTTTCCGGAGAGGCAACTCAAAAAGATGCTGATCTGTTTGGCAGGGAGGCTGAGAAACAATGGAAAAAACATTTCGACAGAATGAGTTATGATAACGATCGAAGAAAATTAAATTAATAATATGAAGCTGAAACGCTTTCTTTTCACATTGCTTATCGGGATGATAAGCTTTGCAGGGTTACGGGCCGAAACACCCGACCTGAAGGAAAATTCAACCGACACGATGGAGCTCACATCAAACGATGAAGCCTCATCAATAGTGTCAATTGTTTCAAACGATCATGAAATTCAATTTATCCAAATCCAACAGCTGAGGATGAATTTAAGTTCTGGTCAAATCGGATTATTGGAAGATAAGTGTTTAGGAAATCCAAGTCCACAAAACATTCAATTTATTCGCGAATTCCGCACTTACAAACAGTTTAGAAAACCTCGTGACGGATTCAGGTGCATTTATAAGAATGTTATTTAGATAAAATTATTGAAAAAACTAAAAGGCGGTTAACGCCGCCTTTTTTTTAATTATACTTAAAATGATATTCCAACTCGATGATAAGGTTTACAGCGGATTATCAGCCCCTACCAATTGGAGTTATTCCGGAGGCGATGCCAATATTGCCGAATATGCTCTGCTTGGCGTAAAACCAAGAATACAACACACAGGTGAGGCATTGAATGAAATTTCGCTTTCTTTTAAATTCCGACTTGAATACTGCAATCCTGATGAAGAGATAAAACAATTTGACACATGGAAATCGGAAGGCAGCATCCTTCCGCTCCTAATCGGTAATGGTGAATACATAGGCGATTATATTGTCAAATCTGTATCCAAGAACATCAATCAGCTGTTGAATGACGGTACCATTGTTGACGCGGGAATAGATGTTTCACTTTTGGAGTTTGTTCCTTATTCTGAAGAAGAAATGCAGCAATCGGCGGACCGTCGAAATGCTCTTGCGGTTGACACGGATCCAAATGTCAATCAGCTTCCCGAACAGCCTTTATCTCCTGAAGCTATGGCGCATGAATCTCTGATGGAATCTCAGATCGCTGCCTGGGAAGCAGCTAACCAAATTGAAGATGTGGTTACGTCAGAAGAACCGGAAACGCTTTTTGATAAAGCCATGAACGAAATTGATACTGTTTTGGGATTTCTGGAAACGGCAGAAGGGATGATGGAAGAGGCTCAGCAGGGCATTCAGGACTATAGTGGTATTTCGGGGATAATGGGACAATTAACGGATGCTTTTAATGAAGCTGCGGGTATGCTTTCCATGCCTTTCTCAGCATCTAATCTTGAAGGTCTTTTATTGTTGATTCAGGATTTATTAAATGAGCTGGATCTAAGATCATCAGATTTTACAAATGATGTAATTTTAAACCGGGTTTAAATGGCTAAAAATACTGTTCAATATGTAACCAAAGAGGGTGAGCGCTGGGACACCATCAGCTTCAAAGCTTACGGTGTTATCAGTGAAGTTCATAGAATTATGGAGGCTAATCCAAATGTACCGGTCACTCCAAGGTTAAAAGGAGGTATGGTTATTGAGCTTCCTATAATCAATGGATTTCAACCTTCAATAGATCCATGGCAATTACCTCCCTGGAAGCGATAATTATTTTGCATTCTCAAAAAAATCAAAACTTTCAACAGCTGTATCATTGGATGTTTTCCCGATGTATCTTAAAAGCATGTTTTCAGAGCTGTGCCCGGTAATATTCTTAATGTGCGAAGTCGGCACTTTGCCATAATAATTCGTAGCGAATGATCTTCTGCCAATGTGAGATGTGACCAATTCGAATTTTGGGAATAATCCGATTTCTTTCCTGCAGTCTCCTTTTTTTAAAATTACGGTCTTCTTTCCGGGAATCACCTTGTCTAATTTTGCCTGCCGGCAGACCTCTTTTATATATTCATTGTATCTCTGACTGCTTATCCTGCGGGGAAAATTACCGCTCCTCTTATCCAATATTTTTCTGACTTCAGACAGAATCGGGACCGTTATATTCTTGCCGGTTTTAACCTGCCTGAAGTCTATAAAGAATTTGCCGTTCACTTCTCTGATCATCTCTTTATTAAATCTCATAAAATCGCTTACTCTCTGCCCGGTGTAACAGGATATGATTAGCCAGTCCCTTGCGTTATCCAGGGAGGTTGTATTTAATTCAACAGCGGCAATTGAATCAATTTCTTTGAACGATAAATATATTTTTGGAATGATTTCGCTTTTTATATTTACCTGGAGAATGTCTAATTCGGGGCTTACCGTCACTCCCTTTGTTTTTGCGTGTTTGCAGACTGATTTTATGAATGCAAAATTCTTTTTGATGGTTAATGGAGAGTAAGCGTTTTCCGTCAGATAGACAGTCCAGTCTTTGACAAATGACGAATCCACTTCCTCAATGCTGTAATGTCTTTTTTTGTCTTCTTCAAATTTCTGCAGCAAATTCTTTACTGTGTTCCATTTCTGCCATGTTCTTTTTCGGGGCTTCAATTCGTATTCTCTCAGATCCAGATAGAATTGAAAATAATCGGATAACCCGGACGGAATTTCAGAGTTCACTTTTGGGTTATAGAATAAATGTATAGCATCATCGAGCTCGCCCTTTGAAATGCTTTTTTTACTTCCTAATCTATCCGATAGGAAAATATTTATTTCCGATAAGTGAGCATCCAGTTTTGATTTTTCTTTTATTTTTTCAAAATCCCTGAACTTTGTATTTTTTTTATAATCGTTCCAAAATGATTTTGTCGTAATAAAATTGATTTGTGATCTTACTGATTTATATTTTTCTCCTTCCTTAAAATTAACCCTCACTTCTATGTTTGCAGGATCCTTTTTTGACCTATATTCGAATGAAATATTCATAATTATTTTTGATCAGTTGAACAAAATTGTACAAAAATTGTACAAATAAAACGATTAAACAAAAATAGATAAAAACATTTAAAGAATGTTTATAATTTTAAAAGCCTGATAAATAATTCAATATATATTTATTTATTCTCATGTGTTTTAGTGTAAATGCTTATTGCAGTTCCTTCCTCTCTGCAAA
>JACFNF010000106.1 GCA_019454985.1 Bacteroidales bacterium
TGCGCTAGGGAAATCCTGCAAAACCTCCCCCTTTGTTTGGTACATGTCAGCAGGCAGTGGCATCCTCACAGGCTATGAAGCAAAGCAGCCTTGATCTAAACCTGAGCACCAAAAGAACTCGCAAGCAAGAGTTGCTGGCCCAAATGGAACTCGTGGTTCCCTGGGCCGCATTGGTTGAACTCATTGCACCGTACTACCCCGAAGGCAAGAACGGCCGCCCACCCTTTGCCCTGCAGACCATGCTGCGCATCCACTGCATGCAGCAATGGTTTGACCTGTCGGACCTGGGAATGGAAGAAGCCTTCTTTGACACGCCCGTCTACCGGGAGTTTGCCCAGCTCGATGCTCATGGGCGCCTACCCGACGAGAGCACCATCCTGAGGTTCCGTCACCGCCTTGAGCGTCACAAGCTGGCCGACCAGATTCTGGCCACCGTCAATGATCTGCTGGCAGCCCAGGGCCTGCTTCTCAAGGCAGGCACTGCGGTGGACGCCACCTTGATCGCAGCGCCCAGCTCGACCAAGAACAAAGACAAGGCACGTGACCCCGAAATGCATTCAAGCCAGAAAGGCAATGAGTGGCACTTTGGCATGAAAGCGCACATTGGCGTGGATGCGGACTCGGGCCTGGTGCACACCGTACAAGGCACCTCGGGCAACGTGTCCGACGTAGTCGAGGGCAACAGCTTGCTGCATGGGCAGGAGACGGATGTCTATGCGGACGCGGGCTACCAAGGTGCTGAGAAGCGCCCGGACGCCAAAAAGGACGTGATATGGCATGTAGCGATGCGTCCGGGCAAGCGCAAAGCGCTGGACAAGGAAAACAAGCCCATCGATGCGCTGATAGATCAGGTCGAGAAGATCAAGGCCAGCATCCGCGCCAAGGTGGAGCACCCCTTCAGGGTGATCAAACGCCAGTTTGGCTACACCAAGGTGCGCTACCGGGGGCTCATGAAGAACACGCTGCAGCTCAAGACGCTGTTTGCGCTATCGAACCTGTGGATGGTGCGCCACCAATTGCTGGCGGCGCAGGGATGAGTGCGCCTGAAAACAGAGGGCAGGCCGCAAAAGCGGCGCAAACGGCCCGAAAAGGGTGGAGAGCAATGCGCAGAGCCGGGCAAACTGGCCGCAATTGCATCATCTGAAAAATGTGGGCCGTGTAGCACTCACAAATCCGAGTTGTTCAGGGCATCCCTAGAGG
>JACFNF010000052.1 GCA_019454985.1 Bacteroidales bacterium
CTTTGAAATATCCACATAACTGGTGCTTTTATCACTGAAGACGATCGTGATTTCTTTAACGTTTTGTCGAATTACTTCATTGATTTCTTGCTTTTCAAAGGAGTCGGGCACCTTCATCTTGAAATGTCGGCAATGATTTGATTTTTTGCCTGTTTTAATATCTTAAAAAGGAGTTGATTCCGCCATTACTGCCACATTTTCATGCCTTTGGCTTCCTCTGCCGCGCTTGAGCTTCTATTGTTTTTGAACTTTGGTCGCAATGGAAAAGTGCCACTCGTCAAACTCCACGAAACCTTCCAAAGCGTACAACGAATCACGATTTCCCATTGCCCGACGTTTTTTGTGCATCATCAACCAAACAGGCTCCTACCTTTTGTGCCCTAACTAACGTTGCATTTCCGTTGCCGAAAAATCTTTTTTTTTAATTGTGGTACAATTGCGGTGGCACAAATTAAATTTAGAAAAAAATCTCACTTTACACACCTTTTGGGATAGTATCTTCCACCACCAGGATATCCTGTATTTTTTTCCCGATTTTCATCTCAACGCCGATCGGCAAAACGTTTACTATTTCGTTTTGCGAAATATGGTGGTAGCCGGACTGTTTGTTGGAAACAAAACCGAAGGGGGGCATCTTGAGGTGCTGCTCGATTATGTAACGCCGGCCTATCGCGACTTCAAGAACGGACGATTTGTTTATGATACTTTGAAAGAAATTTTTGCCGGTGAAGGAATTCAGCATATTCTGGCCGAAACCACCCATCCACGCCATCAGGCATATCTGTTGCACAACGGATTTGTCAAAGGCGAGGGAAAGCGTTTTACAAAAGAACTTTAAAAGATGTTTGCTTTATTCAATGACTGCTTTTCATTCAAAATCGTTCATCGTATCAGCGACAATCCCTCTAATGCGCTGTTGTCGTTGGGTTTAATGAGCAGAGTTTTTTGAAACATGACCTTTGCCTCGCGCAACTTCCCTGATTTATAGAGCGACCAGCCAACCATGAGGGCAGTGTCGTAGTCGAACGGATAAAGGTTAAGAACTTTGTTGAAATATTTCAAGGCTTCAGGAAAATTTTCCCTCCCGTAAAAAAGAAGCCCTAGCCGGTAGTTGGCAGTTGTGTTCATTGGGTCAATCCGAAGGATTTCGCGGTATTGCTGTTCCACAGCCACCCAATTGCCCAAAGCAGCAGCCGGATTCACATAGCCCAATCGGGCCTCGATAGACATTGGCATTAGCGCAATACATTTTTGATAATAAGGCAACGCCTCCGAAAATCGTCCGGAAACATAATTTAGCCATCCCAATCGGATGTTGATCTCATAATTTTCAGCCTGATATACAGATGTAAGTTGTTGGATGGCTGCACTGTAATCACCCTTGGCCTCGGCCTTATAGCTGAGTTCAAAGGCTTGCTGAATTTTACCGTTATCTTGGGCATAGCTTGTCAGAGCGCCGACTAAAATACAGATAATAAGCATTTTTCTTAAAATATCCATTTGATTCCTCCTATGAAAGTGTTTGATTCGATGAGGTATGAGTCTGACTGAAGATTTGTGTTTTCGGGAATGGCGTAACGGAATGGTTGCTCGGCCTGCCGAAGCCGATAACGGAGCTGAAGTTGCAGGTGAGGACTAATCAGCCATGCCGCCGAAACTTCTACTTTGAATCGAATATTTTCGGGGTTGTTGTACACAATATAGCCGTATTGCTCGCTGAGGTTGTTAATAGCACCGGCAAGCAGATCACTTTCGAGAGAAAGTCGTCGGGTAGCCTTCCAGGCAAGTGAAGCCCGATAGGCAAAATGAGGCTTGCGGCCATACGATAAAATGAAAATCTCGCCCTGATGCACAAGCTGGAGATTGCACAAAGGCAGAAACTGGTACCCGGCATTGAGTTGTAAAAGGCTGGTATCGTTGAAACTGGCACGGCCAAGACCTACTAAGGCAGAAAGTCGGCCAAAGTGAAAACGACCATGCAGCGAGAGGCTGTAATCTGTTGTGTTCCAACTGATATCATTGAAATTCACGGTGGGGACTTCAAAAGTGTAGTGCTCCAATCTCCCGTCTGAAGCGTTGTAATAGGAGGTGTCAGTGAGGTTGGTTGTTCCAGGAGTGGAGACGGTGAAACCGCGTCTGACCTTCAGAAGATGCATCGCAGCAACCAACGACCAACGGTCGGAACCGGCCCATTGTGCCTGAACATAAACAGAATTTTGTTGCAAATCATGGGCAAAATCTCTGATGCTTTCTGCTGCTTCGGGATGAAAATAATAGGCTTTGGCAGAACCAATAGAAATAATCGAATCGCGCTGAAGTGCAAATTCGCGCGTTGCAAAACGATCGTTCGTTTCAATCCCGATATGTTGTCCGCCCACATAAAAGAGCCATGCCGGCGATGGTTGAAAATGAAAACCGGCATCATAAATCAGATTGTCGCGTTCGGCATATTCTTGTCCGTATAAGCCGTGTTCGCCGCTCAGCGCTTCGAACGATCTGTTCTCGATAGAGTTTCCTGTGGAATAGCCCGCGTCAAGATGCGCAGCCACCGGTTTAAAACCGCTGTTGAGGCCTGTTGCCCATTGCGTATTCGCATCCATCGTTTGGAAAAGATGCCCGGATTCCACCGTTTTGAGCTGATAGCTCAGCGCTTTGAAAAGAAAGTATTTTGCATTCCGGTCATCCGTAGTCATTGCCAGTGCTTTACGAAAATGTTTCTCGGCAAGGGCGGGCTTAAACGTTTCCAAAAAAGCAATGCCTAAGCGCATTCTCAGATAGTAAGAATCGTATCCTTCGCTCAAAGCTTGCTCAGCATTTGCAATGAGTTGCTTCCAGTCGCGACGCTGATAATCATCATAGCTGAGGCTGTCGTAACGGGCAAAAGAGGCTGCGTTCTGTCCGGTTAGAGACAGTGGGAATGTGGCTGCAATCAACATTGCAAGGCACAGCAGACTGTTATGCAACTTACACACGTTTCAGGGTTTTTGTGGTTTTGCCGTCAACAATCGAGAACTCATTTAACTGGTTTTTATCGAAGACTAAATGAAAATTTTTGGTTCGGATGGTTTTTCCGGCGATGCGAAATTCAACTTCGGAGGCCATCTGGATGGATGAGCCATCAAGCGAGCCTTGCGGCCGAAGCTGCCGGATGCGAAACCTGATTCGCAGAAAAGGCCAAAATGGCGCAAAAAAGTCGTGAATGAATAAAAGGGCACGCATCGGAAAAACGGCCGTGGTGATATCTTCCTGAAGCTGAAGTCCAGGATTATCGCCGGTTACAATCTGGTAAGCACCAAGATAGAAGTCGAACAAAGGAGTGTTGGTCTTGCCCTCGAAATGGGTAAAATAGAAAATGTCGGGTTCACGAATAAACCAAGCTTTGGATCCGCTGTCCTTGCAGTGCAGAAAGCTGTTGTTGTAAATGTCGGTTTCGGCCAGCCAGACCACTTTTTCAGTCTTTTCGCCCTGAATCCACTCAAACTGGATGGTTTGCCCCGGCACAAAATGAAGTGCCTGATCGGGCAGTGGATCGGGCTGATGATTCCACACCACATCGTGGAGCATGGGTTGAGCAGAAGCAAAGAACTGTTGATGTTGGCCATGTTTCAGGAAAGCAGCAAAAGGGTAGTCGAGGGTGGCAGAACCAATCTGGCCTGCCGCCTGAAACTGAAAATGCAGATGTGGAACGGGCGACCGTCCCGAATTTCCGCAGGCAGCAATGGGTTCGCCTTTGCGCACATATTGATCTCGTTGAACCTTGATGCTTCCTCTTTGCAAATGGCTGTATTGCGAATACAGACCCTCGGCATGGCGTATCACAATGCTGTTGCCCCAGTTTTGACGGGTATTGGCATCGCCGATGTGGTTGTCGGCAATGCCATCGGCCACCTCGGCCACAAAGCCATCGGCTACGGCCAGCACAGGTTTCCCGAAGCAGTAATAATCTTCTGCTTTGTTGCCATCGTTTCGAAAAGTCGAGCCTCCCTCATCCTTTATCTCAAAATCCCAGGCATATTTCCAAACGTCTTTATGCGTCAACTGACCGCCAATCCCCTGTGTTACAGTCCATTTACCATAAAATGGAAGACTCATTGGAAGTCGTCCAAGATGCCAGAGGCGCTTGCGGTTCACGAAATAACTGTACAGATTTCGCTCGGGACTGCCCTGCTGTATGCCAACCAAAGCCGGACGGTCGTGAAAACGTTCGCGTACCCTCAGGTGATACAGCAAAACCATCACAACCACCGTGAAAGGCAGCGAATAAACTGAAAGTTGATAGGGGCCTAGCAGGATGTTGCCCGCGCTAATCAGGAATGCAAGCAAGGGAACGGTCAGGATAACCCAGAGCATTGAGGATAGGGAAGGAATCACAAAAAAAACGCCGATAGCAATTGCGGTGAGAATGAAATTGAAGCCGATATAGCTGTAACTCAATGTATTGATGTCGGAGCCAATCATCTGATAAAACAGAAAGGCCATTGCAAAACCGGCAACAGAATAGAGAAAAGCCATCCTCGACCAGAAAGTGAGACCCAAGGCAACGAGTATTCCGGCAAAAAGATGATGCTGAAAAAGAATCGCACCTAACGAACGGAAATAATATTTCACCACATCGGGGAGCGGAATTTCTTCAAACCAAAGATACACTTTCACCAGTTGCAGATCGCCGAGGAGATACATCTCGTTGAGGGTAAAAATGCCACGTTCGCTCAGCTGTACGTTCATAAACTGTCGGGTACTCAGCATGGTAATCCAGAAAGTGATCAGAAAAGGCAGACTGAGATAAGGCAAGCCGTATTTCGACACAATGCCTTCTAATGCCACGGTAACGAACAAGCTGAGCAGGGCTGCTGAAATCAAAACGATGACAAATGCAAGGTTCAACTGATAATGTAAACCTAAGCCCAATCCGGTGAGCAAAGCGTTGAATCCATAAAGACCACTGATGATCTTGTTTCGGTTGAGGCCGGTGAAGTATGCAGTCAGATTCGACGTCAGCACGGCCAGAAGCCCGCCAAAGCCGGCTCCCGGATCGAAAAAACTCACCACTATCAACAATACACCCAAAACCGGATTTTTGGCAAAAAAAACCTGGGTGTAACTATTGCTGACGCTTTGTCTGAACAGCGGAAATAACAAACCTGACCGGTATTCTGTCATCATTCAAAGTTCAGCAGATGGTCTGGAACATGTTCCAATGACCTGATGTTATCAATGGATTCATTGTTTCGGATGACATGAACCTTATTTTGTTCATCAATCAACACCACCTTAGGCCGCAGTGTGATGAACTGCATCCATTGGGTCATATTGTATGCCCCTACATGGTGAATCACCATGTGATCATCTTTGTTGAGCAAAGGCATGGTCACACTCTCGCGTAGCACATCAATGTTCATGCAAAGTGGACCGTAAATGGCAGTGTCCTCGGTGTAAGAAGTGAAAGGCTGTGCGGGAGTAATTTTATGGTCGTACCAGAAAGCTGTGAAAAGGATGTTCACCCCAGCATTGAGAATGGTAGAACGGCGTCCATCGCTCAGGCGTTTGTTGGCCAGCACGGTAGAAACTAACCATGCGGCATCGTCAATCAAAGCGCGGCCGGTTTCTAAGATGAGTAAAGGTGGGTTTTTAGGCCGGTAGTCGCTGTTCATGAGCGCCGTGGTGATGGCCTCTGCAAAGTCGTCGAAAGACGGGCTGATGTCGCTGCCCGGCAGATACGATCCTTTCAGCGTATTTTGCGAGGCAAAGCCACCGCCCATGTCAATGTACTTGATCTCGTGATTGTATTTTGTGAGAACGCTCTGGGCAAGATGTGCCAGCTTGGAAGCCGCTACCGCATAGGCGGATGGAGAAAGCATGAAAGTACCGATATGGGTATGCAAACCAACGAGGTCCATCATCCCCGAAAATAAAATCTTATTCAGTGCATCCCAGGCCTGCCCGTTTTCATAGTTGAACCCAAAGCGATCCCAGGTGGGATAAACTCCGGTATCCATATTGACCCTGATGGCCACCTTTGGGCGGATATTCAAGTTGCGGGCAATATCCTGAAGCATATATAGTTCGTCCAAATGGTCAATATGGATGAGCGAGTGGTTTGTGATGGCTTTGCGAAGATCGGTTTCCGATTTGTCGGGACCGTTAAAAATGATCTTGTTTCCCTGCACACCGTTGCGAATGGCTTTGTCGTATTCAAAACCCGAAACCACCTCGGCCCACGAACCTTCCTGATGATAGATGTTGCACACGGCATCAAGGTAATTGGTTTTATAGCTCCAAGCAAACTGAACCCGCGGATAGCGTGTCTCGAAGGCCTGACGAGCCTTACGGAAGTTTTTGCGGATTTTGCGTTCGGAGATCACAAAAAGTGGTGAGCCATATTTTGCAATAAGGTCGTTCACCGCCTGACCCTCGAGGTGTGAGATTGGTTCGAAAATGGTGCGAGTTCCAAACTTATTGGGCATGTTGTTTTCGAGCTTTTTAATAACAGGCCGCTCGTATGTCTTTTTTGATGTCATGGTCATAAATTAATTTCATTAAAAGTTTAACTAGCAGGGTAGCTGGGATCAAAGTTCGCCTGTAGTCGAGATTTGCTCAAATTCGGCAATGTCAACAATCATATCCCAGGCATATCTGACGAACATTTTTCCGACTTTGTATCCGTTGAAAGCCGGGCAGGGCCAGCCCATGGCCAGGCGCACCAAAGCTTCGGGGATGTTTTGTCCGGCACCAACGGCAAGATAAATCCATGCCGGCATCCGTGGGTTGATTTCCAGAAGGTAATAATCGCCGTTTTTGTCTTTCATCAACTCCAATTCAAACCCGCCGCGCCATTGCGTAGATTTGAGGAAGTGGTCGGTCAGCGCTAAGGCCTGACTGTCGGCAATGGAGATTCCTCCCCAGGCCTTGCCTTTGTCGGTGATGTATTGCTTGCGCATAGGAACGGCTGCAATGGTGTTGCCCTGTCCATCGCCTAAGCCCGTTACATTATACTCGGTGCCGTGGATAAACTCCTGAATGATGATAGGAAGCCCCCATTTGGCTGAGATTTTGTTGTAGGCTGCCCTCAACTGATCAAAATTGTAGGCTAAAATGGCATCGTAATATTTTCCTTTGACAACGAGTGGCCAGTCGTAATCTTTTTCAAGCTGTTGTGCTTCGTTGACATTATAAATGGCTTTGCTTCGCGGCACTTTGATCTGGTATTTTTTGCCGAAATCATTCAGATTCACCTTGTGCCGTTCTTCAAACTGATCCATCCGTGGCAGAAAAGTGTGGATACCCATAGATAGAAGGCGGCTCTCCAGTTTGATGAAAGAATAAAGCTCGGCATCGAAATTGGGGATGATCACATCTAACTTCTCCTTTTCGTGAATATATTCCAGCCTGCTCATCAGCACCTCGGTGCCTGCCGATGGGTAGGGAATCTGGTAGGTTTTATCCACGATATCGTGCATATAAATGCCGGGTTCGAGCGATTCGTAGGAAAGTCCGATAATGCGACAATTGAACGATGCCGCTTCGCGCAGCCCCCTGATGACGGCTACGCCGGGTCCGGGACTGTCAATGGCATTGAGGCCGGTAACGCCAATGGTGAACAGGGGTTTATTCGTCGTCATACTGTAAAAGCCTGTATTGGCGCATCATTTCAACAAAATCGAGCAAATCACGCTCGATGGTCATGGCCTCGGCTCGATAATCTTCCTGAATGGCTGCAACGATCTGCTCCTGACTCTGGCCTTTCCGCATCATGTTGAGCATCCCGAGGCCCACCGGATTCACCATAAACGACTCGCCCGAGGCCGGGTTGAACACAAAACCATTGTCGCTAACAGCGATATTACTTTTTATTTTCATACTTAACCGTAGGTTTAGTGATAAGAAAGTGCAAGATTAAGGCCTTTCCATCTTTTGGCTATCATGTTTTTTTTTCAAAGATGTGCAAAATTTTCGCCATCATCGCCAAAATCCCGGCTCTGCAATCTTATGCCTAAACGCTCTTTTTCGGGAAGAGCCTTGTATTCCGTAACAGAATACCCGGTCACCTGTTTGAATTGCGTCGAAAGATATTGCACACTGCTGTAACCCATCATAAAAGCAATCTCGCTCAGCGACAGCTCACCGTTTTGAATCAGCTCTTTCACCTTTTCGATGCGCTGAAGGATGATGTATTTTTCTAAAGTGATTTTTTCGTTGCGTGAAAACACTGTCGAAAGGTGCTGATAGCTTTTGTTGAAACGGTTCACTAAAAAGTCGGAGTTGCGCACCATGGCGTTGTACGTTGTGTGATGAACCAATTCCACGACCACCCGCTTTATGTCTTCGACCAGCACTTGTTCTCTATCCTCAATCACCCTGAAACCTAACGAAGAAAATAGGGACAAAAGAGTGTCCTCTTCAAACCCGGGTTCAAGCGAAAGCGTCACCTCACCCAATCGGGCATTGACAACTTTTATCGGGAGCTGCCGGAGTTCGCTCAGTAGCAGCTTCAGGCAACAGTCGCTCATCATATTGCCGAGCAGATACTTCTTTTGAATGTTTTCTTGCAAACCGATCGTTAACTGTAAGAAAGACAAAAGTAGTCTTTTTGCCCTAAAATGCCCCTGCCATGTGTGACTTCATGAATAATTGCAAAAGCCTTTCGTATATGCTTATACAAATTCAAAATCACCAAGAAACCTATACGCGAAAAGACCCAACCCGGCAGAAGCTGGAACATCGAAAACTATTTTCAAAGTCCGAAAAATTTGCACACAATCCCCTTGAGCAATCTGTTATGAAACAAAAAATGCCGCCGATTAGTGCAGCATTTTCAGTTTATGTCTTCACGAAAAGTATACTTCGGTTTTAAACCGGGAAGTTACGCATGGCATCACTAATTCTCAGGTATAGTTTCGATTCGGCAATATTTTTAGCCAGCAGCACCATATTTTTAATAGCCAAAGGGCTGCTGATGCCATGGCCAATCACCACATTGCCATTGATGCCGATGAGAGGACTTCCGCCCTGAAGCTCGTAATTGAAACGGCAGAAATAATCGTCGAGCAGTCCGCGTTTTTCCATGATTCTATACATAGCCTGAATTTGCTTAATGACTATGTTTCCCGTAAAACCATCGCAAACTACCACGTCGGCCTTGTCGTTAAACAGGTCGCGGCCTTCCACATTACCAACAAAGTTGTAGCTGGTGGTTTCTTTCATCAACGGGAAGGTGGACTGCACTAAAAGGTTGCCTTTTTTTTCTTCGGCTCCGATACTTAGCAAACCCACTTTGGGGTCTTCGATTCCGAGCACTGCTGTAGCGAACACTGAGCCTAGAAAACCGTACTGGTAAAGCACATCGTGTTTGGCATCGGGATTAGTCCCAACATCTAACAGTAAGCTGAAGCCACCATTAATCTTTGGGATTAGAATTACACTTGCCGGGCGGATGACACCGGGAATGGTGTTGATCACATGAACTGCGCCGACCATCATCACGCCGCTGTTGCCGGCGCTGGCAAAAGCATCAATTTTTCCTTTTTTCAGATGGTCGAAACCCACGACAATGCTCGAGTCGGGTTTACCCAGAAAAGCCTTCACCGGCTTTTCGCCCATGCCAATCAGCTGAGGGGCATGGACGATTTCGGTAAAACCATTCAGTTGGGGATGTTTGCTCAAAAAATCGCTGATGATGCCTTCGTCGCCAAAAAGCACAATCGTAGCAATGCCTGCTACTTCTTTTTCGAGCAATAAAAGACTTCCCAATGTGGCATCAGGGGCAAAATCGCCTCCGGCAACATCAAGTCCAATCCGCAACATGCGTT
>JACFNF010000053.1 GCA_019454985.1 Bacteroidales bacterium
CGAGAAATACGATACCAAAAAGTTTGTGGATCATATTCTTGAGATGTCGTTTTAGTAGAAAAGTCGCTGAAATACTGATGTTTATATAACTGCTTTTCAGGTGAATCCTTTAAAACCTGCATTCAACTTTTTTGAATTTTCTAAAGAGCAAGCATTGTTGCTGTAAAGTAGTTTGAGGTGTCGGGGTCTGCGGTTTTCAAAAAAAACTGGATGAATAACGATTAACTTCCTTCTGGCAGCAATTAATCTGTTACTTTTGCGCAAATTTTACAACAACTTCGTGAAAGCAATCCGAAAACTATACGACTGGGTGTTAGGTTGGGCTGAATCGCCCAACAGCAGCTGGGCTTTGTTCTTTCTAGCAGTTTCAGAATCCATTTTCTTTCCGGTTCCGCCTGATGTGTTGCTAATTGCGATGGTGCTTGGGATGACCTCAAGGGCATTTTGGTTTGCCGGAATCACCACTGCCGGATCACTTATTGGCGCGGTGATTGGCTATTTTCTTGGGCTTTTTGTGTGGGAAACCCCTTCGGGCGAGTTTACAGGCTTTGCCATGCTGTTTTTCGACTATATCCCCGGTTTCACTGTCGAGCTTTTCAACCAGATCAAACAGATGTTTATCGAGTGGGATTTTTGGGTGGTGTTCACTGCCGGATTTACACCTATTCCTTATAAAGTTTTCACCATCTCAAGCGGGGTGTTCCACATCAATTTTGGGATGTTCATGCTGGCTTCTATCGTGAGCCGTGCCGCCCGATTCTTCTTAGTTGCTTACCTTATCTGGCAGTTTGGACCGGGCATTAAGGCATTCATTGATAAGTACTTTAACCTTTTGGCTATTCTATTTACTGTGTTGCTTGTCGGCGGATTTATCGTAATAAAATATCTTATTTAAATGATCGCTATGGTGGAAATTACCGCAACAGTCTGGATTGGTTTTATCCTATTCATTCTTGCACTACTTGCATTAGATTTGATTGTTTTTCACCGGAAGTCGCATGAAGAAAGCTTAAAAGAAGCACTTATATGGAGTGCCGTTTGGATATCTATTGCGCTGGCATTCAATTATGTAGTATATCATTACTTTGGGAAGGACAAAGGCTTAGAATTTCTGACCGGCTATCTGATAGAGAAGGCGCTAAGCGTTGACAACCTATTCGTGTTTATCATGCTCTTTTCTATGTTTGGGGTTGCACCCAAATATCAGCATAAGGTGCTTTTTTGGGGCATTATCGGGGCGTTGGCCATGCGAGCCGTCTTCATCTTCGCCGGAGTTGCACTCATTAACCGCTTCCATTGGATCATCTATGTTTTTGGTGCTTTCCTGATATATACCGGAGCTAAGATGCTGTGGCACAAGGATCAAGAGATGCACCCCGAAAACAATCCGTTAGTGAAAGCATTCAAGAAGTTTTTTCCGGTAACTCACGAAATGCACGGCGATCGATTTTTTGTCAGAATTAATCACAAAACTTTTGCCACCCCTCTGTTTGTAGTCTTGATTATCGTGGAAGTAACCGACCTGATCTTTGCGGTTGATTCAATTCCGGCTGTTTTGGCCATCTCGCACGATCCATTTATCATTTTTTCGAGTAATGTATTTGCCATTCTGGGGCTTAGGGCACTCTATTTTGCACTTGCAGGGGTAACAAAATATTTCTACTATATTAAATATGCCTTAGCGGCTATCCTGGTTTTTGTGGGGATAAAGATGAGTATATCAGGATTTTATAAATTCCCAACGGTGCTTTCTTTACTTCTTATCTTGCTTGTGCTGGTTGTGGCTGTTTTGGCTTCTGTTTTCTTCCCGCCTTCAAAGCAACAAAGCTAAGATGCTTTTTACCTTTTCCTTTCTGACAAACATTGGTTTAGCAACGACACTAACTTGATAGTCAGATTTTTGCGTGTATATGATTCCGTTTGTTGCTGGCTTAGTGTCAAATTTCCGTTTTGATGCTCCTGAAATAATTGCAGTATCAAGGTTTTCATCCTTTCTTTCTGGCCGAATTCAACCGTATAGCCGGATTTTGTCTCTTGGATAATCTCGCCTACATCGCTGTTTTGTGGACAGATGGCCAAAATGGGTCGGTGGGCAGCTAAGTATTCAAAAACTTTTCCGGTGAGGATGTAACCCGCATTTTCTATGCGGTTGATGCTCAGTAGCAGCAACGCAGCTTGTTGCTGTCGGGCTGGAAGCTGGGCATGAGGAATGTAATCGTTGAGCTTAAGAAATGGTGTAAGGCCATTTTTATCAATTGATTGCCGAATGCTCATATCGGTTCGTCCGGTAAACTCAAGTTCTAATGATGCGGCAAAATCCGGATACTCCCGTACCAGCTCGCCTAAGGCTTCCCAGAGTTCGGGCGGATTTTGGTCGGGCAGAAACATCCCTGAATAGAAAATCCGGAATATTTTGGACGCGGCTTCCCTTGCATTTCCAAAATCAGATTCATCAAAACCGTTGCTGATCACCGTAATCGGGGTGCCGGTACGTTTGGCAAAATCGTTTTTCATGGTGCGCCCCACGGTGATGAGTTGGTCGGCCTCATCGAGGCACGACTGTTCGAGCCGATAATGTTTTTTGCGAGCTATCTTGCCCGGTAAAAGCTGATCGAAATAATAGATTCCTGTCCAGGGGTCGCGGAAATCGGCCACCCACGGAAGTCCGGTCTTTCTTCTGATATCACGGGCAATAAGATGCAACGAATGTGGAGGGCCTGACGAAATCATCAGATCAACTGGGTGTTTCCTGAGGTATTCAATCAAAAATCGTACTGATGGCCTAATCCAGAATGCACGTGCATCGGGAATGAAAAGGTTTCCTCTGATCCATAGGGCAGCTCTTTCTTTCAGTGAAGTTTTTCCCTGCTCATGTTCCCTGAGCATCCCGTGTTGAAATTTGCTATCTTTTGCCTTGCCTGTGAAGATGTTATAGAGTTGATAAGGCTCAAAAATTCGGTTTTTCAGTATCTCGGCTTCCTCAGGAATGTCGGCCAAAAGACTCTCATCGCGATAGGGAATCTCGGGGTTGAGTGGGGTATAAACAAGCGGTTGCCAGCCCGCCGAAGGAAGGTATTTTACAAACTTCAGCCAGCGCTGCACCCCTGCGCCGCCCGATGGCGGCCAATAATAGGTGAGGATCAATACGCGTTTTACGCCTTTTTCGGGCATCTCAACGGCTTGATTTCGTTCACAACCGCTCCAACAAGAAGCAATAAAAGCAGCAGTGATGAAGCAAAGGAAACCTTCTCGCCAATGGCCCAAACGCGTGGTTCGAAACGCATCTCAATTGTGCTTTCACCTTTGGGCAATACCAAAGCTCTTAGTGCATAATTAGCCCGAATCAAAGGTTTTTCCTCACCATTAACAAAGGCCTTCCATCCCTTGGTGTACCATATTTCACTGAAAACAACAAGCCCATCGCTTTCCATCATAGCCTTGTAGTTCAGCTTATTAGGTTGGTATCCGGTTTGTTCAATCTGATTTTGGCCGGTATGGTTTGACTCAATGGTACTCAAAAGTGGACGGAACTCCTGATTCACAACCGCCGAGTGTCGGAGGTCAACCTGATCGAGCATATCAATCTCCTCATTGGGCGAGGCCGCCCAGACGATGCTATCCACAGGCCAGACGCTGCCAAAAGCTGACAGATTGCGGATGGGCATCGCTTGCGGGTTGAAAATAATGTAACGGGTGTTGAGCATATTCAATACCTGATTATGAGCGAGCTGTTCCTGAATGGCCGAAAGGTTCATATCGGTTTTCATCACCTGGGTAAGAGACGACATCTCGGGTTGGATGTGGTGCTCAATCAAATCCTGATAGCGTTGGAGTTTGGCTCCGTGGTATCCGCCAATGGAATGGTGAAAATAAGAGGTGCCGGCATCGTTGAAAGTACTGGCCGTGAGGTCGAGAACGCGATAGCCCGGCTCTTGGTCTTTCAAAATCTCATTATTGGCTTTGCTGGCCGTGAAAGGCATATCCACCTTGCGCCGAGCTACAAAATTTGAGGAGTTGAGATAACGGTTATCTACCGAAACCATATCGGCCACAATCAACAGGGTGAGCCCGGCCGTGAGCCAGTAATTTTTAATTTTTTTCATGCCATAGGCATACAGAAGTCCGGCTGACAACGTGATGAAGAAGAAACTGCGAAGTGCATCTTTTCTGAAAATGGTGATTCGAACCGATTCCAACGCATCAACAAACTGACTGACCTGGGCACTGTCGGCAGGATTAGACTGTCGAATTCGGTTAAACTGTTCCAGCTCGAAGCTACTGAAGAAGTTGAAAAAGACCGTTGGTGCAATATAGAATAACAAAGCCAGACCTCCGCTCAGGCCAAAACCGGCAAAAAACCACCGTTTCTTTTCAATAATCCATTCGGGATGGCGGTAAAGCTCATATAGGCCAAGGAATCCGAGAAGCGGAATGGTGAGCTCGGCAATGACTAAGGTCATTGAAACAGCCCGGAATTTATCGTAACCCGGAACAACATTCAGGAAGAAGTCGGTGAAAGCCATGAAATTTTTACCCCAGCCCAACAGCAGTGAAAGCAGGGTGGCCGCCAGCAGAATCCATTTGTAGCGACCTTTGACAAAAAATATACCCAGCACGAAGAAAAACATCACAATGGCACCGGCATAAACCGGACCGGAAGTACCCGGTTGGTCGCCCCAGTAGGCGTTTTGCTGCGAGAGTGCCGATTTAAACTCACGGTTAATGCTTTCCAATGCAGGATGATTGGTGCCAAGCGCGGCTGTTGCACCCCCTTTGGCATTTGGAATGAGCAGCGACCAGCTTTCGCCAATGCCATACGACCAATGGGTGATATAACTTCGGTCAAGTCCGCCGGTCTGGTCTGAGGCATCTTTCACCAAGATAGGCTTCCCGCGCATGGATTCTTTGCCGTATTGCCAGGTGGCATACAGATTGGTGCCATGTGTCAGTGTTGCTAAAACGGCTGCTATCAAAAGCACTGCCGAGGCTTTGGCAAAATGAGGGAGTGTTTTGAAACGGACGGCATCCACCAATTGAACTAAGCCCAGAATGGCAATCAATAAAAGCAGGTAATAGGTAATTTGCAAGTGATTTGCTTCAAGCTGAAGGGCTAAGGCAATGGCCGTCAGTAGTCCCCCTTTAAAATACTTTCCCTGATAAGCGAGCACAATGCCGGCAATGACAGGTGCCATAAGGCCGATGGCATTGGCTTTCGAACTGTGTCCCGCACCCAGAATGATGAAAAAATACGATGAAAAACCAAAGGCCAAAGCTCCGGCCAAGCTCAGCCAGGGATCCACACGCATGACCAACAATAGAATGTAAAATCCAAGAAAATACATGAAGATGGTACTGGCCGGATAGGGCATCCCGAAAGTGACAATTTTCTTGACGTAATGGATGAGATTGCCGTTGTATAAGACCGAGATTTGCCAGGCAGGCATCCCGCCAAACATGGAATTAGTCCAGAGTGCTTCATCGCCCGTCTTTTCACGAAAATCAGATATTTCTTTCGACATCCCTTTCCACATCGTAATATCATGCTGGTCAAGGCGTTTGCCCTCGATCATCGGATGCAGATAAGTCCATGTAACGAGAATAAACACCAGTATGGCGGTGATAAACGGGAAGAGTTTGCGCCAGATCTTTAATGCGTCTTCCATTGTCAGAGGTTTTTAAGGTTCTTTAAGGTCTTCAAAATCAACATACTCTCCAATCTCCGGATCAATCTTCTGTTTGTCGGCTTGTCGTGTATCTACCACCACATCGTTGTTAGCTTTCTTATGATTTGCCCATTCGTATGACTGAGCCTGTTGTTGCATATTGCGGGCCATCTTGCGCATAAAACGTGCCAGAAGCCAGGGCAATAAATAACGCAGTGCTAATCGAAGCAGATAGAAAACAAAAATGATCCAGAAAATGGTCGTCAGGATCTTTTCCATAAAGATGCTGTTGTATTGTGAGCGGCTGCGAAGATACTGAAAATCGAGGTTAGGCTTTGAGGTTTTTTAGTTTTTTGTGGTAGCAAGAAACAGCAACGCCCAAAAGAGAGCTGGAACGACCTTCTTTTGGGCAAAACAAAACAGAAGGCGATGCTTCGGCGTCACCTTCTGTTATACCTTTAATATAAACGGCTAATGTAAGAAAAAACTATCTTTCGTCCGAAACGGTTAATCTTTTTCTGCCCTTTGCACGGCGTGCCTTCAGCACCCTGCGGCCGTTAGCCGTAGCCATTCTCTCGCGGAAACCGTGTTTGTTTCTGCGTTTTCTGTTCGATGGTTGAAAAGTACGTTTCATCTCTTTTGACTATTTTTTGGGAGTGCAAAGGTATGGATTAATTTATTATCTCCAAACCTTTGCGCTTTTTTTTCAAAAAATCTACTTGAAAACTGCACAACAGGCTGTTTTCAGAGTGGCCGTTATTCCTTTACCGGAGCGTTTTTCAGGGTTTCGACCAAGTATTTCCAGAAGAGGCCTACGGTTTCGATATTCACTTTTTCGTCGGGCGAGTGGGGATGACGTATGGTAGGGCCAAACGAAATCATGTCCCAATGTGGATAAGCGGCTCCCAAAATTCCACATTCTAATCCGGCGTGAATCACTTTGACTTCGGGTATTTTGCCGAAAGTGTTCTGATACACTTCTTTCATGGTTTTAAGGATGGGTGAATCAACATTGGGTTTCCATCCGGGATAGGAGCCATGACTGTGAGCCTGAGCTCCGGCTTTGGCAAACACTTCGCAGATTTGTGCCGCTAATTTTTCCTTGTCGGCATCAATGGCACTGCGTTGCAGTGCGGCTAAAGTGATGGTGTTGCCTTCGCGTTTGACGATGGCTAAATTGTTTGAGGTGTCCACCACGCCTTCCATATCGGGATTCATGGCAATGACGCCATTAGGGCAGTCGGCTACGGCTTCAAAAAGTCCGGCCTGGGTTTTCTGGTCAATCAGGTCGGCTGGCAAATCGCAGCTTTGGCAATCAATTTGCAGTCCGCCATCGGCTTGGGCAAAGCTGTTGCCGGCAATGGCTGCATATTCGTTGACATATTTTTCAAAAGCGGCTGCATGATTTTCTGGGACAACGACAGTGGCAAAGGCTTCACGCGGAATGGCATTGCGCAGGCTACCACCTTCGATTTCGGCAAGACGCAGATCATATTTCCGGGCTGCAAGGCACAATAGGGCATTCAATATTTTATTGGAATTGCCTCTTCCCAAGTTGATGTCCATGCCCGAATGACCGCCTTTGAGTCCGGTAACACTGAGGCGATAGGCTTTCATCGCTGAGGGAACGCTTTCCGGTTGGAAAGTGAAAACCCCGGTGGAGTCAATGCCGCCGGCGCAGCCCACATAAAGTTCGCCTTCGTCTTCCGAGTCGAGGTTGAGCAGGATGTTGCCCTGAAGCAGGCCTGGCTTCAGCCCATTAGCCCCCGTCATACCAGTTTCTTCGTCAATGGTAAATAAAGCTTCGACAGGTCCGTGTTCCAGCTTGGCTGATTCCAGAACGGCCATAGCTGCAGCGGCGCCAATTCCGTTGTCGGCACCGAGAGTGGTTCCTTTGGCTTTCACCCATCCGTCTTCAATAGTGGTTTGAATGGGGTCGGTCTCAAAATCATGATTTGTGCCGGAATTTTTTTGCGGAACCATATCTAAGTGAGCTTGCAGAATGATGCCCATGCGGTTCTCGAAGCCGGGAGTAGCCGGCTTGCGGATGATGACATTGCCTACTTCGTCAACATGGGTCTCAAGACCAAGGGTTTCGCCAAAAGCGCGTGCGAAAGTGATGACTTTTTCTTCTTTTTTCGAAGGACGTGGAATTTGTGTCAGGCTGTAAAAATTCTTCCATAACCCATTGGGTTCAAGATCGGGGAGAGAGCTCATGCTTATTCTTTTTAATGTTAAGAAACAGTGAAATTTAAGACCGTAAAAGTAGCATTATTTTTGCATTGCCGTGTGCTTTTCTTTGTTAAACAAGCTGAAAAGTGACACAATGGTTTAAACGGATGTGGGAATATGACCATAAAAAAAGCCGCTGATGCGGCTTTTTTTATTAGGGGGGATTTATTTCTTGTTGGGTAAATCGAGTCCAAAACCGTGGGTTTTGTCAACGTGTTTAAGCACAAATGACAATATCATGGCCAACACGCCAAAGCCTGCAAAAATCAATTCTGGAACGGTGTAATTGTATTTCATATCTTGCCCTGAGGCGATGGCTTCTGCCACACCGGGGTTGGCAGCGGTTAATGCCCAACCGATGAGAATTGGTACTGCCAGCAGACCGATGTTTTGAATCCAGAATATTAGTCCGTAGGCCGAGCCAAGGAAACGGTCTTCCACAATCTTCGGTACCGATGGCCACATGGAGGCCGGCACGAGCGAAAAAGCTAATCCAAGGATGACGATAGTGCTATAGGCTACCACAGGGCTGAAAGCATCGGCAGGTACTAAGGCAAAAATCAAGTGCGACACAGTAAGCAGGATGGCACCATAAAGCATCATAGTGGCACCTAAACCTTTTTTATCGAGGAAGGCACCTATAAAAGGTGTCAGCACCATGGCTCCGATTGGGAAATATGAGAACATGGCAGCAGCGTCTTTGATGCTGATATCCAATTTGGACGAGAGCATATCGGTTGCAAACTTCTGGAAAGGGAAAATGGCCGAATAGAACAGCACGCAAAGGCTGGCAATGGCAAGGAAACCCGGATTCTTCAAGATAAGCAGCAGGTCGCTTACACGGAAAACTTCTTCGGGTTCGCTGTTTTCATCAGCTCCGATTTCACGGTCAAGTTTCAAATCCATCAACGTATAGATACTGAACGTGAGCAGCCCGATAATCAGGAAAATAACACCCCAGAGGATGGAGTTTGGTACACCGCCTCGTTCGGCAAAAATGGGGGAAAGACGGAAAACAGCAAATACTCCCAGTCGGGCAGTGGCCATCTCGAGCCCCATTGCCAGCGCAAGCTCTTTACCTTTAAACCATTTGACAATAGCCTTCGACACGGTGATGCCGGCCATCTCCACGCCAACGCCAAAAATAGCAAATCCAAAAAAGGCCAATTTAGCAGAGGCAGGAACCGAAGTCCAGAATGAATCCAACGAGTGGGCAAGACCCGATGCAGCAAACGATTCGGTGAGGGCGTAATACTTAATGGAAGCCCCGATAACCATCGCAAAACCTGAGGTGAGGATGGTGAAACGGATTCCCATCTTGTCTAAGATAATGCCCGAAAGAATCAGAAAGAAGGCAAAAACGTTGAGAAAAAACTCCGATCCGCCCAGCATCCCGAAGGTTTCAGGCGACCAGCCATGTTTGCTTTCCAAAAGACTTTGAAGGGGAGCTGCCACATCCACGAAGAAATATGCAAAAAACATCGTGAGTGAGATCAGCGCAAGCGCAATCCAGCGGGCTACAGCTGATTCGCGCAGGGAGGTTTTGATTTTTTCCATAGTTCGATTTTTGATGGTAAAAGAATCGGCTAAAGTAGAAAAAAACATCAAGCCTGAAACAAGCTGTTAAAAAATGAACAAAACCACCAAACAAGTGAAATGGCTCAATAGAGATGTACCAAAGATTTGGTTTCAAAAAAATCTTCCTCAAACCATGTTGACAAGGGGAACACATGTTTTACCCAGCGTTTGGGCAGTTGTTTAAGCTCCGGCTCTAAATTTCCGCCTTTGAGATAAAGGATGCCGTTGGGTTTGGTGTTGCGGCTATGACCGTGAAATTTGGACGCGGCCCATCCCACAAACTCCG
>JACFNF010000015.1 GCA_019454985.1 Bacteroidales bacterium
TTGGTGTTGCGGCTATGACCGTGAAATTTGGACGCGGCCCATCCCACAAACTCCGGAAGAGAGGTGACGGCACGACTTACAATAAAATCGAACTTCTCATCAATAGTTTCTACCCTTTGCTGGATGGTGCGCACATTACTGAGCCCTAATGCTTGTGCCATTGACCCGACTGCCTTAATCTTTTTGCCGATACTGTCCACCAACAGAAAATCGGAATCGGGAAAACAAATGGCTAAGGGCAAACCCGGAAAGCCTCCGCCGGTACCCACGTCGAGGATGCGGGTACCGGGGGCAAAGCGGATATACCGTGCAATGGCAAGGCTGTGAAGCACATGACGTTCATAAAAATGCTGCATGTCGTTGCGCGAAATCAAATTAATTTTGCTGTTCCATTCGGCAAAAATTGGCTCAAATGCTTCAAACTGTCCGAGTTGGGCAGGCATTAAATCGGGGAAGTATTTTTTGATTATCTCCATAAAGGATTGTGAAAAAGCAAAAGTAGGGTAGTTTTTCGTTTCAAAAAAGGGATGATTGAAAATGATCGAATTAAAAAATGTGAGGGATGCCTTCCTAATGGCCAACTTGGCTTAATTTTGTGCCAAACTTGTCATTCATGCCTTTCCGCTTGATTTGTTTGTTGAATTGGGTATTTTTTTGTTTTGTGACAACTACGGTTGTTGCACAAAAGAAGATGACCAGCGAGGATTATATTATAAGGTATAAAGATGTGGCTTTAAAAAAAATGCAGGAACATCGGATTCCCGCATCAATCACTTTGGCTCAGGGGATGCTGGAGTCGGGTAATGGCAACAGTATTCTGGCTCGCGAAGCCAATAATCATTTCGGAATTAAATGCCACAAAGAATGGACAGGGAAGACCTTTTTTATGGACGACGACGAAAAAAACGAATGTTTCCGTGCATACCGCCATCCTGAGGAGTCGTTCGAAGACCACTCGTTTTTTCTTACAAGCCGAAACCGTTACAGTTCGCTCTTCGATCTGGAGATTATGGATTACAAAGCCTGGGCCGATGGCCTAAAAAAAGCGGGATATGCCACCAATCCACGTTATCCTGAACTTCTTACGGGAATTGTCGAGCGGTTTCGTCTTTTTCATTACGACAGCCTGGCAATGGGGCTGATTGGCGAAACCCCCGAAGGTAAAACAGTGGTGATTCACGCCAACCCCATGATCACAATTTCGGATATGAAAGTGGTGAAACAATGGAAATCGGGAAGGCTTATCCATCAAAACAATCACAAAAAACTCATCATCATTGCTCAAGGAGACGAGATAACTGCCTTAGCCAAAGAGTTGGGAATGTTCACGTGGCAACTGCGTAAATACAATGAGCTCAATAAAGGCGACACTTTGTTGCCCGGCAGCCCGCTTTATGTGGAGAAAAAAGCCCGGAAGTCGTACGAGTTTGCCGAACATTTTATCGAGAAGGGTGAGACTTTGAAAGAATTGTCGCAGCGTTATGGCATCAGGCTTTCGCAGTTACTGAAAATGAATGGCCTGGCCGAAGGAGCCAAACCACCTGTTGGAACACGACTCAGACTCAGATAAAAAAGGCTGTCTTCTTTGCGAGACAGCCTTTTTTAAGTATTAAAAAATGGTTTAAGACCTATCTCGGATGAATGTCAATGTGAGCAGCATCTTCCAAAGTGACGGTGCCGCCATCGTTACCAAACGAGTTCAAAACATAATTGATTACCGCAACGGCATCTTCTTTGGTGTCAACCTGCGGAGGCATGGGAGCGTTGTAAGACTGTCCGTTAACGATCATTACTTCGTTGGATCCGTTGAGAGTCTGAGCTATAGCACGCACTTTGTCGGCTAACAGATAGTCAGAGTTTTTCAGCGGAGGGAATGCTCCAGGTACGCCTTCACCATTGGCCTGATGACAGACAACGCATTTCTCCATGTAAATTTTCTTTCCTGCTGCAAAAGGCTCGTCAGCATCAGAGGGAGCAGCTTCTGTTTTAACAACAGCGGTTTCGGCCGGTTTGTCGGTTTTGGTTTCACCACCGCCACAGCTCTGGAAAGCAACGAATCCCCCCAGCAGCAAAGCAAACATGAATGTTCTTTTCATAGTGATATAAAATTATTTGATGATAAGGTTGAGGGCGCAAAGGTAATGATTTTCATGGAATGATTCTAAATTATTCAAACTTGTTTTTATTACTCAGAAGAACCTTGATTTGCTCGCATTTCGCTGCTGTCAGGCCATTTTTCAGCTAATTTTCGTTCGGTTTTCAATTAATCCTTGAATTATTGGTAGTTGTCAAATATTGTTCTAATTTTGCACCCTCAAAAAAAATAGATAGAAGAACTATACGTAATTTAATCAGATTCAGAAATGCAGAACAAAGGAGCTATTAAAGTTTTTGCAGTTGCTTTGGCCATTGTGTCTCTCTATCAACTCTCCTTCACTTATGTTTCGGGCAGGGTTGAGAAAAATGCAAAGCGCTATGCTGAAAGCGAAGTTGCAAAAAACCTTGCCATGGAGCTTTCTAAAGGAAATGAGGAAGACTATGCGCACAAACTGGATTCAATTGTCGACGCCCGAGAAACGTATTATCTCGATTCGATGGAAAGTCAGGTGGTTTACAATATCCTCATTGATAAATATACTTATCAGGACGTCAAAGAAAGAGAAATCAACCTGGGTCTCGACCTTAAGGGCGGGATGAACGTGGTGCTCGAAGTTTCTGTAAAAGATATCATTAATGCTTTGTCGGGTTACAGCAAAGACCCTGTTTTCGTGCAGGCAATGGAAAAAGCTCAGGCAAAACAGAAAAACAGTCAAAAAGATTTTGTTACACTCTTTGGAGAGTCGTTTGCTGAAACCGACCCAAATGCACGTCTAGCATCAATCTTTTTGTACGAGTTTAAAGACAAAGGCATTACCACCAATTCCACCAATGATGAGGTGCTGAAAGTGATTCGTGCTGAAGCCGATGGTGCCGTTGACCGTTCTTTCCAGATCCTTCGCACCCGTATTGACCGTTTTGGTGTAACCCAGCCCAATATCCAAAAGCTGGCCGTTTCGGGGCGAATCCTTGTGGAGCTTCCCGGCATCAAAGACCCCAAACGCGTGCGCAACCTGCTGCAGGGAACAGCCCAACTCGAGTTTTGGGAAACCTACAACTTCTCGGAGTTGCACACTTTCTTCGATGAAGCCAATCAGCGATTAGCCCAACTCAGCGATGCTGGTGAACCAAACGATGAAAAAACCGAGGATAACGCTCAGGAAACCCATGCCGATGCTGACTCAACAGCAAAAGCCGACTCGACAAAGAGCCTGATTGACAAGCTGTCTGCCGGAGCCGATTCCACCTCTAAGGACAGTAATTTTGACGAATATGCCAAAAAGAACCCTCTGTTTGCCTATCTGATGCCCTCCTACGGACAGGACGAGTCGGGGAAATATTTCCCAGCCAATACAGCCAGGGTAGGTCAGGCACAGGTGAAAGATACCGCTCGCATCAACCAGATGCTCCGACAGGTGCAGGGAATCTTCCCTCGCAACCTGAAATTGGCTTGGACTGTAAAACCACGCGGTGGCTCAGGAGCTCCTGCCATCCTTGAACTTGTCGCACTCAAAGCGTCGCGCGATAACAACGCTGCCCTTGGTGGTGAGGTGATTGTAGATGCACGTCAGGATTACGATGCCAACGGAAAAGTTGAAGTTACTATTCAGATGAACAGCGAAGGAGCCAAGAGCTGGAAACGCCTCACCGGCGAAAATATCGGCAAACAGGTGGCAATCGTACTCGACGATTATGTGTATTCCTATCCTGTAGTCAATGATGAAATCCCCAATGGTCGCTCGAGTATCTCCGGTGGCGAAATGAGCATCGAAGAGGCTCAGGACTTGGCTAATATCCTCAAAGCCGGGAAACTGCCTGCTCCTTCGCGCATTATCGAAGAAGCCGTGGTAGGCCCTTCGCTCGGACGTGAGGCCGTTACAGCCGGCTTGTACTCTTTCGTACTCGCTTTCTTCATGGTGTTGCTCTATATGTGGTTCTTCTACAACAGAGGCGGACTTGTTGCCAACTTGGCTCTTCTTACCAACGTGTTCCTTCTGTTTGGTGTGCTGGCTTCTTTAGGTGCTGTTCTCACCCTTCCGGGTATTGCCGGTATCGTGCTTACAATGGGGATGGCGGTGGACGCCAACGTGATCATTTACGAGCGCATTAAAGAAGAACTGCGTGCCGGAAAAGGTCTGCGGCTGGCCATTGATGACGGTTATAAAAACGCATATTCTGCCATTATTGACGGTAACGTAACCACACTGCTCACCGGTATCGTGCTGTATGTTTTCGGTACTGGCCCGGTTCAAGGTTTTGCTACCACACTGATTATTGGTATCTTAACTTCAATGTTCACGGCTATCTTTATTGCCCGACTGATCTTTATTTATCTGCTCGATAAAAATATTCCGATTCCATTTGAAACCCGTTGGACGAAAGATTTCTTAGCCAATGTGAATTTCGATTGGCTTGGTTTCCGCAAAAAAGCCTATATCATCTCTGGAATCATCATCATCGTAAGCTTAACCTCAATTGCTATCCGCGGATTTAACTACGGTGTTGACTTCACCGGAGGCCGCACCTATCTCGTGCGTTTCGACAAGGATGTTACCGTGAATGATGTGCGTCATGCATTGGCCGCCGAATTCACCGAGGCTACCCCCGAAGTGAAGACCTTTGGCCCCGACAGGCAGGTGAAAATCACTACGAAATTTATGATCGAAGACGAAGGAAAGGAAGTGGATTCACTTATCCAGACCATGTTGTACAAAGGCTTGAAACCTCTCTATCAGCGCGACCTCAGTTTCAACAGTTTCACCTCCGAAGGCGATGCCGCCGATAAAACAATCGGTATTCTGAGCTCACAAAAGATTGGACCTACCATTGCCTCCGACATTCGGTATAAAGCCATGCTTTCTGTCATCTTTGCGCTGATTATCATTTTTGTTTACATCGCCATCCGTTTCCGCAAATGGCAGTTTGGCCTGGCCGGTCTGATCTCACTTACCCACGACACCATCGCCTTACTGGGGCTGTACTCGTTGTTTTACAGCATATTGCCCTTTAGTCTCGAAGTAGATCAATCGTTTATCGCTGCTGTACTGACCATCATCGGTTACTCCATTAACGACACTGTGATCATTTTCGACCGTATTCGCGAAAACCTCACTTTGCACCCAAAACGCTCACTCCGTGAAAACATGAATCACGGGATGAACAGCACTTTGGGTCGTACAGTGAACACCTCTGGAACAACTTTGATCGTGTTGTTGATGATTTTCTTGTTTGGCGGCGAAGTAATCCGCGGATTTGTTTTTGCTTTGTTCATCGGTATTTTCCTTGGGACTTACTCCTCAGTTTTCAACGCCTCGCCTGTGGTGTTTGACTTGCTGGGAGGCGGGAAACTGGAAAAGGAAGCCGAAGCTAAAGCTGTTAATGTAAAAGAGCCTAAAACGAAATAATCTTTTTAGAGGGAGAAATTAAAGTCCGGCAGCATCAGTTGTCGGACTTTTTTTTGCGTTTTGTTCACTTGCCGAAGCTATCGGCATTATTTGTATTTTTGGCCTTTAATTTTTTGGTCATGCTGCTTTTCTTCGATATCGGTACCGGCGAGCTGATACTTATTCTTCTTGTTGTATTTGTGGTGATGGGGCCGAAGCAACTTCCGGAAGTGGCGCGTACCATTGGCAAGACCATCAACGAGATGAAACGCGCCTCGGCGGGTTTCACCAACGAGATTAACAAAGAAATTCAGCGCCTCGACCGTGAGACGCGGCTCAACGAGTTTCTTGAGCAAAGAGCCAGCAACGCACAGCAACAAGCAGATGCCGAACCTTTAGCTTCATCATCGGCAGAAGTTGCTGCAACACAACCCGACAACAGGGAAACCAAGACAGCTCCTCCGCAGGCCGAAGATGAAACGGGAAGGGTGGAGCGAAAAATGTAAAACAGGCCATTGGCCAATAAATCAGGCTGCCAAACGTTATCAAAGGATAAACATCCGAAATTTTATGGTTAGAAAGAATAAAATCTTTTTTCTCATTCTGCTGACGATGCTGCTGAGTGGTCAGGCCTTTGCCCAGCGCAACCTTGCCAAAAACGCCGACGAAGCATTTGAACGCAAACAATACAGCATTGCTTTGGAGCGCTATAAAAAAGCATTTGGAAAAGTGAAGAAAAATCCTGCTGAAAAAGACAGGATCAATTACCGTATGGCCGAGTGCTATCGGCTAACGGGCGCTGCCAAACGAGCCGAAGTTGCCTATCGCCGTGTTCTCAAAGCCGGTTATCAGGACCGCAATCCTGAGATATTATTGATTTATGCCGATCTTTTGAAAACCACACAAAAATTTGACGAAGCCATAAAATACTATCAGATGTATGCCGAGAAAGTGCCCGACGACCCACGCGGCACAGAAGGCGCTGAACTCACGGCCTCGATCAAAGATTGGATAGAAAATCCCTCGCGGTTTGAAATTAGTTTACTCAAAAAGGTGAACTCCAAAGCCTCTGACTTTGCACCGGCCTGGTCATCAAACAACTATAATGAGATTATCTTTACTTCGACCCGTGATGGATCAACCGGAAAAGATAAAGACGGCTGGACTAACCAGAGTTTCAGCGATCTTTATACGGCACGAACCGATCGTAATGGACAATGGAGTACGCCGACCCTGCTCGACGAAGATGGCATCGTAAATACCAAAGCCAACGAAGGCGCACCTTTTCTGAACGAAAATTTCAGCACACTTTACTTTACACGTTGCAACAATATTCCCGGACAAAGCTCGGGTTGTCAGATCATGAGCAGCACCCGCTCGGGTCGCAGTTGGGGGACTCCGGTTCCCGTACAAATCAAAGGGGTTGACAGCCTCGATGTGGTAGGGCATCCCAGTTTGAGCAAAAATGAATTGATGATTTATTTTGCTGCCGAACGCAAAGGCGGTTTTGGCGGAAAAGATATCTGGGTGGCCATGCGCGATTCGAAAAAAGAACCTTTCAACCGGCCGTTCAACCTTGGGCCAGTGATCAATACCAAAGGTGATGAAATTTTCCCGTTTTTAAGAAACGATACAACGCTGTTTTTTGCCAGCAACGGTCACCCCGGAATGGGAGGTTTTGATATTTTCATGAGTTCGGTGGACACTGCCGGTAATTGGGGCAAGCCCGTCAACCTGAAATCGCCCATTAACTCTGTTTCCGACGACATCTCCATCATCTTTCATCCTTCAGAAGAACGAGGCTTTTTTGCAAGCAACCGCGAAAACACCAAAGGCACCGACCGGCTTTATTATTTTATGGAACCTCCGGTATTATTCAAACTCTCGGGAACGGTGAAAGACGAAAAAACCCTTCAGTTTGTGGAAGATGCAAGCGTGAAACTCATTGGCAGCAACGGAACCAGTGTGACTACCCGTACCAACGAAAAGGGATATTATCTGTTTGGCGAATCGCAGCTTGCCAAAAACACGACCTATGAAATTATCATTGACAAACCTGATTATTTCACTAAGACCCTCACCGAAACAACCGTTGGGGTTGAGTTTAGCCGCGATTTTGTGAAAGACGCCATGCTGGAGCCTATCCCGCAAAAACCTATCCCGCTGCCCAATATCCTTTACGATCTGGCACGCTGGGAGTTGAAACCACAATACGAAGACTCGCTTCAGGGGCTTATCCGTACCTTACAGATCAATCCAACCATCACCATTGAGCTTGGTTCGCATACCGACAGTCGCGATACTGAAGAACGCAATGATATCCTTGCCCAGAAACGCGCCCAGTCGGTGGTGGATTACCTCATCATGCGCGGAATTGACCCCGATCGTCTAGTGGCAAAAGGCTATGGCGAAAGAGTTCCTCTTACCCTCGAAAAAGATGTTGTCGTAGCCGGTGTTACCTTGAAAGCCGGAACAACTTTGACCGAAGAATTTATCAACAAACTGCCCAACAACGAAGCCAAGGAAGCGGCACATCAGATGAACCGTCGAACCGAATTCAGGGTGCTTGGGAAGGATTTTGTGCCCAAAGCCTCCAACGCCCCGCTTGGCGAGAGTGTCACCATTATCCTGAATCCTGATGACAATAAGCTGGATTTCAATATTCTTGCTGATGGATCATTCGAAGTGGAATGTCAGATAGATGGCCATAAAAATGCATTTGTGTACAACCGGTTGGCTAAGCCGGCCATTTCGCTGAAGAAAGCACTTGAACTACTCAAAATAGGAAGCCTTAACGTAGATAACCTTGTGGGCGATGACAAATCGGTCATCAAAGAAGGCTCAATTGACCATGGCGCGGTATTCAGACTGAAACAGGTTTCCGTTGGCGGTAAAGCAATCAGCAATGTTGAGGTGATGGTGGATCACCAGGCCATTTATCCGTTTGTGGCCGGACAATCGTTTTTAGAGCGCTTTGGCAGTTTTGAGTTCGATACGAAAGAGCGTAAACTTATTTTTAAAAAATAATGTCGGAAAACCGCTATACCCGGCGAGGGGTGTCGGCCTCCAAAGAGGATGTGCACAATGCCATTCGGTCATTGGATAAGGGATTGTATCCCAATGCATTTTGTAAAATTATCCCAGATATTCTGGGCGGAGATAAAGATTGGTGCAACATCATGCACGCCGATGGCGCCGGAACAAAATCCTCTTTAGCGTATCTCTATTGGAAAGAAACCGGCGATATGTCCGTGTGGAAAGGCATAGCGCAAGACGCCATTGTGATGAATACCGACGACCTGCTTTGTGTGGGCGTAACAGACAATATGTTGCTCAGCTCTACCATTGGACGCAATAAAAATCTCATTCCGGGCGAGGTGATTTCTGCCATTATTCGTGCTACCGAGGAGTTTTTGGAGCAAATGCGGGATCAGGAGATCGGGATTTACCTTACGGGTGGCGAGACTGCCGATGTGGGCGATCTGGTGCGCAGCATCATTGTGGATAGCACCGTGGTGGCGCGCCTGCCTCGCAACAAGGTGATCGAAAACCGGATACGCCCGGGCGATGTCATCGTGGGTCTGGCTTCTTTCGGTCAGGCAACCTACGAAACTACATACAATGGCGGGATGGGAAGCAACGGCCTTACCTCAGCCAGACACGACCTCTTTGCAAAGTACCTTGCAGCCAAATATCCGGAAAGCTACGACCCATTGGTGCCCGAAGACTTGGTTTACAGCGGACCTTTCCGACTGACCGATCCAACTGAAATTGAAGGTGTTGATGTTGGTAAACTTGTGCTTGCACCTACCCGTACCTACGCCCCCCTTCTCAAAGAAGTGTTGAAATTACACCGTCCCCGACTGAATGGATTGATTCATTGCAGCGGCGGCGCACAAACCAAAGTCCTGCATTTTGTTGATCGGATTCATATTGTCAAAAACAACCTTTTTCCGGTGCCACCGCTTTTCCGTCTCATTCAACAGGCTTCACAAACTGCATGGAGCGAGATGTACAAAGTATTCAATATGGGACATCGAATGGAAATATATACCGATTTGAAAACGGCTGAGGATATCTTCAGAATTGCCCGGGAGTTTGATGTTGAGGCGCGTATTGTTGGCTATACCGAGGCCAGCGATTGCAAACGTCTAACGATCGAGAGCGCCAATGGTATATTTACCTACTGAGTTTGTGACATTGAGCTTATAGGCCGTACTGCGGTTTTTTGAAACGGATTTTCAAACTTCGCCGGCAATGTGTATTTTTGCGATCTCAATTTTTTTTCAGTGGAAATTTTAGATAAACTCGAAACCATCCACCGCCGTTGGGAAGAGATGGGCGAACAACTCAACGATCCATCGGTGATGGCCGATATGAAAAGGTTCGTCAAACTCAATAAAGATTACAAAGATCTTGAACCGGTGGTGGCCGCCTTTAAGGAATACAAGAATGTTTTGGCCAATATTGACCATGCACGCGAAGTCATCAAAAACGAAAAAGACGATGATTTCAGGGAAATGGCGCTCGAAGAGCTTGATGGCCTGCAGGAACGCAAAGAACAGCTTGAAAACGATATCCGCCTGATGCTCATCCCGAAAGACCCTCAGGATTCTAAAAACGCCATTGTTGAGATACGTGCCGGAACAGGAGGCGATGAAGCCAGCATTTTTGCAGGCGATCTCTTTCGGATGTACCTGAAATATTGTGAATCGAAAGGCTGGAAGACCGAAGTTGTTGATATGAACGAAGGTACAGTTGGCGGATTCAAGGAAGTGGTATTCAATGTGATAGGCGATAATGCCTATGGCATTATGAAGTTTGAGTCGGGCGTGCACCGTGTGCAACGTGTACCAAAAACCGAAACTCAGGGCCGTATCCATACCTCGGCTGCATCAGTCGTAGTATTGCCAGAGGCCGAAGAGTTTGATATCGAACTCAACGAGAAAGATATCCGAAAAGATACTTTCTGCTCTTCCGGCCCCGGCGGACAGTCGGTGAACACCACCTATTCTGCCATCCGCCTGACGCACATCCCAACGGGCATTGTGGTTTCGTGTCAGGACGAAAAATCGCAGTTAAAAAACTTAGCCAAAGCCATGAAAGTGCTTCGGAGTCGCATTTTCGAAATCGAATACAGTAAATACCTTGAAGAAGTAGCCTCAAAACGAAAGACGATGGTGTCCACCGGCGACCGTTCGGCCAAAATTCGTACCTACAACTGGCCCCAGGGAAGGGTTACGGACCATCGCATCAATCTGACACTCTATAATCTGTCGGCCATCATTGACGGTGACCTCGATGAACTGATCGAAGGCCTTCAGGTGGCCGAAAATGCCGAACGCCTGAAAACCGAACTCGAAGCCTGACGGTTATGAATAGTGAGCAGTTATTCCAACAGATCCGGATAAAACAGTCGTATCTCTGTGTAGGCCTCGATCCGGTAAGAGAGAAGCTGCCGGCAGCGGTGATGTCGTCTGATGACCATGTTTTTGCTTTCAATAAAGCCATCATTGATGCCACTGCACCTTATGCTGTTGCTTTTAAGCCAAACACGGCTTTCTATGAAACCGACGGAAGCCTGGGTTGGGCGACACTCGAGAAGACAGTGGCTTATATTCGCACAAAGTACCCTAAAATGTTTGTCATTGCTGATGCGAAAAGAGGTGATATTGGCAACACATCGGCGCGCTATGCCGCAGCATTTTTTAACCGGTTGGGCGCCGATGCCGTAACGGTTGCTCCCTATATGGGAGCCGATTCTGTTCAGCCTTTTCTGGGTTTCGACGGCAAATGGGTGGTGCTTTTGGCTTTAACTTCAAATACCGGCTCTGCTGATTTTCAGTATATTGAAAATAAAGAATCTTTATCACTATATAAACAGGTGATCCAAAAAGCAACGCAATGGGCTTCACCCGAACAGATGATGTTTGTGGTGGGAGCCACACACCCCGACGAGCTTGGGGTTATTCGGCAGATGGCGCCGGAGTATTTTTTCCTTGTTCCCGGCGTGGGCGCCCAGGGCGGCGATCTCGATGCTGTGAGCAATGTCGGGCTTAATCGCCGTGCGGGCTTGTTGGTCAACGCTTCGCGCAGCATACTTTATGCTTCTTCGGGGACCGATTTTGCTCAAAAGGCTGCCGAAGAAGCCCTGATGATTCAGCAGCAGATGAAACACCAGCTCGAACTGGCGAAATTGATATAAAAAAAGCAGCCGGAGGCTGCTTTTTTTATTGGATTAAATTCCTTCGATGACTGTTGTCCAGCCGTAGATGTCTTCCATTTCGGCTTCCTGAATGGCTTTCAGGCGTTTGTAAAGCATGGTGGAATTTTTCCCGGCTTCGGTACCATATTCATATACCTTGCCAAAAGCGGTATCCACAATTTTCCCGATTGGCGAGATAATGGCAGCAGTTCCGCAGGCGCCGACTTCTTCGAACAGCTCAAGTTCTTCAACGGGTACGGGTCGTCTTTCAACTTTCATGCCGGCATCTTTGGCCAAGGTTTCGATACTTTTATTGGTAATCGAAGGTAAAATGGTATGCGACTCAGGCGTGATATAGGTGTTGTTGCGGATACCGAAGAAGTTGGCCGGTCCGGCTTCGTCAATATATTTTTGCTCTTTGGCATCAAGGAATAATACGGTAGAATAGCCGTTTTTTGCGGCACGTGTTGCTGGGCGCAGACTTGCGGCATAGTTTCCGCCTACCTTAATATGGCCTGTACCACGAGGCGCTGCACGGTCGTAATCCCTAACCAATTCAACCGTAACCGGACGGAATCCTTCTTTAAAGTATGGGCCAACCGGTCCGACAAAGACAAGAAACATATACTCGGTTGCGGGTTTGACCCCGACCTGAGGGCCTGAGCCGAACAGAAGCGGGCGAATATAAAGCGAGGCCCCCGTTCCATAAGGAGGGATAAAACGTGCGTTGAGGCGAACAGCCTTTTCAATAGCTGCAAAAAAGACTTCGTCCGGAACTTCCTGCATCATGATACCATCGGCCGACGAACGCAGACGACGGGCATTGTCCTGCCACCTGAAAAGCCTGACCTTGCCATCCACACCCCGGAAAGCCTTCATGCCTTCAAAGGCTTCCTGGCCATAATGCAGCGTGGTGGCAGCCATGTGAATGCTGATATACTCTGACGAACTGACTTCAAGCTCGCCCCATTTTCCGTTGCGGCCGTAGCAGCGAACGTTGTAATCTGTTGGATAATAGCCGAATGGCAAATTCCTCCAATCAATATTTTCCATAACTTAGGGTTTAAAGAGAAATGATTTTAATGTGGCTAATTTAGGCTAATTTTCTGGAAACTTGCGTATGCCGGGCTTATTTAAAACGAATATGGATAAGGACAGTACAATGGATCTGAAGACCGTCAATGGACCGGATTAATCCATAAAAAAAGATAGGTGCCGAGAATGACAAAAATGAGTGCGGGGAGCATATTGATAATACGCAATTTACTGATACCCGTCAGATTGAGCCCAAGACCGATGAGAATCACACCGCCGGTGGACGAGATGCTGTTGATCATCAGATCAGGCATAAACTGCCCGAAACCGGCTGCCAGAAGTGTGAGCGAGGCCTGATACGCAAAAAGGGGGACGATGCTGAACAGCACTCCCCATCCCAAACCAGAGGCCAATGCCACACTGCTGATTCCGTCCATAAGCGATTTGATATAAAGAAGTTCCGCCCGGCCGCTCATTCCTTCCTCGATAGCGCCAAGGATGGTCATCGAACCCATGCAAAAGAGCAGAAAGGCCGTTAGCATCCCTTCGGTGAAACCTTGGTTGCCTAATTTTAACCGGCTCCCGAGAAGTGAGGCTTTTTCATTGAAAATCAGCTCCAAATTAAGAAGCTCACCGGCCACCGACCCAAGCAAAAGGCTCACTATCACAATCATCCATTCATTAGCTTTCAGCGCCATCGAAACGCCTAAAGCGATGGTAAACAATCCGTTGGCTTGAAACAAGGTTTCTACAGCCCGCTGCGGAAGCCGGCTATGTAATGCAATGCCCAGAGTGCTTCCTAAGGCGACAGCCATTACATTGATGAGGGTTCCGGTAATGATCATTTTGTTGATGTATTATAGTCCACGTTGGTCAAGGGCAATTTCGAGAAAATGTTGGCGAATACCAAAGTCCTTTTTTAATCGTTCGATTTTTTGTTCAGCTTCGTCTGCCGGAGGCGGGTTGTCGAGCCGAAAACCTGAAAGAAGGACGTTTTTTGGGGTGTGTTCAGCTTATATAAACTCCTGAATATGTGTTTTATATCCATGTTTTTCCATGATCAGTGCCCGTAATGTATCGGTCAGGATTTCGGCCTGACGTTCAAACAGGATTCCGTATTGTAGCATGGGCAATTGCGCGGCAGAAGCCTTCATTTCTTTCCTGACTTGTTTGTGGCAACAGGGGGCACACACGATGAGCCGTGCACCCGCAGCGATTCCGGCAGCAATGGCGTCGTCGGTAGCCGTGTCACAGGCATGCAGGGCTATCAGCACATCCACGTCGTGGAGCGGGAAATTACTGATGCTTCCTTCGACAAATGACAGCCCACTGAGACCTGCACTTTGGGCAATGGCGTTGGTTTTTGCAACAAGCTCAGGTCGTAGCTCCACACCCGTTACTTCAATCTGGAGCTTGGTGTTGTGACGCAAATGCTCGTAAAGGGCAAACGTTAGATATCCTTTTCCGGCACCCATATCTACCACACGCACCCGACCCTCATTCAGCCAGGGCGAAAGCAAACCATCCAAAATCTCAACGTATTTGTTGATTTGCCGGAATTTGTGTTGCATCGAAGCCAATACCTGACCATTGTTGTCGGTCATTCCAAGCAGATGCCAGTGAGTACTCTGGCTGTCGAGGGGCCGGTTTTTCTTTCGGTCGTGCGAGAGATTGAGCTCCGAAGCTACGGAAAGTGTTTTGCTCAATAGGCGGCCATTGCCTTTATTATTGAGTATAAGGCTGTGTTGCTCGCTGAGTGTAAAGAGGTTAGCTTCAAGGAAATGGGTTTCTAATAAGTCTTTGACCTGAGCCGGCGTATCCTCAATGGTGAAGTTTTTGACTTCGTCGCGGGTGTGATAGCTGTATTGAAAAGAATAACGTAACCCGCTTTTGAGCGCCACCGGCTTGATGGTCACCCTTTTGGGCTCGCTGTTTTTCTTTCGTGTTTTACTCAGGGTGAGTTTAACCATTCTGCTGTTTTCGATAGCAGCCCGGAGTAAATCAAGCAGTGTATCAAGTGGTTGTGAAACCATGAGATGGTCAATTTGGCGGCTAAATTACGTATTCCTGAACAGTTGCCGGGTCATGTTTTAAAAAAATGAAACAAATGGCGATGGTCAAAATGTCAGTTGGCCGTCTTGGCACAGCCTTTGATCTGCCTAGGTCAAAAATTGAAAATTCTATGACCATGCAAAAAGGAACCATTGATGTTAAGACCGAGAATATTTTCCCGGTGATTAAAAAATTTCTTTATTCCGACCATGAAATTTTCCTCCGCGAGTTGGTAAGTAATGCCGTGGATGCCACGCAGAAACTGAAAACTTTGGCTTCGGTGGGGCAATATAAAGACGAGCTGGGCGATCTGACGATTGTGGTAGAAGCCGACAAAAAGAAGAAAACTCTCACCATTCGCGACCGTGGCATTGGAATGACACAGGAAGAGGTGGAAAAATACATCAACCAAATCGCTTTTTCGAGCGCCGAAGAGTTTGTTAAAAAGTTTAAAACCAAGTCGGAAGCCGAAGCCAATGCCATTATCGGGCATTTTGGCCTGGGCTTTTACTCTTCTTTTATGGTGTCGAAAAAGGTTGAAATCTTTACCAAAACATACAAAAAAGGCGGTAGCACCAAGGCCGTGAAGTGGGAATGTGATGGAAGTCCTGAATACACTATTTCCGAAATTGACAAAAAAGAACGAGGAACTGACATTGTGCTGCATATTGACAAGGAAAATGAAGAATTCCTTGAAGAATACAGGATGCGAGAACTGCTGAATAAATATTGTAAGTTTCTGCCTGTGCCTATTCAGTTTGGCGTGAAAAAGGAAGAGGAACCTATTGAAGGAGTAACAGATAAGGATGGAAATCCAAAAACACGCACCGTCGAAAAGCCCTGGATCATCAACAATACCGAACCTTTGTGGAAAAAGGCTCCTGCAGATAGCACCGACGAAGATTACAAAAACTTTTACCGCGAGCTTTATCCGCTGAGCTTCGACGAGCCTTTGTTCAATATCCACCTTAACGTGGATTATCCGTTTAATCTCACAGGTATTTTGTATTTCCCTAAAGTGAAGCAGAACTATGAGCTTCAGCGAAATAAGATACAGTTGTATTCCAATCAGGTGTTTGTGACCGATTCGGTCGAAGGTATCGTGCCCGACTTCCTGACCCTTCTTCACGGCGTGATTGACTCGCCCGATATTCCATTGAATGTAAGTCGGTCGTTTTTGCAAAACGACAACAATGTGCGCAAAATTTCAGGCCATATCACCAAAAAAGTAGCCGATAAACTCGAAGAACTGTTTAAAAAAGACCGTGAGGCTTTCGAGAAAAAATGGGACGACATCAAAATCTTCATCCAATATGGTATGATCTCCGAACCCAAATTTTACGAAAGAGCCGAGAAGTTTGTGCTGCTGAAAAATGTTGAAAATAAATACTTTACACTCGAGGAATATCGGAAACATATCGAAAGCCAGCAAAAAGATAAAGATAAACGGGTGGTGTATATTTATGCCACACAAGCCGATGAACAATACGGCTATATTGAATCTGCAAAAGCGAAAGGCTACGATGTGTTGCTCATGGATGGGGTACTCGATGCCCATTTTGTCAATACCATCGAACAAAAACTGAGCGACTCATCCTTTGTGCGCGTGGATGCCGAAACGGCTGAAAAACTTATCCGTAAAGACGATTCTGATGCTCCGTCCAAACTCACGGAAGATGAAAGAAAACAAGTGAAAGAGTATTTTGAAAAATTGGTGGATACAAAAGCTTTTGAGGTGAAAGCCGAGCCCATGAGCGAAAGCGATGTGCCGGTGCTGATTACCCAAAATGAGTTTATGCGCCGAATGAAAGACATGAGCGCTGTTGGCGGAGGAGGAATGATGGGATTTGGCGATTTTCCCGATCATTACACCTTGATTATCAATACAAACCATCCGGCAGTATTATCGCTTTCTAATAAAGATGACGAAACCCGTGAGCAGACCATCCGGCAATTGTACGATCTGGCGCGTTTATCGAAAAATCTGCTGAAAGGCAAGGATCTGAATGAGTTTATCCGAAGAAGCCAGGAGAATCTCTAATTGAAAAGGGGGATAAAGCTATTTATTGGTTTTTATCCCCTTTTTTTTAAAAAATATTTATTTTTGTAAAGAATAATCACATCCAACACAACACCCTATCATGAAAAAATCCCTCATTATCATTATTGTTCTTGCCCTTGTTGCCCTACTCGTTTATGGATGGTTTAAGACCACCTATAACACCATGGTTCAAAACAGCGAACAGGTTGATTCGCAGTGGGCACAGGTTGAAAACGTGTATCAACGCCGGGCCGACCTTATCCCTAACTTGGTGAATACGGTAAAAGGTTATGCTGCTCATGAAAAGGACGTGCTGACAGACGTCATCGAGGCACGCTCCAAAGCCAGCTCCATCAACCTGAATGCCGAAAACCTAACCGAGGCCAATATGAAAGCTTTTCAACAGGCACAGGATGGCCTGAGTAGTGCCTTGTCGCGCCTGATGGTGGTTGTGGAAAGATATCCTGAGCTCAAGGCTAACCAAAACTTCCTCGAGCTTCAGGCACAGCTCGAAGGCACCGAAAACCGGATTACCGTCGAACGTCAGAAGTTTAACGAAACCACTCGGGTTTACAACACTTATATCAAATCCTTCCCGCAGAATATCTTTTCCGGCATGTTTGGGTTTACCACCAAGCCCTATTTTGAAGCTGCAGCCGGTTCAGAGACAGCTCCGAAAGTTGAATTCTAATCTCTGCAACCTATGCCAGGTGCCCGGAATTTTTTCTCCGCTGCAGAGAAAGACGACATAAAAAACGCCATCATTCAGGCCGAACAAAACAGCTCGGGCGAGTTGCATGTGCATCTCGAAAACCACTGTACAGGCGAAGTGCTCGACAGGGCAGCATTCCTCTTCGAAGAGTTGGGCATGAAAAAAACCGCTGCGCGCAATGGGGTGTTGTTTTATTTGGCCGTTAAAGACCGGAAATTTGCCGTGATTGGCGATGCCGGAATCAATGCAGTGGTTGAAACCCATTTCTGGGAAGAGATACGCGAAACCATGACAGCCTTTTTTCAAAAAGGAGAATTTGTCAATGGACTGATTGCCGGAATTCAGACGACCGGGCAGAAACTTAAAGCCTATTTCCCGTTTCAGCAGGACGATATCAACGAACTACCCGACGACATCTCTTACGGTTCAGGCGAATGAAAACAAGACCACTCATTTTGGTGCTACTGATTTGGCTGACAGCCGCAACGGTCAGTGCAGGCGATATTCCGCCACCGCCTTCGCCTCCACGCCTGGTCAACGATCTGGCTATGGTTCTCACACCCCAACAGCAACAACGCCTTGAAAACCGTTTAGTCATATACAATGACACAACTTCGACACAGATTTTGGTGGTAACAGTCACCAGTCTTGGGTCGTATGATCCGGCAGACTTTGCTTACAGGATTGGTCAGGAATGGGGCGTGGGAAACAAAGGAAAAAACAACGGTGTGGTCATCCTAGTGAAACCCAAGATTGGAAATAGTGCCGGGAAAGCCTTCATTGCTACCGGTTATGGCCTTGAGGCCGTGATTCCCGATGCGTTGGCCAAACGAATTGTCGAACAGGAAATGATTCCTTTTTTCAAACAAGGAGATTATGATCAGGGAATCAACCGCGCGGTGGATGCCATTATAGGTTTGGCTTCAGGGCAATATTCGGCAGAACAGTTTGACAACGAAGATGATGGCGGATTCTTTATTTTTATTCTGATCATCCTCATCGTGCTCATCATCATTTTTTTCAATAAAGGCGGTCATGATCACATTAGCAGCGGGCCATCGGCTTCCATTTGGAAAGCTCTTTGGCTGGCAAGCATGGCTAATCAAAACCGGGGCGGAAGCTGGGGAGGATTTTCGGGAGGCTCCGGTGGCTTTGGCGGCGGCGGAGGATTTGGTTCGGGAGGTTTTGGCGGATTTGGCGGAGGAAGCTTTGGAGGAGGAGGAGCCGGTGGAAGTTGGTAAAGAAATAGCCTGATATATTCATATAAGGCACTGAATAACATTGTATTAAAGCGAGTTAAGTTGAGGCTCGCTTTTTTTACAAAGAAAAATTGTGAAAACTTTTATTTCTAATTTGGTACTTTCATACTGAATTGTATTTTTGTATGTTAAAAAATCATAAATTCGAAAACTGTTTCACAAACCAAAGCAAAATTCGTAAATAGCATAAAATGAGCTACATGCGCAAAATGTTCAGGATTAAACAACATGAAATTCTAACCAAGCATTACTTATAATGAGTTCTAAATTCACTTCAACACGCCATTTGAAGCGTGTGATTTCATTGTTTCTTTTTCTGGGATTTCTCCTGATTGATTTTTCATCGGGTGCACAAACTCCCGAAGCAGAAAAGAACTTTCAGCAGTGTCGAGCCTGCCACAACCTCGAGGGTCCGAAACTTATCGGCCCCAGCCTCGTGGAGGCAATCAAAACACGTGAACAGGACTGGCTGATTCGTTTCATCCGCAACTCGCAGGAGATGGTTGCTGCAGGCGACCCCTTTGCCGTTGAGGTATTTGAAGAGTATGGAAAAATTCCGATGCCTTCACATAACCTGAGTGACGATCAGATTAAAGACATCCTGAAGTATATCGAGGCCGGCGGAAAGGTGGACCCGCAATATGCCGCACAAGCAGCCAGCGAACAGCCCGTAAAGGGCGAAACCGCTGCTGTTGAACAGGATACGGCCGATGAGCAGATGCTTGCCCTCGAAAGTCAAGCCAACCGTAACAACGGCACAACTTTCATCATCACCCTGATCGTGATGCTGGCATTGCTCACCGACCTCTTCTTTACCAAATGGCTGAAATGGAAATATGTCCATATCACCCTGCTTTTGGTCGGACTGTTTGTGTTGGGTCAGGTCACATACAGAGAAGCCGCTGCGATTGGCCGTCAACAATATTATCAGCCCGATCAGCCCATTGACTTTTCACACAAGGTGCATGCCGGACAGAACGAGATTGACTGCCAATATTGCCACAGTGGCGCCAGAAACAGCAAAAGCGCCGGAATACCTCCGGTGAATGTGTGTATGAATTGTCACAACTTAGTGAAAAAAGGAACTCTGACCGGAACTGCCGAGATTGCAAAAATTCAGGAAGCCTGGGACAATGGGAAACCCATTGAATGGATTCGGATTCATAACCTTCCGGATCATGTGTATTTTAATCATGCCCAACATGTGAATGCCGGAAAATTGGATTGCGCCGAATGTCATGGCGATGTGAAAATCATGAGCCAGGTGATGCAAGTGAACGACCTGAGCATGAAATGGTGCTTGGATTGCCACCGTAAAACCGAGGTGCAGTTTGCCAACAACAAGTTCTACGAAACTTATGAAAAGATGCATGAGCAATTTGTGAACGGCGAGGTGAAAAAAGTTACAGCCGACATGATGGGAGGCTCTGACTGTATGAAATGCCATTATTAATCTTACAAAGAATCATTGTCTGAATGGAAAAAAAATATTTTAAAAGTATCGAGGAGTTGCGTGTTGACACATCGCGCACAATTGATATTCATGCGAAGGGCGATAAGCACTTCATCCTGCAGGCCGAGAAAGAATCGGCAGCTTTACCGCCTACTTCAAGGCGCGATTTCCTGAAAGCTTTTGGTTTTACCATTGCCTCGGCTGCTGTCGTTTCGTCGTGCGAGCAGCCGGTACGCAAAGCTATCCCTTTCCTGATTCAGCCCGAAGGTATCGTTCCTGGGAAAGCATCTTATTATGCTTCCACTTTTTTTGACGGAATTGACTATTGCAGTGTGCTGGTGAAAGTGCGCGATGGCCGCCCCATCAAAATTGAAGGAAACAACCTGTCATCGGTTACAAAAGGTGGAACGAATGCCCGTACACAGGCTTCGGTACTCAACCTATATGATAACATAAGGTATAAGAACCCGCTGAAAGAAGGTGCAGAAAGTTCATGGGATCTGGTTGATGGTGAGATTGTATCCAAACTGCGCCAGATCAGCAGCCGCAATGGGAAAATTGTCCTGCTCACCCCAACCATCATCAGCCCTTCGACCAAAGCAGCCATCGCTGAATTTGTAGCAGCGTTTCCGGGCGCCGAAGCCGTGACCTACGACGTTGCTTCCGCTTCGGGAATGTTGCAGGCCAACGAGCTTTCATTTGGAAAAGCCTTCATTCCGTCATACCGTTTCGATAAGGCTGATTTTATCGTTTCGTTTGATGCCGATTTTCTCGGTTCGTGGCTGTCGCCCATCGAATACACCAAATTATACATGCAAAATCGTCGTCTTACAGATGGGAAAAAGACGATGTCGCGCCATATACATTATGAAGGCGCCATGTCGCTTACCGGCTCCAATGCCGATTATCGCATCCAACTCAGGCCATCGCAACAAAAACTCGCTTTGGCTCATCTGCTGAACGAACTGAAACGCTTAAGCGGGCAGCCGGCAACACAACTGCCCGCCATCTCTCATGACATGAGTGATCTGGCTTCCAACCTGATGAAACATAGGGGGAAAGCATTGGTTGTGAGCGGAAGCAACAGCAAAGACGAACAACTTTTGGTGAACGAAATCAACCACTTGCTCGATAGTTATGGAAATACCATTGAGACGGATGTTGAACTGAAAACACGTCAGGGCATTGACTCAAAGATGGCCACCTTGGTGGACGAGATGAACGCAGGCAAAGTGGCTGCTTTGTTGGTGATGGATGTCAACCCTGCTTACGATTATCCGAAAGCCAATGAATTTGCCGAGGGACTCAAAAAAGTCGAACTGTCGGTTTCGTTGAATTTTGCCCAGGATGAGACCTCCGCCCTGACCACTTACGTTTGTCCCGACCACCATTACCTCGAAGCCTGGAACGATGCCGAAGTGAAAACCGGCTATTACTCCTTGTCACAACCGGCCATACGCCCCATCTTCAATACACGATCTGCACAGGAAAGCCTTCTGCGTTGGTCTGGAAACACCGACGATTTCCGCCATTATATTCAAAACTGGTGGGAAAAGAACCTGTTCACAGCTAATGATCAGCACCTGTTATTCACTTCTTTCTGGAATCAGAAGTTGCACGATGGTGTGTATGAATCAGCAAAGCGCGAAACTGATCCATACGTTTACAATCCGCTGCCGGCCGAAGCCGTAATGCAGAAAGCCGCGGCTGCCACACTCCCCGATAGCATTGATTTAGTGTTCTATACCAATGTAAGCGTGGGAACGGGCAAACACGCCAACAACCCCTGGCTTCAGGAACTCCCGGACCCGGTGACCAAAGTTTGCTGGGATAACTATCTGATGATTTCTCCAAAGCTGGCCGGTGAGATGGGCATTTCTGACGAGCAATTGGTTGAGGTGAACGGCTTGAGTCTGCCGGCTCTGATACAGCCCGGACAGGAATATAAGACATTGGCCGTGGCTTTGGGTTATGGCAGACAGAATGCCGGAGTGCCCGCCAATGGTGTTGGACAGAACGCTTATGCTCTGTTGCAGGCCGAAGATGGCAATATCAGCTATGTGTTGTCGGGAGTGACACCCAATCCACAGTCGGGTACATTTGCTTTAGCCCGCACCCAGACCCATCACAGCCTCGAAGGCCGTGAGCTGCTGCGCGAAACCACCCTTGAAGAATATCTTGAAAAACCCAATGCCGGCAACGAAGCACATGAAAAGGCCGAGCACCACATGAAAACCCTCTATCCACCTGTGGAAATTGACGGGCTCCACTGGGGAATGGCCATTGACCTGAATGCCTGCACCGGCTGTAATGCCTGCGTGGTGGCCTGCTCGGCCGAAAACAATGTGCCGGTGGTGGGCAAAGAACAGGTGATGGCTGCACGTGAAATGCATTGGATTCGTATTGACCGCTATTATAAAGGTGATGAACACGATCCCGAAGTCATCCGTCAACCCGTGATGTGTCAGCATTGCGACAATGCTCCTTGTGAGAATGTCTGCCCGGTAGCTGCTACCACTCATAGCAACGAAGGGCTGAACCAGATGGCCTACAACCGTTGTATCGGCACTCGCTATTGTGCCAACAACTGCCCTTATAAAGTGCGCCGATTCAACTATCTGGATTATACCGGAGCTGATGCCTTCAAAGGAAATCGCTACGACCCCACCGAAATGACTACCGATTTGCGTCGTTTAGTGCTGAACCCCGACGTTACCGTTAGGGCAAAGGGAGTCATCGAAAAATGCTCTTTCTGTGTCCAGCGTATTCAGGACAAGAAACTTCAGGCCAAAAACGAAAACCGTCAGCTTCGCGATGGAGAGATTATTCCGGCTTGTGGCCAGGCCTGTCCGGCTGATGCCATTGTCTTTGGAAACCTGAACGACAAAAACAGCAAAGTGTCGCAATATTTTGCCAGCGAGCGTAACTATCATCTGCTCGAAGAAATCCATACCCTGCCTTCGGTAGGCTATCTGACGAAAGTAAAAAACAGAACCGTATAACTAAAACCAAAGAAGCATGTACGTATCTCCAATAAGAGAACCGCTCATCAAAGGGTCGAAGGATTATGGCCAGGTGACCAAAGACATCCTGTCGCCTATGGCCGGTAAACCTTCAAAATACTGGTATATGGGCATCACCCTCTCGGGCACGGCAGCCCTGTTTGGGGCCTGGGCAACATTTGTTACCGTTTATTACGGTATCGGCACCTGGGGTTTAAACAAAACCATCGGATGGGCCTGGGACATCACTAACTTTGTCTGGTGGGTCGGTATTGGCCATGCCGGAACGTTTATCTCAGCCATTTTGCTGCTTTTCAGGCAGAAATGGAGAACCAGTATCAACCGTTCGGCCGAGGCCATGACCCTGATGGCCATCGCAATGGCAGGTTTCTTCCCCCTTATCCACATGGGGAGGCTGCTGCTGGGATTCTTTATCTTCCCTTATCCCAACACCCGTGCGCTTTGGGTCAACTTCAACTCACCGCTGCTTTGGGACGTGTTTGCCATCACCACTTATTTGCTTGTCTCACTCATTTTCTGGTATGTTGGGCTTATTCCTGATTTGGGTACCGTGCGCGATAAAGCTACCGGCAAGATTAAAAAAGCAATATACGGCTTTTTGAGTTTTGGCTGGACAGGCTCGGTGAGACAATGGACACGACACGAAACGGTGAGTCTGATTCTTGCCGGATTGGCTGCCCCACTAGTGTTTTCGGTGCATACAATCGTTAGTTTCGACTTCGCCACTTCGGTCATCCCCGGTTGGCACACCACTATTTTTCCACCTTACTTTGTTTCGGGAGCTGTTTTTTCGGGTTTTGCTATGGTGCTTACCCTGCTCATCGTGGCGCGTAAAGCCTTGAACTTGGAGGAATATATCACCATCGGGCATATCGAAAACATGAACAAGGTGATCATCATTACCGGCTCCATTGTGGGAATTGCTTACATCACTGAGTTTTTCATTGCCTGGTATTCGGGTGTAGAATATGAGATGTACACTTTTGTCAACCGTGCTACCGGACCTTATGCCTGGGCCTATTGGATCATGATGACCTGTAACGTGATTACGCCTCAACTGTTCTGGATTAAAAAGATCAGAACCAATGTTGTCGCAACATTTATCATCTCCATCTTTGTCAATATCGGGATGTGGTTTGAGCGTTTTGTGATTGTAGTAACTTCGTTGCATCGCGACTATCTGCCTTCGAGCTGGTCAATGTACAAACCAACATTTGTTGAGGTGGCCCTGTTTGTTGGAACATTGGGAATCTTTTTCACACTGTTCCTGTTGTTTATCAGGGTATTTCCGGTGATTGCCATCGCCGAGGTAAAGAGTGTGTTAAAATCAGCTGGTGAAAACAAAAAAGAATTGCATCATGAATAAGTATATCACAGCCTATTACAACGATGAGGAGGATCTGTTGAAGGGTCTTCGCGAGATTTTGAAGAAAGGCGTGAAAGTGGCCGATGTTCTTTCTCCATTTCCTGTTCATGGATTGGACACTGTGTTGGGTTTGCGCCGGTCGCGCCTGACGCGGGTTGCATTCTGGGGAGGAGCTGTCGGAGCGATACTCGGATTTGGGTTCCAAGCCTGGGTTTTCACCAAAGCTTACCCACTCAACTTCGGCGGTAAACCATTCTTTGCCGTGCCTGCTTTTATTCCGGTTACATTTGAAATGGCGGTATTGTTTGCAGCCTTTTCGATGGTTTTTGCTTATCTGATACACAACAATTTAGGGCCTGGTTCCAGAAACGTCATCCACGATGAACGGATTACTGACGACCGCTTCCTGTTTGTTGTTCCTATTGAAGACGAACAGCAGGCCGGTGCCATCGAAGAAACATTGAAAGCCGCCGGCGCACTCGGTATCACCCTTAAAACGAAAGAATAGCCATGGATAAACTCACTTTTGTATTGAAGAAGAAGACCGTCACTGTGCTTCTCGTGATGATTGCCGTTGGTCTGCTTGCCATTGTTATTGGTTATTTTACCGGAACAGGCGGTAACCGTGTGGCAGCCAACCTATTGCTGAACAACTATTACTTCCTGAGCATGGCGCTGATCGCTTTGTTTTTCGTTGCAGTGCATACGGTTGCTCAATCGGGTTGGCAAATGACCGTGCAAAGGGTGGGCGAGGCCATGTCGGCCTTTATCCCTGTGGGCGGCCTGTTGTTGATTCTGTTTTTTCTTTTGGGTGGGTTGCATACGCTTTACCCATGGACGCATGAAGAACATCTGGACGAAATACTGATTAAAAAACAGCCTTACCTGAATGTGCCGTTTTTCTATATCCGGTTAGTAGTTTACCTTGGAGCCTGGTCGTTACTGGCTCATTATATCCGGAAATCATCGCTTGCTTTCGACAGCCTTGGTCAAATGAGCTACTTCAGCCGTATGCGTACTTTGTCAGCTATTTTCTTAGTGGTTTATGCACTGACAAGCGTGATGTCGGCCTGGGATTGGCTCATGTCGCTCGATCCGCATTGGTTCAGTACCCTTTATGGATGGTATGTCTTCAGCAGTATGCTGGCCGGAGGTTTTGCAGCACTTATCTTAGTGATTTTTGTACTCAAACGGATGGGCTACTTGGAATTGGTGAACGATGAGCATATGCACGACCTTGGAAAGTATCTGTTTGGCTTTAGTATTTTTTGGGCCTATCTGTGGTTCTCGCAGTATATGCTGATCTGGTATGCCAATATGCCTGAAGAAACGATCTATTTTATTGAGCGTCACAACCATTTCTCAGGAGTATTTTATGTAAATCTGATTTTGAACTTCGTGGTTCCGTTTCTGCTGCTGATGACGCGTGATTCGAAACGTGTATTTGGCATCCTTGCTCCGGTTTCAATGATTGTGATCGTTGGCCACTGGCTCGACCTTTATATGATGATCATGCCCGGAACTGTGGGAGGCGAACATGCTGGTTTCGGACTCGTTGAGATTGGCGCTTTTGTGGGATTTTTAGGTTTGTTCGGACTGGTAACTTTCTGGATGCTGGCCAAAACGCCTCTTGCACCGGTTAACCATCCATATTTTAAAGAGAGTATGGATTATCATACAAACTATTAGCCCGATGTTTTTGCAAACGAAAAAAACCAAAGAAATGAGAAAATCAATATTTATCCTGGCAGTGTTTGGCCTGTTGATTGCCAATACAGCCTGCAACCGCGACAAGAATAATCCGGGTTATGCTTTCTTCCCCGATATGGCATATTCTACAGCCTATGAAACCTATACGCCCAACCCTGTTTTTTCGGACGGAAAAACCATGCGCATGCCGGCTGAGGGTACTGTTGCCAGAGATCATATGCCTTACCCGTATAAAGCCAAATCTTTTGATGATCAGGTGAAAGCCGGTCAGGAGCTGCATAATCCATTTCAGAAATCGCCTGAGATTCTGGCAGAGGGTAAAGCACTCTACAATATCTTTTGCATCAGTTGTCATGGTGTAGCCGGCAAAGGCGATGGTCATCTGTACACCAGTAAGCTGTTTCCGGCCAAACCTACTTCCCTTGTTGAGCCTTATGTGCAAAACAAACCCGATGGCGAAATCTATCACATCATCACTTTGGGGTCTATCTCAGGGCTGATGGCCGCCCACGGCAGCCAGATTTTGCCTGACGAACGTTGGAAAATCATCCTCTACGTCAGGGAGTTGGCCAAATAAACCTCATTAGTCAGAAAATACCTCAAAGCCCCCTGCACCACAGGGGGCTTTTAAATCTGGAAAAAATCGGATAACCGTTATGGATGAGTCGAAAGTTTTGAAGATTGTTCACGTCATTTATTCGCTCAAAGATGCCCGTACAGGCCGTGTACTGAAACATCCGCAGCAACAGCCTGAGGAGTTTATTATCGGACAAGGACTTATGCTTGACGACTTTGAGGCTCAGCTTGAGAAACTGAATGCCGGCGACAAATTCAACTTCGTGGTGGAAGCCGAACGAGCCTATGGCCCCATTGACCCTCATGCTATCTTCGATATGCCGCTTTCAACCTTTGCAGAGGAAGATGGACATATTAACCCGGAAGTCGTGCAGGTGGGCCACGTTTTCCCCATGGCCGACCGTGATGGAAACCGGCATTACGGAAAGATTATCCGAAAAATGGCTGATAGTGTAACCCTTGATTTCAACCATCCGCTCGCCGGAAAAGATTTACTTTTCGAAGGCGAAATCCTGATGATGCGAAATGCAAATGCTGATGATATTCAGCGATTTAATCAATAAAACCAAGAGATTATGAAAAAAAACTTTTTTCTGTCCGGCCTTCTGATCATATTCGTGAGCCTGACTTTTAGTGCATTCAGGGCACCGTTTTTCGCCTTGAACAACAGCAATTTGCCTGTTGCCGGCGACAGCCTGAATCAGGATCTTCACCAGATTGGTCAATCCATTGTCAAAGAGGGATTTCAGGTTCTTGGCAGCCAGCTCAGGCAAGCCATTGAAAAAGGAGGGGTGCCTTATGCGCTTAACTTTTGTAATGTTAAAGCTTTGCCACTGACCGACTCGGTGGCACGAAAGCATCATATTCACCTGAAACGGGTGTCGGACAAAAACCGAAACCCCGAAAATGCGGCAAACGAACAGGAGCTGTTAGTGATGGAACTTATGCGTAAGGCTGGTACAGGTAAAAAGATGGAGATGACCCTGTATGACGAAAATGGGACGGCCACTTATTATGCCCCAATCATACTTGGCGTACCCTGCCTGCAATGTCACGGAACTCCGGGCTCCAATATCACCGACGAAAACATGGGAATCATTAAGAAACTCTACCCCGATGACAAAGCCACCGGATATAATCAGGGCGAGCTCAGAGGATTGTGGGTGGTACGTTTTGAAAAATAGGAAATGGGAAAACCCTGTGTGCATTGTGGAACGGATTGCGGAAAAAACCCGGTGGTGTGGGATGAAAAAGAATTCTGCTGCCACGGCTGCAAGACGGTTTATCAGATTTTAAACGAAAATCGTTTAGGAGCCTATTATGAGATTCAACCCATGTCGGGTATTCGTATCGAAACTGGACAGCCCCTTAGAAAATTTGCTTTTCTCGATTTAGACGAAATCAAAGATAAATTAGCCGACTTCAGGGATGGCAATACGGTGCGTGTTCGCTTTTTTATCCCTGCCATCCACTGCGCTTCGTGTATTTGGCTGCTAGAACATTTAGATACGCTGCATCCCGGCATTAGCCATTCAACGGTCAACTTTCCGCAGAAAGAAGTTGCAGTCACTTTCCGCGATGATCAAATCAGCATGAGGCAACTGGCTGAACTATTGGCTTCCATCCACTATGTGCCCGAAATCACCTTAGAACATCTCGACCGGAAAAAAATCCGAAAAGCGGATAAATCACTGATGCTCAAGATCGGAGTCGCTTCGTTCAGTTTTATGAACATCATGATGTACAGCTTTCCGGAATACCTGCCCGGAGGCGACCTTTTGGAGCAAAAGTTTAAACATCTTTTTGGTTGGCTGAGTTTTATCCTTATCCTACCGGTTGTTTTCTATAGCGCTTCCGATTATTATGTTTCAGCATTTAAAGGACTGAAACATAAGATCATAAGTATTGATTTGCCGATTTCGATCGGCATCTTTGCGCTGTTTTTTTATAGCAGTACTGTTGTTTTTTCGGGTCAGGGTATTGGCTATATGGACTCTTTGGCCGGTTTGTTGTTTTTTCTGCTTATCGGCAAGTGGTATCAGGGAAAAACTTACGAAGCCCTGTCGTTTGAGCGAGATTATCGTTCGTATTTCCCCGTTGCCGTTACCCGCCTGAGTGATCAATGCGAAACCATTGTCCCTATCCGTGAACTCAAAAAGGGCGATAGAATCCTGATTCGAAATCAGGAACTCGTCCCTGCCGATGCTGTTTTGGTGAAAGGATACGGCAGCATTGATTATTCATTTGTGACCGGCGAAGCCTTGCCGGTTGCTAAAAATCAGGGCGATTTCATCTATGCCGGCGGACGACAGGTGGGCAGCAGCATCGAGCTTCAGGTGGAGAAAGCCGTTGAACAAAGTTACCTCACACAGCTTTGGAATCAGGGTGGAACAAAAAAAGATAAGCTGAGCCTGAACAATCATATCAACTTCGTGAGTCAGTATTTCACGGCTGCTGTGTTGCTGATTGCGGTGGTTGCCTCTGCATACTGGGCAACAGTGCAATTATCAGTAGCAATTTATGTGTTTGCTTCGGTACTCATCATCGCCTGTCCGTGTGCTCTGGCGCTCACCGTGCCCTTCACTTTCGGCAGCACGATGCGGGCTTTTGGCAGAAGAGGATTTTATATTCGAAACAGCGATGTGGTGGAGAAGTTATATCGCATTACAACCGTGGTTTTTGACAAAACCGGCACTATCACCCTCAATCGCAAAATGGATGTTGATTTTATTGGTGACAGCCTAGGTATCGAAGAAATAACGCTGATTGCCAATGTTGTACGGCACTCGAGCCATCCACTAAGTGTGGCATTGAAAGAGTTTTTGCCGCACGCTTCTGAGCTGATGCCTGAGCGTTACGAAGAACTTCCCGGCCTTGGTCAAACAGCCATCGTGAACGGTAAGCGCATCAATGTGGGTTCGGAAATGTTCGTCACCGGGCAGCACACCTCAACGACAATGAACGAAAGCAGGGTTTATGTGAGTGTTGATGGGCGGCAGGCTGGCTATTTCACCTTTTCGAACAGCTATCGGCAGGGCTTGCCTACTTTAATTGAGGGCTTGAAAAAGCGTTATTCGCTTCACCTGATTTCGGGCGACAATGATGGGGAAGAAAAGAAGATGCGGGCGATTTTTGGCGATGAAGCCAGCTTGCATTTTAACCAAAGCCCTGCCGATAAGAAGCAATATATCCTCCGACTGAAAGAAAAGGGAGAGAACGTATTGATGATTGGCGACGGATTGAACGATGCCGGCGCACTGGCCGAAAGCAATACCGGAATCAGCGTAGCCGAAGATGTATTCAGTTTCTCGCCTGCCTGCGATGCCATCCTCGAAGCGGCAAGTTTCGACAAGTTAGAAAAACTGATTAGCTTCTCACGCACCAGCTTCAAAGTTGTCCGAAGGAGCTTTATTATCTCGCTTATCTACAATGTTATAGGCTTATCATTTGCGGTGAGCGGAAAGCTTTCGCCACTCATCGCAGCTATCCTGATGCCACTCAGTTCGATTTCAATCGTCGCTTTTGCCACCCTCAGCATCGGTTGGTTTGCTTCGCGACAACTAAAAAAAGATGAATCGGTCAGGTAAAGGTATGTAGTTTATCACAACATATCAGAAAAAAAGGATCCGTGATGCCATGTGAGAATACAATTTCTTGAATGTTTTAACAGGAAGTTGTTATTTTTGATGCGCTAAAAACAATTAGACGAAAGGATGAAGAGCTCATAAACAGGGGATGGATCTGACAAAGATGAAAAAGAATTTGCCGGATACTGCCACGTGGAGAAAAGTCTTCAAAAAAAGAATTAAAAACTTGAACAACAAACTATTGGTCAATGGAAGCTATTCTCTTCCTGATTATCATCGGGGTTATCGTTGCCGGCGGCTTTCTGGTTGCCTTCATCTGGGCCGTACGCAGCGGGCAATATGACGATGATTATTCTCCCTCGGTAAGAATGTTGTTCGATAATAAAATCCGATCGAAAGACGAAAACGAAATTTCCGAATCAAACAACAATAATTAAAACCTTCAACTTATGGAGTTACAGAAGTTTACTTACGACAACAGGTTGTCCAAAATGTTTCTGCAAGCCACTTTTTTCTGGGGAATTGTAGGAACGCTTGTTGGGCTGACCATCGCCTTTGAGCTGATTTTTCCGCATATGTCGGCGGGCATTTCGTGGCTCTCGTTTGGTCGTTTACGTCCGTTGCACACCAATGCTGTGGTTTTTGCCTTTGTGGGCAACGGCATGTTTACCGGGATGTATTATTCCACACCGCGCCTACTCAAAACACCGATGTACAGTGAACTGCTTGGCCGCATCCACTTTTGGGGCTGGCAGCTTATCATCTTGGCGGCAGCCATCACCCTGCCTTTGGGTTACACCGTGAGCAAAGAATATGCCGAGCTCGAATGGCCTATTGACATTGCCATTGCCATTGTTTGGGTGATTTTTGGTATCAACCTCATCATGACAATGGTCAAACGTCGCACCCAGCATATTTACGTGGCCATCTGGTTCTACATTGCTACGTTCGTAACGGTTGCTGTGCTGCATATCGTCAACTCCATCAATATTCCGGTTTCATTTCTCAAAAGTTATCCGGTCTATGCAGGTGTTCAGGATGCGTTGGTGCAGTGGTGGTATGGCCACAATGCCGTAGCATTTTTTCTGACAACGCCTTATCTTGGCCTGATGTATTATTTTATTCCAAAAGCGGCCAACCGACCGGTGTATTCCTATAAACTTTCCATCATCCATTTCTGGGCACTGATTTTCCTTTATATCTGGGCTGGCCCTCACCATCTGCTTTATTCGGCACTGCCCGATTGGGCTCAGGCTTTAGGCACTGCTTTCTCGGTGATGCTCATTGCGCCTTCGTGGGGAGGAATGATCAACGGCCTGCTCACCCTTCGCGGCGCCTGGGACAAAGTGCGCGAAAGCCCTGTCCTGAAGATGTTTGTGGTTGCGGTGACTGCCTACGGAATGTCAACCTTCGAAGGTCCGCTGCTCTCACTGAAGAGCGTGAATGCCATCAGCCATTTCACCGACTGGACGATTGCTCACGTTCATATTGGCGCCCTTGGTTGGAACGGTATGCTCACTTTTGGGATGATCTACTGGCTCGTGCCACGACTGTTTAATACACAGCTTTACAGCAAGAAGATGGCCAATGCGCATTTCTGGCTTGCTACTTCAGGGATGTTGTTCTTTGCCGTGCCCCTTTATTTTGCTGCCTTCACCCAAAGCCTGATGTGGAAAGAGTTCACAGCCGACGGATTTCTCAAATATCCTAACTTTATTGAAACTGTCGTACAAATCCTGCCGATGTATTACCTCCGTGCTACCGGCGGCACACTCTATGTAACCGGTATTATCCTGCTGATAATCAATGTACTGAAGACAATGAAAATGGGAACCTTTGTCAAAACCGAAGATGATCAGGCACCGGCTCTGAAACTACACAAAGACACCGGACACCGTTTTATCGAAAGCAAACCGGTACTCTTTACTACCATTGCGTTGGTTGTAATCCTTATCGGCGGTATTGTTGAGTTTGTCCCTATGTTTATGGTCAAAAGCAATGTTCCTACGATTGCCGCCGTGCAGCCTTATACGCCACTCGAGCTCGAAGGTCGTGATATTTATGTGCGAGAGGGATGTTATCTGTGTCATAGCCAAATGGTTAGACCTTTCAGGTCGGAAGTGGAGCGTTATGGAGATTATTCCAAAGCCGGCGAGGCTGTTTATGACCATCCGTTCCAGTTTGGATCGAAACGTACCGGACCCGATCTGGCACGCGAGGGTGTGAAATCCGGGAAAAATTATAAACCGGATTCGTGGCACTACAATCACTTCTTCAACCCGCAGAAGATGGTGGCACAATCCATCATGCCGCCATATCCGTGGATTATCAACAACAGCCTGAATACCAGCCTAACAGCGAAAAAAATCAGGGTCATGCAAACCCTTGGCGTTCCCTATCCGGAAGGCTATGCCGAAAAAGCTGTGGACGACCTGAAGAAACAGGCAGCCACTATTGCCCAAGGTTTACGCGATGGCGGGATTGATGTGAGCGACGATAAAGAAGTGATCGCCCTGATAGCCTATATCCAACGCTTAGGTACTGATATTTACAAGGATAAATAACAGACAAAACCATATGAAGATCGTAACCAATACCTTGGAAAACATTGCCGGCGTAGGCATCTATCCCGTGATCGGATTGCTGCTCTTTTTCACTCTCTTCGTTGTGTTGATCATCTTTGTGATGAAGCTGAGCAAACGTGATGTTGAGGAGTATGGCCGGCTTCCTTTGAGCGATGGTGACGAGATGAGCGAAAACAAAGATGATTCATTAAATCTGTAATAATAAAGGATATGACTACCGAAAATAATAACATAACAAAGCGCGAAAACGATTACGAACAAGAGACACTGAACAACGAGCGTCTGCTGTCAGAACATGAATATGATGGTATCCGCGAACTTGACAACGATATGCCGTTCTGGCTCAAATGGTTGTTCATCCTCTCCATCGCCTTCGCTTTCATCTATTTAATCAGATTATGGGTGTTCAGATCCGACGATCTGTATCAATTGAAAGAGTATCAGGCCGAAGTTGCTGCTGCCAATACCAACCCCGCTGCTGCCGCGCGTTCCGAAGCCTTTGAACTTGTGTTGTTACAGGACGAAGGCTCGCTGGCACAAGGCAAGGAAATTTGGACGAAAACATGCGCTGTCTGTCATTTGGCCGATGGCGGCGGCCTTGTCGGGCCTAACATGACCGACAATTACTGGCTGCATGGCAATACACTCGAGGATATCTACGGAGTGATTGAAAATGGTGTGATTGACAAAGGGATGCTCTCCTATAAAGATCAGTATTCGCCCAAACAGCGTTTGGAAGTTGCCAGCTACATCCTGGTCAAACTGCATGGTTCTACGCCGGCTAAAGCCAAAGAACCTCAGGGTGAATTGTACGAATGAAAGAAACATAGCTATAGGCTGATTCCGGTTTAACCGGATTTTCTCAGGCATACCGTGTTTTAAGGAAAACACGGTATGCCTTTTACCCAAAACCAGTAAAACAAAATCATGGAAAACGAGAATGGAAAAACGGTGAAAAAAAATACCGGTTCTTTTCGCGACAAAATATCCACCGTTGACGAACAAGGAAAACGAGCGTGGATTTATCCCAAAAAGCCAAAAGGAAGACGTTACAACCAGCGAAAAGTGGTTGCCGGCTTTCTGTTGACCTTGCTTTTTGTCTTGCCTTGGATACGTTATGAAGGTGAGCCTTTTATGTTGTTCAACATATTCCAGCGGAAGTTTATCTTTTTCGGACAGCCTTTCTGGCCTCAGGATTTTCACCTGGTAGTGGTAGGTATCATCACTTTCATCGTTTTTGTCATTCTTTTTACCGTCATTTTTGGACGACTTTTCTGTGGTTGGGCCTGCCCCCAAACACTGTTCATGGAGTTTTTATTTCGTCAGGTAGAGTATCTCGTCGAAGGCGATGCCCAACAGCAAAAACGCCTCAATCGTCAAGTCTGGGATTTTGATAAAATTTGGCGTAAACTATTGAAATACACCCTTTTCTTTCTGATTTCGTTTGCCATAGCAGCTACTTTTTTTGCTTATATCGTTGGCACCGACAGGGTGATGCAGATTGTTGCCGGCGGCCCGTTGATCCATCCCAAAGGATTTATTGCTCTTATGGCCTTCACCGGAATCATTTATTTCATCTATGCCTATTTCCGCGAACAGGTTTGTTTGATTGTTTGCCCCTATGGCCGATTGCAAGGAGTTTTGCTCGACAATAAATCGGTGGTGGTCGCCTATGATTACAAGAGGGGTGAGCCTCGCGGGAAGCAAAACAAACCGGGGGATGGGACTGCCGAATCACAACGGGGAGATTGCATTGATTGTAACAATTGCGTGGTCGTTTGTCCAACAGGTATTGATATCCGAAACGGCACCCAGTTGGAATGTATCAATTGCACAGCTTGTATGGACGCCTGCGATGCGGTGATGCTGCGGGTCAAGAAACCCAAAGGACTCATTCGTTACAGTTCCGAAACTGCCATTGCCGAAGGTAAAGGAAACATCTTCAATGCGCGGGCGATGGCTTATTCTGCTTTCCTGACATTATTGCTGATTTTGCTTGTAAGCCTTTTCAGTTTACGCACAGAGGTAGAAGCCACGATTCTGCGCGTGCCAGGCACCATGTTCCAGGAATATGGTCCCGAAAGCTATTCCAACGTGTACAAAATTCAATTGGTCAATAAAACCCGAAAAGATCTTCCGGTTGAGCTAAAGCTCGAAAACGGCGAGGGAAAAGTGCTTCTCATGGGCGAGCCGCTTGTGGTAGAAGGCAGTAAAGTTGTGGAATCCAACTTCCTGTTGGTCAAGCCGAAGACCTCACTCAGCTCGAGCAACACCCCCGTGGTGATTGGCGTGTATTCCGATGGCGAACAGATTGAATCGTTCCGGACAACATTTATTGGCCCAAACAGTCTTGATAAATAAGAGATAAAAACTGGTCACATCTGCCTTATGAAATGGAACTGGGGAACGAAACTCGTGCTGGCCATGGCCGCATTTATGAGTATGCTCATTATTTTTGCAGTGCTGATGATGAGAGAGGAGGTTCCGCTCGTAGAGAAAACATATTATCCTAAAGGACAGGCATTTCAGGAAACAATCGAAAAACGAAACCGAGCTAAAGTCTTCAACGATAGCATCGTAGCAACGCAACATGGGCGGGAAATCATTCTTAGTTTTCCTAAGTCACTTCGTCAGGATGGTATTTCCGGAAATTTGCACCTTTACAATCGTATGACAGAAAATGGCGACAGATTCTTCACACTTCAGGCCGACGATCAAGGACAATTTGTTTTCCCGAAAGACAGCCTCAACGGACGTTATATTCTGAGAATTGATTGGCAATACGATAATATTGACTATTACACCGAAAAAAATATGACCTTGCAACCATGATGATGACCTTTTATTCCGGATTATTGATTGGCTTGGTCGGCAGTCTTCATTGTATTGGTATGTGTGGTCCCATTGCCATTGCACTTCCGCTTGGGAGGAGCAGCATGCTCAGGCGCATAAGCGGCGGCTTGGCCTTCAATCTGGGGCGTACTTTTACCTATGCGATGATGGGCGCGCTGTTTGGCCTTTTGGGCGAAGGTATCCGATTGGCAGGCTTCCAGCAGTGGGTTTCGGTAATCACAGGCGTACTGATGATCCTGAGCGTCCTTTTTCCGGCCATTTTCAGGGGGAAATGGAACATCGGCCGATTGGCAGCCACTTATACCGGAAAATTGGTATCGCGTTTTAGGCTCCTTTTTGGCAAAAACTCATATTCCAATCTTTTTCTCATCGGCCTGCTCAATGGATTGTTGCCATGTGGCTTGGTCTATGTTGCACTTGCCGGAGCCATCCAAACCAATCAAAGCCTGATGGGAGCATTGTTTATGATGATGTTTGGTCTAGGAACATTGCCCGTGATGTTGAGTGTTTCACTGATCGGAAACATTTTTTCAAGCCGGTTAAGGCTGAAGCTCGTTCGCATCATCCCCGTTTTTGTTGTCGTTCTCGGCATTATCTTTATCCTACGCGGGTTGTCGCTGGGCATTCCTTTCATCAGCCCGATGACAGAGATGCTCGCCCCAAAAGCCGGCATGATGCATCATTAAGCTTTGCCGAAGAATCGGATTGAAGCATTTCTTTGAAGATTTTTTCTTTTGTCGTAAAAAACTTTCAACTTCCGACAGGCTTCCTATTTTTGTTTGATTTTTGCCAATACCCAAAAACGGAAGTATGAAAAAAAAATCACTTGTTCAGCGACTGGTTATTTTGGTCACCAGCGTTTATGTCCCTGATTAACGAATTGCCCTATGAAGTTTTAGTATGATATCACCCACAATTGATTGATTGGCAGCGAGATAGAGTTGAATAACAATTAACAACCTAAAATTTAAACCATGTTCGAGAAGTTTTTTCAACTGAAGGAAAACAAGACTACGGTGCGGACAGAACTATTGGCCGGGCTGACTACCTTTATGACAATGGCCTATATTCTGGCGGTTAATCCGTCAATATTAAGTGCCACCGGCATGGATAAGAATGCTTTGTTTACCGCCACCGTATTATCAGCCTTTGCTGCAACATTGGTGATGGCTCTTTATGCCAAACTGCCTTTTGCCCTTGCCCCAGGAATGGGTTTGAATGCTTTCTTTGCGTTTACTGTGGTACTTGGGTTGGGGCATTCGTGGCAATTTGCCCTTACTGCCGTTTTCATCGAAGGTCTTATTTTTATCTTGCTCACGGCATTCAACATCCGCGAGATGATTGTCAACAGCCTGCCAATCAATATGAAGCATGCAGTTTCGGCAGGCATAGGCCTATTTATTGCCTTTATTGGTCTGCAAAATGCGGGACTTATTGTTCGCAACGAGGCCGTATTGGTCGGCCTGGGATCCATCAAAACACCAACGGCGATGATCGCACTTGCCGGTATAGTCATCACCGGAGTGCTGCTTGCCAAAAACGTGAAAGGAGCCTTGCTCATCGGAATCGTGGCGTCAGCAATAATCGGAATACCTTTTGGCGTGACCCAAATTCCAAAATCAAGTCTGGTTTCGCTGCCACCATCGCTTTCGCCGATTTTCATGAAATTTGAGTTCGACCGCATTTTTACATTCGATATGGTGGTCATTGTCTTCACCTTCCTGTTTGTGGATATGTTTGATACCGTCGGCACATTGGTGGGTGTTAGCGACAAGGCTAATATGCTCAGCCCTGCTGGCGAGGTGCCAAGGGTGAAACAAGCCTTGTTTGCCGATGCTATTGGTACTGCATTAGGCGCAATGCTCGGCACCAGCACCGTCACAACCTATGTAGAAAGCGCCTCGGGCGTGGCCGAGGGCGGACGAACCGGTCTCACCTCGCTCACCGTGGCCGGACTTTTTCTGTTGTCGCTTTTTCTGGCTCCTCTGTTCCTGATTATTCCCTCGGCGGCAACCGCTCCAGCGCTTTTCCTCGTCGGACTTTTTATGCTTTCGCCTATCCTAAAGATTGATTTCAACGACTTTACGGAGTCAATCCCTGCCTTTTTCACCATCATCATGATGCCGTTGGCCTATTCTATCGCCGAAGGAATTGTTTTCGGGATGTTGTCCTATGTCATCCTGAAGGTACTTTCAGGGAAATATAAAGATGTCACCTGGTTTATGTATATCCTTGCAGCACTGTTTGTTCTGAAATTCTTTGCAGGATAAATGTTAACCGAAATTTTAATAAAGCATTTCAGACAAAATTTTCGGTCGGATAGCCGATTGATTGAGGCTGTCTTTTCTCAAAACAGTTTACTTGGAATTATCACAGCACCCAATAAATAAACGATCTTGTAATTGACCTTCTCAAATTGTCTTTGCTGTTCTTTTGCAATTATTCCGGTCTCATTTATATCTGATCCATTTCCACAACTCGCCGTAAGTGATTTTTTTGCCATACATCAAGATACCGGTGCGATAAATTTTTGCAGCCAGCCAGGTGGTGAGAATAAACCCGCTGATGAGAAGTCCGATAGAGAGGATGAGTTCATGGTAGGGCACTCCGAATGGCAGCCGTACCATCATGATGATGGGCGAAGTGAAGGGAATAAGCGAGAGCCACAACGCCAGAGGCCCGTCGGGGTTATTGGTGACAAAGTTGGAAACTACAAATCCAAGAATCAAAGGCAGTGAGACGGGCAGCATAAACTGTTGGGTGTCGGCTTCGTTGTCAACGGCCGAGCCTATGGCAGCAAAAAGGGCGGCATAGAGCAAATAGCCTCCGAGGAAATAAAAGGCAAAGCTGAAAAGAATCAGCGGAAAATTAATGGTGGAAATAATGTCGTGTATCTCGCTTACCATCATCTGGGTTTCGGTGGGTGTAACGTCAATGCTTTGCTGCATCAGGCTGCCCTGAACGGCTGAAGGTTGCAGCGAATCGTCAAAGGCAAAGGTGAAAACGCCGTAAAGAAGGAATGTAAGAGCCACCCACAACAAAAACTGGGTAAGTCCAACCAAAGCAATTCCGGTGATTTTGCCCATCATCAACTGAAAAGGCTTGACTGACGAAACCATCACCTCGATGATGCGGTTAGTTTTTTCTTCAATGACCCCGCGCATGACCTGAGAGCCAAACAGGAAAATGAAAAAATAAACGACAATGGCCGAAATAAATCCGAGAGCAATTTTCACTTCATCGTAACTTTTTGTCTCTGATCCGGTTTCATCAAGCCGAATACTGACGATGTTTACGGTTGTTTTCGACTCCCGAATCACCTGAGGGTCAATGCCGGCAGCTAAAAGTTTGCGGTTTTCAATTTCTGTTTTAATGATGTTGCGAGCCAACGATTTCACTGTAGGCGAAGCCTGTTTGGCGCTAATTAGCTCGGCATTGGCAGGCACATTGAACTCCGGAAGGGGAATATAAAGCAGGGCATCGAAGAGTCCGTCGTTCACTTTCTTTTTGTTATCGGCCAGACTACCCTCTACCTCGCTGAAAAGAATATTTTCTGTTGATTCGAACTTGCCTGTAAACCAGCCCGTTTCATCGAGGATGGCCACATTCTTCTTTCCGACATCCTGAACCGTGGCCAGAATTACAGGTACCACCATTAGCGCGGCCATCAGCAACGGCCCGAGAAAGGTCATCACAATGAAGCTTTTCTTTCTGACGCGTGTGAGGTATTCGCGCTGCAGAATGAGGAGGGTCTTATTCATGGGGCGTGGTGCTTCTAGTGCCTGAGTTTTTTTGCTGCTGTACAAGTTTGATAAAAATATCGTTCATGCTGGGCAAAACTTCTTTAAATCCGATGATGCTGGCTTTTGGCAGCAGAGCTGCCAGAACATCGTTCGGCTCAACAACCTGCTGACTCTGAATACGCAACAGTGTCTCACCGAAGCTGTTGGTTTTTTCATCGAGCAAACGGAAACCGTCAGGAAGTATGGCTTGTGCAGAATCGTGGAGGTTGGCAAGCTGCAGCTCGAAAGTGTGAGAGCGATAGCCTCGCTTGATTTCTTCGACAGTTCCATCCAAGATTTTTTCGCCGCTATTGATCAGGGCGATATGGTCACAGAGTTCTTCCACCGATTCCATATTGTGGGTCGAAAAAAGGATGGTCGCTCCCTGGTTGCGCAAACGCAAAATCTCCGCTTTGAGAAGATTTACGTTCACCGGATCGAAGCCGCTGAATGGTTCATCGAAAATGAGCAACTGCGGTTCATGAATCACGGTGATGATAAACTGAATCTTTTGTTGCATGCCCTTGCTCAGTTCTTCCACTTTCCTGTTCCACCAGCCTGCAATTTCAAATCGCTCGAACCATTGTTTGAGTCGGTGTTGGGCTTCGGTTTTGTCAACCCCTTTGAGCTGAGCCAGATACAATGCTTGCTCGCCAACTTTCATCTTTTTGTAAAGCCCGCGTTCTTCGGGCAGGTAACCAATTAATTCGCTGTGATTCTGGTTCAAAGGTTCGCCGTTGAGCCTCACTATGCCTTTGTCGGGTGCGGTGATTTGGTTGATGATGCGGATGAGCGAAGTTTTGCCGGCTCCGTTTGGCCCAAGCAGTCCAAAGATGGATTGTTTCGGCACGCTAATACTTACTTCGTTGAGTGCAAGATGGTTAGCATAACGCTTAACCACCTTCTCAGCTTCTAAGGCAATGTTATTCATTTAGCTGAAATATTCCCGCATCCGGTCGAAGAAACGTTTCTCGCTGGCTGTGGGATTGGGTGTGAAATTTGGTGAATGTTGCATCTTTTCGAGCTGCTGTTTTTCTTCTTTGTTCAATTCTTTCGGAATCCAAACGTTTATATTCACCAAAAGGTCGCCGGTGCCATAGCTGTTAACGCTCGGCAGTCCTTTTCCTTTCAGACGCAATATTTTGCCGGGTTGGGTGCCGGGAGCAATCTTCACACGAGCCTTGCCATCAATGGTGGGTACTTCAACCTGAGCCCCGAGAGCAGCATCAGGAACACTGATGAATAGGTTGTGAATCAAGTTATTGCCATCGCGCTCGAGTTCGGGATGTTTTTTTTCTTCAATGAGAACAATCAGGTCGCCCGGAACGCCACCTCTGGCTCCGGCATTGCCTTTGCCGCTGAGTGAGAGCTGCATGCCTTCGGCCACTCCGGCAGGAATATTGATCGGAATCACTTCTTCGTCGCGCACAATACCATTGCCTTGACAATGGGTGCATTTTTTGGTGATCACACGCCCTTCACCGCCGCATGTCGGGCAGGTGGATGTGGTTTGCATCTGGCCTAAGAAAGTGCTTGTAACTCGTGTAACATGGCCGGTTCCATGACAGGTAGAGCAGGTGGAATATGAGCCGCCGCTTTCGGCTCCCGTGCCCGAACATGATTTGCACGATACATATTTCGAAACTTTAATCTTTTTCTCAACGCCGGTGGCAATCTCCTGCAAACTGAGTTTTACTTTCACGCGCAGGTTAGAACCTTTGTTCACCCTGCGTCCGCGTGAAGAAGATCCGCCGCCGAAAGCTCCGCCGAAAGCTCCGCCAAAGATGTCGCCAAACTGGCTGAAAATGTCGTCCATACTCATTCCGCCACTGAAACCACCGCCTCCGGCAGCGCCTCCCATACCAGCATGACCATAACGGTCGTAACGTGCTTTTTTCTCCGGATTACTTAAAACCTCGTAAGCTTCGGCAGCCTCTTTAAACTTCTCTTCGGCGGCTTTGTCGTTGGGGTTTTTGTCGGGATGGTATTTCAGGGCCATCTTGCGGTAAGCTTTCTTAATCTCGGCTTCACCGGCATTGCGATCTACTTCTAATATTTCGTAATAATCTCGCTTTGTCATCGGATTCGTTTATCAGTTTGTTAATCAACTGCCTGTAACCACTTTTGCAAAACGGATAACTTTTCCGTTCAGGGTATAGCCGTTTTGAATAACATCCACAACTTTCCCAACCAGCGATGGATCGGGTGCGGGGATATGGGTGATGGCTTCGTGAAAATCGGTGTCAAACTCCTGATTTCGGGCATCAATCATTGACAAACCTTTTTGTTCTAAGGCTTTGAGTAATTTATTCTGGATGAGCATGACGCCTTCGAGCTGACTGCTAAGGGCTTCATCTTTTGGCAGGTTTTGGATAGCGCGCTCAAAGTCGTCAAGGATAGGTAAAAGAATCAACATGACCTCTTCGGAGGCTGTTTTATTCAACTCTACTTTTTCTTTGAGAGTACGCTTGCGGTAGTTGTCAAACTCCGAAAACAAACGGAGATACTTATCATTGAGCTCGTCAAACTTCAACTGGAGTTGTTCCAGCTCTTCGGATAACTTATCTTTCTTATGTTTCTTTTTGTCTTTTTTATCCTTCATATCGTGCTGATCTTCTGTCTTTTCCTGTTCTTCGATACGGATATCCTCAAAATCGTCCATGGCTTTTTCAGCATTCAATTCTTTTTCCTGATTCATCATGTATTCTGTTTTCTGGCTTTAGCTATCAAAAATGCTGCCAATGGCGGAATTTTGTCAATTTGACAGTTGTTTCAGATGCGCTCGATATTGGCTCCGATGGCTCTCAGCCGCTGTTCGATGTGCTGGTAGCCGCGGTCAATCTGGTCAATGTTATCAATGATACTGGTTCCTTTGGCAGAAAGAGCTGCAATGAGCAGCGCTACGCCGGCTCGAATATCGGGCGAGCTCATGCGCAGTCCCCTGAGCGGGTAGCGCCTGTCAATACCGATTACGTTAGCACGGTGGGGGTCGCAAAGGATGATTTGTGCGCCCATATCAATGAGCTTATCCACAAAAAACAGGCGGCTCTCGAACATCTTTTGATGAATGAGAACGGTTCCTTTGGCCTGAGTGGCCACAACGAGCATGATGGAGATCAGGTCGGGCGTAAAACCTGGCCAGGGAGCATCGGCAATGGTCATGATGCTACCGTCCATAAAGGTATCCACTTCATAATGTTCGTGTGCCGGAACGATAATGTCATCACCCTGGGTCTGGATATGAATACCCATCCGGGCAAACACATCGGGGATAATACCCAGATTCTCCACCCCTGCATTTTTGATGGTGAGATGCGAAGCTGTCATTGCGGCCATGCCAATGAAGCTGCCCACTTCGATCATATCGGCCAGCAGGGTATGCTGCGTTCCGTTCAGTTTTTTTACGCCTTCTACCATCAACAAATTAGATCCGATGCCGCTAATGTTGGCTCCCATTCGTACAAGCATCTTGCTGAGTTGCATCAGATAGGGTTCGCAGGCAGCATTGAAAATGGTGGTTTGACCTTCGGCCAAGGTAGCTGCCATCAGTATATTGGCTGTGCCTGTTACCGATGCTTCGTCGAGAAGCATATAAGTCCCTTTCAGCCTGCCGGAACTGCTCATCGAGTAAAAATTTTTGTGTTCAGAGGTCTCCACCTTTGCCCCCAGCTTTTGCAAGCCAATGAAATGGGTGTCGAGCCGTCGCCGGCCAATCTTGTCGCCACCGGGCTGGGGGATAAAAGCGCGTCCAAACCGTGCCAGAAGAGGTCCGGCAATCATCACGCTGCCGCGTAGCCGACTAGCTTTGCGATAGAAATCCTCGCTCAACAGATAATCCAAATTGACCTTCGTGGCACGAAGACTCACATGGTGCGGGCTGTGACGCTTTACCTCAACGCCCATACTGGCCAACAGATCAATCAAATTGTTGACATCAATAATGTCGGGGAGGTTTTCCACTTCCAAAGTTTGGTCGGTGAGCAGACAGGCACAGAGAATCTGCAATGCTTCGTTTTTGGCGCCTTGCGGAACAATCTCGCCGGAAAGTCGGTTTCCGCCTGTGATTTTAAATGACGACATAAGCTGAAAATTTTCCCCGAAATTACGCCTTTTTCCCTTTCCCGCTGTCAATCTGATTTTAGCCTGAGAGCATTTAAGGCGGAAAGCATTGCTCCCCGCCTTAATCATCTATCTTCAAAATGCCGTGAAAACTATTTTTGTTGTTTCTTGCGATGCTGTTGTCCGGCATTTTTTTGCATATTGTACTTCTTTTTCTGCTTGGCCGGTACATTTTGATTCGTCAAACCAATTTTGTTTATGATCTCGTTCACCGAGGCTAATTTCACATTCTCCGGCAATTGGAGCCGGCCGCCTGAAAGCTCAGCTAAGTTTTGCCCGATCACTTCATCCGAAACCGTGTCACGGTTCCAATTGAGATACTGTTTTTTCATGTAATTGGCAATGCTGACAATCAGCGCATCTTTTTCTTCGCCATCATCATACATCACGGCTTTCATAATCATCTCGGAAACAAAATAGCCATAGTGCCCGAATCGGATTTCATTTTTATTATATCCGACATGTTTTGGGCGGTGACGGTAAACCTCGGGCAGTGGGGGCTCGTAAGGGCTGTCCACGTCAAGTTTAAAATTGCTGATAATGTGCAGATGATCCCAGAGTTTGTGAAGGTAATCGTCTGATTCTTTCACCTGCGGATTCATCTGAGCCATCACACCAACGATGAAATGTGCCGAACGGGTGCGTTTTTCACGATCTTCGATGGTTTGGAGCAGATGAATCATATTTTGTATATTTCTTCCATATTCCGGGATGATCATCTTGGGTCTCAGGGTGTTGTATTCCATGTGTTAGTACTTGATTTGGTATTGTCTGACATCAGGGTGTGCAAAAGTAATGTTTTTTAAGTGATGGCCATTACTCATTTTTTTGTGCAATGGCCTGATCATTTCACGATGCGAAGCTTTGCAAATTTGAGCAGAAGCTGTTTTTGGCCAATTCCGGGGAAGAAAACAACGGCTTTGCGGTTGGCGCCACTGCCTTCGAGGCTGATAATTTTTCCGGTCCCAAATTTTAGATGTTCCACACTCATGCCGTTTTGCAAATCATCGGCATCAGATGCTTCAAAAACTTCTGCCGGTTGCTCCGGGTTATTTTGAATCTTAGATAACGGACTGAGTGGCTTTGGAGGCTCGTGGCCAGACGTATATTTTGATTTGCCTGTACTTGCTTTTCGTGTTACTTCAATAAAGACGGGGTCAATTTCGTCCAAAAAACGGCTTGGCTCGCTCAATGACAGGCTTCCCCAGCGATAACGACTCTCGGCATAGCTTAGCGTCACCTTATGTTGGGCGCGGGTGATGGCTACATAAAGTAATCTTCGTTCTTCTTCGAGCTCGGCACGGGTGTTCAGCGACTGGATTGACGGGAACAGATTTTCTTCCATCCCAACAATATAAACGTATTCAAATTCAAGCCCTTTTGCTGCATGTATCGTCATCAGGCTCACATAATCGGCGTTTTCGTCGGTATCTTTTTTGTCGGCATCAGTAAGCAAGGCAACTTCCTGCATGAAATGACCCAATGAACGCCGCGGCTTGCCTTCGTCACCCAGTTCGTCAGGGTCAGGTTCGCGTTCCGAAAATTCCATGATGGCGTTGAGAAGTTCCTCGATGTTTTCAATCCGATTCACGCTTTCGAGTTTATCTTCTTCACGCAGGGCTTCCACAATTCGTATCGAACGGGTAATGTGGCTTGCCAATTCAAAAGCGTTCATTTTGTCTAGATGAATTTCAAAACTTTGAATCATTACGGCAAAATCGTTCAGCTTGTGAATAGTGCCCCGGTTGATGTCGCGCAGCCTTTCGTCGGGATGACGGATGAGCTCCATCATACTGGTTTGGTGTTCGTTGGCCAACACCTGAAGTCGTTCTATCGTAGTTTTTCCAATGCCACGTGCCGGATAGTTGATTACCCGTAACAAAGCTTCCTCATCGTTTGGATTGATGACCAAACGAAAATAAGCCAACAGATCTTTCACCTCTTTGCGGCTGTAAAATGAAAGTCCGCCATAAATTTTATAAGGGATGCCTTGCCGGCGAAGGGCTTCCTCGATGGAACGCGACTGGGCGTTGGTGCGATAAAGCACGGCAAAATGACTGGCCGGAAGCTGATTGGCCATTTTATACCCAAAAATGGAATTGGCCACTAAAGTGCCTTCCTCTGTGTCTGAAGTTGCCCTGAGAATTGTAATCAACGGGCCTACTTCATTTTCAGTCCAGACAGTTTTTTTGATTTGATCAATATTGTTGGCAATCACTTTGTTTGCCGCATTCACAATCGTTTGTGTCGAGCGGTAGTTTTGCTCAAGGCGAAAGATATGATGATCCGGATAATCTTTCTTGAAATTGAGAATATTCTGAATATTAGCTCCCCGAAAAGCGTATATGCTTTGGGCATCATCGCCCACAACACAGAGATTTTCGCGTAAGGCTGCCAGTTGTTTCACGATGAGATATTGGGCATAATTCGTGTCCTGATACTCATCTACCAATATATATTGAAACCGGTGCTGATATTTGTAGAGGGTTTCGGGGAAATCCCTGAAAAGCAAATTGGTGTTGAACAGAAGATCGTCGAAATCCATGGCTCCGGCTCGTTTCAGTCGCAGGTTATAGCGTCGGTATATTTCGCCTAGATATGGTTTGCCCGCACTGTTGTCTGCTGTCATAATTTCCTGATTCCCAAGATAATTCTCTGGCGAAATCAAGTTCGATTTGGCGCTCGAAATGCGGTGAAGCACATAAGAAGGATTATAGAATTTTGCATCGAGATTGAGCTCGTCAAGGATAGACTTTAGCAGACGTTTGCTGTCGTCGGTGTCGTAAATGGTGAAGTTTTGCGGGTATCCCAACTGATGGCCTTCGATACGGAGAATTCGTGCAAAAATACTGTGAAAAGTACCCATCCAAACGTTACGGGCCTCGCTGCCAATGAGCGTCATGATACGTTCTTTCATTTCGCGGGCAGCTTTATTGGTAAAAGTCAGAGCCAAAATGCCAAAGGCGTCGGCTCCTTGCTGCAGCAAATAGGCAATACGGTAGGTGAGAACACGCGTTTTTCCGGAACCTGCTCCCGCGATGATCATTACCGGGCCTTCGGTATGTTTTACGGCCTCGCTCTGGGCTTCGTTAAGCTGAGAAAAAAGGTCAGTCACAGATGTAAAAATTGAACGGCAAAAGTAAACAAAATTAGGATGGGGCGGCGGGCAGGATAAGCCTTGCATCATCCCATTTTCGCCTGAACAACAGAAAAAATTACGCGAATCAGGATTAAAAACAGAATATGATTTGGAGCAATCTTTTTTATCTATTTGTCGGCCATACCTAATTTATTATATTTGAGAAGCATACACCTTCAAAAGCCGAACTATTGATGAGTTTTTTTGTGAGGGTACGATACTTTTTTTTGTGTTGCCACACAACCTTGGAGCAATGTTGATGATATTCATGATAAAAAAAAGAAAAAATATTTGCACAGAAAGAAGAAAGTTGTAATTTTGCAGCCCCAATTCGATAAGAGTTGGAATGTGCTGGAAACTTTATAGTTACAAGGAACCTGAAAAGTTTAACCGTTATAGGTTTCTTACACAAAAACCATCGAGCTACGTTCTGTACAGGTTTTTGTGAGGTTAAATGCCTGATACAGATGGCTTTTCCCTCCTTGTGCTTTTTCCTCGAACATGTGAATCAGAATAGATTGTGAATTAATAAGTGTTCATGCTATAGCCCTATGGCTATTGGATTTAAAACAAAAAATTAAAAAGTAAAAAATGCCTACTATTCAACAATTAGTGCGCAAGGGACGCCAGGTGCTTGAAGACAAGAGCAAGTCTCCAGCACTCGATTCATGTCCCCAGAGGCGTGGTGTGTGCGTACGCGTTTACACGACAACTCCCAAAAAACCAAATTCTGCCATGCGTAAGGTGGCCAGGGTTCGCCTGACAAACCAGAAAGAAGTCAACGCTTATATTCCGGGCGAAGGTCACAATCTGCAAGAGCACTCCATTGTGATGATCCGCGGCGGTCGTGTAAAAGACCTTCCCGGCGTAAGGTATCATATCATCCGCGGTGCACTCGACACATCTGGTGTTGAAGGCAGAAAGCAGCGCCGCTCGAAATACGGCACCAAACGTCCCAAAGCCAAGAAATAGTTTATAAAACCGTACTATAACAGGTAGCAATGAGAAAAGCTAAACCAAAAAAAAGAATCATCCTTCCTGACCCCAGGTTTAACGATGTGTTGGTAACCAAGTTCGTGAATAACATCATGCACAAGGGCAAAAAGAACATTGCCTATACCATTTTCTATGAGGCGATGGACATCGTTGCCAAGAAAACCAACGAAGACAGCGTGGAAGTATGGAAGAAAGCCCTTGCCAACGTCACACCTTCCGTTGAGGTAAGAAGCCGCCGTATTGGTGGTGCCACATTCCAGATTCCTTCTGAAATCAGGCCTAACCGTAAAATGTCTATCGGCATGAAAAACCTGATCGGATTCGCCCGTAAACGTCACGAAAAGTCTATGGGACAGAAGTTAGCAGCCGAAATTTTGGCCGCTTATAAAGAAGAAGGTGCTGCCTTCAAGAAAAAAGAAGATACCCACAGAATGGCCGAAGCCAATAAGGCCTTCTCGCACTTTAGGTTTTAAGACCCCCAAAAAAGTAAGGAAATCCCACGAATGGCCTCTGACCACAACATATCAAACAAACTCCGGTTTACCCGAAATATCGGCATCATGGCTCATATTGACGCGGGTAAAACCACAACTACCGAACGTATTCTCTACTATACGGGACGTAGCCATAAAGTGGGCGAAACTCATGAAGGTTCTGCTACCATGGACTGGATGGTTCAGGAGCAGGAACGCGGCATCACCATCACTTCAGCCGCTACCACCGTTTTCTGGAACTATAAAAACGATCAGTTCAAGATCAATATCATTGACACCCCTGGTCATGTTGACTTCACTGTTGAGGTGGAACGTTCGCTACGTGTGCTCGATGGCGCTGTTGCTTTGTTCTGTGCCGTTGGTGGCGTTGAGCCTCAGTCGGAAACCGTGTGGCGTCAGGCCGATAAATACAAAGTGCCCCGCCTTTGTTTCGTCAACAAGATGGATCGTAGCGGCGCCGACTTTTTCCGGGTGATCACGCAAATCAAAGAGCGCCTCGGAGCAAACCCTATCCCTCTGCAAATCCCCATCGGCGAGGAAGAAAGCTTCCGTGGGGTGGTTGACCTGATCACCAACAAAGCCTACGAATGGGACGACACCACCAAAGGCATGGTGATGAATGAGGTGGAAATACCTGCCGATTTGCGCGAAACAGTTGAAGAATATCGCCTGAAACTTATCGAGAATGTCGCCGAAGAAAGCGACGAGTTGCTCGAGAAATTTATGGACGATCCTCATTCCATCACCGAAGACGAAATGCTGCAGCAAATCCGCAAAGCAACCGTGGAAATGCGTATCAGCCCGGTCTTGTGTGGGGCTTCATTCAAAAACAAGGGGGTGCAAATGCTTCTCAATGGAATTGCACAATTCCTGCCAAGCCCGCTCGATATAGATGCAGTTACCGGAATCAACCCCAGGACGGAAAAAGAAGAAGTGCGAAAAGTTGATGTCAATGAACCTTTCAGCGCTTTGGCATTTAAGATTGCCACCGACCCTTTCGTTGGACGCATTGCTTTTTTCCGAGTCTATTCCGGCTCGCTCGATGCAGGATCCTATGTGTTCAACGCTTCGACAGGAAAAAAGGAACGCATCTCGCGTATCATGCAAATGCATGCCAACAAGCAAAACCCACTGGATCGCATTGAAGTTGGCGACATTGGCGCTGCCGTTGGTTTTAAAACCATTCGTACCGGCGACACCCTCTGCGATGAAAACCGGCCTATCGTTCTCGAATCAATGACCTTCCCCGAGCCGGTGATCCACATCTCCATTGAACCAAAAACACAGGCCGATATGGATAAGATGGGTCTTGCCCTGAGCAAACTGGCTGAAGAAGATCCTACTTTCCGGGTGAAGATTGACGAAAACTCTGGACAAACCATTATCTCGGGGATGGGCGAACTTCATTTGGAAGTGCTTGTTGACCGCCTGAAACGTGAATTCAAGGTTGAATGCAATCAGGGCCGTCCACAGGTGGCCTATAAGGAGGCCATCGTCAGCAGCGCCCAACATCGTGAGGTGTATAAGAAACAAACCGGTGGACGCGGAAAATTTGCCGACATCCAGTTCGAAATTGGCCCAACCGATGATCATATCATGGGCCTTCAGTTTGTTGACGAGGTCAAAGGCGGAAATATTCCACGTGAATATATGCCGGCTATTCAGAAAGGATTTAAAGAGTCCATGAATAATGGTGTTTTGGCTGGTTTCCCGTTGGACAGCATGAAGGTACGCCTGATTGACGGATCTTTCCATCCGGTTGATTCCGACAGCTTGTCGTTTGAAATGGCTGCCCGGCTTGGTTTCAAAGAAGCCTGCCGCAAAGCCAAATCGGTTATACTCGAGCCCATTATGAAAGTGGAAGTGAATACTCCCGATGAATATCTGGGCGATATCACCGGCGACCTCAACAAACGCCGTGCATTGCTTCGCGAAGTGGAAGCTAAAATTGGCGCACAGGTCATTAAAGCCGATGTGCCTTTATCCGAAATGTTTGGTTATGTCACTACCCTGCGTACACTCAGCAGCGGAAGAGCTAACTCCAACATGGAATTCAGTCATTATGCACAGGCTCCTGACAACGTGGCAGAAGCCGTTATCAATAAAGCAAAAGGGATTATCAAATAGGTAATAATTATAATCATCTACTAACGTGAGCCAAAGGATTAGAATTAAGTTAAAGTCGTACGATCACAACCTGGTTGACAAATCAGCCGAAAAGATCGTCAAGACAGTGAAAACAACCGGTGCAGTGGTGAGTGGGCCTATTCCGCTTCCAACCGACAAAAAAATCTACACCGTGTTGCGTTCAACTTTCGTGCACAAGAAATCAAGGGAGCAGTTTGAGTTGTCGTCCTACAAAAGGATACTTGATATTTACAGCTCCACATCACAAACCATTGATGCCTTGATGAAGCTTGAACTGCCGAGTGGTGTTGAAGTGGAGATCAAAGTATAACAGGACATCCCCACAGGTTTTAAAGAATTTTAATAGAGTTGAAATATGTCAGGAATATTAGGAAAAAAGATTGGGATGACCAGCATTTACGATGGTAACGGGAAGATGCTTCCGGTTACTGTGATTGAAGCTGGCCCTTGCGTTGTGACCCAGATCAAAACGCTCGAAAAAGACGGTTACGAAGCCGTTCAGCTTTCCTTTGGCGACAAAAAGGAGAAAAATACTCCCAAAGCCATGATTGGCCATTTTGCTAAAGCCGGTACCACTCCCAAACGTAAGGTTTCGGAATTTACCCGCTTTGAAAATCGCAGATCATTTGGCGATATTGTAACCGTTGAAGTTTTCATGGAAGGTGAGTTTGTTGACGTGAGCGGCATCTCGAAGGGAAAAGGATTCCAGGGCGTTGTGAAACGTCATGGTTTTAGTGGAGTAGGCGATCAAACTCACGGCCAGCACGACAGAAACAGGGCTCCTGGTTCGGTTGGCGCCTCGTCCTATCCTTCGCGTGTATTCAAAGGGCTACGTATGGCTGGCCGCCAGGGCGGAGCAAAGGTGAAGGTAATCAACCTGCAAATTGTCAAGATAGTACCCGAAAAGAACCTTCTCCTTGTGAAAGGTGCTGTGCCGGGCCCGAAAAACGGATTTTTAAAAATTGAGAGATGGAGCTAGTAGTACATAAGATCAACGGAGAAGCAACCGGAAAAAGCATCGAGTTGCCAGGTGAAATCTTTGGGATTGAACCCAACGACCACGCCATCTATTTGGATGCAAAACAGTTTATGGCCAATGCCCGTCAGGGAACCCACAAAGCTAAAGAAAGAAGCGAAGTATCGGGAAGTACCAAAAAACTGAAACGTCAAAAAGGAACCGGTACCGCTCGTTCGGGCGATATCAACTCCCCGGTTTTTGTCGGTGGAGGACGTGTTTTTGGCCCTCGCCCAAGGAGCTATGAGTTTAAGCTCAATAAAAAAGTGAAACGTTTAGCACGTAAATCGGCACTAAGCTACAAAGCTGCCGACGGACAGATTGTGATTGTTGAAGATTTTACTTTTGCCGAACCCAAAACCAAAAACGTTGTCAATATGCTCAACAGTTTTAAGGTTAACGGCAAGAAAAATCTGATTGTCACTTCAGCCGTGGATAGCAATATCGTCCTTTCGGCACGCAACATCCCCGGAACCAAGGTGATGACTGCCCAGAACCTGAACACTTACGAGATACTGAACGCCGGCAAAATTTTCTTTGTTGAGAGTTCAATCAAAACCCTTGAAGAAACCCTCGCTTAATCACGAAATAAAAACGCTAACACGATGAATATCATTGTAAAACCGCTTATCACGGAGAAGATGACAGCCATAGGCGAGAAGCTTCAGCAATATGGTTTTATCGTTGACCGCCGCGCCAATAAGCTTCAGATCAAAGAAGCCATCAAAGAACTCTATGGCGTGGAAGTAGAGTCAGTCAACACAACAAACTACGACGGAAAGCGTAAATCACGCTTTACAAAAACAGGAGTTATTGCCGGTAAAACCTCCGCTTTTAAAAAAGCATTCGTCACGCTGGCTAAAGGTGAAACTATTGATTTTTTCAGCAACATTTAGATAAATGGCTTTAAGGAAATTCAAACCAACAACCCCCGGTCAACGCTTTAAACTGATAAGTGCGTTTGACGATATTACTGCCAGCCGGCCCGAAAAGTCGCTGCTTGCTCCGGCCAAGAGTACGGGCGGACGCAACAACAATGGCAAAATGACCGTTCGAAACATTGGGGGTGGTCATAAACAGAGATTCAGAATCATTGATTTCAAACGTGACAAAGAAGGTATCCCTGCTATTGTCAAAACCATTGAGTACGATCCTAACCGCACTGCACGCATTGCATTGGTGTTTTATGCCGATGGTGAAAAACGCTACATCATTGCACCCAACGGACTGAAAGTTGGCCAGGAAATTAACTCCGGGAAAGGGATTGCACCGAATGTTGGCAATACATTGTTCCTGAGCGAAATACCGTTTGGAACCATTATTCACAACGTTGAGCTTCGTCCCGGACAGGGTGCCAAGATGGCCCGTAGCGCCGGCTCCTATGCCCAACTCATGTCGCGCGATGGAAAGTATGCCATCCTCAAGATGCCCTCGGGCGAAACCCGAATGGTACTTCAGGCTTGCAAAGCCACAGTAGGAATGGTGTCGAACCCTGACCACAGCCTCGAAGTATCGGGCAAAGCCGGCCGTAGCCGCTGGCTCGGTCGCCGTCCTCGCGTCAGAGGCGTGGTGATGAACCCGGTTGACCACCCCATGGGCGGAGGCGAAGGCCGCGCCACCGGTGGACACCCGCGCTCGCGCAAAGGTATGCCTGCTAAGGGATACAAGACCCGTAGCAAGAAGAACCTTTCGAATAAATATATCATCGAAAGAAGAAAGAAATAGTCTAACCAGGTAGTAAAATCATAAACAATGAGTCGTTCACTTAAAAAAGGCCCATACATCCATTACAAACTTGAAAAACGCGTGATGGAGAATGTTGAATCCAACAAGAAGACTGTGATCAAAACCTGGTCGCGCGCTTCGATGATTTCGCCCGATTTCGTTGGCCAAACAATCGCAGTGCACAACGGCAATAAATTCATCCCGGTTTATGTTACCGAAAACATGGTAGGTCATAAACTTGGCGAATTTGCCCCTACCCGTATTTTTAGGGGGCATGCCGGTAAGAAAGATAAAGGTAAAAAATAAAGAAAAGGGAACTCATGGGAGCTAGAAAACACCTAAGGGCAGAAGCGAACAAAGAAGCTCGTAAAACCCAATATATGGCATCGCTGCGCAATATTCCTACCTCGCCGCAGAAAATGCGCCTTGTGGCCGATATGATTCGTGGCAAACATGTGGAAGTTGCATTGTATGCACTGCAATATTCTCCGAAAAACGCCGCCCGCGATATGCACAAATTGCTTCGCTCGGCAATTGCCAACTGGGAAGCAAAAAATCCCGGCGAACGCGTTGATTACAAAACACTGTTTGTGAAAGAGGTCTTCGTTGACGGAGGCGCGATGCTCAAACGTGTGCTGCCTGCACCACAGGGAAGGGCACACCGCATCCGCAAACGCTCGAACCACGTCACCATTGTGCTCGATAGCCACGTGAAAGCTGAATAATTAACTGAAGATCAATCCTAAAGAAATATTTGAATGGGACAAAAAACGAATCCAATAGGACTTAGGTTAGGAATCATCAAAGGATGGGATTCAAACTGGTATGGCGGCCGCGATTTTTCTGCCAAACTTGTTGAAGACGATCAGATTCGTAAATACCTCAATGCCCGCTTAGGCAAAGCAGGTATCTCGAAGATTGCCATTGAGCGCTCATTAAAGCTCGTTACTGTTACCATCCATACCGCCCGTCCGGGAATGATCATTGGCAAAGGTGGCCAGGAAGTGGATAAACTGAAAGAAGAGCTCAAGAAAATCACCGGCAAGGAAGTCCAGATCAACATCAGCGAAATTAAACGCCCTGAGCTGGACGCCTATATCGTTGCCGCAACGATTGCCAAACAAATTGAAGGCCGTATTTCTTTCCGCCGCGCCATCAAAACTGCCATCACCAGTACCATGCGCATTGGCGCCGAAGGAATCAAAGTGATGATCTCTGGCCGCGTTGGAGGCGCCGAAATGGCTCGTCGCGAATCCTATAAAGAAGGTCGTATTCCGTTGCACACCCTGCGTGCCGATATTGACTACGCACTGGTTGAAGCCCATACTACCTACGGAAGAATCGGAATCAAAGTATGGATTTGCAAAGGAGAAATCTATGGCAAACCCGAGCTGGTTCCAAGCACCGTTGGCGGAAACGTGAAGAAAGCTGTAGCTCCAAAAGCTCCGGCTAGCGCACCACGCCAGAGAGGAAGACGTAAATAAGTAGAACAAAAATTAATATCCGGTAACAATGTTACAGCCAAAAAAGACGAAATTCAGAAGACATCAGAAAGGCAGGATGAAAGGACTCGCCCATCGCGGCCATGAGCTTGCTTTTGGTACTTTTGGAATCAAAGCACTGGAAAACGCCTGGCTCACCGGTCGTCAGATCGAAGCAGCCCGTCAGGCCGTTACACGTTATATGAAACGTGAAGGACAAATCTGGATCAGGGTATTCCCCGACAAACCTGTTACCAAAAAACCTGCCGAGGTACGTATGGGTAAAGGTAAAGGTGCCCCCGAATATTTCGTGGCTCCCATCACCCCCGGCCGTATCATCTTCGAGGCAGAAGGTGTATCGTTGGAAGTGGCCCGCGAAGCCTTGCGCCTCGCCGCCCAGAAACTTCCTATCCAAACTAAATTTATAGTCGCACGCGATTACGTTGCAGAAAACTAAATCATGCCATGAAACAGGAAGTTATCAAAGAATTAAGTACAGCCGACTTGCTGGAACGCCTCGAAGAAGAACGCAAACAACTCGTCAGGCTTAAACTGAACCACGCCGTATCGCCCCTCGAAAATCCGAATAAAATAAAGACTTTTCGCCGGACGGTAGCCCGCATCCTTACCGAGCTTAAAAAACGGCAGATGCAGGAATCACAAAATAAACAATAATACTTGTAAGAAGATGGAAACAAGAAATTTAAGAAAAGAAAGAATCGGCGTCGTTACCAGCAACAAGATGGAAAAATCCATTACTGTTGAAATTGAACGCCGTGTGAAGCACCCCATCTACGGCAAGTTTGTGAAGAAAACAAGCCGCTTTATGGCACACGACGAAAAGAACGAATGCAATATTGGCGACACCGTCCGTATTATGGAAGTGCGCCCTTTGAGCAAAAATAAGTGTTGGAGATTGGTTGAAATAATCGAAAGGGCTAAGTAAGATGATACAACAGGAATCAAGATGCGCTGTTGCTGATAACAGCGGCGCCAGAGAAGTACTCTGCATCAGGGTACTCGGCGGCACCGGAAAAAGGTATGCCCGCATCGGCGATAAAATCGTCGTGACCGTTAAAAGTGCCATACCCGGTGGTACGGTGAAAAAAGGCGCGGTGATGAAAGCCGTGGTTGTCCGTACCTCAAAAGAAGCCCGTCGTAGCGATGGATCCTATATCCGGTTCGATGACAATGCCGTTGTGTTGCTCAACAATGCCGGCGAAATGATTGGGACACGTATTTTTGGCCCCGTAGCACGCGAGTTGAGGGAAAAACAGTATATGAAAATCGTTTCACTGGCACCCGAAGTGCTTTAATACACGCTGAAACCATGAGTAAATTACATATTAAAAAAGGCGATACCGTTGTCGTTACCGCCGGAGATAATAAGGGCGAAAAAGGTAAAGTGTTGAGTGTGAATGTTGAAAAACAACGTGCAGTCGTCGAAGGCGTCAACTTAGTTTCGAAACACACCCGCCCAAATACCGAAAACCCTAAAGGCGGCATCGTGAAGAAAGAATCCGGAATCCATATCTCCAACCTCAAAGTTGTGGATGGAAAAGGAAAAGCTACCCGTATCGGCCGTAAGATTGACGAAAAAACAGGTAAATCAGTCCGTTATTCAAAAAAGACAGGGGAGGTAATTAAGTAATGAGCTACACACCCAGATTACAATCACAGTACAAAAGTGAAATCGTGCCCGCATTGATGAAACAGTTTGAGTACAAAACTGTAATGCAGGTTCCACGTCTGGTCAAGATCTCCTTGAACCAGGGTATCGGCGCAGCACTCACCGACAAAAAACTCATTGATTACGGCATCGAAGAAATGACCGCTATCTCTGGACAGAAGGCAGTTCCCACGATTTCGAAAAAAGACGTGTCGAACTTCAAACTCCGTCGGGGAAACCCCATCGGTGTGCGTGTGACCTTGCGCGGGGTAAAAATGTATGAATTTCTAGAACGCCTTGTTGCCGTGGCTTTGCCGCGAGTGCGCGACTTCAGAGGCATCAACGATAAAGGTTTCGACGGTCGCGGAAATTACAGCTTTGGCGTGACTGAACAAATCATCTTCCCCGAGATAGATATTGATAAAATTAACAAAATCAATGGCATGGACATTACTTTTGTGACCACGGCAAAAACCGACGCAGAAGCAATGGCATTGCTCAAAGAATTTGGCCTTCCTTTTAAGAATCAAAAAAAAGAATAGAGCATGGCAAAAGAGTCAATGAAAGCGCGCGAGCGTAAAAGACAAAGAATGGTCGAGAAATACGCAGCCAAACGTGCCGCCCTGAAAGAAGCCGGCGATTATGAAGCCTTGCAGCGCATCCCAAAAAACGCTTCTCCGGTGCGGTTACACAACCGTTGCCAGCTTACAGGACGCCCCAAAGGCTATATGAGGCAATTCGGTATTTCACGTATCAATTTTAGGGAAATGGCACTCAAAGGCCTGATCCCAGGTGTGAAAAAAGCAAGTTGGTAATTATAAAAACAACATAGAATGTATACAGATCCTATTGCAGATTATTTGACCAGACTCAGAAACGGGGTCATGGCTAAACATAGGGTTGTGGAAATTCCCGCCTCAAACGTGAAAAAGGCTATCACCAAAATCCTTTTCGAAAAAGGCTATATCCTCAACTATAAATTTGAAGACGACGATAAGCAAGGCACCATTAAGATTGCCCTGAAATATCACCCTGCTACCAAAATGCCCGCCATGACCCGCATCGAGCGTGTATCGCGCCCAGGATTGAGGAAATATGTTCATGCCGAAGACCTGCCACGTGTACTCAATGGTTTAGGCATTGCCATCATTTCTACTTCCAATGGTATCATGACCGATAAGGAAGCACGCCGACTCAACGTGGGTGGCGAAGTTTTGTGTTACATCAGCTAATGAAAGGAGAAGCAATCCATGTCAAGAATAGGAAAACTACCCATTGTGTTGCCTGCCGGTGTCAGCGTTAACGTTTCTGACGACAATGTTGTTACCGTAAAAGGCAAACTTGGTGAACTCAAGCAACAAATTGACGATTCAGTTTCGCTAAAAGTTGAAAATAACGAGCTGATCATCGAAAGGAAATCCGATGAAAAAGAACATCGCTCAAAACATGGCCTTTATCGCTCATTAATTAATAACATGGTAAAAGGCGTCTCGGAAGGGTTTCAAACGGTTCAGGAAATGGTTGGCGTTGGTTACAGAGCTGAAGCCAAAGGACAGATCCTCGAACTCGCCGTGGGATTCTCGCACGGCGTGTTCTTCGAGCTTCCGCAGGAAATCAAGGTCGAAACTGTTACGGAAAGAGGTAAGAACCCTATCATCAAGATGTCGAGCATTGACAAACAGCTGCTCGGACAGGTTGCTGCCAAAATCCGTTCACTCCGCAAACCCGAACCTTATAAAGGTAAGGGAATTAAGTTCCAGAACGAGGTGTTGAGGCGCAAAGCTGGAAAGACGGCCGGTAAAGGGAAATAATCAATGAAACGCGCTTGAAAACAAGGCTTAAAATACCAGAAAAATGGCAATCAGTTCAAAAAAAATAAAAAGGAGAATCAGTATCAGAAAACGTATTCGCGGCATCGTGAATGGCACTGTCCAGCGCCCGCGCCTGACCGTTTTCAGAAGCAATAAACAGATCTATGCCCAACTGATTGATGACGTGGCCGGACATACCCTTGTCGCCGCTTCATCAGCCGAAAAAGGCATTGCAGAAAAAAAGGTAACCAAAATCGAACAAGCTAAACTTGTCGGAACGCTCGTGGCCGAAAAAGCCAAAGCAGCAGGAATCGAAACAGTGGTTTTCGATCGCAATGGTTATCTGTATCACGGAAGAGTTAAATCATTGGCCGAAGCAGCTCGCGAAGGAGGATTAAAATTCTAGGAAATTATGTCAGAAGTAAACGTAAAAAGAGTAAAATCCAGCGAAATCGAATTTAAAGACAGGCTGGTCAGCATCCAGAGGGTTACCAAAGTAACCAAGGGCGGACGTACTTTCAGCTTCTCAGCCATCGTGGTGGTAGGCAATGAAAATGGCGTTGTCGGCTACGGCCTTGGAAAAGCGAAAGAAGTGACCGCTGCTATTGCCAAAGGCGTTGACGATGCCAAAAAGAACCTCATCCGCGTTCCGGTTCGCAAAGGTACCATCCCCCACGAACAATATGGCAAATACAGTGGCGCTTTGGTATTCTTAAAACCTGCCTCACACGGTACGGGAGTGATCGCCGGCGGTGCAATGCGTGCCGTACTCGAAAGCGTCGGTATCAACGACGTACTCGCAAAATCCAGAGGTTCGTCGAACCCACACTCGGTTGTGAAAGCCACTTTTGACGCACTGTCGAAAATGCGCGACGCCTATACCGTTTCGCAAGTTCGCGGAGTTGATCTCGATACAGTATTCAATGGTTAAGCCCCTTATTGCAATGAAAAAAGTAAGAATAACCCAGATTAAAAGCGGTATCGGCCGGACCAAACGCCAGAAAGATACCCTGACTGCCCTCGGATTGCGCAAACTCAATCAAAGCATCGAGGTGGAGCTCAACCCAGCTTTAGCCGGTATGGTGGAAGCAGTGAAACATCTGCTGAAAGTTGAAGAAATATAAGCATTTAGGAATCAAGCTAAAATAAACTAACATGGATCTTAGCAATCTAAAGCCTGCCAAAGGATCAGTAAAAGCAGTAAAACGCATCGGCCGCGGACAGGGTTCGGGTCGCGGTGGTACTTCCACCCGTGGCCATAAAGGCGCCGGGTCGCGTTCGGGAACCAAGAAAAGTCTCGGATACGAAGGCGGACAAATGCCTTTGGTACGCCGCGTCCCCAAATTTGGCTTTAAAAATATCAACAGAAAAGAATACAAAGCCATCAACCTTTTAACTATCCAAAATCTTGCGGATACTCACCAATTATCGGTTGTCAGCTTCGAAACGCTGCAACAATATGGCTTGGTTTCCAAAAATGTTTTGGTGAAAGTTTTGGCTAAAGGCGAACTCAAAGCAAAAGTCGAAGTCCATGCTCATGGCTTCTCGGCTGCCGCAGTGAAAGCAATTGAAGCCGCCGGTGGTAACGTTGTAAAAATCTAATTTGAATGAAGCGGTTTATCGAAACTATACGGAATATCTTCAAAATCGAAGAGTTACGTAAGCGCATCATTTACACCCTGTTGATCGTTATGATCTACAGGTTGGGCTCTTATATTGTGCTTCCGGGTATTGACCCAAATATGTTGACAGCCCTCAAATCGCAAACAAGTGGCGGACTGCTGGGCTTGCTCGATATGTTTTCGGGTGGTGCTTTTTCTAACGCTTCCATCTTTGCGCTTGGAATTATGCCCTATATCTCGGCTTCTATCGTGATTCAGTTGCTGGGTATGGCCATTCCATACTTCCAGCGATTGCAACGCGAAGGCGAGAGCGGACGCCGTAAGATTAACCAAATGACACGCTACCTCACCGTGATTATCGTTGCCCTTCAGGCTCCTGCCTATATCGCCAATGTGATCAGCAGATTGCCTAATGAAGGAATTGCACCGTTCGATCCCAACGTGGCTCATCCGTCAGTTTTCTTCTGGGTGTCGCATACCATCATCCTGATCGCCGGAACACTCTTTGTGATGTGGATGGGCGAAAGAATTACCGATAAAGGTATTGGAAACGGAATCTCACTCATCATCATGATTGGAATTATTGCCCGACTGCCTTTTGCACTATTTTCCGAGTTTTTCTCGCGCCTTGAGCAAAAAGGTGGCGGGTTGGTGTTCTTTGTGGTTGAGCTGGCCGTGCTTGTTATTGTCATCCTGCTTACCATCCTGTTGGTGCAAGGCACACGTCGTGTACCGGTTCAGTATGCCAAACGTATTGTAGGCAACCGTCAGTATGGTGGTGTTAGGCAGTACATTCCCATCAAAGTGAATGCTGCCGGTGTAATGCCGATCATTTTTGCCCAGGCCATCATGTTCCTGCCAGTTACCTTGGTTGGTTTTGCCAACAGCGAAAGTCTTTCGGGGATTGCTGCCACCTTCACCAACATGAACGGATTTTGGTATAACTTTGTATTCTTTGTACTTATCGTTCTTTTCACCTATTTCTATACCGCCATCACCATTAACCCGAACCAGATGGCCGAGGATATGAAAAAGAACGGAGGTTTTATCCCAGGCGTGAAACCCGGAAAGAAAACCGCAGAATATCTCGATAACATCCTTTCGAAAATCACTCTGCCCGGTTCAATCTTTTTGGGTTTTGTGGCTATTATGCCAGCCTTGGTTGGAAAGATGGGTGTCAGCCACGCCTTTGCATCTTTCTACGGTGGTACATCATTGCTGATTTTAGTTGGCGTTGTGCTCGACACACTCCAGCAAATTGAAAGCTACCTGTTGATGCGTCATTACGACGGTCTGACAAAGTCAGGCAGAATCAAAGGTCGCGGCGCCGCCATGAACATGGGTTAAGACCGAAAGAATAAAGAAATGATCTGCTTCAAAACAGAAGAAGAGATAGAGATACAACGTAAAAGTTCTTTGCTTGTTGGTAAAACATTGGCCGAAGTGGCCAGGCACCTGAAACCGGGCGTGGAAACCATTGCCCTCGACAGGATAGCCGAGACCTTTATTCGCGACCATCACGCTATACCCGGATTCAAAGGTTATGGGGGATTCCCCGGAAGCTTGTGTATCTCGGTCAACGATCAGGTCGTTCACGGAATACCTGGAAAAACGATCTTGAAAGACGGCGATATTGTTTCGATAGATTGCGGTGTGTTGATGAACGGCTTCTATGGCGATAGCGCTTACACCTTTGCAATTGGCGAAGTGTCGGAGGAAATTCGTCTGCTTATGCAGCGAACCAAAGAATCGCTTTACAAAGGTATTGAGGCTGCCATCGAAGGGAATCGCATCGGCGACATTGGATATGCTGTGCAATCGCATGTGGAACAGTATGGATACGGAGTGGTCAGAGAATTGGTAGGACATGGCGTAGGACGCAAGCTGCACGAGGCTCCCGAAGTGCCAAACTATGGCCGAAAGGGTAATGGCACACGGTTGCGTACGGGAATGGTTATTGCCATCGAACCGATGGTTAACCTTGGCGCACGATACGTTTTTCAGGAAGACGATGGCTGGACCATCCGAACCAAAGACGGAAGCCCTGCCGCACACTACGAGCATACCGTTGCTGTGAGAGCCGGAAAGGCCGATGTTTTATCGAGTTTTGAAGAAATAGAATCGGTGATTAAAAACATGAATGGATAAAATTTATGGCAAAACAACTGTCTATTGAACAAGATGGAACCGTGATCGAGTCGTTGGGAAACGCTATGTTTCGTGTCGAACTGGAAAACGGACACACCCTCATCGCCCACATTTCGGGAAAGATGCGGATGCACTACATCAAGATTTTGCCCGGCGACAGGGTGAAACTCGAACTTTCACCCTATGATCTCAGTAAAGGCCGTATAACATTCAGGTACAAGTAAAAGATTATCATAAACGAAAGAAGACCCCAGAAAGGTTTTCACCAAATAACAAGAACATGAAAGTAAGAGCATCCATTAAGAAAAGATCAGACGATTGCAAAATCGTTCGCCGCAAAGGCAGATTGTATGTGATCAACAAAAAGAACCCAAAGTTCAAACAAAGACAAGGATAAGCTTCATTATTAAAATCGAAAGAATATGGCTAGGATCGCTGGTGTAGATATCCCGAACAATAAAAGGGGAGAAGTGGCACTCACTTATATTTATGGTATTGGCAGGAGTGCTTCGAAAAAAATACTTGCTGAAGCAGGTGTTGACATCAACAAAAAAGTGCAGGATTGGAACGACGACGAACAGAATAACGTTCGTGCCGTTATTGCTGCCGGATATAAAGTGGAAGGCGAGCTCAGGAGCGAAACTCAGATCAACATCAAACGCTTGATGGACATCGGTTGCTACCGTGGAATCCGCCACCGCTCGGGCTTACCGTTACGCGGCCAGAGCACCAAAAACAACGCCCGTACGCGCAAAGGGCGTAAAAAGACCGTTGCAAACAAGAAGAAAGCTACCAAGTAGCATTCGGATCATATTTAACAGTTTAGAAATTAACTTTCATTATGGCAAAAACTACAAGAGTAGTAAAGAAACGTGTTGTTAAAGTTGAAGCCACCGGTAGGGCTTATATCAAGGCCTCCTTTAACAATATCATCATTTCTTTGACAAACAACAGCGGCCAGGTCATCTCATGGGCCTCCGCCGGAAAAATGGGCTTCAGGGGATCCAAAAAGAATACTCCTTATGCCGCACAAACAGCTGCCGAAGAGTGCTCCAAAACAGCCTACGACCTCGGATTGAGAAAAGTAAAAGTTTATGTGAAAGGACCTGGTGCAGGACGTGAATCGGCTATCCGTTCCATCCACTCCTCGGGTATTGAGGTGACCGAAATCAACGACGTTACGCCATTGCCACACAATGGATGCCGCCCACCCAAAAGAAGAAGAGTGTAACAGATCCCCATTAACCTTTAAATAGCAAGTATTATGGCAAGGCACATAGGCCCCAAATCAAAAATAGCCAGAAAATTTGGCGAACCCATCTACGGACCCGATCGCTCATTCGAGAAAAAGAACTATCCTCCGGGACAGCATGGAAGCTCGAAAAGGAGAAAGAAACAATCGGAGTACGGAATCCAGCTTCAGGAAAAACAAAAGGCAAAATACACGTACGGTATTCTTGAAAAACAGTTTAGAATCCTGTTCGAACGCGCTGTACAGAAAAAAGGCATCACCGGTGTCGTGTTGCTGCAACTCATTGAATCAAGGTTAGATAACGTGGTTTATCGTTTGGGCATTGCTCCCACACGTAACGCTGCCCGTCAACTTGTGAGCCACTGCCACATCACCGTGAATGGCGACGTGGTCAATATTCCCTCCTATTTGCTTAAAGAAGGCGATATTGTTGGCGTACGCGAAAGATCGAAAAGCCTTGAAGTAGTGGTCAACTCATTGCAGGGACACAGCAATCGCTTCTCGTGGCTCGAATGGGATGGCGAAAAATTAGCCGGAAAATTCCTCAACTACCCCAGCAGGGAAGATATCCCCGAAAATATCAAGGAACAACTCATCGTGGAGCTCTACTCCAAATAATTAACCTTGATACAGTGCCCGATAGCATATTTTCCATCTAACCCAAATAAAAATGGCAATATTAGCGTTTCAAAAACCCGAAAAGGTCATCCTGGTTGAATCAGACAACTATAAAGGTGTGTTTGAATTCCGCCCGCTTGAACCCGGTTTCGGTATCACGATAGGTAACTCGCTCCGCCGCATTCTGCTTTCGTCGCTCGAAGGCTTTGCCATCACTTCCGTAAAGATAGAAGGCGTTCTTCACGAGTTTTCTGCTATCGAAGGTGTTGTCGAAGACGTTGCGGAAATTGTCCTGAACCTGAAAAAAATTCGCTTTAAACAACAAATTGCTTCGGAAACCTCCGAAAAAGTGAACATCGTCATTGGCGGTCAGGAACAGTTTAAAGCCGGCGATATCAATAAATTCCTCTCTATCTTTCAAGTGTTGAACACCGATCTGGTGATCTGCAATATGGATAGTTCGGTGAAACTCAGCCTCGAAATTTCGATCAATAAAGGAAGAGGTTATGTGCCTGCCGAAGAAAACAAGACGGCCAATGCTCCACTGGGTACCATCGCCATTGACTCGATCCATACACCGATAAAGAATGTGAAATATCACATTGAAAACTACCGTGTTGAGCAAAAAACCGACTACGAAAAACTCATTATTGAAGTGCTGACCGATGGTTCAATCCAGCCAAAAGACGCATTGAAAGAAGCCGCAAAGATTCTCATCATGCATTTCATGCTTTTCTCCGACGAGAAGATTACCGTGGATATTGAAGAGAAATCAGTGAGCGATGAGTTCGACGAGAGCTCGCTCCATATTCGTCAGCTTCTGAAAACCAAACTTGTTGACCTAGATTTGTCAGTACGGGCTTTGAACTGCCTCAAAGCTGCCGATGTTGAATCCTTGGGCGATTTAGTGGCTTTCAATAAAAACGATTTGTTGAAATTCAGAAATTTCGGAAAAAAATCGCTCACCGAACTCGAAGAGCTTGTCAAAGGTAAAGGATTAGAGTTTGGCATGAATATTAGCAAATATAAATTAGATAAGGAATAACCGGAATGAGACACAATAGAAAAATCAATCATCTAGGCCGTACCAGCTCACATCGTGAAGCCATGCTTTCCAATATGGCCGCATCGCTCATCCTCCACAAAAGGATTACCACTACTGTGGCCAAAGCCAAGGCTCTCAGGCCACTTGTTGAACCTTTGATCAACCGCTCAAAAGAAGATTCTACCCACTCGCGCAGAATGGCTTTCAGAATGCTGCAAAACAAATATGCCGCTACTGAACTGTTTCGCGTTGTTGGTCCGAAAACTTCAGACAGACCAGGTGGATATACCCGTATCATTAAACTGGGTAAACGCCTTGGCGACAGTGCCGAAATGTGCATCATGGAGTTGGTTGACTTCAACGAAAATCTGTTAGGAAAGAAAACGGTGAAAAAAGCCAAATCAACTCGCCGCGGTTCAGGAAAGAAAGCCGCTGCACCCGTTGAAGCCCCTGCAGCAAAAGTGGAAACACCTGAAGCTCCGGCAGAAGAGAACCAAACCGAAAAATCAGGAGTAAAACCCGTTTGATTTTCATTCGCAACAATCGTTTGCGTCGAAAAAGGATAATGGAAAATGTTTCATTATCCTTTTTCTCGTTCTAAAACAGTACCTTTGCAAAAAAAAATTAATCCTAAAAAAATTTTTTTATGAGCCACATCCTGAACATTCATGCCAGACAAATCCTCGATTCGCGTGGAAACCCAACCATTGAAGTTGATGTAATTACCGAAAACGGCATTATGGGCCGTGCCGCTGTCCCCTCGGGCGCATCTACCGGTGTTCATGAAGCCGTTGAACTTCGTGATGGTGACAAAGGAACTTATCTTGGTAAAGGGGTCTTACAAGCCGTTCAAAATGTAAATACCATTATTTCCGAAGAGCTTCAGGGTTATTATATTACCGATCAGACTGAGATTGACAAACGTATGATCGAGCTCGATGGCACACCAAACAAGTCGAAACTAGGTGCAAATGCTATTCTTGGTGTTTCGCTTGCCGTGGCACATGCAGCCGCACAGGAAACAAATCAGCCACTCTTCCGTTATGTGGGTGGAGTTGGTGCAAACATCCTGCCAATCCCCATGATGAATATCATTAATGGAGGCTCCCATGCTGATAATAGCATTGATTTTCAAGAATTTATGATAATGCCGGTTGGCGCCGAAACCTTCAGCCAGGCCATTCGTATGGGGGCCGAAGTGTTCCATAACCTGAAATCAGTCCTAAAAAAGGCTGGATATTCAACCAACGTTGGCGACGAAGGCGGATTTGCACCCAACCTAAAATCGAACGAAGAAGCCGTACAGGTCATTCTGCAAGCTATCGAAAAAGCAGGATACAAACCTGGGGTTGATATTTTTATTTCCCTCGACCCTGCTTCATCGGAATACTATCTGCCCGAAGAAAATGTCTATCACCTTCATAAATCAACCGGCGACAAACTTACCCCATCGCAAATGGTGGATTATTGGAACAACTGGGTGAAAAACTATCCCATCATTTCCATTGAAGACGGAATGGCCGAAGACGATTGGGCAGGGTGGAAACTGATGACCGAGACTATGGGCAATAAAATCCAGTTAGTTGGCGATGATTTGTTTGTGACCAATGTGAATCGTCTGGCAATGGGTATTGAGAAAGGTGTTGCCAATTCTATCTTAGTGAAAGTAAACCAAATTGGTACCCTCACCGAGACGATCAATGCCGTGAATTTAGCCTACCGTAACAGTTATACCGCAGTGATGAGCCATCGTTCAGGCGAAACTGAAGATACGACCATTGCAGATTTAGCCGTTGCACTGAATACTGGTCTGATCAAAACCGGCTCGGCAAGCCGAACTGACAGGATTGCCAAATACAATCAGCTGCTTCGTATCGAAGAACTTTTAGGCGATACGGCTCATTATCTTGGAAAAGGATTCAAATACGCAAGATAATCAAACACTTATGTTGATAAGTAAAAGTCCGGTCTGGTGGAATACCAAACCGGACTTTTTTGTTTATTCCAATTCCCGCTCAACATCTTTGTCTCCTCTGCCTGAAAGATTAACAATCGCCAGTTCGCCTTTGCTTTTAAGAATTTTACTGGCCAAAGCAATAGCATGGCTCGATTCAATCGCCGGGATGATGCCTTCCAGATGCGAAATGAGTTTGTAGCCTTCAATGGCTTCTTTATCGGTTACAGGGAAATAAAATGCCCTTTTCTGGTCTTTTAATAAGGCATGTTGCGGACTGATTCCCGGATAATCAAGCCCGGCTGCAATGGAATGTGACTCAATTGGGCTGCCTGCCTCGTTTACCAGACAATAAGAATATGTCCCCTGAAAAACTGTCGGTTTACCAAACGATAGTGTTGCTGCAGTATTATCGGTTGTTGCATGTCCGCCACCTTCTGCGCCAAAGATTTTCACTTCATCATCATCGAGAAATCCCGAAAAAAGACCAATGGCATTCGAGCCCCCCCCAACGCAGGCAAAAACCGACCGGGGCAGCCTGTTTTCAGCATTCAGAATTTGTGCCCGTGCTTCCTGACCAATCACGCTCTGAAAATATCCTACCATTCGGGGATAGGGATGAGGGCCAACCTGAGAACCCAACAGATAATAGGAGTCGGGATGCGTTACATAGTATTCCAATGCTGCATCCACAGCATCTTTTAGTGTTTTTGTCCCAAGCTCAGTGGTAATCACTTGAGCTCCGAGTAATTCCATTCTTTTTACATTGAGAACCTGACGTTTTGCATCTTCGGCTCCCATGAAAACTTTACAGGGAATCCCCATTAAGGCTGCAGCCGTAGCAGTGGCCACACCATGCTGCCCGGCACCCGTTTCAGCAATGATCTCGTGTGCGCCCATATGTCGTGCCAACAGAATCTGACCAATCGTGTTGTTGATTTTATGAGCTCCGGTGTGATTCAGGTCTTCACGTTTCAGGTAAATACGCGAGCCAATGTGGTCGCTCAAACGTCGTGCATAATAGAGTGGCGATGGGCGCCCAACATAAGTTTTCAGATAATGGATAAACTCGTGCTGAAATTTTTCATGATGGACCAGGCTGTCAAAGGATTCTGCAAGCCGATCCAACGGTTTTGCCAAAACAGGCGGCACATAGGCGCCACCGTACTCACCATAAAAACCATTGGCGTGACGGAGCATTGTCGAAAGAGGTGCAACTTCAATAGGGGATTCAGTTATACTGTAATGATTCATGTCTTTAAAATTTTTGTTGTAAATTATTGCTTTAATAATAAAATGTTGATAAATAGTATATTAAGAGTGGCAGCATTAATGGCTGCGAAAAAAATGTGGCGGGGAGCCCCGCCAGCGTAATGCTTTGATTGGCTGATATTCGTTCATATTGTTGTGGACAGATTTGTTTGTCATAGTTTTTTTGAGTCAGGATTAAAAACAGATCTTTAAAATTCTCTTCAGTTTAATTTTTTAAAATAAAAAAGCCGCAGAAATACTCCTGCGGCTCAATATCGGTTACATGGATAGCAACTAGGGTCTATACCTCAGGAGAGAAATAGATACCGGCCACCACCAAGATTTATTTTCAAAAAAGTTCATGTAGTTTCTACTAAGTCGTTTGAGCTGCAAATATAAATGCTGATTTTGATAAAACAAGAATTTGGTCAAAAAAAATCGTTATTTTACTCCTTCACAAACTTCCCCACCTTCACTCCATTATCAGAAATCACTTTCATAAAATGTACACCGGAAGATAATCCTGAAACATCCACCACCGTTTGCGGCTCCGTGACAGCCCGCTGAATGAGTTGCCGTCCGTTGAGATCAGAGATGGTCAGCCAGATGTTCTTTTGTGGCATGCTGTTACCGGCAGATTCGATAGTGATTGTTTTGGAGGCAGGGTTGGGAAAGAGCGGAAGTGAAGATTGGATAGTTAAATCACCTGCAGATAAATAAATACAGGCTTCTTCCACTTCTTCTTGGCTGTTACAGCCTGTTGCATTGCCGTGGATTTCGAAAACTCCATTGGGTGCTGCCAGGTATTCACAGATGCTCTGAATTGCACAGTCTGACAAAGTAGGGTTATCAAAAATCTTCACATTTGTGATTGTACCTGCATTGATATTCTCCAATCCCGTCAGGCTGGTGATGGAATTGTTCTCACTAATAATGAGAGCGCCCCCGATTGAAGTCAGATTCTCAAGTCCTGTCAGGCTGGTTAAAGCATTGTTCTTACCAATAGAAAAAGCTCCTCCGATGGAAGCCAGATTTTCAAGCCCTGTCAAGCTGGTCAGAGTATTATTCCCGCCAATACTCAGAAAATTTCCGATAGAAGTCAGATTCTTCAATCCCGTCAGGCTGACCAGGGCATCGTTGTAGAAAAGCGTAAGACCATCTTCTAGGGAAGTCAGGTTCTCAAGTCCCGTCAGACTGGTCAGAGCGTTGTTCCCAAAAATATATAGAATATTTCCGATGAAGGACAGATTTTCTAATCCCGTAAGGCTGCTGAGGGCGCCGTTTCCAAAAATACTAAGTTCATCCCCGATGGAAGTCAGATTATCCAGTCCCGTCAAACTGGTCAGAGCGTTGTTTCCATTTATGTTAAGGGAACCTCCAATGAAAGTTAATCCATTTAACCCATTCAGATTTGTAATATTATCCCCATTGATGGTTACATTCCCCTCAATCCCCGTGCAACCCGGATAATTGGTTTGGAAATGATCAATCTCGGTTTGGGTTGAAAATGTGATCCCCTGTGGCAAGCAGCTTGAAAAAGGCTGAGTGGTCTGTGCTCTTGCGCCGATTCCCAGAAACAGTGCAATCAAAATGATGTAAAAGTGTTTCATAAGAGCTGTTTTTTTTGTGAGACCATATACTGCTTTTGAATAAGGTGTTATAGTGTATATAAACTATCACTTCTTGTTAGATTCAGATTATTGACAGCTGTTCGAATTTGTTGAATATTTTGGCTGTCAAATACATAACCTCTACTAAAGGCTCAAATATAAAGAATTCGTTTTTTATGAATGTTAAGAAATTCGTAAATCTTCCTTTCTTCAGAACAGAGTATCTCATAGTAAACCTATTAACGACAAAAAAATGGTCGAGGGGAGTAGATACATAAATCGTGATTTTTGGTCTTCTCGTCTTCTGGGGTAGGTCACATCCGATATGGCCCTTATGAATTCAGATCTGATCGTTAATTTAGCTTCTTTTGAATACA
>JACFNF010000016.1 GCA_019454985.1 Bacteroidales bacterium
CACCAAGAACCTGCAATCTTCCACCCCTCCCAATATTTATCAGTATATCCCCGATTCCTACGACGTGACCCGTCAGGGAAATGTATTTGTGGTTGACGTGAATCAAGATTGGACAAGTGGTTCTGTTGTTTACAAAGGAAGTCTGATAGTCAATAAAGGCGAGTGGGACGAAGGAGTACAGGATTTTGTTTTTGAACAGGAATTGCTCGATTTTCCTGTTGCAGCAGGTATGACACGCCCATCAAATGTTAAAGTTGCCTTTGCAGCCGATGGTCAGACAGGTTATATCTCCGCTTTATCTGACAATGAAACGCTTCCTATCATTTCAAACAGCTTAAGCGTGTATCCGGTGATTATGAAAACCACCGATGGCGGGAATAGCTGGAGTGAACCAATGGGTATTCAGCTTGCTGGGCCCAACGGCCTTGCCGGCATCGTGAACGAACTGCTCACCGATGACCAGATTGGAGAACTTTTCGAACCTCCGCTTCCTGCCCGTACAGAGATTCCCTATACCACTGCTTTTGATCACGATGTCGCCGTTGATGCCAATGGCAACCTGCATATTGCCGTGGTTGTCGGGGTTACAGGGAGCAATGATTACAGTATTATAACGGGTGAATATCTATTTGCAGCTTACGACATCTACACCACCGATGGCGGCACTACCTGGCATGCCGTTAAACTGGGAAGTATTCGTCAATTCCGCGGTACTTGGCCTGGCGACTATACCGAAGACAACCGCATTCAGATTACTGTTTCGCCCGACCGTGGCACCATTTTCGTGAGCTGGTTAGACTCCGACCTTGAAGACGCTGCCGACAACACCCGTCCAAACATCTTCACCCGTGGTCTTCGTCCGAACCCTTGGGGAACAGCCGACTTAACGTGCGACAACGGTAGCCCCATCGCTACCAACGTGACTCTGTTCTCGCCCGGCATGTGGAATGCCTCGTTTGCCAGCATTGCCCAAAAATCATTCTTTGCCGATGGCAAATATACCATCCCAATGACCTATCAACCTTTAGCACCCGATGTTGATCCGGGTCTTGCCGTACAGTATAAGTATATCACCAACTTTTTCTTCACCGATGCCAGTTTCTGTGTCACAGGTCAAAACGAAACTCCGGATATCCCTGCTTTAGAAGTCGGACAAAACTTCCCCAACCCCGTTGTTGACGGTACAACCAATATTCGTGTAGGACTTGTCAAAGGTAGCGATATCAGCATTTCGGTTTATACCCTTACCGGACAGAAAGTTATGGGAAAAACTACCGGATATCGTCCACAGGGTCAGCATTCCATCTCGTTGGAAACCGAAAGCCTGAAAACAGGTGTTTATTTTTACACTGTTGAAGCATCAGGAAATAAGATCACAAAAAGAATGATCGTGAAGTAAAATAAATTGAAAGATTATTTCAAAAGGCAGAGACAACTCTGCCTTTTTTTGTACCTTTGCACGATTTAAAATCGTTTTTGCATCTTTATCAAGTTTATTTATATCCATTTATTAATCTAATTTAAACATTATGAGAAAGTTTCTACTCATTTCGGCAATAGTAGCAGTTTCTGTAGCTACTTTTGCGCAGTCGGGCTATAAACCCCTGAAACACCCTGATGCCAACAAGGCCGTTAAGAGAACGCTTGTAAATCGCAACGAAGCTCCTGTTGAAGAAATGGCATTCACACCCGAGACCAACATTGTTCAGGTTGTTCAGAATCGTAGCGCCAATGGCGTTACAGATGCTGTTGTGATGACCACCCAGTATGACCTTCAAACCAACTCAGCTCTGAGCAACCGTTTGTATGCATGGCCTGATGGCAGTGTGGCAGCAGTAGCCACCTGGGGTGTTGCCTCGGCACCCAGTTTTCCCGACCGTGGAACGGGGTATAACTACTTTAACGGTACAAACTGGGGTCCACAGCCCACAGCCCGTGTTGAACCTATCCGTTCAGGCTGGCCGTCAATTGCCCCCTACGAAAACGGTGAGTTTCTTGTTTCGCATGGTGGTTCCCCCACCGGTGTTCACGCATACACCCGCCCTGCAAAAGGTACCGGTGACTGGACCGATAAAGGCGAAATCCCTGGAAGCCCTGCAGGCGTTACCATGACCTGGCCAAGAGTTATCAGCAGCGGCGAAAACCACAATATTCTCCACGTGATTGCCGCTTATCAGGACGGCAACAATACCGCTATCAACAAAGTGTTTTACAACCGCTCGGAAGACGGCGGACAAAATTGGGACGGATGGGTTTATCCTCCTGAAGTTGACATCGAAGGAGTTTACAATTTCAACATCGGCGCCGATGACTACACCATGGCCTCCAATGGCGACGTCGTAGCCATCCTTTTCCAGAGCGCATGGTACGATATGTTCATTATCAAATCTTCCGATAATGGTGAAACATGGGAAAAGAAAACCATCTGGGAACATCCTTATCCTTCGTTTGATTGGAACAACACACTGACCACCGATACCCTCTGGACAACCGACAACTCGGCCAATATCGCCATTGACAACAACGGAATGGTTCACGTTGTTTGGGCTACTACCCGAGTCATGCATAACGAAGCCGGTACTTCATACAACTATTTCCCCTATACGGACGCTATCGGATACTGGAACGAATCCATGGGCGAAATTCCAACAAACCCGGTTAACCCTCACAAAACCCTTGACCCCGAATATCTTGAAAGTCTCGGAATGGGGATGGTTGTAGGTTGGGTTCCCGACATGAACGGCAACGGACAGATTGACATCGAAGCCTCCGGTCTGCTTGCTTATCGTTCGCTCGGTGTTTCCACCATGCCTTCGATCGCCATTGACGAAAACGGAACAATTGCCATTTTCTACTCAACGCTGGACGAAACCCGTCAGGACAACAACGGTATGTACCAAAGGAATATGTTTGCCAGCTACAAAGACGGCATCTATAACTCATGGTACTTAGTGAACGAGAACATCACCGGAGGCATCTTCCACCTGTTTGAAGAGATTTACAACACAAACTGTGCTTCGATTGGTTACAATGGCACTTTCTGGGCAATGTACAATGCCGACAATCTTGTAGGTCTTGCTTTGGATGACGATCACGCCTATCAGGAAAACAAAATGTATGTTGCTAAAATCACTCCGGTAATCGTTGGTGTGAATGAACTCAGCAACCCAATTACCGAAGTTTCCAAAGTTTATCCCAACCCGGTAAGCAACAAGCTAAATGTTGATATCAACCTGAGCAAGAGCGCCAAAAATGCTGAGATTGCCGTGAGCACCCTTACAGGACAGCGTGTTTATCACTCTAACCTCAACCTTGTTACCGGTATGAACCCCGTAAGCATTGACGTAAACAACCTCAATGCCGGTGTTTATTTCTGCACCATCACTGTTGACGGAAACAAAGAAACACGGAAATTTGTTGTGAAATAACCTTATTATCACTCCATTACACTAAAAAACGCAGCGATTCATCGCTGCGTTTTTTGTTTACCGACTTTGCTTAGCATAAAACGAGTTTTTCTTTTTTCTTTAAAACTGAAATCACTTATTTTTGAAAAAAACTTTTATGCAGATTGAAATACGCGAAGTAAACTCAAAAAAGGATTTAAAAACCTTTGTTTATCTGCCCGAGAAAATCCACCGAAACCATCCGGAATGGATTCATCCGCTTTATATGGATGAACTGACTTTTTTCGACCAAAAGAAGAATCGTTCATCCCACACCTCAGAGGTCATTCTTTGCCTTGCTTGGCGAGGATCGGAAGCCGTGGGGAGGGTGATGGGTATCATCAACACCCGCTACAATGAACACAAGGGTGAAAAATGCGCCCGTTTTTGTTTTTTGGAATGTTATAACGATCTGGACATTGCACAAGCGCTTATCAGCTACGTGAGCCAGTGGGCAAAAAAATTAGGCATGACGCGCCTTGTTGGCCCACTGGGTTTTTCCGACAAAGAACCACAGGGTATGATGATTGAAGGCTTTGATGAGCAAGTGGCTTTGGCAACAAATTACAATTTCCCATGGCTGCCAGAATTCATCGAAAAATTGGGGTTTGAAAAAGAATTGGACCTAGTTTCTTATCTCATGCCTGTTGACAACCCAGCCAGCGCACGAATGGCCGAAATTGCGGAGAGGGCATTAGGCAATCATCATTTTCGGCTAATTGAGTTCAAAAAAAAGAAAGAGTTGAAGCTCTGGGTAGTACCTATTTTCCGACTTATCAACGAGGCTTATATCAATATATACGGCTTTGTTGCCCTCGAAGAATACGAGATGCAAGAATATGCCCGGCGATATCTTCCTGTGCTCGATCCACGTTTTGTGAAAGTGGTACTCGATTCAGACCATAAGGTAGCAGCTTTTATTGTCAGCTTACCCGAAATCAGTCAGGGAATTCGTAAAGCACGCGGACGACTGTTACCCTTTGGCTGGTATCACATCATTCAGGCCTCAAAAACAACAAAACAGCTCACCTTGCTTCTGGGAGGCATAGCTGACCGTCACCGGGGGAAAGGCCTCGACGCAATCCTTTCGGATAGTCTTCTCAAATCGGCCAAAGAAGTCGGGCTAACAAAAATTGACAGCCATCTTGTACTCGAAAACAACCGTTTGATGAGGGCCGAATGCGAAAGACACAACGGAAAACTACACAAACGCTATCGGCTGTTTGGCAAAGCATTGGAATAGAAAACAATCCTATGCTATTCGCCATATGAAGATGATTTTATTTTCAATTTTTTTTTAACTATTCATCAAGTTCGTTCTGTGATCTTTCAAAAAACGTGATATTTTCTCTTTTCAAAACAAATTGCTTGACTTGAAACATTTTCATTGATATCTTTGGGCAACTCATCGCATTACTACTTAACTTTTTTCACTCATTGATAAGGTGTCCGTTCTTTGTTTATAATGGTATTTTTTGTCCTTAATAATTTAATCAATCAACTATTTACCTTATGAAAAAAGCAAGTTTACTCCTCCTCGTTCTTTTTGCAATTGGTGCTTTCGGGCTTATTTCATGCAAAAAAGACTCCAACAAAAATCCGGTGATTACCTCCGTGACAGTTAATCCTGCGAGCGTGAATGCCAACGGAACGGTTTCTGTTGCCGTAGTAGCCAGCGATCCTGACAACGACCAGCTCAGTTATTCCTACACAGTAACCGGTGGCGCTATCAACGGTACAGGCCCCAATATTACATGGACGGCACCTTCAACAGCGGGAGCTCACACCATCAATGTAACGGTTAGCGACGGCAAAGGCGGGACTGCCACCGGCAACGGAGCACTTACCGTGCTACCGGCTGTCACACAGATCACCGGAACGGCACAATTCCCTGCAGGTGTTTCTGGCGACTTAGCCAACTCCAAGGTCAGTATCTACACCTCTTACGACAACTGGAATGCCAATCAGCCCATTAAGTTTGCAGCTGTAACCGGAACGGGCGCATCAGTATCATTTTCGCTGACCAATGTCAATCCGGGCAACTATTATCTTGATGTTTGGAAAGACAATGATAACAACGCATTCTGGTCGTCGGGCGACTTCATTGGATGGTACGGTTCTGGCGGCTTAGGAAGCCCAATACTAACTGAATTCCAGATTGCAGAAGGTCAAACCGTTAATCTGAATGTTCAGATGTTTATCGTTGCCAAAAGCTCGCCAACAGGCACAAAAACCGGTGTTGAATAAAATCTACTGAAGTTTAATTAAAAAAAACATCCGACTCGAATAAAACCGGGTCGGATGTTTTTTAATTCCGTTTCCCATCAGGATTATTCTTTGATAAAGATGGCGTTCATGGCCTTATGATTCGCAGTCGCTCTGATGGTATAAATGCCGGCAGGTAAGTCTCCCACTCCCAAATGGCTTCCATTGGCAAGGTTTTTCATCTCCCTATGCAGTTTTCCCGTGGCATCCCACAATTGTAATATCTCAAAGCGTTCGACATTTTCCGCCTCGATGATCAGGCTCGACTTCACCGGGTTGGGTACCACCCTCAGAGGCTGATGCGCAGCAATTTCTGATAGCTGAACAGTTGTACTGATTTCTATATCAGTAATATACATCGGATTTCCATATCCGCTATATGTTTCAAAAGCAATCAGTACATTGTCTTTACCGGCCCAGTTGTCGAGGCTGAGCTGAAAACAAGGAGCTCCCCAGCCCACCCCACACCAGTCTTCGCGCACGAGCGGCACAAAAGGATCGGTTTGGACATGGGTTGCAAAATTGCCACTGCCATTCTCGGCATCGGCAAAAATACGGGTCCATGATTGACCACAATTATCAGAAACAAGCACAATGAGTGAATCCGAAATCTGCTGGATGCGTTTGGCATGGGCATGCTTGAATCCTAATTTCATGTTATTGTATCCCCTGAGATCAAGAGGCGGACTCACGAGACGATCGCGTTCACCGATGGCATAATAAGTTGAGAAATCGAGACTTGCAGCCATATTCGTTTCTGTCAGTCCGTTCACCTGTGTAATTTCCCAAGTTTTTTTGTTATCGGGATTGACCACCTTCCATTGGTTGGTCAGGAAACCATTTTGGTCAAAACGCTCAACTAAAGGCACATCCATCCCACCAGCCCTGACTATGTTGAAGATGGTTTTTTCGGAGCTGCCGTTCAGGTTGGCAGCAATGAGCGTGACCGAATAAGTTTCTGCCTCGTTGAAGATGACTTCCGGATTTTGCGAAAATTGATCTGTTCCGTTGACAAAGGTGACCGTTGGCGGGTTGAAAGTCCACTCCCATGAAACCGGCATATATAGCGTCTTATCGGTAAATTTAACGGTTTCGCCGGTGCAGACTAAGTTCTTATTGGCTACAAAATCCACATCGGGGAGTAGTGTTGGGCTGACCGTGATATAGCCTTCGCGAACCTTTGTGTCGGTTCCGAAATCATTGGTTACGGTTAGGCTAACATTGAAAGTTCCGGCATTTGGGTATTGTATGCCAACAGGGTTTTGAAGGTTTGACGATGAAGGCACGGCTCCCTCAAAATTCCATTGCCAGTTTTGAGGCACTCCTGCGGTAAGGTCGGTAAAATCAATACTTTCACCTAAAGGAATCAGGGTGTGGTTAGCAACAAAATCAGCATGTGGTGCAAACGGAATCCGCACGTAAGCCCACCAGGTTCCCCAGCGGTCGCCGCCCGAAGGCAGATCGGCATATTGCTGGATTGTCCAGAAATCAACGCTGTTTACCGGATCGGTCATTGTGGCCGTGTAATCGCCCCAGCGGTTGCGCCCGCTGCCAAAAGTTTTATAATAGGGTGCAAGGCCATCTTTGAATTGATATGGCTGCCTAAGGGTGTTTGGCGGATCACTGGCCGAACGGAAAGAATATCCTCCGGCAGCATATTGTTGTGCGGAGAAGATGCCATGACCAATCATGACGTCTTCAAAAGCATTCACTGCGATTGAGGCAAAGGCATATGACATCTGCCCCGTTGGGTCGTCAACCCGGCCACGTTGCAGTATCTGGCCATCGGTGGTGATGTTCCACCACTGAACGGCAGTGCGTGATGGGTTGTTGGCCGGCAGAAATACATGATGTACTGCCCAGATTTTCCCGTTGCGGAAAACTACATTTTCCATCCTATGATCCACAGCATTGATGAGCTCTGCTGTGCCGAGCTGAGGCAAGAAATCGCCGCTTCCGTTGAGGTAGCCCGCCCAGGTCTGGTTGGTTCCTATCTGTCCGACAAGGCTGAACTGAGGGTTGAGCAGTTCGCCATGTACTTTAAACAAGGTGATGTAGCCATTCCCGCCCTGATTTCCGTTGGCAGAAGCCACACAATAAACGTCCGGTTCATCTTCGTCGTAGGTGATGGCTGGCACAATGGTGAAACCCTGGGTGGTGGCAATACGTGTGAAAAATGGCTCCGGTTCGCCATTCAGCATAGCTTGCTTATCAAAGATATAAACGGTTCGGTAGCTCCCATTGCCAAACATATTGCCCGACACCACAATCCAGCGGTTGTTTAATCCCATACTTGGATAATCGAACCAGACTTTGTTTTCCGGGTCGGCGATATAGGAATATAGGTACCAGTCGCCCAAGGGGTCGCTATCAGCCGATATGCCAAGATAAATGCGTGAGCTTCCGGGTTCGCTGCCGGCACAGGTTACGAACACCCAGCGATTTTCGTGAAAGTCGTATTGGATCTTAGGGTCAAAAGTGCCGCTGCCGGGAAGGCTGCTCCAAAATGCCCCGAGCGAAAGGGTCTTGAGCGGGGTTCCGACCCTGTCCTGCACACACACCTGGGTGTTAAGCGTCACCATAATATGGTCGGGGCCAGGTGCGCCGTTCACATCGGGTGGAATGGAGTTTCCGGTGTCATCTAATCCGTTGAAAGTAGTGTCAGGAAGTGGAGAACCCGACTGTAAACGATATTGCGGTGTAGTTTCAACCAGCTCGAGATCGGTCACCTGAGAAAGGTCAACCGTAGTCAAAGACTTGTATATCACCGGGTTCGGCTTTTTGATCCGTTCGGCCGGCATGGCCGAATAGAGGCTGTCAACAGCCTGCATCTGATGAATATTAGTTTTAGAAAATGCTTCGGCACGGCCTTTGAAAACCACAGGAATCTGAGACAAAACCGTTAAACCCGAAAAAATCATTGGCAGAAAAAAGAGGAGCAAAAGACGTTTCATGTATCGAGAGTTTGATTTTTACAAAAGTATGTGAAATAATGGCATGAAATTAATTCATATCTTACAGATTCTCAATATTTTCAAGAACATAGAGAAATTTATAAAGTAGTTATTGTTCAACTCTTGGGATGTGCTTATTGTACAACAAGCTTTTGGCTAACCGACATTTGGTCAATGCTGACGGTGTAAACCCCTTGCAGTAAATCTTTGAGTTGCAGTTGGAAATTCGGTTCACTGATACGTACGCTAAGCCTGATCCTTCCTATTGCATCACTGATACGCAACATCTTACCAATATTTTCATCATTCGTCTGAACAAAAACAGAATGGTGTGCCGGATTAGGATAAAAAATCAGGCGGCTTGTGTTTGGCCGCACCACTTCCACTGCGGTCAAAGCAGTTACGGCAATATTATCAATGTAGAGGTTGTTTCCGAATTGGTTAAAGCTTTCAAAACGAAGCTTCACCCCTTTTTTTCCGCTAAATCCCGATAGATTGATGATCGGACATGAAGGGCCATAAGTGGTGGCTACACACCATTCCTGTTCCGACTGAGGTTCAAACGAAGCGAGGGTAGGCGGCGCAGTTTCGAATATTCCCTGTCCGTTGGGGCCGTTGGCGTACATCTTTTTCCAGGTCAGGCCACAATCGTCGGAAACACTCACAATAAGGCTGTCAATTTGTGCATAACGCTGTGCATAAGCGTATTCGAAAGTCAGATGAATCTGATCGAACCCGCTGAAATCCATGGGCGGGCTTTCCAAATAATCGCGTTGATTGAAATTGCTGTAACCGATAAAATTCATCCATACTGCGGCGTTCCCATTTGAAAGGGTTTTCAGTTCCCAGGTTTTGGAATTATCGGGATTGGTCACCGTCCAGCCGCGTGAAAGAAGATTCGGCTGCTCAAAATTTTCTGTAAACGGCAAAGGCATCCCGCCGATCTGAATCCATTGTTGTTTGAGTAAAGTAGCGGTACCATTGACGTTGGAAGCAGTGAGCCGAACGTCATAGCTGCCCAGCTCATTAAATTTCACCACTGGGTGCTGCGAGGCAGCGGTCGTTCCCTGCATGAAGGTGATTGTAGCCGGGCTGATATCCCAAATCCATGTTTCGGGGCAATGGTTGGTGGCATCGGTAAATCTCACAATCATTTCCGGGCAGCCTACTAAGCTCGAAGCTTCAAATTGAATATCGGGGACAGCCGCTTCACCTACGGTAATACAGTCATTACAGGTGTAGGTGTCCGTTCCTGAGGGGTTCGCTACTGTCAGGCTGACATCATAAACGCCCGGGGCTGTGTAACGGATTCCGGCAGGGTTCTGCTCGGTAGATGTTGACGGGGTGCCTCCGGGAAAACTCCAGGAAAAAGTATAAGGAGTACCGCTTGAAACATCGCGAAAATCAATTGTGCAACCGGCTACAAGGCTGTCAGCAGAAGCCGTAAAACCGGCCACAGGCGCACTAAAATAAGGCGTGACGCTCCAAAGCCCGCGGCCATAGGTAGCAGCCCTGAGCAGATCGCCACCCGGGCCATCGGCGTCATAGAATATTTCTATTTCGGTGACCTTTGCACTCGCCGGCATTCCTTCATTGAAATACATCCAGTCGTTCATCGAAGCATCGCGGTAAAACACTCCAATATCAGTTCCAAGGTAAAGCCCTTCATTGCTGTTTTTGTAATAAGCAATGCTGTTGATCTGAATGCCGGAAAGATTTGCAGTGATCTCAGTCCAACTCAACCCTCTGTCCTCCGATTTGAAAATACGGGTCTGCTGCGCGATATACACAATATTTTGGTTGACGGGATGGGTTTCGATAGCTGTGATGGTAGTGTTCGCAGGCAAGTTGGGAGTACGAATCTGCCACTGTACCACAGGATCTTTGGCATTATCGGTAAAATAAAGTTTATTACCGCTTGAAACATACAAAATATTGGTATTGGCTTTAGCCAGAACAAGCTGATCGAGGTTGGCATTGCCAAAGGCGCTGATTTTTTGCCATTGCACATTGGATGTGTTGGATGCTTTGACATTCATGCTCCTCCATACATTTTTATATCCCACAAACATGATATTTCCATCGTTGAAGTCGAGGGTGAAAGGCGTCACCCAGGCGCCGTCTTCGGTGATTCCGTTCACGTCTTTTCCGGCAATTTGTCCCTGACTGTTGTTGTTGAAATGCCGTTCGATGGCGCCATAATAAAGTGTTGAGTAACTGTAGCGATGATCCATAGGGTCGTAGGCGCATTCCATACCATCGCCGCCGTTCACGGCATCCCAGGTAGTTTCGTTCATCACCGAGCTGCCGTTATCCTGATATCCGTTGATAACAAAATTGCGTTTGGTGCGGCTTTGCCCAATTTTATAGGCCTGACTGATAACCAGTCCGTTGGAAATCTCTGTCCAGTTGACGCCACCATTTTCGGTCCAATAGAATCCGCCATCATTCCCGGCATAGAGACGGTTATTGTGCGGTGAATATTCTAAGATATGAAGATCAGCATGTACCGACTGCACTCCACATCCTCCGTACCAGTGGCTTCGAATAGCCCAGGTTAAACCACCGTCGGTTGATTTGAAGCAGTTTACGCCACCGGCATAGATAATGTTGGCATCCAAAGGGTCAACAGCAATATCCAGATCATACCAGGCTTGTCCGCCGGTACCACCATTACAATCCCATGACATGATATTGGGTGAGTTGGAGCGCATCTCAAAGCTTTCGCCTTTGTTCAAGGAACGATATAATCCTTTAAAGGCATCGGAAGAAGTAATGAGAAAATAAACCATATCGGGAGCAGCGGCCGACACTCCAATCACAGCCCGACTTCCGCCGGGCAAACCTGCTGAGATCTGATTAAAAGTCAATCCATTATCCAACGAACGGAAAAAGTTTCCTCCCGAAGCTGCATACACAATCTCGTGGTCGAGCGGGTGGAAAACAAGGTCTTTGAAGTTTCCCGTTTTCATTTTCACCCAGTTGACTCCGGCATCAGTCGTACGGTAAATACCGGTACTTGTAGCGGCCAGCATCACCAACGGATCAACGGCATCCTGAGCCATCATGCCCACAGTGGCATTTCCCATTCCATTATTGGCCGGCTCCCATGTTGTTCCGCCGTCGAGGCTTCGCCAAACGCCTAAACCCGGCGCATCACCGGCATCACGATCGCCGGTTCCAATCAGAATATGCATTGGATTGGAACGATCCACCAGAATGGCCGATACGCCGAGGGTGGGCAGATGATCGGTAAGAACCGTCCAGCTCTGCCCGTGATTTTCGGTCATCCACAAACCGCCCGCCGGTGCGCCAACATACAATTTCTCAGGATTTACCGGATCGAAGGCAATGGCATTCAGCCTTCCAAGTCCCCGGTAACCGTTGTAACCCGAAGGTACATTGAAAGGACCCAAAGCCTCCCATTGGTTTTGCTGGTTGCTAAGCACTTTCCCCGATTTCATTATTTGGTCAAAAGCCTTGAGCTCACGGTCGGCAGCAGGCCTTTTCCCCTCCTGATCCACACGTTGTTGCATCATGTATTCCCAACGTTTAAAAGGCTTGAAACCACTGCCACGGGTGACAGGGCGATCTTTCCAATACATTTCAAAGGCTTTCTGGGTCTCGAAAAAATTGGCACTTTCATCCATCATCATTTCCACCCAGTAAGGAGTGTTGGCCGTATCGGCTGTTTGACTGAGCAAGCTGTTGGCGAGGAAGATGAGTATGACAGACAGCAAAAACCCTAAAGTTCTCTTACTCATATTATACTGGTTTTATAGGATATTTTCTGGACAAAAATCGTAAAAGCTAACCGCCCCCTTTGTATCAAAAAGGATGAAGTCAAAATTTACAAGTTATCGGTCAGTACACAAAGATACATAATAAATGCCAGCCCGGACGTTTCATCAACCGGATAAGCTGTGACAGCGTTTAAGGGCCTTTGTCTTCTTTTTCGTTTGGACATTTGAGGATTTGGAAATTTCTGTTTTGGGTGAAGATAATATTCTATTTGAAAGACTTTGAATTTGGAAACATCGAACTATATTTCAACTGCAAGGGCCAAACGGCAAGGTTTTTATTCATCTCATTGATATTTGGCACTTTCCATCAAGGGGAAGTACAGCAAGCAGGGTTATTTGAATACTCTGGAATGGTGGCTTCGATTTTACTTAGCCACCATTGTACGCATTGATAAGGTCTGTTTTCCTGTGCTATTCTGGTTCAAAAGCACAAAAAGCCTTTTTTGAAAATCAGCATTCAGCAATCCAAAAACACATAAATACTTAAACAATTAAACACTAAAAACTTTACTCGTCGCCTCACAATCTCAACCCTGCTAAAGTGTGAAAATTATTATCCTTGTTACCAGATACACATCAAGCAAACATCTAATCCTTTTTCGGAAACAAAAAAATCTTAATTTTGCCGCTCTTAAGGGGCCACAGGCTGCAAAGAAATTTCGTAAACACAAATAACACAGATTCAACACATTAACTCAGATATTATGGCTAAATACCAGAACATCGTCATCACCGGAACGGGGAGTTTCATTCCCGAAAGAATCGTACCGAATGCTGATTTTATCCAACAGCCTTTCTATGAAAAGGATCAAAGCCCCATCACCAATCCGGGCGAGGAAATCACACGTAAGTTTCAGGAAATCACTGGTATTGGCGAACGTCGTTGGGCTGACAGTCAGATGAACAATTCCGACATCGCAGCTATGGCAGCCCGCGAAGCCATTCGCGATAGCGGCATTGACCCGGAAACCATTGACCAGATTATTGTGGCACACAATTTTGGCGATGTTGAACACGGAACAATTCAGACCGACATGCTACCCAGCATTGGTTCAAGGGTAAAAAACCTGTTGGGCATCACTAACCCGAGTTGCATCCCTTACGATGTGATTTTTGGCTGCCCTGGCTGGGTTCAGGGGATGATTCAGGCACATTCTTTTATCCGTTCGGGTATGGCCAAACGTTGTCTGGTGATTGGAACCGATATTTTGAGTCGAATGGTGGATCTATTCGATCGCGATGCCATGATTTTCAGTGATGGCGCCGGCGCTGTCATCTTAGAATTAGTGGAAGAAGAAGAGCCGCGCGGATACCTCTCGCATTCCTTTGCCTCACATACTCAGGACGAGGTCGGATATCTTTATCTGGGACAGTCGAATGAGCCGGGAAGCAACCCCAAAAACAAATACATCAAAATGTTGGGGCGAAAAATCTACGAATATTCCCTCACTCAGGTTCCCCTTGCCATGAAACTGGCTTTGGATAGGTCGGAGCAACCGGTTCAGGATTTAAAAAAGATTCTCATTCATCAGGCCAACGAAAAGATGGATGAAGCCATCATCCAGCGTTTTTACAGGCAATACCAGCTCAAGGCGGATATTGCCAATGTGATGCCGATGAATATCCGCACACTTGGCAACAGTTCGGTAGCCACCATCCCAACGCTTTACGATATGATTCTGAAAAAACAGCTCCCCGGACACAGCATCCACCCGGGCGATCTGCTGATGTTTGCTTCGGTTGGCGCAGGGATGAACATCAACGCCATTGTTTACAAGCAGTAAGCTACCGATGGACGGTAAAGTGCTCGTTGTGGGCGCATCCGATAAACCCGAAAGGTTTTCGTTTCGAGCTATAAAGCTCTTGCAGGCACACGGCTATAAAGTGATTGCTGTCGGGAGTCGTCCAAAGCCGGATTTCGACCCGCCGATTGTCACACAAATCCCTCAGGATGAGAAAATTGACACTATTTGTCTGTATCTGAATCCCGAACGTCAAAACGACATCCTGCAACAGCTCATCCGGCTTGCTCCACGCCGAATCATCTTTAATCCCGGGACAGAAAATCATGATTTTGCGCTGCTGGCACAACAAAACGGAATCCTTACCGTTGACGATTGTACGCTGGTGATGTTATCCGGCGGATATTTTTAAATGTATTCGTCACAAACCCTTATCTTTGCCCGTTGAGACCACTGATGAACGATATGGCCCTGAAAATCCGGACACTCCATCCTTTTTTTGTACGCCTTTATGTTGTTGCTTTCTTGCTGCTTCCTTTCATTGGCCGGGCACAACCCGATTGCACCATCAGTTGCGATCACCCAATGCCGGTATGCAAAGGGACGCATCTTTTGTTTTCTGCCAATCAAGCTACCGGATGCGTTTATTCCTGGTCTATCAATCAAAGCAACAGCCCATCTATAGCACATCAGGCCACCATCAATCAGACGGTTATCCTTACCGTCACCGATACCGTCAATCAGTTGAGCTGCACCAGTCAGCCTTTTGAGATAGAGATTTTTCCCGAAGTACAGATTCTGTTTGAGCAGATGCAGCTCACCTGTTCCAATTCGGATAACGACAACGGTCAGACGGCTATGGTGCGCGCCACGGCTACCGGCCAGAGCGGACCTTACACCTATCAGTGGGATGTGCGACCTACACAAATTGCGCCCGGAAATCCCTCTTTAGCCATCGGGCTCAAAGCTCATCAGCGTTATGCCATCAAAGTGACCGACCAAAACGAATGTATCACCCGCGACACCTTTTTCACACGCGCCTATCCTAATCCAGTGATTGAAGTTTTTAGCGATCCCGATACAGCTTTTATCCAAAAACCTTATGTGAATTTTGAATACGTCAACAAATCGGCCGACAGCATTCAGATCACGGGGCAATATTGGGAGATGGGTGACGAAAGTCAGCGCGTGGAGTTGGAAAAGCCTATGCACACCTATACGGAAGTTGGCGATTACAAGGTTGTCCTCACCGTATATACCAACTATGGTTGCGACACCGTTTATTTCAAAGACGTGAAAGTGATGCCCATCAGACTGAGTATCCCCAACATTATCACACCTAACAACGATGGCATCAACGATGTGTTGGTGATCACCGAAGGACCGGCCGAAAAGCCCGAAGAGGGGCTGAAAGCAGGTTCGGCAATGCAGGAAGGCGGGATAAGACCACTTTCGGCCTATTACAAGAAAACGGCACTCACCATCTTTAACCGGCAGGGCCGCGTTGTGTACGAATCGTCGGACTATAACAACGACTGGGGCGGAAAAGGATTGAGCGATGGCGTGTATTTCTATGTCCTCAAATGCGAAGGTTTCAAGAGTAACGATGTGTACAAAGGCAGCATCACCATTTTTGGAAGTAGCAATTAAACTTCTGCCATCGAAGATTATTCACTACTTTTGCCATTATTTTTTTTGATCCCCCGTTGTCCATGACAAAGACTTCAAACACAACAACAATGTCATTTTCAGCTTTTTGTCGTCCAATGCGGACCTTGCTCCTTTTTTTGATGACGGCTGTTCTTTTTTCAGGTTGCCAACAGCAATCAGAGCGGTCGGGTTCATTAGTGAACAATCCAAACTCTGCCATAGAAAACCCCAATGCCAAAACTGCACGAATCAGCTTTACTAAAACGGAGCATGATTTTGGCCGGCTCATCCAGGGTGAGAAAGTGGTTCAGGTTTTCCATTTCACCAACACCGGCGATGCCGATTTGATCATCAGTTCGGTCAGCGCCAGCTGCGGATGTACGGCGAGCAAGTTTACCAAAGACCGCATTAAACCAGGCGAGCAAGGACAGATAGAAGTCACTTTCGATTCATCAGGACAAAAAGGCGTTCAAAACAAAACCGTCACCGTTTTGTGCAACGGACAGCCATCCACCACTGTTTTACGGCTTAAAGCACAGGTTGCCACTGCATTATCCTATTAATCCAACGTTATCATATGAATTATCTGAACATCTTACTTTTTGCTCCGCCTGCCGATGGTCAGGCTTCGGGCGGCCTCATGTCGTTCGTCCCACTGATTTTGATCATGGTCGTTTTCTACTTCTTTTTCATCCGGCCACAGATGAAAAAGGCCAAAGAACAGAAAAAGTTCCGTGAAGCCCTTCAGAAAGGCGATAAAGTCGTCACAATCGGCGGAATCCACGGGAAAATTGCCGGTATCAAGGACAATACCGTGATTTTAGAAGTGGATACCGACACGAAAATTGAAGTTGAGAAAAGCGCCATCCTTTCCGACGCCACCCAGGTCGGCATGACCAAGTAAAAAATAAGGGCCGGCCTACAGGGTCGGCCTTGTTTTTCAATTGTCATTTTCATTCAGCACAGATGCAAGCGACACCCGGCAATACTGAACCTACCCGCGAAAAAGCGCCAAAAGAGCGACGTCTTTACGCTTTTAGCTTTTTCCTGATTCTGTCGTCGCTCCTATGGCTTTTTGTCAAACTTGCCGCAAGCTATACCATCCCCATCAAACTCCGGCTAGAGCTGACCCATCCGCCGGTCGAATATCACATCAATGATCATCAGTCGCGGCCCGAAATCAATGCAACGATTACTTCCAAAGGGTTTGGACTGTTGAAATTTTACACGTCGAAGTTCAAAAACAAACCCGTCACGGTTCCGGTTGATCAGCTTCATCCGCATCGTCAAAACCAGAATACTTTTTACATCACGGCTTCAAATCTAAGAAGTTACCTAGCCGCCGAGCTCAACCTCATCGAGAGCCATCTTGTGGTTTCCGATGGCGACCTTGTTTTTAATATGGAGCCTCTTGCCGAGCGTAAAGTTGCCATCAGGGCAGTTTATGATCTGCATTTTGAAAGCCAGTTTAAGCTTTACGGAAAGGTGAAGACAGAGCCCGACAGCGTGTTGGTGCTTGCGCCAACTGGCGTGATTGACACCTTAAAATTCATTGAAACAGAAGTCATTAAGCGAAATAAGGTTGCCGAAAATTTCCAGGAAAAGGTGCAATTGCGTCAAAATCCCATTCTAAAACCAAGAGAAAACTTTGTGACGGCCGAATTTGTGGTCGAACAATTTACGGAATCAACCGCCGAAGTCCTCATCGGTAAACCTGCCAGGCTAAAAATCAAACTTTTCCCCGCAAAAGCCAAAGTCGTTTTTTCGGTGGCGATGAAAGACTTTCATAAAACAAATGCCGATCTTTTTGTCGTGGAAGCTGACACTTCGGGGATTGGCACTCACAACAAGTTCTTGTCGCTGAGGTTGATTCAGCACCCTGACAATGTAAGCGTGAGCCGCATTGAGCCCGAACAAGTGGAATACATCCTGCTGAAATGAGCCTGAATATTGCCATCACCGGAAATATAGGCAGCGGGAAGTCAACGGCATGCGGTTTTTTTCGTGCTCTGAACATTCCCGTTTTTGATGCCGACACCGCTGCTAAAAACCTTTATCAGGAGCAGGCCGTCAGGGAGAAAATGACAACCAGATTTGGCAGAAAGATTTACGATTCAGAAGGAAAAATCCACACGAAAGCCCTTGCCGCTATCCTTTTCAGCCAGCCCGAAGCTTTGGATTTTGTCGAAAAACTCATTCATCCGTTGGTACGCCAACATTTCCGGCTTTGGAGACAAGAACAACATCAGGCTCCTTACACGCTTTATGAGGCTGCCATCCTCTTTGAGAAAGGGCTTGAAAATGAGTTCGACAAAGTGATTTATGTGGCCGCACCCGAATCGCTGCGCTTGCAACGTCTGCTGAAACGCGACCAAAGCCATGAAGCTGCCATCCGGCAACGGATGCAGCTGCAATGGAAAGACGAAATAAAAATCCCACTCAGCGATTACGTGCTTCATAACATTGAACTCGAAGAACTCAAACAGCAAATCCTGCAACTACACAGCCTTTTGATTTCTTCATCCTTTTCATAGGCATCTTTTCTCAATGACAACATTGTTCAAGTTTTGAAGTAAAGCTGTATTGAGAATCATCCAACCCTCCGCATTAACCACGATTCATTATTCATTATTCATTATTCACTATTCACTATTCACTATTTTATTCGTTTCTTTGCCGCACATACCTTAAAAATAAACCGTTTTATGTCAAATGACCTCAGTTTAGGAATCGGTACCCGCGTAAAACATCCACAGTATGGTAAAGGCGTTGTGATTCAAGCCTATACCGATTCATACGAAATCACTTTCTTGGATTACGGAACAAAAACTATCCTCAAATCATTTCAAGGTCTGGAAATTCTCGACTTCGTAAGCAGTGAAACCGACCTGTTGAGTTTTGAGAAAGTGGAGAAAGTATTCACCCGCATCATCCGCAAACTTTCCGACATACAGGAAGTAGTATCCATCGGGTCCAAGTGGAGAGGCGGATTGTTGATTCTGCAACCCGGCGACAAACAATTGAAATCCAAGGAAGTGCCGATTGACACCTTTTTTCACAAAATTGTGATGGTCAGAGACCGTCTCCGTGTGATGGAACAGCGCATCAACGCTTCAAACCTTTCAGACGACGAAAAAGTTGAGCTTCAGCAATATATCACCCGTATTTACGGAAGTCTGACAACTTTCAATGTGCTTTTCGCCGAAAAAGACGATTATTTTGTCGGTGAATCCAAAAGTTAGGCACTTTTGTTGAGTTGTCTTTATGCCGTTTGCAGCAGTCCATAAGTCGCAAAACACCCATCAAAATGACCATTCGGTACCGGTTCATCCTTTTTTGGCTTTGTTTTGGCGCCTGGTCTATACAAGCGCAGGTCAACTATCGCCATTTCATCACTGCCGGAAGGATTGATCTGTCAGAAAACCGTAACACCGAGGCCATCCGCAATTTTAACATTGCCATTCAGGCCAAGCCCGATCAATTCGAAGGCTGGTTTTATCGGGGTATCGCTAAATTCAGTCTCAGCGACTTCAGTGGTTCGTTGTCCGATTTTAGCGAGACCATCCGCCTTCATCCTCTCTACGCCCGGGCTTATCATTACCGCGGCATTGTCAACGATAGGTTAGCCAATTACTACGATGCCCGTGCCGACTTTCGCAAGGCCATCGGTATTGACCCTTACAATGCCGATTTGTTTGTGGCCGCCGGCGCCACCGATATGCACCTCGGGCATTACCGGTCGGCAGTGGAAAACTATGATCTGGCGCTACTCATCAATCCAAAATTTTCAGCGGCCTGGCTCAACAGGGGAATTGCCCACATTTTGCTGGGCGACACCCTTCGTGCCCTGAACGATTTTGACCTTGCCGTGCGTCACGACCATTTCGACCCTGAAGGCTGGGCCCGGCGCGGGATGTTGCGTGCCGAAACCGGCGACACCGATGGGGCTCTCAGCGATCTGAATGAGGCTATCCGTTTAGACAGCCAGAATCCGGCCTTGTTTTTCCAACGCGCAAAGGTCAGGCTCCTCGCTGGCGATACACTTGCGGCTCTCAACGATTTTGAAGAAGTAAACGTGCGCGACACCCGTAACGCCCTTACCTACTTCAACCGTGCCCTGATTCACAGCCAGCTCCGTCAATACCCCGAAGCCAAAGCCCTCTATGAGGAGGTTATAAAGATCAATCCCGCTAATATTTACAGCTATTTTAATCTGGGATTGGTCAATTATGAACTGAAAAACTACAACCAATCAGAAGAAAACTTCAGCCGCTGCATCGAGCTTTTTCCGGCTTTTGTAGGGGTTTACATCAACCGTTCGTTGGTCAGAAAAGCCCTCCATGACAAGAATGGAGCCGAAGCCGACTATCAGGCGGCCATGCAGTTGATTCAAAAGCTGAACCAAACGGATGAGGCGCCGGAAAAACTGTTTAGCCGTTATGCCGATTCCGCCTATTTCGATCGGGTAATGGCTCTCGAAGCCGATTTTGTGAGCGGCGAAGTTACTCAGCAACGCCCCCAATTCCGGAATATCGAGATTGAGCCCTTTGGCCCATTTATCATCGGAGTTCAGTCACCCGAAACGAACGACCGGCCGGCCAACACTTACAATGAACCACTGCTCGAACAGCTCAATCACCTGATGCCTAAAGGGCTTCGTCTCTGCTACCGGATGATAGGAAGCGCTATGACTGAAGTAGAAACATCGCAATGGCAAATACCCGACCACCTTCCGCCATCGCTCACCGCCTTACTTGCAGGGATTCAGGAACAGAGCCGCATGAACCACAGTCGCAGCATCGAATATTATCAATTGATCGCTGATACGGATGAAATCGAACCAGCAGCGGGCATCAACGAATCAGTAGCGCTTTTTCAGAAAGAGATGGCTCAGTCGGTTGAACAACAACACATCCGCAACATCACCATCCATCAGGGGAACAACCCGGCGATTCAACACGACAGAAACGAAAATATTCGTCCGGAGCTGAGCAAAGCCTTCGAACGCATTGCGTCGGCCAAAAAACATGCGCCCGAAAACGCTATGATTTGGTACAACCAAGCCTATTTGCAACTGCAACAGGGCGATTTTCAGCAAGCCATAGATGCGTTGAGCAACGCCCTCCGTTTCGACCCTGACTTTGGCGAAGCCTATTACAACCGGGCGCTCACTCTGCTGTATGTTGGCGAAAACAAACTGGCCTGTACCGACTTGGGAAAGGCTGGCGAAAAAGGCATCGAAGAAGCCTATGCTGTGATTCGCAAATTTTGCCAAAGCAAAAGACCGTAAACTGAAAACGTTTTCGGAGTTAAGGCTGATTTTCAACATTTTTTTCCATTTGTCGGTCAATTTACCGTAGTAATCAAGCTTAAAAAGCCACTTGAATTTTTTATTCTTCGCGGCCTCTTTACAAATGGAATTTTATCTATATTTTTGTCCCACAAAGCGTTAAATTTGTTTTTGTTAGCAACCATCTCATTATGAGCTATTTATCACTTCACAAATCAACCCTGGTAAAATTAGATTTCGGGCTCACGCACGAACTTGTACGCAGCAATCGTTCAGGTGCCTATGCTTCGACCACCATTTCGGGCTGCAATACCCGCAAATACCATGGCTTGCTTGTGGTACCTCAGCCCTGGCTCGACCATAACAACCATATCCTGTTGTCGTCGCTCGATGAGACCATCATTCAGCACGACGAGAGTTTTAATTTCGGGGTGAGGATGTATCCGAATGGGGTTTACAATCCAAAGGGTCATAAATATTTGCGTGAGTTCACTTCCGATCCCATTCCCAGAATCACTTACCGTGTTGGGGGCGTTGTGTTGGACAAAGAGATGCTTTTTGCCGAAAATGAAGACCGCATCCTGATTCGTTATACCTTGCGTGAGGCACATAGCAAGACCACTCTACGACTGAAACCATTTCTGGCATTTCGCAACATTCACCAGCTCACCCGCGCCAATATTGACGCCAACACCAAATATGAGCCCATCCCTAACGGCGCAGCCTGGAAGATGTATGCCGGCTATTCCAACCTTTATTTCCAGATTTCAAAAACCAACGAATACATCCATATTCCCGACTGGTATTACAATGTGGAATATTTACGCGAAAAGGAAAACGGTCTTCCCTATCAGGAAGACCTCTTCTCGCCCGGCTTTTTCGATATTGACATCCGGACAGGCGAAAGCATTGTTGTGGCAGCAGGTCTGGAACAAGCCAAAGTGGAAAACCTGAACAAAATCTTCAACAACGAAATCAAAAAGCGCATCCCGCGCAACAATTACGAAAACTGCCTGCTCAATGCTTCGGAACAGTTTTTGGTGAAAACGAAAAACAAAACCGAGCTGATGGCCGGTTTTCCCTGGTTTGGCACCTGGGGTCGCGACACTTTCATTGCATTGCCAGGCATCACATTGGCCAAAGGCGACGAAGTCAATTTCAAAAGTGTGCTCGACACCATGATCGCCAGCATGAAAGGCCCCTTTTTCCCTAATATTGGACGTGACAACAAGCCCGACTATGAAGCCGTTGACAGTCCGCTCTGGTTTTTCTGGTGTTTGCAAGAATATGCCACTTTCAAAAACAACAGTGGTGAGATTTGGAAAAAATACCGCAAGCCGATGATGACCATACTCGAAGATTATCGTCAAGGCACCGATTATCAGATAGGTATGGACGAAAATGGTTTGATTCATGCCGGTGGCACAGGCATGGCTCTCACCTGGATGGATGTTTTCGACAACGGCAAACCGGTGACCCCACGGTCGGGTTATGCCGTTGAAGTGAACGCATTGTGGTACAATGCCGTGATGTTTGCTATTGAAGCCGCCACACAAGCCGGAGACCGTGATTTTGTTGCAAGATGGGCTGAACTTCCGCAACTGATACGTGAATCTTTTCAAAAAATATTTTCTGAACCTGGCAAAACCTGGCTTGCCGACACGGTATTTGAAGGCCGGCACGACTGGACTGTCCGCCCCAATATGCTTTTTGCCGTTGCCCTGCCCTATTCACCGCTCACAGAAGAACAGCAGAACAATGTGCTGAACAAAATTAAATCGGATCTGCTCACTGATCGCGGCCTGCGCACGCTCACGCCATTAGACCCGAATTACAAAGGTGTTTACGAAGGCAATCCCCACGAACGCCATATGGCCTATCATCAGGGAACGGCATTCCCCTGGCTGTTGTCGCACTTCTGCCGCGGCTGGGTCAAGCTGTACGGCAAAGGCGGTCTGACATTGGTAGAAGAGCTCTACTACGGTTTTGAACCCACCTTGAACGAAGCCGGTATTGGTACTGTTTCGGAAATCTATGACGGTGACCCGCCACACGAAGCCAAAGGAGCTATATCGCAAGCCTGGAGCGTGGCAGCGCTCATCCAAATGAAACAGTTGATAGATCAGACGAGAAAATGATAACCACCTCATATAAACAACACAAGATGAAGGTATTGATGTTTGGTTGGGAGTTTCCTCCCCATATCACAGGCGGTCTTGGAACAGCTTGTTTCGGCATGACAAAAGGTCTGGCAAAACACGGTGTTGAGGTACTCTTTGTAGTACCTAAAGCCTATGGCGACGAAAGCGAGGAAGCCGTGCGTATTGTCAATGCCAGCGATGTAGCAGTGAACCTCGACAGCGAAGAAAGCAAAACCTATTGGGAACGTGTGCAGTACATGGAAATTGGATCCAACATCATTCCCTATGTGGGGCCTGAGCAGTTTGAAAAACTTCACGAAGAACATCAAAGCGTGACCGAATCATTCCGCGGGCCGGTTTTCAGTCAGAAATACGAATTTTCCGGAAAATATGGCTCTAACCTGATGGAAGAGGTCGCACGTTATGCCTTAGTCGGCTCGAGCATTGCCACCCAATACGATTTCGACGTGATCCATGCCCACGACTGGCTTACATACAGCGCCGGCATCGCAGCCAAAGAAACCACCGGGAAACCTTTAGTTGTGCACATGCACGCCACCGAATTTGACCGTACCGGCGAAAACGTGAACACCAACGTCTATGCTATTGAAAAACGTGGGATGGAAGTCGCCGACAGGGTGATCACCGTGAGCAACCTGACGCGAAAAATAGTCATCGAGAAATATGGCATTGACCCCCGAAAGGTTATCACGGTGCATAATGCCGTTGAGCCGATTGACAAATCAGGCCTTGAACTGCCCAACAAAGAGGTAAAAGAAAAAGTTGTCACCTTCCTGGGCAGAATCACCTATCAGAAAGGGCCTGAATATTTTGTGGAAGCTGCCCGTAAGATCCTGCAACGCGATAATAATGTGCGTTTTGTGATGGCCGGAAGCGGCGATCTGCTGAATAAAATGGTGCAGCGTGTAGCACAGTTACGCATCGGGCATAAGTTTCATTTCACCGGTTTTTTGAAAGGCGACGATGTGGATAAGATGTTTGCCATGAGCGACGTATTCGTGATGCCTTCCATCTCAGAACCCTTTGGCATCGTGCCTTTGGAAGCTATGCGCAGCAATGTCCCCGTGGTCATCTCCAAACAGTCGGGCGTGGCCGAAGTATTGAAACATGCCTTGAAAGTGGACTTCTGGGATATTGACGGCCTGGCCGATGCCATCTACGGACTTTGCCACTACAACGCCCTTTCGGAGACTTTCATCAAATACGGAAAAGTTGAGGTGGATAACCTGAAATGGGAACATGCCGCTAAAAACATCAAAAAAGTTTACGAGTCTGCACTGCAATAATGTTGCGGGCACTGAGAGATACAGATAAAAACACAAATCAAAAGATATGAAATCAATTTGTTTCTATTTCCAGGTGCATCAGCCCTTCCGCCTGAGGACATTCCGCTTTTTCGATATCGGCAAAAATCATCATTATTACGATGAGTATTTCAACCGGATGATTATGCGTCGCATAGCCGAGAAATGTTATCTGCCCATGAATGCCATTTTGATGCAACACATCAAGGAGTACGGCGCTAAATTCAAGGTCAGCTTCTCGATCACAGGCATTGCCATCGAGCAGATGGAGCTTTACGCTCCTGAGGTGCTGGAAAGTTTCAAAAAATTGGTTGCTACCGGCAATGTGGAACTGTTGGGCGAGACTTACGCACATTCCCTCAGCTCGTTGAAAGATCCGCAGGAGTTTCGCCGTCAGGTAGAGATGCACAGCCGTAAGATTGAAGAGACTTTTGGTCAGAAACCCGTAAGCTTTCGCAACACCGAGCTGATCTATTCCGACCTGATTGGCGAACAGGTGGCCGAAATGGGCTTCAAGGTCATGCTCACCGAAGGCGCAAAACATGTGCTTGGATGGAAAAGCCCTAACTATATGTATGCCAACGCCATCAATCCCAAGCTGAAAGTGTTGGTGCGCAATTTCCGCCTGAGCGACGATATTTCGTTCCGTTTCGGACAACAAAGCTGGGCCGAGTGGCCCCTCACGGCCGATAAATTTGCCGGCTGGCTCAACGACTTCAGCCCCAAGGAAGAAGTGGTGAATATCTTCATGGACTATGAAACATTTGGCGAACATCAATGGGCGGCAACCGGTATTTTCGATTTCATGAAGGCTTTACCCGCCAGCATCCTCAGCAAAACAAAATACAAATTTGCCACGCCTGCCGAGTTGGCTGCCTCCCTACAACCCGTGTCAGCCATTCATGTTCCGAATGCCATCTCATGGGCTGACGAAGAACGCGACCTCACCGCCTGGCTTGGAAACAACCTGCAAGACGAATCGTTCGACCGACTCTATGAACTGGCTGAAAAAGCCGCCAACAGCGCTGATGATAGTATTCGCCGCGACTGGGCATACCTCCAATCGTCGGATCACTTCTATTATATGTGCACCAAATGGTTCTCCGACGGCGAGGTCCATAAATACTTCACCCACTATCCTTCGCCCTACGAAGCCTACATCAATTTCATGAATGTGCTGGCCGATTTTACCATCCGTGTCAAAGAGTCGAACCCCAACACCAAAGAAATCATGGACGAGATTCTCGCTTCGGGAGCTAAATTGGGCACTGAAATCGGTAAAGTTGTGAAAAAAGAGCTTCGCAAAACAGCCGACAGCCTGGGTAAAAGAATCAAAAAAGAAACACAAAAGGTTGAACCTCATCTCGATGCACTCATAGAGCTTTCTGATAAAAAAGTCAAAGAAATCGTGAAAGACCTCGAAGCCGAAGAATTGATTGCCGCCTTGGACAACGCAAAGCAAGAGCTGATTGACAAGGTACTGCCCAACTTATCGAAACAGACCCGAAAAAAATACGATGAGTTGAAAGCACAAGCGGCAAAAACAAGCAAATCGCAGGCAGCAAAAGTTCGCAAAACGATTGGCGATAAACTCAACGAGATGCTCAAATAAACCAAATCTGGCAAAAAACTGTTAATTCACAGAAAGGAATCAATCGCATCGCATTTTCATTCATGATGAACTTCTGTCATCTGACAGAAAGCAGGCATATCGGAAGCGCAATTTATTTCCATGTTCAACGCTTTCATCACCTGTGAATACCACTTTGATATATTTATTAAAACGCAAAGAATAAACGGGTTTGCCTGATGGCCATAAAAACCCAAAGACATCAATAACGAAGAAAAACATGACTACAAAAGCTTTCAAAACGCCGGAATACCTTTTCGAGATTAGCTGGGAAGTTTGCAATATGGTAGGCGGCATTTACACAGTGCTTTCGACCAAAGCCAAGATTCAGCACGAGTTGTTCGGAGACAACTACATCACCATCGGCCCAGATGTATGGAAAGAGACCAGTAAAAATCCATATTTCGTTGAAGATCCTTTGCTTTTTGCCGAATGGCGTCAGCAGTCGGCTCTGAAAGGGCTCAAATTCAGGGTAGGGCGCTGGAATGTCAAAGGTTCGCCCATTGCCATTCTCATTGACTTCACCCCATTGTTTCCTGAGAAGGATAATATCTTTGCCCGTTTTTGGGAAACCTATCAGCTCGATTCCATCCATGGCCCATGGGATTATGTTGAGCCTGCTATGTTTGGCTATGCTGCAGGCCAGGTGATTGAGAGTTTTTACACCTATTTCCTTTTAGGCTATGACAAAGTGGTGGCACACTTCCACGAATGGATGACAGGTTCGGGCATTCTTTATCTGAAAAAAAACTGCCCGCAAGTGGCCACCGCCTTCACCACCCATGCCACCTATATGGGGCGCGCCATTGCAGGTAACAACCTGCCTCTCTACCGCGACTTGGATACCTACAACCCAGCAGTGATGGCCAATCGTTTCAACATCACCGCACAGCAGTCGCTCGAAAGCCTCTCGGCTCGCGAAGCCGACGTTTTCACTACTGTGAGTGGGATCACTGCCCGTGAATGCGTCCAATTTCTGGGGCGGACACCTGATGTGTTGACCATCAACGGTTTCGACCCGACCATTGTAGGGAACACAAAAGAACTACAGGAAAAACGCAAAAAAGCTCGCAAAACAATTCTGCAGGTTGCCTCAGTGATGAGCGGTTCAACGCTGAACGACGATACTTTACTCGTGCTCTCAAGCGGACGTTATGAGTTTAAAAACAAAGGTATTGATGTGTTCATTGACGCTTTAGCCAAACTTAATAACGACCCTAAACTCACAAAAAATGTGGTTGGAATTATTTCAGTGCCGGCCAATAACGCTGGTCCCAACAAAGCCCTGCGCGACTGCCTCCCCAATCCGGAATGTAAAGAGGTGCAGCCACAGTCGTTTACAACACATTTCCTTCACGATACAGCTAATGATGCCGTGTTGAACCGTATTCAGGAAGCTGGCCTCACCAATAAGTCAACCGATAAGGTAAAAATTATCTTTGTCCCCGTTTACCTCAAGGGCGAAGACGGCATTTTCGACATCAAATATTATGATTTTCTTCCTGCTTTCGATCTCACGGTCTTTGCTTCCTATTACGAGCCCTGGGGTTATACCCCGCTAGAAAGTATTGCTTTTGGCATTCCCACCATCACCACCAGCTTAGGTGGCTTCGGTACCTGGGTGAAAGACAGCGGAATGGCCGGTAAGTCGGTAACCGTTCTTGAGCGCAACGAAGACAACTACACCGATGTCGTGTCACAACTCACCGATGCCATTTGCAGATTCTCGGCGCTTGACGAACCGACAAAACAAGATTACAAAAAAGATGGTTTTGGCATTGCCGAAAAAACCTGGTGGAGCGGCTCGCTCGACAACTATCTGAAAACCTGGGAGATTGCCTTGAATAAGCTCGAAGGTCGGGCCGAATGGTATGAAATGAAACGGCTGACCGACACTTTGCGTCCTCTTTTTGCCGACAAACAAGATCAGCCTACCTGGAAAAAAATCCTTTTCCAGCCGGTTTACACCAAAGAGCTGAACAAGCTTCACAAAATGGCACAAAACCTCTGGTGGTCGTGGAATGATGATGCCGTCAGCCTTTTTGCCGACCTCGATCCTGTGGCCTGGCAAGCCGTTGATCACAACCCCATCCACTTGATGGAAGGTCTTTCAAGCAAAAAAATGGAAGCCATCGAAAAAGATACTGCTTTCGTTGAACGCATCAACCAGGTATATTACCGTTTTACGCGCTATATGCAGGGCGCATCTCAAAGTCCTGACCAGATAGCCTATTTCAGCATGGAATATGGTCTTCACAAAAGTCTGAAAATCTATTCCGGCGGTCTCGGGGTGCTGGCAGGCGACTATCTGAAAGAAGCCAGTGATTCGGGCATCAATATGGTTGGTGTGGGTCTGCTTTATCGTTATGGTTATTTCCAGCAAGACATCTCCGCCTCAGGCGAACAGGTAGCCGGCTATGTCCCGCAAAAATTTACCCATCTGCCCTTGGAACCCGTCCGCGATGCCAACAACGAATGGGTGACAGTGAAAGTGGCGCTCCCGGGCCGTACCCTTGTAGCCAAAGCCTGGAAAGTGCCGGTAGGCCGTATCCCACTTTATCTTTTAGACACCGACATTGAAGAAAACCAAAGCGACGACCGAAGCATCACCCATCAGCTTTATGGCGGCGACAGCGAGATGCGTTTCAAACAAGAAATGGTTTTGGGCATCGGCGGTATCCGTCTGCTCGAAAAAATCGGCCTCAACCCCATTATTTACCACAGCAACGAGGGTCACTCGGCTTTCATCGGCCTCGAACGTCTGCGCGTGTTGATGGACGAGAAACAACTCAGCTTCGATGTTGCCAAAGAAATTGTCCGGCGATCAACGCTTTTCACAACGCATACCCCTGTTCCGGCAGGGCATGATTCCTTTGAGGAGCACCTCCTGCGGACATATATGCCTCATTATGCCGACCGGCTCAATATCAGTTGGGACGAGTTTGTCGGTCTGGGCCGATTCCGTCCCTCTGATACAAACGAAAAATTCTCGATGAGTGTGCTGGCCACTAATCTGAGCTCGGAAGTGAATGGAGTGAGCCGAATCCATGGACGCGTTTCGCGCGAAATGTTCCAACCACTTTACCCTGGCTATTTTGCCCATGAATTGCATATTGGTTATGTCACTAACGGCGTTCATTACCCAACCTGGACACAGGCAGCGATGAAAAAACTCTACCACGAGAATTTGACAGAGGGGTTTGAAACCGACCAATCGAACCCGGAAAAATGGAGGGCTATTCACGAAGTAGCTCCGGAAAAGATTTGGAAAATCAGGACACAACTGAAAGACGATCTTATCCAATATCTAAAACAAAAAGTAGAAACGGACCTCACCAAACGTCAGGAGAGTCCGAAAATCATCCTTAAAACCATTGCCAACCTCAACAGCAAGTCACTGATCATCGGCTTTGCCCGCCGCTTTGCCACCTATAAACGCGCACATCTGCTCTTTTCAAATCTGGAGCGCCTTTCGCGTATTGTGAACAATCCTGAAAAACCAGTTATTTTCATTTTTGCCGGAAAAGCCCATCCAAACGACAAAGCCGGACAGGATCTCATCAAGAAAATCATTGATATCTCAAAAATGGCCGAGTTTACCGGAAAAGTCATTTTCATCGAAAACTATGATATGGATTTGGGTAAACGCCTCACCAGCAGTTGCGATATTTGGTTAAACACCCCAACCCGACCCTTGGAAGCTTCGGGAACGAGTGGCGAAAAAGCGGTGATGAATGGCGTACTCAATTTTTCAGTACTCGATGGCTGGTGGGCCGAAGGATACAGACCCAATGCCGGTTGGATGCTTCAGGAAGAGAGGACATACAGCAATCAGCAATTTCAGGACGAACTGGATGCCGAAAACATCTACAATCTCCTCGAAAGCGAAATCGTGCCGGCCTATTTCGAACGGAATGCCCATGATATCCCGGAAAAATGGGTGACATATATCAAGAATAATATTGCTGAGATTGTGCCGCATTTCACCATGAAGAGAATGCTTGACGACTATTTCAGTCGTTTTTACAACAAACTACTTCTTTCGGCACGTGGCAATAACGAGCAAAACTTTGAGCCTGCGATCCAGATGGCTGCCTGGAAACAAAAAGTAAAAGCTGCCTGGGACAATATTCAAATCATATCGGTAAAAGTACCCGACCCGACGGTCAGGCCACTCAACTTTGGCGAAAATTTCATCGCAGAAGTCACGCTCGACACGCCTGGCTTAGAACGCGGTGATATAGGCATTGAATTGATTTTTGGCCGGAAACTGCATGATAAAATCAACGAGATCGTTTTTGTGGAAAAGATGGAGATCATTGGAAATAATGGGAATGAAGTCACCTATTATATCAATGTTCCGGTAAACCGCGCTGGTGTTTACGACTACACTTTCCGCATCTATCCGCAGCATCATGATTTGCCACACCGCATGGACTTTCCTTTGGTGAAGTGGCTGTAAATTATTGAGTATTCGAATACTTAGAAGCGCTTTAGCAAACCTGCAAAAGCGCTTCTTTTTTAGTTTTTATGGGTTTCTGGCAAAAATTTTGACCAAAAATCAAACCCATCAAAAAAAATCAGATGAATAAACGACATGATGGATTTTATCTACCCATGCTTTGATGAAATTATCCGACGGCTGAGGTCTGTTACCCATCAATAACATAGTGACAGGGTTGTTATCAACATGATAAGGCGGCTGCTGATAAGGAAAATCATAAACATAAAACCCTTTATGGCGATAGATGGCAATGCGTTCAATGGCCGGTAGGCTTGCGGGTGGTTCAACTTCGAAGACAACAGTCTTGCCTTCAAACTCATTCAGCTGACTCAACATCGCCGAGAAACGGCCTTGGCCACGCTGACTTTTAACAACGGCTAAATGTTCGACAAAAAAGAAATCATCTAAGGCCCAGTAGGTTATAAATGAAATCAATTGTGATCTCTCGTCCAGAAATAGTCTGATTTTGAAACAATCGGCCATCAGTTGCTTGCGGAATCCGGCTTCAGGGCGACGCTCGTTTTCAGGAAAAGCGCTGTCCATCAATTGTCTGAAATCCTGATAAAGGAAATGATCGCTTAAAAGATCCTCTTTACCGGCTGTGGACATTCCTTTGTGCAGCAGTGTCATCTTGAGGTGGTTTTCGTACTTTTGCAAACAGCAAAAATAGCCAATTAACCCTGAACAATGGCACAATCTGACATAACTCTTTCGCGACAAAACCTTGAGATGGTGACAGTTGCCGTCGAATATTGCAAACTCATCGAAAACGTTGCGCAGGCTTCACAAAACCAATTTTTGCTCACGCTTCGGCATTTTGTTCCTCTGCTCTATTTGCGCGGAAGTTTGCTGCAGCCCCCTGAACCTCAGTATCCTGAAGCTGCCGAGCGTTTTGTTACCGAAGAAGAATGGGATCAGATATTTCTAAAGCTCAGAAATCTGTTTGGCAATATAGACGAGTTTTATACCGCAGGAACTTCGGAATTTGGTGACGTCAGCCTGATCACCGGCAGTATTGCCGAGCATCTGGCCGACGTTTATCAGGATCTGAAGGATTTCACTTTGCTTTTTAAACGCCCATCGCTGGCCTCACGCGAAAATGCACTTTATGAATGCTTCCGACTTTTCGAAACTCACTGGGGGCGCAGCCTGGCAACGTTGCTACCCGTCATTCATCGCCTTACCGAGAACCCATCAACGGAAAGCGACGGTGATTATCCTGACCTATTCTAACACGTCACTTTTTATCGCCTGCTATTCAAGTTCCAAAAAAAAAAACGGCACTGTCAAAAACATTGAGCAGTGCCGCATAGCGAAAATCCCCCCGTGAGATATCTTTCGCCTTTCAATTCAAACCCAAGGTCGGGGCTATCGGCCTGATTGTATCATAGAAACGATATTTCGAACGTTTTCGTGTTTCGTTGCTGTAAAATTATTAAAAAACAAAAGCGAAATACCAAAAAACAAACATACATATACTAAATAGCTAACTTTGTCAATTGTGATAAATTAAACCACAGTTCCTGATTTTCTGCTGATCGCCAATCAATCCTGAAATTCTCTTCAACCCTACGCATGAACCATCTGAATGCATTTCTTTCTTCCGCAAAGCTTGTCTTTCTCACTCACCCGCCTCAGCATCGTCAGTTTGTCCACAATCTGGAAAACCAACATTTTGTGATTGAGCCGGCTCAACGCAAACGTATGGTTCAGGGAACGGTGATCAGCGCCGTTACCAACCACTGGTTTTCGGTTTTACGCGGTAAATCTGTAAACGAAAATGAGCGTTTTTGCGCATTTGTCGTTGGTGCAGCCACACCACTCTACGATGACTTGCTCGATGAAGCCGGGCTTTCGCATGAGGCTATCATCCGAGCAATTGAGGACGAACATCATCCTCATCGCAACCAGATTGTGCTGTTTCATCATCTTATGCAGCAAGCATTCGATCACATCTATCTCGCCCGGGATTATCGGAGATATTTTGAGCTTGTGGTCAGAAGTCAGAAAGAAAGCCAGCGTCAGGAATTGCCCCAGCCCCTCGACTCAAACGAATTGACTCGCCTGACAGCCGAAAAAGGAGGCTATGCCACCCTGCTTTTTCGCCACATTCTCGAAAATCCATTGCGCGAAGGCGAAGAAGATGCCATCTTTGCTTTAGGGCAATTACTGCAATACATCAATGATATCTTCGGGCTTTGGTTCGATTTGCAAAAGAACCGTCAGACACTGATCACCCATTCCTCCAATGTCAGCGAAATGCGTGAAACATTTTATCGTCTTTTTGAGGAAATGACATCACTTTCATTGTCAATGGATTACCCAAAGCGGAATACCCTCGACTTTTTGAAATTGGTCAGCTTAGTGGCCAGTCGTGCTTTAGTCAGCCTCGACCATTACGATCAACTGTCGGCAGGCAGTTCAACATTCAATACCAAAGGATTCAGCCGGCAGCAATTGGTTTGCGATATGGAAAAACTTTCCAGCCTCACCGCTAATATGCGACATTCGATCAAGCTTTACAACAGTTTTGTCAAGGGGAAGTAAATCTGCTATTGGTTTCTGAGAAAATCGGCAGTCTGTTCGAAATAGTTCCACAAAAACTTACGGCATTCCTCCTCCATCTGCACTTTTTCCATAGCCGACTTCATGTGCATCAGCCATCGGTCACGCGCTTTTTCATCAATCGGATAATCGGCATGCCTCACCCTTAATCGCGGATGGCCTCTGCGTTGTGAGTAAGTAGCCGGACCTCCAAGGTATTGAACCAAAAACAGGAACAGCCGAAGCTCGGCGGCCTCAAGATCACCGGGATACATCGGGCGAAGCAATTTGTCCTCGCGTATGCCTTCATAAAAATATTCGATCATCTGCCGCAGCGTATCGCGGCCAATGCGGTCGTAATAGGTTCTTTCCACAAGAAGAAATGATTATTTCATGCCGCGTTGTCTGGCAGCCTCTTCAAGGCGTTGCTGGAATGCCGACTTCTTTACCGGTTTTTTCTTATTTTCCTCGATCCTTTGACGCACCTTGTCTTCATCAATCACAAAACGGAAAAGATACATCTGTGCAAAAGTGATCAGGTTGGCCAACAGATAATAGTAACTTAAACCGGAAGCATAATTATTGAAAATCCCCAAAAACATGATTGGCATCAGATACATCATGGTTTTCATTCCGGGCATCTGATTGCTTTGACTGCCCATCATCTGATTATTGATATGGGTATAGAAAATGGTGGAAATGGTCATCAACAGGGTGAATAAACTCACATGCGAACCATAAAAAGGAATATTAAAAGGCAGATCGAATATGCTGTCATAGGTAGATAAGTCGTGTGCCCACAGGAACGCCTTTTGCCGTAGTTCGATACTCGACGGAAAGAAACGGAACATGGCAATCAGAATAGGCATTTGCAGAAGCATGGGCACGCAGCCCGACATGGGATTGGCACCGGCGCGTTTATACAGGTTCATGATAGCCTGTTGCTTCTTCATAGCATCTTCCTGTTTGGGATATTTTGCATTGATTTCGTCCACCTCAGGCTTAAGCACCCGCATCTTGGCAGAAGAGCTGTAGGTTTTATAGGCAATCGGCAGAAGGGCTAATTTTAACAGGATCGTAAGTACAAGAATGACAATACCATAGTTCCAGCCAAAACTTCCAAGGAAAGTAAAGACCGGTATCACAATGTAAATATTGATCCATGCAAGCAAAAAGAATCCCCAGCCAAGAGGTATCTGACGCTCCAACCCTAAACCAAACTCTTTGAGTTCATAATAGCTGTTCGGGCCAAAATAGAAAAACATCGGAACAGTCTGGCTGTCGTTCAGGCTTACCGGGATATCCATCGAGGCTTTGGCAGTTTTCATATACCGCACATTCTGGCGGGTATCACTGTCATACGTACGAAGGTCGGCATTGTCGAAGGCGCCATTGGCCACGAGTGCCGTACTGAAAAACTGCTGTTTGAACGAAATCCATTTCAGCTTTGTTTTGATGCTTTTTTCGTCGTTTTTGGTTTGCGACAGATAATCCACATCGTCGTTCAGATGTTTAAAATAAATGGTTGGCCCATTGAAACGATCAATGGCTTTTTCCTGATTGAGCAAATCAACCGTCCAGTCAAGGTTAATCGAGCTTGTATTGGTGGCCAGTACATCGCTCAGACCATGCAGCTCCAAAGCAAAACCCACTCTATAAGAATCGGGGTAAATGGAGTAGTTTAATGCAAGATATTTATTTTCGTTAATAGTCTCATTATCCGAAGCATAAGCCCTGAAGCTGATGTACAGGCTGTCGCCGGTAATCTGAGGGAAATTTTCGCCCGAAAATGGTTTTCCATTTACAAAAGGTTTAAAATACAGGTCGGAACTGTTAATAATTCGGTTTTTAGCGAAAAATGAAAAATCAAACTTGGCCGTTTGGGGGTCGAAAAGCACCAAAGGCATGGTATCCCAGGTAACGTAATCTTTTAATTGAATCTCTTTGATGAACCCACCTTTTGAGCTAAATACCAGGCGAATATGTTGGTTTTCCGACATCCATTCCTGTTCTTCTCCATTAGCCGAAACGGCAAAGGCTCCATATCTGTCCTGCATCGAACGAAAAACAGACAGCGAGTCGTCCGACGACCATTCAGCCGGATTGTTTCGGGCATCCTGCTGCTGTTCGATGGCTCTCATCTCTTCGGCAAGTCGGAGCGAATCGGCTAAGCGTTGTTGCTGTCTGACCTGAAGAATGGAATCCTGTTTATGCTGCCGTGCAGCCATTTCTTCTTTTGAGGGGGTCATCCAAATCGAATAGCCGATCAGGATAACGGCAATAAGGATAAATCCAAGAATGGAATCTCTGTTCATAGTATTTTTTAGAAAACAGGTGCAAAAATAGTGATTATCTGCATAGCGGATGACCTTGCCAATGATGCAATCTAAAAATTAGGGTTTTCGAAATGACGGTTGAGATCGTTTTAATCAAGATATGTTGAGTTGTTTATCGGTTAATTGGTTTATAGCTTTATAGGTTTATGGGTTGAAGCTCGCTTGATAAAAGAAAGTTTTTTGGCGCTTTTGAACAGGCATAAGCCCAAGAAAATCAACCCTATCAATCCGTACAATAGTGGCTGAGCAATACTTACAATGGTAGCTGAGCAATACATACAATGGTGGCTGAGCGGCGCCAAAGCCACCATTCTGGCACACCAGTCAATGCGTTTTCCGTTACGATTTTCCGGTTTTGTTGTCCAACATGGCTTTTACAAAGCCAACAAAAAGCGGGTGTGGATTGGCAACAGTGCTTTTATACTCAGGATGATATTGCACCCCGATAAACCAGGGATGATCATCCAATTCAATCACTTCCACCAAGTTCTCGTTGGGATAAATCCCTGCAAGGTTCATCCCGGCTTTCTGGAAAGCTTTTTTGTACTCATTATTAAACTCATAGCGGTGACGATGGCGCTCTGAGATCATGGTTTCGCGGTACAACGAAAACACCTTTGAATCAGGGTCGAGTTTACAAGGATAAGCACCCAAACGCATAGTTCCACCAAGGTTCTTTATCCCTTTCTGGGTTTGTATGATGTCAATCACCGGAAAAGGCGTTCGTGGGTTCATTTCTGTAGAATGGGCATCTTTGAGTTGTAGCACATTGCGGGCAAACTCAATCACAGCACATTGCATCCCAAGACAAATACCGAGGAAAGGTATTTTTTTCGTACGAACAAATTCAATCGCAGCGATTTTTCCTTCGATCCCCCGCTCACCGAAGCCCGGTGCAACAAGCACGCCATCTACATCGGAGAGAACATCGGCAAGTTTGCCATGATCAAGCTGGTCGCTGTGCACGTAGCGGATGCTCACCTTACATTCATTGGCCACACCTGCATGGATAAAAGCTTCGTTGATTGACTTATAGGCATCTTTCAGATCGGCATATTTGCCCACTAAGGCTACTGTAACTTGATGCAAAGGGTTGTGAAGTCGTTGAAGGAATTGCTCCCAACTGCTGATATCTATCTTTTCGGGGATGGGTGTGCTGGTTTTACGTAGCACTTCAATATCCAATCTTTCTTCGAGCATGTGCAGAGGCACCTCATAAATTGAGGCTGCATCAATGCTTTCGATCACCGCGCTCACATCAACGTTACAAAACTGGGCAATCTTGCTCCGTATGCCATCGTTTAGGTGATGTTCGGTGCGGCAGACAATAATATCTGGCTGTACTCCCTGTTCAAGCATCGTTTTTACCGAGTGTTGCGTAGGTTTTGTTTTCAGCTCGCCGGCAGCCGAAAGATATGGCACAAGAGTCAGGTGAATCACCGCGCAGTTTTTGCCCATTTCCCAACGCATCTGGCGGATAGCTTCAATAAATGGAAACGACTCGATGTCGCCTACCGTACCGCCAATCTCAGTGATCACAAAGTCATAACTGCCATTTTGTCCCAACAACTTAATCCGCCTCTTGATTTCGTCAGTAATATGTGGAATCACCTGAACAGTTGTTCCAAGATAGCCGCCTTCGCGTTCTTTGTTGATGACATACTGGTAAATACGCCCGGCGGTGACATTGTTGGCCTGTGATGTAGGCTCATTCGAAAAACGTTCGTAATGCCCCAGATCCAGGTCGGTTTCGGCTCCGTCTTCGGTCACAAAACATTCACCGTGCTCATAAGGATTGAGCGTACCAGGATCAACATTGATATAGGGATCGAGCTTTTGAATGGTGACCGAAAAGCCCCTTCCCTGAAACAGTTTGGCCAAAGAAGCTGAAATGATACCTTTTCCCAGCGACGAGGTTACGCCTCCGGTAACAAAGATATATTTGGTGTTTTTCATGAAATGAGGATGCTTGAATAAGCGAACAAAGTTAAAACGCTTCGGTCAACTTTTGACGCTCCTTCAAAAAAATATTTGGCCTTGAAAAACACCCCACTGCGCAGACTGAATCCGGTTCATGAAAATTGTTTCCACAAAAAAAAACGGCGTGTCGGATGACACGCCGGTCTTCTGGTTTTAATAGTAACGATAGCTTTTCACTCGACCGATATGGCGGGCAAGCCGAACAACCTGACTCGTATAACCAAATTCATTGTCGTACCACAAATATAGGATGATGGTTTTGCCATCTTCCGATACTTTGGTAGCCGGGCTGTCATAGATACATGGGCAAGAATCGCCAATGCCGTCGGACGACACAAATTCGGTGGAGTTGCTGTAGCGGATTTGTTCAATCAGATTGCCTTTCAGTGATGCTTCCAAAAACAGGTTGTTGATTTCGTCCACAGTAACCTGTTTATTGATTTCGAGTGTCAGAATGGCCAGCGACATATTGGGCACCGGAACCCTCACTGCATTAGATGTAAGTTTCCCTTTCAGCGAGGGAATAGCTTTGGCGGCGGCCGAACCGGCGCCGGTTTCCGTAATCACCATATTGAGCGGCGCCGAGCGTCCGCGCCGCATCTTTTTGTGATAATTGTCGAGCAGGTTTTGGTCGTTGGTGTAGGCGTGGATGGTTTCGATATGGCCTTTGATGATTCCATACGCATTTTCGATCACTTCCAAACCGGGAACAATGGCATTGGTCGTACATGATGCTGCCGAGAAAATCGTTTCGGGCTCAATCGGTACCATGTTTTGGTTCACGCCATAGACGATATTCGGAATGTCGCCTTTGCCTGGTGCTGTCAGCAAGACCTTGGCTACACCTTTGGCTTTCAGATGTCGCGAGAGGTTTTCGCGGTCGCGGAAAACACCCGTATTGTCAATCACCAAAGCATCATGAATCCCGTATTGGGTATAGTCGGGATCCTCTGGGTTTGAGGCCGATATAAATTTGATAATCTGCCCGTTGACGATCATTGCATTGTTTTCGAGGTCTTCGTTGGCCACGCCATGAAAATATCCATGAACGGAATCTTTACGGAAAAGCGAGATGCGTTTTCTGATTTCGTCGGGTGTGTTTGAGCGGGTAACGATAGCCCTGAGGCGCAGATGGCTTCCGTTGCCGGCAAACAATATCAGCTCACGTGCCAAAAGTCGCCCGATACGGCCAAAACCATAAAGCACCACATCCTGCGTGCGGTTGCTGCGTGGCTCAACACCGATGAAAGCTTTTAGTTTGTCCTTTACAAAGGCATGTACATCAGCATATTTTTTGTTCTCGTCTGTCCATTCCGAATTCAAACGACCGATATCAATCCGGGCTGGTGCAATATTCAGTTCGTAAATAGCTTTGGCGATAAGCAGTGAATCTTCGACCCGTACAGGTTTTTTCAAAATGGTCTCAGCTCTGATATGTTTGTTGAGTACTTTTCCCGAGCCTCGGTTAATCAAAACCGAACGCAGCAATATAAGCTCAACCGATTTTTCATACCATAGTTTACTTACGATATTGATCAGTTCGGAAGCCGCCATTTCCATCTCGATCCATGACTTGATTGTGCTGTTGAATTTTTCCATTACTTTTTGTTTTTAATTATTGAATGATTTGGACTGATCAGGTTTTGCAGCAAATATAGCTATTTCTGCAATCGTTTTCGGCGGTTCAGAAAAAATAAAAAAGGAACGGCAAAAAACACCCCGTTCCTTTTCGTTATCAATTATTTAACTGTAATTATTGTCCCAGATAGGCTTTCAGTTGCCGGTTTCTGACTGAATTTTTCAGGTTCCTGATGCCTCTTTCTTTGATCTGTCGGACTCTTTCGCGGGTAAGATCAAATTTGGCTCCAATTTCTTCTAATGTGTAACCGTGACTCATTCCCAGACCAAAATAAAGGCTGAGCACATCGCGTTCTTTTTCGTTCAGCATCTCGAGCAGGCGTTGAATTTCGTTTCCAAGCGATTCGCGCATCAGGCGGTCATCGGTCTCCTCCATATCTTCGGGAATATACTGATCGAGAAACATCATATCTTCATCCGTCACGAGAGGGGCATCCATGCTGATAACACGGCTGTTGATCTTCATGGCAGCTTCAATTTTTGCTTCCGGCATATCCATTTGTTCGGCAATTTCTTCTGCCGAAGGCGAGCGTTCGTAAATCTGTTCTAATTTCGACGATACCTTTTTGATCCTGTTGAGCGAACCAACCTGATTCTGCGGAAGTCGCACAATACGAGATTGTTCAGCCAGCGCTTGCAGGATACTTTGCCGTATCCACCAAACTGCGTATGAAATAAATTTGAACCCGCGCGTTTCGTCAAAACGCCGGGCTGCCTTGATTAGCCCGAGATTGCCTTCGTTGATCAGGTCGGGAAGGCTCAGACCCTGATTTTGGTATTGCTTAGCCACCGAAACCACAAACCGCAGGTTGGCATTCACTAAGCGTTCTAAAGCACGCTGATCGCCATTACGTATCTTGCGGGCAAGCTCCACTTCTTCATCGGCAGTGATCATCTCCTCTTTGCCAATGTCCTGAAGGTATTTGTCCAGCGATGCGTTTTCGCGATTTGTGATGGACTTTGTTATTTTTAGTTGCCTCATTTTTAGTCATTTATTTGTTTTGGCATCATTTCAGCCTTCCAGATAACGGTGAATCAGCCAATGCTGACAACTCTTGTTCGACAATTTAAACAATCCAAGCCGGAAACTTGTTTTGATTTTGAATTATTTTTCACCGAAAATCCTCAGGTTCAAAGATATGAAATATTATTTAAATTTGATCTAAATTATTTTAAAAATTCAAAACTAATTTTCATCCCATTGGGATACATTCCCTGCACACGTATTGCCTTGTTTCCTGAGCCGTTCATGGCTTGTTCGAGATCGCTTTTATTGTCCACCTTTTTCCCGTTGATCTGGAAGATAATGAATCCATCGCCAATGCCTCCGCGGCGCAAAACCCCATCTTTCACACCGGTCACTTTAAGGCCGTAAGTTAGGCCCAACTCATTCTTCTCGTCTTCTCTCAAACGCTCAAAATTAGCGCCAAGGTCGGCATTATAGAACGAATCTTCGCGTTTAACCACCTGCACAGTACCATCCTGATTACGCAAGGTAACTTCTTTGGTCAATTGCTTTCCGTTTCTCAACAGTTGAAGTTCGACAGTTTCGCCCGGCCGATGTTGGCCAACGGCTTCAAGCAGTTGCGAAAGGCTGTTCACAGGCTTGTTGTCTAAAGCCAGGATCACGTCGCCCGAACGCATGCCGGCTTCTTTTGCACCTCCATTATCGGTCACCCGGGCCACATACACGCCTTTGATGTCGCTTTCGCCGGCTTCTTTGGCAAGGTCTTCATCCATTTCCCGAATTTCGACACCCAAAAAGGCTCTTTGAGGCTCGCCAAAACGAATGATGTCGTCCACTACTTTTTTGGCAATATTCCCCGGAATAGCAAATGAATAACCCTCATACACTCCGGTTTGCGATGCGATGGCAGCATTGATTCCAATGAGTTCGCCGGCTGTATTGACCAATGCTCCGCCACTGTTTCCCCTGTTTACCACAGCATCCGTCTGAATAAAGGAATCAACCGAAGAACGATTTCCCAGAATATTGATATTCCGTGCTTTGGCGCTAACAATACCTGCCGTCACCGTTGAGGTAAGGTTAAACGGATTTCCCACTGCCAATACCCATTCGCCGATTTTTACATCATCGGAATTACCAAATACCAGAAAAGGCAGACCGTTGGCTTCCACTTTAATCAGGGCTATATCAGTGCCCGGGTCGGTTCCAACAATGGTCGCTTTCAGTTTTCGTTTGTCATTAAACGTAACTTCAATATCATCGGCGCCTTCCACAACATGATTATTGGTCACTATATATCCATCGGCCGACAGAACCACTCCTGAGCCAAAGCCGACAACACTTCTGCTCCCGCCATGAAAGGGATTTCCATACAAAAACTCACGCAGTGAACCGTAAAAATCATCGTACGAACGACTTCTTTGAGTCATCTCGGTACGGATGTGTACTACGGCATTCACAGTATTTTCAGCAGCTTCAATAAAACTTGCCTCTTGTGGGGGAGCGGCAAAACGGGTATTAAAAATCCGCATATCCTGCGTCTGTGTCAAACCATTGGTGTTCTGATTTACCGGATTTTGTTGCTTGACTTCCGGTGAAAAAATCAAATACAAGGCAAGAACTGCCAATCCACCGGCAATTCCTAATACAAAACTTTTCATTCCACTTTTCATAATTTCTAAATTTTGTCAGAACAACGTTAACCGAAATTGAAAGTTTTATTTCCTGTGTTAATTGATGTTAATCACTTCCGTTTAAAATACGTTTGTCTTGTGTTTTCATCCTAAATTTGCATCAAATATTAAACCATTTTTGAAGAGTTAACGTTTATTAACAGCCCTATTTTACCTCATCGCCAATGGAAAAAATTCAATTCTGGAAGCTTCATGGCTCAGGCAATGATTTCGTTTGCCTCAATGGGTCTTTGCCGCTTCCGGACCTCAGTCCAAAACAGATAGCCTGGATTTGTCATCGCCGCCTGGGTGTCGGCGCGGATGGGTTGATAGTGATTAAACCAACAGAAAATGCTGCTTTTCGGATGGTGTATTACAACGCTGACGGTTATGAAGGAAGCATGTGTGGCAATGGCGGACGAGCGGCTGCTGTTTTTGCACGGATGCTCGGCATTGGTGAAAACCGCAACAGCTTCATGGCATACGATGGCATCCATCATTATATCATTCACCGTCAGGACGATGAAGAATCGGATGTGGAGCTGACAATGAACGATGTTCATCAATTCAAAATGGTTGATAGAGGCCTCGTGGTCAATACCGGTTCGCCTCATTTGGTGCTTTTCACCAATAACCTGTCATCCGTGGATGTTATCGGCCAAGGCCGGAATATCCGTTATTCTGATCGTTTTGCACCGGGCGGGATCAACGTTAACTTCCTCGAATCCAACGAAAAGGGAAATTTCCTGCGTACCTACGAACGCGGCGTTGAAGATGAAACCCTGAGTTGTGGTACAGGCGTGACCGCCGCCGCCATTGCACTGAATTTGAAAAACAATCACGAAAGACAAATCATCCGGACAAAAGGCGGAATTTTGAGCGTTGACCTTCATCGTGAAAAAGATCATTTCACAGGGATTCGTCTTCGTGGCCCCGTAAGTTTTGTGTTTTCAGGTACATTAGATAGGATAATCCCCGAATTAAGAGATATTTAATCTTACCGCCAATACTTTTTTTTTCATAAATTTGTTGCTTCAAAAGGCTTATGTACCTGCAATCGGGCAATATCGCACTCCGGGCTGTGGAACCTTCCGACAGCGAACTCCTCTACGTGTGGGAAAATGATGTTGCTTTGTGGCGGGTGAGCGACCGATTGTCACCCATTTCAAAATTTGAAATTGAACAATTTATTTTGAGCAGCAACGAAGTGCGTCACCAAAGCCAGATTCGGCTGATGGTTGATCTGAAACAAGGCTCCTCGTCCAAAACCATTGGCAGTGTTGATCTTTACGACTTTGACCTTTATCATTCTCGGGCAGGAGTTGGCATATTCATCACTGAAGAGCATAGGCAAAAAAGTTATGCAAAAATCGCTATACAACTTGCCGAAAGCTATTGTTTCAACACTTTAAAACTGCATCAGTTGTATGCCTTGGTCGGAAGCCAAAACGCACACAGCCTGAGGCTTTTTGCCAGCCTTGGGTATCGGGAAACCGGCATTCGTTCAGATTGGTATCTTACGAAAGAAGGTTTTGAAAGCCAGCATTGTTTCCAAAAAACAATTCACGAATTTCAAGCATTGAAAATTAAATGAGGTCCTATCACAGCGCTTACGGAAATCCTTCGCGTCGGAAAGCGAAAAAACGCAGAAGACGGATCAATACGGCCGTTGTATTTTTTCTGCTCTTTGCAATTGGTTTGAGTGCCTTTCTTGCCTATGACATTTTTCTGCGACCCAACGTTTGGGTTGCTACCGGCGAAAAAGGAGAAGTGTTTATCCCTACCGGAAGCACTTATGAGCAGGCACGACAAATTCTCTTCGAGAAAGGACTCATTGAAAGACGTAAAGATTTTGAAAGAGCCGCCCATTGGCTGAAACTTGGCGATCAGATTAAACCCGGACATTATGTGATTGAGCAAGGGATGGATAACTTTAGTCTCATCAGGCTGTTAAAATCCGGCAATCAAGAACCCATCCAACTTACATTCAACAATATACGAGATATACCACAGTTAGCCGGCCGGGTCTCGGCTCAAATTGAAGCCGATTCGGTTTCGCTGGTTGAATTGCTTTCGGACAGTGCGTTTCTGGCACAGATTGGTTACAACCGATATACGATACCAGCTTTATTTATTCCGAACACTTACGAATTTTGGTGGACCACAAATGCCCGGGAATTTGTTTCCAGAATGCTGAGCGAGAATGCCCGTTTCTGGACTGACGACCGTTTGGCCCGAGCCAATGCCGTTGGACTGAGCAAGACAGAAGTGTCGGTTTTGGCTTCCATTGTTGAGAAAGAAACCAACAAAGACAGTGAGAAACCTGCCATTGCAGGAGTTTACCTCAATCGTCTTCGCGGCGGATGGCGGTTGCAGGCCGATCCGACTTTAGTTTTCGCCGCCGGTGATTTTGAAATCCGGCGGGTGCTTGACATTCATAAAACCATTGAGTCACCTTACAATACCTATATGTATCCCGGTCTCCCACCGGGCCCGATTTGCATTCCTTCCATTGCCTCCATCGAGGCTGTACTTAGTCCCGACAAACACTATTATTACTATTTTTGTGCAAAAGACGATATGTCGGGCTACCATGTCTTTGCCAGCTCTTATGCCGAACATGAAATCAATGCATGGCGTTTTCGGCAAGCGCTCAACAGATTGAATATCAGAAAATAACATTTGATGAAAGCATTTAAAGCATACGACATTCGCGGCGAATGGGAAATTGATTTCAACGCTGAGGATGTTTACAGAATTGGTTTTTTTCTTCCCGGAATTCTCAAAGCAAATACAATCTTAGTTGGACGCGATTTGCGTCATTCATCCGATACCGTTTTCAATGCTTTGAGTCGTGGCATCACCGACGCCGGAGCCAATGTACACGATGCTGGACTTTGCACAACTCCCTTGATCTATTGGGCCACCGGGCACTACAATTATAAGGGTTCCGTGATGATCACCGCATCGCATAATCCCAAAAACCACAATGGATTGAAAGTTTCAGGCGCCGGTGTGATGCCAGTCGGTTATGAAAATGGCCTTCGAGATTTGGAATATCTTGTTGAAAACAACAACATTACACCCTCAGAAATAAAAGGACAAATTCAAAAAATTGAGCCGCAATCCGAATATCTTCGTTTCCTGAAATCATATGTCAACCCCTTGTCCAATATTCGGGTAGGGATTGATTGCAGCAACGGGATGGCTGCACTTTTCGTCAAACAGTTGATCGGAAATGAGCCTTTCTATATCAACGACACAGCCGACGGCAGTTTCCCGGGGCACGAGCCCAATCCGTTAGAACCGGAGAATCAGGAACAAATCAAGGAGTTAGTCATCAAAAAACTATGTGATATCGGTTTGATTTTCGATGGCGATGCCGACCGCGTCATGTTTATTGACGAAAAAGGAAATTTTGTGTCGCCCGATCTGATGATTGCCCTGCTCGGTCATTTTTTCTTTGAGATCCAAGGTCGAAACGGCATTGTGCTCCAAGATATCCGCAGTTCGAAAGCCATCGGTGAATATCTTCAACAATTTGGAGCAGAAGTAGAGACCTGGAGGGTTGGTCGCGCCTATGCAGCATCTAAGCTACGTGAAATCAACGGGTTGTATGGAGGTGAATTGGCTGGTCATTACTACTTCCGCGATTTTTACTATTCAGACAGCGGCCTGATGGCAGCGCTCATTGTACTCGGCCTGGTAGATCAGTTTAAAGCAAAAGGCATCAGTTTATCGCAATTGATCCAGAAAATTTCGCCTTACCACAACAGCGGTGAAATCAATTTTAAGGTAGAAGCCAAACAAGATGCCATTCAGGCCGTTGTGGACTATTTCGCCTCAAAAGAAAAACCGCAACGTATGCTTACTTTTGACGGAGTCCGACTCGATTATCCAACTTTCTGGCTCAATATCCGTCCATCTAATACCGAACCTTATCTGCGATTTATCGCCGAATCGGTGAATCAGGAAGAGCTCCGTTTTCTCATTCAAAAAACCAAGGAAATTATTGCCACATTCAAATGATGAAGAATTTTGTGAACTGTCCTTTCCCATTGCCAGCTTTTTGGTTGGCCGCAATCATACTCCCCATGATTTTTTCGGCTTGCGGGCCAAATATCGAAAAATCCCAGTCTCATCTTCTCAAAGGGATTGATCTTACTTTTCAGGCGCAGCATTCAGAGGCGCTTGTCGAGTTTAATCAGGCCATCAAATTCAATGACCATTCGTTTGAAGCCTATTATTATCGGGCTGCCTGCAAACGCAATCTGAAAGACAACGATGGCGCAATGGCCGATTACAAAAAAGCCATCGAGCTGAAGCCCGATTATGCCGAAGCGCATTTCGGACTCGGGCAGTTATACGATTATCTTCAAGATCGTCAGATGGCTTGCTTTCATTATCTCAAAGCCGAGTCACTGGGGCTTCCGAATGTAGGCGACTACACCCGTTGGTGTAAATAAATGCCGGTTTTCATGGCTGATTCTGTTCGGCAACGTCCAAAAAGCTTTTCAAAACCGACATTTTGTCAGGGTTCTCACGGCACTCTAAAATTTTAACCTTAAATTTCCAGCACGTCATTTGCCGGCGATCCATTGAACGCGAAAGCTGATAGGACGACACCTCAGGCTCCGAACAAACCCGTTTTGCCAACTCAACTGCCTCAGTCAGTGGCATTTTGCAATGGTGAAAAATGGTATGTGCGGTGGCCGATTCCTCAGTTTTACAGCGTGTGCAGCGCCGTGAATAAGGCTTCTTGCCTTTACAATAATTGGTATGGCCGCATTTGCGACACACAAAACCCTCCTTCCACTTGTCTTCGGCCAATAGTTTCAGATAAACCTCTTCCAAATCCTGTATTTTTTCCATTTCGTTAGTAGAACTGTCTTTCAAAACCATTTTCTTACGTTCGGCATAAAATTTGTACAAAATTACGAAAAGTGATAATAAAGCGATTTAGAAAAACATTACTTTTGCAAAAAATTCCAAAACTCTAATCATGATTAAAAATCTGCTCCTCTCGCTCAGCACCCTGCTGATTCTTACCACTGCCTGCTCTAACACCGCTGCCAATCAGGGTGATGACAAGAAACCCATTGAAAAAACATCCGATGGTGGCAAAGTAGAATTTCTCACATACGACTCTTTTTTAAACAAAGTCTGGAATTTTGAGAAAAACCCACAGGAATTTGTTTATGCCGGCGAACTACCTGCCATTGTTGACTTTTATGCCGACTGGTGTGCTCCCTGTCGCAAAATTGCACCCATCATGGATCAGTTGGCTAAAGAATATGACGGTAAACTGAAAATCTATAAGATCAATGTGGACAAAGAGCAACAATTGGCTGCTGTGTTTCAGATTCGCAGCATTCCGAGTGTGCTTTTTATCCCGCAAACCGGCCAGCCGATGATGCAAGCCGGTGCATTGACCGAAGAAATGTACAGAAAAGTTGTTGATGAACAGCTTGTTAAAAAGAATTGATGAACTTTAACAGAAAAATTACAAAATGGAACATTTAACAAAAGACACTTTCCTTAGCAAAGTTTTCAACTACGAACAAAACAAAGACTGGAAATACGAAGGTGATCTGCCCTGCCTGATTGATTTTTACGCCGATTGGTGCCAGCCTTGCAAAATGGTTGCTCCTATTCTTGAAGATTTGTCGAAGGAATACGCCGGAAAGATCCACATCTATAAAGTTGATACGGAAGATCAGGTTGAGCTTTCGAGCGTGTTTGGCATTCGCAGCATTCCATCGCTTCTTTTCTGCCCCAAAGAGGGTCAGCCACAGATGGCGATGGGCGCCCTGCCTAAAGAGTCGCTTCGCCAGGCCATCAACGAAGTATTGCTCAAACAATAAACCTCAATACAAACGAAAAAGGCAGCCCTTAGGCTGCCTTTTTCGTTTGTAGAAGCCGTAAATTTGCGGTCATGAAACAAAGTCGGCTTTTGCTTCCCACCTCTTATTTCCCGCCCATCGGCTGGATGGCTTATTATCTTCATTCGTCCAACGTATGGATTGAACTCACGGAAACTTATCCCAAGCAAACCATTCGCAACCGTTGTTATATTCTTACACCACAGGGGCCGGCACACCTGACTGTTCCTGTGGTCAAAACACAGGGTAACCATAGCCTAACTTCACAGATTGAAGTTTTTTATGAAGACGGATGGCCTCGCAAACACTGGAGAACCTTATATTCTGCCTACAACAAGTCGCCTTTTTTTCAGTTTTATCGGCATCGTTTCGAGCAATTTTTCGAAACACGTCCAACCACTTTGGTCGAATTGAACGAGGCCGCGCTTGCGCTGGTTTTAGATTTACTGAAGGTGACCAAAAAGCATGATTTCACGCCAGAATGGCAGGCTCATTGGCCCGATGTTTACGATTTACGCACTGCATTTGAACTTACATCTTATGGAAACATCAACAGATACCCTGAATATATTCAGGTCTTTTCCGACCGACAGCCATTCCGACCAAATCTCAGCATTCTCGATTTGCTTTTCAATTTAGGCCCCGAAGCACTCAAATACGTTGAAAAGCTGAGTCCGATTATTCAGGATAGGCAATCCTGACATGATAGCTGTTGAGCAGTTTTTTCTTCAAAATACCTTTCACCACCCGTATATCCCTAAAGGTGATGTTGGCATTCACAAACTGATTGGTCTCGATTTGCTTGCTGATAATATATTCTACCAAATCATTGATTTTTTGTTCGTCCGGCTCTTTCATGCTTCGGGAGGCAGCTTCCACTGAATCTGCCATCATCACCACGGCTGTTTCTTTTGAAAAAGGAAGCGGGCCGGGATAACAGAAATCACGTTCATCCACGTTGAGTCCCGGGTTCATGCGTTGCTGCATTACATAAAAATAATTCACGCGGCTGGTTCCGTGATGTGTCCGGATAAAATCAATGATTTGATCAGGAATATTGGCTTTTCGCGCTGTTTCTATGCCTTTAATCACATGTCCGATTATGATTTCGGCGCTTTCGGCCGGCATCAGATCGTCATGAGGATTATAGCTGCCCATCTGGTTTTCAATAAAATAATATGGTTCGGCCATTTTTCCGATATCATGATAAAGTGCACCGGTGCGGGCCAGCAACACATTTCCGCCAATGGCGTAAAGCGCTTCCTCGGCAAAATTGGCAACCTGCATCGAATGTTGGAAAGTTCCCGGCGCACGTGAGGCTAACTCCCTGAGTAACGGACTATTGGTGTTGCTAAGTTCGAGAAGGGTAAGGTCGGTAATAAGTCCAAAAAGGCGTTCAAGAAAATAAATCATCGGCAGGGCCAGCAGCGTCAAAGCTGCACTCAAGGCAAAAAACCAAATGGTTTTTGTGTCAATCAGCGCAAATTCAGAAACCTGAATAAAACTGAAACCGGTGTATATAATCAGATAGGTCAGAAAAATAAGTCCCGAAGTCCGGAAAAAATAAACTCTGCGTCCATGTTGATCTAAACTGAAAACGACCACATAGCCCACAATCAATTGCAGAAACACAAACTGAAAAGCGTTGGGCACTACAATCGAGACCAAAAAAATGGTGAGCAGATGAACCAAAACGGTGGTGCGGGAATCGAAAAAAGTAATTAAAATGATAGGCAGCAGCCCAAAAGGTAAAAGATAAACCAGGCCGGCTTCACGTGAGAGGATCAGGTAGCTGGGTAAAATGGTCAGGAGCATGAGCAACAAAATCAGGTTGATTTTTTTCAACTCATTGAACAGCTCGTTGCGCAAAAAACGGATAAAAAGGAAAAGTGTGGTAAACACGGCCAAGACGAGGATAAACTGCCCAACCAAAAGGGTGTTTATCCGTTTAAAGTCACCGGTCCGTTGCTCTGTCTCGGCTCGTAATGAGTTGAGTTTCATAAACTTTTCCTCATTCACCACATCGCCTTCCGAAATGATCAGCTCGCCCTGCTGCACAAGGCCATAAGTTTCCGACATTTTTTCGAATGCAGCCTGGAGTTCCTGTTTCGACATTTTTTCGTTGTACACCAAATTCTGCACAAACGATTCGCTCACAATCTGAACCACTAATTGTTTGTCCACAAAACGGGCAGTGTCTGCCATTCGCGTTGCAAATTCATATGCCGAAGCGATGGTAAACAAGTCGGAAAGGGCATAAACGCTTGCCACTCTGTCGCGAACCACCTGAATACGCTGGTCTTTACCAGCCTTATCCAACACTTTATGATGTTGAATCACTCCCCTGTTTTCGACCGTTTCAAAAATTTTCAGGACAAGCTGGCGGGTTTTCCTCCGGTTGAGTAACTGATCGGGAAGTTTTTCGTCGAGCAGCAGATGGAGCGCTTCACGGGCTTTAGCCGTGGCCTCTGCATCAAATTCAAAATAAGGATAATTCTGGTTTTCAATACGTTCTCTCTCCTCCGAAAGCTGTCGGTCGGATTTATGAATGGCAAAATCAAAAGGAGCATATAAGGTGGGGTGATTCCAGGGTTTGCCAGCCTGAAACTCATATTTAAACTTCCCGACACGCGGCAAAAACCACATGACTAAGATGATGGCAATGACAAACGAAACGACTTTGAACCACTCGTAGGATTTGTGCTGCAATTTGCTGAGGATGTTTTTCATGTGAAAGGCTTCAACCTGACAAAAATAGAAAATATGCTTCATGAAAACACAGGTTGGAGTAACAAAGGCCGGATTTGCTATTTTTGTTCAAAATTGTTGTTTGTAATGGCCTATATATACAGCCTTCTGAGTCAGATTCCAATGCGCCGTATGCCCGATGAAAGAGCCGAGATGGTTAATCAGCTCTTATATGGCGAAGCTTTTGAATTGCTTCATCGCGAGACACACTGGCTTTTTATCCGCTGCCTTTTCGATGGCTACGAAGGCTGGATTACTTCGTGGCCTTCCGATCCCTCGAACAGGTTTTCGGAAGAACCCCCACCATTGGCAACACACCTGATTGTCAACCCATTGGCCGAAGTTCATGATTCCACTGGGAATAGTTTTCGTCTCAGCTTCGGGTCAGAATTGCGCGAAAACCTGCATTATCGAAACGAAGATGTTATAGCCAACCCTTTCACACACCCCTTGAGCATGCGCGAAAAAACCGATCTGCTGATGTCGTTTGCAACAAAATTGTTGTGGACACCCTATCTGTGGGGAGGGCGGACTTCTTTAGGCATGGATTGTTCGGGTTTCATCCAACTCATTCACAAAGTCGCAGGTATTACACTTCCGCGTGATGCCTGGCAACAGGCCGAGCATGGTCAAACCATTGATTTTTTACAAGAAGCCGAAGTCGGCGATTTGGTCTTTTTCGATAACGAGGAAGGGAAAATAAGTCATGTTGGCATCTTAACCGACAACAAAACTGTCATTCATGCCTCGGGATATGTCAAAACTGACAGGATTGACCATCATGGAATTTTCAATGTCAGTCAAAAAAGATACACTCACAAACTACGCATTATCAAGCGACTTTCCCTTTAACGCGCTCTTTACCAAATCAAAAGGACTTCCAATCTAGAAAAGCAGTCAGTTTAAATCGCTTTAGTATCACCCTTTGGCATGATTTATGATTCGGGGGGTGGAAATAACATTTTTTTAACAATTAAAGCGATTTTCAAATGGTACTTCCAACAAATCTCAAGCATGTTGCAACAGCAGCAGAACTCAACGAACTTATCAACAGCGAAGCCAACGTCATGGTATGTTGCGGGCGCATGGGGCCCATGTGTATTCCGGTTTACGGCATCATGGAAGAACTTGAAGACGAGTATAAACATGTAGCTTTCCGTGATATGATGTTCGATTCGCCCGAGGCAGCTGTCATCCGCAATCTGCCGGAATGTCGCAGTTTCATGGGACTTCCCTTCACCGTATATTTCAAAGATGGCAAAGTAGCTGCCGCAACGAGCAGTATCCAGAACCGCGACCAGATTACCACAATTCTTGATCGTGAATTTGGTAAAGCATAGACGATTGAATAAAGGAAGAAAGCTCTTCCGGTAATTTTGGGGTGCAGCTTTTTTCCTTTTCACTTTCATTTACAACAAGATTTCCTAATATTTCCCATGCAGACTACCCATTACGATTCAATCATCATAGGAGCCGGTCCGGCCGGACTCACAGCCGGAATTTACCTCTCGCGCGCCAAAGCCAAGGTGTTGATTTTGGATTCAGGCGTGGCAGGCGGACAAATGATTCTCACCCACGAAATTGCCAATTACCCGGGCTTTGAAAGCATATCGGGTTACGAGCTCAGCAACAATATGCGGAAGCAGGCCAAAAACTTAGGCTGCGACATTCTGTCAGGCATATCAATTCAAGACATTGATTTTGAGTCAACTGTGAAAACTCTGAGCTTGAGCAACGGCAATCATTATACTGCTGACACCATTATCCTTGCCACCGGCGGACGTTCGCGCAGCCTTGGTGTAGCTGGCGAAGAAAAATTCAAAGGCAAGGGCATCTCCTACTGTGCCACCTGCGATGGCGACTTTTTTACCGGAAAAGAAATTGCCGTGGTTGGCGGCGGTAACAGCGCATTGGAAGAAGCCGTTTCGCTCACCAAATATGCCAGCAAAGTAACCCTGATACACCAATTCGATCATTTTCAAGGATTTGAACATGCCCAAGAACAGGTGCGTGAAAACGATAAAATTGATATTAGACTCAGCTCGACCATAGTATCCTTTAATGGCGACGAACATCTTGAGTCGGTAACCGTTGAAGACCATGTTTCCAACAAACGATACGATCTCCCGTTAAATGGCGTGTTCATTTTCATTGGTTATGAAGCAAATACCGACTTTTTAAATGGTCGCTGCATCCATCTTAACGAGCGTCACGAAATTGTTGTGGACAGCCAGATGCAAACCAATGTTGCCGGCGTATTTGCAGCAGGCGACGCCGTGGCCAAACGCCATCGTCAAATCACATTAGCTGTAGCAGATGGCACCTTAGCTGCCCTGAATGCTATGGAATATCTGAATAACAAAAAGAGATAAACGCTGATTTCCTGTGTTTTAAGCCTATTCCAGATGCCGTTTTCGTTGTTGGAGACGGCGTCTGTTCAATTTAGAAACAATCCAAACTGATTGGACTCTTCGGAGATTATTGAAAAACACTAAATTTGCATTCAAATTCTTCAGGGCAGGGTGCAATTCCCGATCGGCGGTGATAGTCCGCGACTCTTGCCAAAAGCAGGACTGAGCCGGTGAAACTCCGGCACCGACAGTTAAAGTCTGGATGGAAGAAGAATGACCTTATTGCGTTGCACTGGCTTTAGCCTTTTGCATCATACGTCAATCCGAGCGGTTTACGTTTTGCGTTTTGGTTTTGTATGTCTGCCCTGACGAATGGTATCAGGGTATTTTTTTTTGCAAAACCTCAACAATATGTTACGGAGTATTTTTCTTCTTTTTCTGATAGCCATCCAAAGTTTGGCTATTTCGCAAACCATGATTCAGGGCAGCATCACCGATACGCAAAGCGGTCAGGCGCTTTCCGGTGCGCATATCGTTCTGAAAGGCAATACTGCAGGTGTGCTTAGCGACACAAAAGGCCGGTTTTCAATCCATATCAGCTCGTTTCCGGCCACATTGCGATGCAGTCTGCTTGGCTACGAAACCACCGAAGCAGTGATTGATGCACCCATTTCGGACGAGCCGGTGAATATCCGTTTAAAGGCCGTCAGCATCCAACTCGACGAGGTGAATATCCTTTCGGGGCAAGCCGTTGCCCGCTACAATCCCATTGCTTTTCAGACTGTGTCGCAGCAAAAGATTGCTGCCGAGCTGGGCGATAAGCCTTTGCCCGAAGTTTTCAACTTCAGTCCGGGTCTGTACTCACACCGCGAAGGTGGTGGATCGGGCGATGCCAGTATGCGCATCAGGGGATTTGAACAGGAAAATATCGCGGTGTTGCTCGATGGCGTTCCCATCAATGGAGCCGAAAACGGACTTGTTTACTGGAACAACTGGATGGGGCTGACCGAAGTGGCTTCTTCCATCCAGATACAACGCGGCATTGGCGCATCAAAGGTGGCTTTGAATTCTGTAGGTGGTACGGTAAACATTATCACTCTTAGCAACAACGATGAGCGAAAAGCTGTGTTCAACCTTCAAACCACCGATTATGGCAATAACCGGTTGAGCCTGAGCTATCATTCAGGCCGTCATGAAAACGGCTGGTCATATCGCTTTTTGGTTTCGCGCACCAAAGGTCCGGGTTATATCGGCGGCACTTTTGTGGACGGCTGGTCATATTTTACAGCCATCAGCAAAGAAATCAGTACACAACAGAGAATTGTCTTTACGGCATTGGGTGGGCCGGAAAAACACGGGCAACGCAATATCATGCTCAGCCACAACGAGGTAACCCGTTTTGGATATGATTATAATAAAGAGTGGGGTGGTTGGAATGGGATGGTGAGAAACAGTTCGCAGAATTTTTACCATAAGCCCCATCTGGCTCTCAGCCACTATCTGCAACTCGATCCCCGGAGTCTGCTGGCCACTTCGGTCTATTTTTCGCCCGGCGCCGGAGGTGGTAAATGGAGCGACAGTTTTGACCCGAATGTCAATCTCTATAGCTTTCGAACAGCCTCGGGTCAGATTGACTGGGATGCTGTCTATCGGTACAATCAATCCAACACTGACACCCTCACTCTCGACGATGGCCGGAAATTAAGCAGTTTCAGCAAGGTGGTGCAGACCGATTTTTTGGCCAGCCACATCTGGGCCGGTCTGATTTCCAATTTGGAAATACGCTTAACACCACACACCAAATGGATCAGCGGCATTCACTATCGCTATTTCAGTTCCGACCTCAGGCAGGAAGTTTCTGATTTACTGGGAGGTGATTTTTATGTGGATGACTATGCCTGGTCAATAGCTGGAAGAGCCGGAAGAGAGCCTCTCAAAAAACCGGGAGACATCATTCGTTTGCATAACGGCACCCTGACACATCAGGCCACTCTTTTCTCACAAATAGAAGTTCATCAGGGGAGATGGATGTTTTTTGCTTCGGCCAATACCTCAGGAAATACTTACAAAAGGCGAGATGAATACAATTATCCCCAGGATAAATGGAGCCCGACCGTGAGTCGCTTTGGCTTCGACAGCAAAGCCGGGATAGGATTCGCAGTTACAGAAACCCAACATCTCTACCTCAACGCAGCAATGTTGTCCAAAGCGCCCTATTATAAATTTGTCTTTGGAAACTATAACAACATCCCTACCCTCAACCTCCAGAACGAAAAGGTAAACACTGCAGAAGTCGGTTATAGCCTGATCCAAAACAAGCTAAACATCAACTTTTCAGCTTATTACACCCTTTGGCGGGATGTTGCATTTTTATCGTATGAATATATTCAACTCGAAAACAACACTCAATCGCGGGCGATGGTCAGCGGACTACACTCGAAACATCTGGGTATTGAAGCCGAGCTAATTTACAGCCCTACAAAGCATATTCGCATCCATGGCATAGCCTCAGCCGGCGACTGGAGATGGCAGAATGATGTGAGTGCGGTTTTGTTCAACGACCAGAATGTGGCCGTTGACACCGTAAATGTTTATGCCAAAGGGCTTTATGTTGGCGGACAGCCGCAAACGCAATTAGGACTAGCGCTTGAGTTTAAACCTTGGCGAGAGATGACCATTCAAATCGAAACCATTCATTACCGTAGGCAATATGCCCGCTTCGACCCATCGGGCCGGCAAGATGCTACAGACCGAAACCAGTCGTTTCGTTTACCACAGGCTACAGTCACCCATCTCGGATTTCAGATTCCCGTCCATTTATCAGGAAATCGTCTGGATTTCTTTGGGCGCTTCAACAATCTTTTCAATGCCCGTTATATCCTCAATGGCGAAGACGGTTCAAGTCACCAGCTCGACACTTTTAAAGGTTTTTGGTCGTTTGGCCGGACTTTTGATGCAGGTTTGCGATTTGAGTTTAACTGAACAATTTCTCAAAACAGCTTGAATTTCAATGTTTCTTTAATTTTTTCCGACTTAAAAAGAGCCACGTTCAGCAGAAATAGGTTGGGGCAGCATTTCCAATACTTGGGGCAAATGACTAATTTCGCACTCTGATTATAGGAAATCAATGTCAGCGATGAAATGTTTTTTTGCGAAAGGTAATTTTTGGCAGTTGTTGCTTCTTATGGCATTGATCAGCCCTCTGGTGCTCATTGGTCAGAATACGGATATTGAGCTACTTAAAGAAATAAACCTGAATCGAAATCGGTTTTTAGATCCATTTCTCAGGGTATTGACTCAAACTGCAGGACCTGTTGCTTTTGTCACGCCACTTGTAGTTTTAGCTATTGCCCTACGCAAAAAAACGGCAAAGCTCAGGCAAAAAGCAATCTATTTGATCGTGGCAGTACTCACGGCCGTGTTCATCACTACCAGTTTAAAATATGCGGTGAAGCGTCCGCGGCCTTTCGAAACTTACGATTTCATCGAAAAGATGACTTCGGGTGGGAGTCCTTCTTTTCCTTCGGGGCACACCACCGATGCTTTTGTGATTGCCACGGCCATGAGCATTGCGTTTCCGACATTGGCAGTAAGTATTCCGTTTTTTATCTGGGCTGTTTTAATCGCCTATTCGCGAATGGCGCTGGGCGTTCATTATCCGGTGGATGTTTTTGTGGGCATCCTCATTGGTTTGGTCTCTTCAACCGTATGGTATGCCGTATTTCGAAAAAAAATAAAATCCGGCGGCTAAGCATCAACACAACCGCCGGATTTCGCAGAACGAATCAGGTTCGTTTAGTAAGTTAGGCTCACATTCTTCTCTTTTACCATTTTACGCATATTGATCAAGGCATAGCGCATACGGCCAAGGGCAGTATTGATGCTTACGTTGGTCATTTCGGCAATTTCTTTAAAACTCATCTCAACATAAAGGCGCAAATACAACACTTCACGTTGTTCGTCGGGGAGAAAATCAATCATCTTGCGCAGGTCTTTATGAATTTGATCGGTAATCATCTGTTCCTCAATGGATCTATCACTCAAACCAAGTAAATCGGCTCCACGGTAATCATCCGGACCAGAATCGGTCATGGGGAGTCGTTTGCTTTTACGAAAATGATCAATTACAAGATTGTGTGCGATACGCATCACCCATTGGATAAATTTCCCTTCTTCGTTGTAAGTACCTCCTTTAAGGGTACGGATGACTTTGATGAAGGTATCCTGAAAGATGTCGTCGGCCAATTGCCGATCTTTCACAAGCATCTGGATATAGGAATAAACCCTGGCCTGATGACGATTCAATAATACTTCGAAGCTGGATTGATTTCCATTGATGTAATCTTCAACCAGCTCCTTATCGCTCAATTCAATAGCGTTCATAGAGCTCACTTTTAATTTAGGTAAACTATAGTGTAAAAGTGATCTCGATAAAGGCCTCCTATGCTTTAAGGGTTAATGAATTGCAGGGTTCGCTTTTGTTCAATGATGAGGCAAAATTAACCACAATTTCATAAAAAGCAAATTATTGTGATAATTTCGCAAAAATTTTTCTTTTACTGCCTTCATGGACTCCGAAACTCGCAAAAACCATATCCACATTACCGGTGCAAGGGTGAACAACCTGAAGAACCTCAGCCTAAGCATCCCCAAAAACAAGTTTATCGTCATCACCGGCCTTTCGGGTTCGGGTAAATCGTCGCTTGCCTTCGACACTTTGTATGCCGAAGGCCAAAGGCGTTATGTGGAGAGTTTGAGCGCCTACGCGCGTCAGTTTCTGGGCAGGATGAACAAGCCCGATGTGGACAACATCAGCGGATTATCGCCGGCCATTGCCATCGAACAGAAAGTAAATACCCGAAATCCGCGTTCCACCGTTGGTACCAGCACCGAGATTTATGAATATCTGAAGCTTCTTTTTGCCCGCATCGGGAAAACCATTTCGCCTGTTTCACATCAGGTGGTGAAGCGCCACACCGTAAAAGATTTGGTTGATTTTATCATGGTTTGCAAGCCCCAATCAATGGTTTATGTGGTGGCGCCTTTGGTGAGTATTGCCGGCCGTAGCGTGCACGATCATCTCACAATTCTGATGCAGCAAGGTTTTGCACGGGTATTGCACCACGATCAAGTGTTTCGGATTGACGAGCTGTTGAAACAAAAAAAACTCCCTCCGGCCGATGAGCTTCAGATCTTAGTTGACCGACTTCGAATTGGTGAGATTGACGATGAATTTTTGGCACGTGCTGCCGACTCGGTACAAACGGCTTTTTACGAAGGCCGGGGACATTGTCATCTGATTGTGGAGCTAAATGAAGAACAAAAACGCTACACTTTTTCCGACCGCTTTGAAGCCGACGGGATGACGTTTGAAGAGCCTTCGGTCAATATGTTCACTTTCAACAACCCGTTTGGAGCCTGCAAAAAATGTGAAGGCTTCGGATCGGTAATCGGCATTGACGAAGATTTAGTGGTTCCAAACAAGGCACTTTCGGTTTATGAAGGAGCCATTGCATGCTGGAAAGGGGAAAAGATGGGCGAGTTTCGTGATCGTTTGGTTTCCAATGCTTCACTTTTTAATTTCCCGATTCACAAACCCTATTATCAGCTCAGCGATGCTCAGCGGAAACTTTTATGGACGGGCAATCAATGGTTCGAAGGGCTCAATGATTTCTTCCGGCAGCTCGAAGAGCAGACGTACAAGATTCAATACCGTGTGATGCTCTCGCGTTATCGGGGGAAGACGGTTTGTCCGGAATGTGAGGGCACGCGCTTACGAAAAGATGCTTCATATGTGCAGGTTGGCGGCAAAAACATCTCCGAAATTGTGTTAATGTCGTTAGAAGAGGCGTATGACTTCTTCAAAAATATTGAGCTGAGCAAAACTGAACTGCAGATTGCCAAGAGGTTGCTGACCGAGATTATTTCGCGCTTAGAATTTCTTCTGGATGTAGGCTTGGGTTATCTGACGCTCAATCGTTTATCGAACAGTCTTTCGGGGGGCGAGTCGCAGCGTATCAATCTTGCCACCTCATTAGGTTCGAGCTTAGTGGGATCAACCTATATTCTCGACGAGCCCAGCATCGGGCTTCATCCCCGCGACACGATTCGCCTCATCAGGGTATTGAAACGGCTTCGTGATATCGGTAATACAGTTTTGGTTGTTGAACACGACGAAGACATCATCAAAGCTGCCGACCAGGTAATTGATATTGGGCCGCTGGCCGGACGTCTGGGCGGTGAATTGGTTTTTCAGGGCACATTTGACGAGGTTCTAAAAAGCGAAACAAGCCTCACAGGTCGTTATCTGGCGGGGAAAGAAGTGGTTACAGACTCGAGGCGAAGTCGTTCGTGGCGCGACTATCTGGAAATTACCGGCGCCATGGAAAACAATCTACAGTCGGTCAATGTAAAGATTCCTTTAGGCATTCTCATGGTGGTTACGGGAGTAAGCGGCTCGGGAAAATCATCGCTCATCAGAGGTATCCTCTACCCTGCCCTGAAAAAAAACACCGGTGGTTTTGCCGAAAAAACCGGTCGCTACGCCGAGCTCAGAGGCGACCTGAACCGTATTGGCACGGTTGAAATGGTTGACCAAAACCCGATTGGACGTTCATCGCGCTCAAACCCTGTAACCTACGTCAAGGCTTTTGACGATATCAGGCAATTGTATTCCGAAATTAAATTGGCCAAAACCAGAAATTACAAACCCGGGTTTTTCTCGTTCAACGTGCCGGGCGGGCGCTGTGATGCCTGTGAAGGCGAAGGAACCGTGAAAATTGAAATGCAGTTTATGGCCGACGTGTTTTTGGAGTGTGAGGTTTGTAAAGGGCGGCGTTTCAAGGATGAGGTGTTAGACGTACGTTTTGCCGGCGTCAATATTGCCGAGCTCCTTGAAATGACCATTGACGAAGCCATTCTTTTTTTTGAAGAAAACAAAGCTCTGTCGCCACTGTGCCCTAAAATCGTGCAACGCCTGTTGCCGCTTCAGGAAGTGGGTCTGGGTTATCTGAAGATGGGACAATCGTCGAACACATTGAGTGGCGGCGAGGCTCAGCGTATCAAGCTTGCCTTTTTCCTGACCAAAGGACAAAACGAAAAACCCACTTTGTTCATTTTTGATGAACCCACGACAGGACTTCATTTTCACGACATCCGCAAACTGCTCGATTCGCTGAATGCGCTCATCGAAAATGGCCATAGCGTGGTAGTGATTGAGCATAATCCGGAAGTGATTCTGGCTGCCGACTGGGTGATTGATCTGGGCCCGGAAGGCGGCAATAAGGGCGGAAAAATTGTTTTTGAAGGAAAGGTAGAAAACCTGTTACAACACACTGAATCGCACACAGCCAACGCCCTCAGGCAAAAACGCCACATCGGCAAATAATGTATTTTTGCAAAGTCCGTTAAACAATTTCGATTTTCAAATTGTTTGTATATCAGTACTCATTAACTATTATCAACTAATATTCAATTTGTTATGCGTTTTCTTTTCTTTTTGATTTTGCCGCTTTCATTTTTGTATTCGTGCAGTCAGGGTCACCGGCACGATTATAGCCATGACCACTCGCACGGAAGCACAAAGGTAAAAACCACCATCCATTACGACCAGGAAGTTCATTTCGGTGAGGTAAGACAGCTCACTTTTGGAGGCGACAATGCTGAAGCCTATTTTAGTTTCGATAACCAGATGCTTGTGTTTCAGTCGAATAATCCGGCATGGGATTTAAGCTGTGATCAGATTTTTTATACCCGTCTGGCCGATTCGCACATGGACACCGTCATGCCTCAAATGATCAGCACCGGATTGGGGCGCACCACCTGCTCGTTTTTCATGCCCGGCGACACCACCATTCTTTTTGCCTCGACACATCAGGGCAATGGAAGTTGTCCGCATGTGCCCGAGCCGCGCGAGGATGGCAAATACGTCTGGCCAATATACAGTGACTACGATATTTATGTGGCCGATTTAAAAGGGAACATCATCAAAACCTTAGTCGAAAATCCGGGCTACGATGCCGAGGCCACCGTTTCACCCAAAGGCGACAAAATCGTATTTACTTCGGATCGCTCGGGCGACTTAGAGCTTTATACCATGGACATTGACGGAAGCAATGTGAAACAAATCACTTTTGAGCTGGGCTACGATGGCGGCGCTTTTTTCTCGCCCGATGGCAGCAAGTTGGTTTTCAGATCATCGCGCCCGAAAACACCGGAAGAACAGCAGGAATACAAAGATCTGCTGAAACAGGGCTTAGTCATGCCCACCAATATGGAGATTTACGTTTGCAATGTTGACGGTTCCGATCTGCGACAGATTACCCATCTGGGGAAAGCCAACTGGGCTCCCTATTTCCATCCTTCGGGCGAGAAAATCCTGTTCAGTTCAAACCACCATTCCAAACGCGGATACCAATTCAATCTTTTCATGATCAACCTCGACGGAACAGGATTGCAGCAAATCACCTTCGACGATACTTTTGATGCTTTCCCGATGTTTTCGTTTGACGGCAAAAAACTGGCCTTTTCAAGCAACCGCAACAATGGCGGGACGCACGACACCAACATCTTCCTGGCCGACTGGAAAGAAGAATAAACTTGTAAAACAAAAGATTCATATTCAGAACCCTGGCTTTCACGGTCGGGGTTCTCATTTTAACAGCACGAGATGACAAACGAAAAGCATCAACAGGTTTTTGAGGTTTTAGACCGGCTTTCAATCCCGTACACTGTGATTTATCATCCGCCCACTCCTACCATCGAGGAAGCGCTACTTTATTGGAAAGACCTGGATTCGGTTCATTGCAAGAACCTGTTTTTCCGCAATCACAAGGGTAACCGGCATTATTTGGTACTTTTCGACTGCCGTTATCAACTGGGCATTCACGAGCTTGAAAAACGATTGAAGCAAGGCAAGCTCAGCTTTGCTTCGCCCGAACGCATGCAAAAGCATCTTGGGCTAAAGCCGGGTAGTGTCTCCCCTTTTGGGCTTATCAACGACAAAGAGCAACATGTGCATGTTTTTATTGACGAAAACCTTTTAAAGGCGCCACGCCTGAGTTTTCATCCCAACGACAACACGGCCAGCCTGAGCATTGCCACTACAGATTTCATTCGATTTTTGGACACGACAGGCAACGGGTACACCTTTCTGCCACTTTATGACACCACCGAAAACACAGATAATGAAGATAATGTAGAAAAGACAAACCCTATATCATAGCTAATTTGCCGGAAGCACGGATAGTTTTACTATTTTTGCAAAACATGCAAATGGTCGCGAAGTGCTTGCCACCACGATCAGACGCTGCAACTTAAGTGCTTCTTTATGAGTCCGAAAGAACAAATTCAAGTCGGAGTTCATTCCGAAATCGGAAAACTAGAATGTGTGATTACCCACACCCCGGGCCGGGAAATTGAAAACATGACCCCCGAAGATGCCGGCCAGGCTCTTTACAGCGACATCCTGAATCTTCATGTGGTTCAAAACGATTACAGCCAGTTTGTTGGCGTATTGAAAAAGTTTGCCAAAGTGCTTGAAGTCAAAGACCTGATGGTCGATGTACTCAAAAATGAAGAAGTTAAAAACGAGCTTTTGGCCAAAATATGCCGTCAGGAAACAACGGGAGATGTTTGCCAGCAGCTTTATGAGCTCAGCCACGAAGAGCTGATCCGCCAGTTGATCGAAGGCGTTGAGATGCGCAAAGACACCGTCACCAATTTTTTGTCGCACGAACATTTTGCACTTCATCCGCTGCCCAACTTTTTCTTCACCCGCGATGCCTCATTCACCATGAACGACAGTGTGATGATTTCGCAGATGGCCAAGAAGGTGCGCGAGCGCGAGTCGTGGATCATGGAGGCCATTTTCCGACATCACCCATTGTTCAACGCCAGGGTGGTGAATCCGGTGCGGCAATACGACCGCAGCGGCAAAGGCAGCATCGAAGGCGGCGATGTGCTCATTATCCGTGATGACATTTTCATGAGTGGCATCAGTTCGCGCACAACCAGTCAGGGCGCCGATGCCATTCTGGAATACCTGAAAACCCTTCCGGGTACCAAGCACCTCATCCTGCAAGAGTTGCCCGCCAGGCCCGAATCATTCATCCACCTCGACATGACTTTTACTATGCTCGACCGTGACACCTGTATGGTTTTTGAGCCCCTCATCTTCCGTTCGAGCCGTCATATCACCATCCATGTCGAGATTGACGATGATAAGGTAGTGAAAATCAGGGAAGAAAAAAATATTGTGGCTGCACTCAAGAAGCTCGGCCTCGACCTCGAACCCGTTTATTGCGGAGGCGACACCGACACGGTCATCATGGAGAGGGAGCAATGGCAGAGCGGAGCCAACTTTTTTGCGCTGGCTCCCGGAAAAATCATCGGCTACGGACGCAACACCCACACCATTGAGGCATTGAGCAAGAAAGGCTATGCTGTGGTGAAAGCCAAAGACCTGCTTAAAAACAAGGTTGACCTGACCCATACCGAGAAATTTGTGGTCACCATCGAAGGAGCCGAGCTCTCGCGCGGAGGCGGTGGCGCACGCTGCATGACCATGCCGGTGCGCCGTGCTGCCGTTGACTGGTAAAACCCGACACAACAGCCTGAAATGACAGGCTGTAGGCTGTAAAAATACTTCGGCCTATTTCCCATAAAAAATACAGTCAAACCACCTCCTTTGGAAAAGAGGTATAGAAAAACTATACAAAACAGAGAATTTTCTTTATTTTTGATCCGATAAAAAAGAATCGGAGAAAATTTTGTTCGGCTTCAGAGCCCAATTGTTCTTCAAGAAGTCAAACCAGATCATACAATGAATTCATTCATTCCGATCATTGCTGAAGAGGGACACCCTCTTTAGAATATCGAATGCAGGAAAATGTTTCGTAATCAGCAGCATAGAATAAATTTGTTTTCGGGCGAAGAGCCACAGTTTTTCACAAAACTTTTCAAGGAGGATCCAAAAGAAGAGTCTCCATAAATTTCAGAATATCTTTGACAGCCTGTCCAGGAGTGAATACTTCAATTTATTCAGCGTAGTCAATTTACTGTCCACTTAAAAACTCAAACAGCTTGTCGTTTGAGTTGGAAATTATGAAAAACATTCTTTTCAATATCACTGTTGCTGCCAACATGATATGTTAAAATAAATAAACAAATAGTCATGATTGAAGATCAAAATGTATTATATGAACCCAGAAAATTCAATACAATCAAAGCATGGGAAAATGTAACTGAAGATCAATGGGCCGATCCAAACTGGCAACTGCGTCATACAATCCGTAGTGTTGAACAATTGCAACAAGTAATCGAATTAAACGATTATCAGAAAAAAGAGATCGAAAGAACCATTGAAACGTTAAAAATACAAGGAAAAGAGCCTTTAAGAATTAGCCCTTATTACGCCTCATTAATGTCGGCTGATCCGTTTCATCCTGAAATGCTGGATGGCGAAAATGCTGCAAACCGGCTTGACCCGATTTTCTGGCAGAGCGTACCTACACCGGCTAATTTATTATTTCATGATACCGATATTGAAGGCTCAATGAGCGAAGATACAAGAAGTTACGGAGCAGCGTATCAGCGATACCCAAACCGGGTAGCACTTTTTGTAGCCCAGAATACAAGTTGTGCATCATATTGTGTTCATTGTCAAAGGGCAAAATCTCTTGACGGAACCGTAGAAGTCAATCGCCATGAAATTGATAAAGGTTTGTTTTACATCGGTTTCAATAAAAATATTAATGAAGTATTGGTTACCGGTGGTGATGCTTTGATGATAAGCAACGACCGATTGAAATATGTTCTCGAAGAGTTAAGCAAGATTGATCATTTGCGTGTGATTCGAATTGCTACACGTGTTCCGGTTGTGCTTCCCATGCGTATTACAGATGAACTACTCGAACTGATACAAGTTTCAGCCAACAAATATTCTAAAGGGTTAGAGAAATATGTGTATTTCATGACCCATGTCAACCATTATCATGAAATAACGCATGATCTTGCAAATGCAGTGAAGAAAATCCATCAGCATGGATTTACTGTCAGAAATCAAACTGTTTTACTGAATCATGTGAATGATAATTATAAAACATTAGCTGAAACATTTCGAAGAATGTTCTGGATAGGCATACATCCTTATTATTTACTGCAATGCCATAAGGAAAAAGGTATTGTTCATTTTATTGTGCCGGTTCAGATTGGCGAAATCTACATTAAACATTTGCAAGGCTGGATCTCGGGTATCACTATGCCTCGATATGCAGCAAATATTGAAGGTGGTGGAGGTAAAGTGCTTTTAATGCCATCAGGTCACGATACTTTAAATAATGGGAACATGATTGATGAGAGAATTTCTGAAAGTTATGCCATGATTTCAACCTGGGATAGCAAAACCATCTATAAATACGAATCACTGGGGAGATCAACCCGGGAAGAGTTTGACGAAGCTCAGAAGATCATGGATAAATTTATTGGCAGAAAAGGTGTCTTCCTTCCAAACGTCATTATTGTTGATGAAAACGGGAATCATAAAGAAACTACCAACAGAACAAAACTGCCACATTTTGAGAAATTAAAAAAAGCGCATTTTCTGAACTATAGCCTTTACAATAACGATATGCCGCTAACAAACCCAACGGAAATTATACCGGAACTTGAAAAAGAATTTATAAAATCAGATTATTATCACCACCAATATCATTAAGTGGTTGATTATTACAAATCTGTTTAAGAAATAATACTCCGTCAAATGAATTTTCAAGTGTTTTAATCCAACGAAAAAGAATAAGGGAAAACCACGTTTTGTCTCTGAATTACGAATGGGTTTTTATTCAAGCAAAAATATCAACCGTTTATCTGAAATTTCACTGTTTAAAGGCTTTATTTCATGAATATTACACTTTCTATGATGAGTTGAATACTTGAATTCTACCTGTATGCCACAAATACCCGAAAAATCCCTCATGAATTCAAAGCAGCCTGCTCATTCATACTCCGGCTTTTTGATAAGAATAACAATTTGTGAAGGGCAGTTTCTCTGAAACACCGTCAGACAAAAAAACCGGAATAGATGTATCTTTGCATCTTCACTTCGGAAACAAATACCTCTTATGATTCGTCGTATCCGACATTTTCAGGCAAAGCATCCTTTTCTGTTTATCATGGCCATCGGATTCATTCTCAGGATGATATCGGTCATTTTTTCAAAGGGTTTTGGGATGCACGACGATCATTTTTTAGTGATTGAGCAGGCGCAGTCGTGGGCCGATGGAGGCGATTATCTTGGCTGGCTGCCGGGAAGCCAGGGCAACAGCGGGCCAGAGGGACACAGCTTTTTCTATGTGGGCATCCACTATCTTTTTTTCAAGTTCTTTCAACTGATCGGCCTCCACGACCCTCAAATCAAGATGTTTTTCATCCGCCTGATTCACTCAGGCATCTCTTTGTTGGTTATTTCGTTTGCCTACCGCATGGCCAGTCTCATCACAAAGCGCGAAACTGCTTATAAAGTTGCCCTTTTAGTAGCGGTTTACTGGTTTATGCCCTTCCTGAGTGTTCGCAATATGGTTGAAATGGTGAGCATTCCGTTTCTGATGTATGGCTCGCTCATCATTCTCCGTCAGGAACTGATCCGCAAAGCGGGCGATCCCGGCTACCACCAATCCTCTTTTCTTGTCGCAGGATTTTTTCTCGGGCTTGCTTTTTCAATCCGTTTCCAGACCTTGATCTACACCGGCGGAATCGGGCTGGCTTTGTGGCTCTCAAAGAATCCCAAAGGCATGATTTCTACTGCTTTAGGCTTTCTTCTTTCGGTCATTCCCATTCAAGGTTTTATTGATTTTTTGGTTTGGCATCAGCCGTTTGCCGAGTTCCTTGAATATACGCGCTACAACATGAGCCACGCCAACGACTATCTCACAGCGCCATTCTATCATTATTTCATTGTTCTGGCCGGCATGCTGATCCCTCCGGTGAGCCTGATGTTTATTTTCGGCTATTTTCGCAACTGGAAAAAAGATTTTATCCTCTTCTTCCCGACGCTGCTTTTTCTGCTTTTCCATTCCCTTTTCCCAAACAAGCAGGAAAGATTTATTCTTCCGGTGATACCCCTCTTCATTACTCTGGGTATGGCCGGGTGGCAGGAATTTATAGATGGCAGCCGGTTTTGGCAGAATCACAAAAAAATGCTTCAGGCCGGTTGGGTCTTTTTCTGGTCGGTGAACTTTATCCTTCTCATGGCCATCACGCCCATGTACAGCAAGAAAGCCCGCGTTGAATCTATGAGTTATCTGCGTCACTATCCCGGACTGAAAAGCTTTATGATTGAAGACCACTACAGCCGGATTTTGCGTTATCCGCCTGTTTATTACAGCGGACAATGGCCTAATTATCAAGCACTTTACGATAACAAAAATTATTATGAGTTCGCTGCCGAAAATCACTGGGAACAGATTGAGAGCCAGCCAGGTTTCGTGTTGTTTATCCAGGAAAAGAATCTTGAGCAGCGCCTCGACTCGTTGAAAAAATATCTGCCTGATTTGGTTTACGAAGCACGTTTTCAACCCGGCTTAATGGATAGGCTCATCCACCGTATCAACCCCATCAATGCCAACGAAACCATCACCCTTTATCGCAATCAGGCTGTTGTTCCACCGAAGAACGTTCGTCCATGACCCACGCCGAAGCTGCCGTTGAGATCAATCGTCTTGTTGAGGCTCTGCACCTCCACAACTTTTTGTATTATGTGAAAGCCGAGCCCGAAATCTCCGATTATGAGTTCGACATGATGCTCGAACGGCTGATGGGGCTCGAAAAATTGTTTCCCGATCTTCTGCGGAGCGATTCGCCCAGTCAGCGCGTGGGCGGAATCGTGACACGACAATTTGCCTCGGTGAAACACGATTATCCGATGCTCTCGCTTTCCAACTCTTACAGCGAAGCCGAAATTCTCGATTTTCACCAAAGAGTTACTAAGGCGTTGGAACAGCCGGTGGAATATGTCTGCGAGCTAAAGTACGACGGTTTAGCCATTAGCCTGCATTACGAAAACGGACTTCTGCTTCGCGCCGTGACGCGCGGCGATGGCACGACGGGCGATGATGTGACGGCCAATGTGAAGACCATTCGAAGCATTCCGTTGCGGCTGACCGGCAATTTTCCGAATGTATTTGAAATACGGGGTGAAATCTTTTTCATGCACGAAAATTTTGACGCCCTCAATCAGCAACGGGCCGACGAAGGACAGCCGCTATTTGCCAATCCACGCAATGCTGCTGCCGGCACATTGAAACTGCAAGACTCGGCCGAGGTAGCCCGCCGCAAGCTCGATGCACGCCTTTATCATCTTGTTGGTGAAAACCTGCCCTTTTCTAGTCATTACGAAAGCCTGAATGCCGCCCGAAGCTGGGGGTTTCCCATCAGCCATCAAATGGCGCTCTGCCACAATGCCGATGATATTTTTGAATTTATCAACGACTGGAAGAAAGGCCGTCACGAACTCCCTTTCGATATTGACGGCATTGTCATTAAGGTGAACCGTTTCGACCAGCAACAGCAGCTCGGTTTCACAGCCAAATCGCCACGCTGGGCTATTGCCTTCAAATACAAAGCTGAAGAGGTGAGCACGCGGCTGTTGTCGGTAAGTTTTCAGGTAGGACGCACCGGTGCAGTGACACCCGTAGCCAATCTTGAACCCGTTTTGCTTGCCGGAACCACCGTTAAACGCGCCAGTTTGCATAACGAGGACATTATTCAATCGCTTGGGCTGCACGAAAACGATCTTGTGGTCGTAGAAAAAGGCGGTGAAATTATCCCCAAAATCACTTCGGTGAAAACCGACAGCCGCATTCCCGGCAGTAAACCGGTAACTTTCATCACACATTGTCCCGACTGTGGCACCCTTTTGCAACGTGCCGAAGGCGAAGCAGCTTGGTATTGCCCCAACAGCTATCATTGTCCGCCTCAAATCAAAGGCCGGCTCGAACATTTCATCTCGCGCAAAGCCATGAATATCGAAGGCCTGGGCGAAGGCCGAATTGAATTGCTCTACGACAGCGGCTTAGTGAAGAATGTAGC
>JACFNF010000107.1 GCA_019454985.1 Bacteroidales bacterium
ATGGCAAAAACAGTACAGAATTATGAGTTGATAGAACAGATTGGGCAAGGTGGGATGGGGGTGGTGTATAAAGCCCGGCACATCCACTTTGATGAGATATTTGCAGTTAAAATGTTGTGGCAACAATTCAGCAGCAACCCTGCGGTTCTTAAGCTTTTTCATAATGAGGCGAAGCTTCTCCGAAAACTGCACCATCCTAACATTGTGGAGGTTTCCGACATCATCCTGATAGATAACGAAAATTACATAGTGATGGAGTTTGTAGAGGGGCGAACCCTTGCGGAAATTATTCAAAGGGAAGTGGGGCCCATCCGTCGTTCCCGTGCTGTTCATCTTTTCAAGCAGATGTTAGAGGGGATGGCTTACATACAGTCACAAGACCCTCCGATCATCCACAGAGACCTGAAACCGCTGAACATCCTTGTAACCAAAGATGATGTAGTAAAAATCACAGATTTTGGTATTGCAAAGGTACTGGATATAGAAGCTGCTGCGAGCACCCTGATGAAAGGCACACCGATATATATGAGTCCTGAAGCATTGGTTGATCCCTCTTCGGTTGATATAAGAACGGATGTTTATTCTTTGGGAATGACTTTCTATGAGATGCTCTGTGCAAAAACGCCCTTTACCGGCAGTAAAGCAACAACGCCGATTGCTGTATATAATCAGATAATAAAAGGTGAAATCCCACCCCCTACGGAGTTTTATCCGGGTATTTCGGATGAACTTTCTGATTATGTAATGAAGGCAATTCACCCGGAAAGAGAAAGCAGGTTCGAAAGCGCTTCAGATATGTACTATGCATTGGAGGAATTGGAAAAAGACGGCGCCACGGTCTATGGAGGGGATACACCACTTCCTCAAACTCCCGGTGTAGGGCGAAGGATTGAAAGGCCACTTCAAAGAGAGGGAATGGGCATTGGCGCAACCTCTTCCGGCGGAGCAAGCCAAGGAAAAGAGAGGGCACATTATCCGGGTGCTAATTTACGGTTTGAGAGCGGTTCTAAAAAAGAGGCAGAACTACCACCCTCTATTAAAACCAAAACCGGAATGGAACTTGTTTCAGTTGAAGGCGGCACATTTAGGATGG
>JACFNF010000054.1 GCA_019454985.1 Bacteroidales bacterium
TCACTGGAAATGAAAGCGATCCCAACTCAGGAAACAACAGCAGCTCGGTAACACCTTCGCCTTCGGCTGTGGCTGACCTGAGCGTGACCAAAACCCTTGACAAAACAAATCCCCATGTGGGCGAAACGGTAGTTTTCACCATCACGGCTAAAAACAACGGCCCAAGTGCTGCTTCGGGCGTCGTGGTGAACGATCAGGTACCTGCAGGGTTCACCGTAACCAATTCCAGCGTTTCGGCCGGAACATGGACGGCTCCCAACTGGAATATCGGCAACTTAGCCAATGGCGCTTCTGCTACCCTGACCTTGACAGCTACCGTCAACAGTGGCGGACCCTACAGCAATACAGCTTCCATCACCGGAAATCAGAATGACCCCAATAACGCCAACAACTCGGCTACCGCAACAGCCATCCCCGGTCCAAAAGCTGTGGATGACAATGCATCAACAACGCTTAACACACCGGTTAACATCCTAATCCTTACAAACGACCTTCCAGGCGCCGGTGCCCTCAACCCTGCCTCGGTAACCTTTGTGGGAACTCTGCCAAATCCGGCAACTGTAGGTACTTTTACCAAAGACAATGCCGGAACAGTAACCTTTACACCAGCATTTGGATTTACGGGAACTGCTACTGTGGACTATCAGGTGTGTGACGCCAATACACTTTGCGATGTGGCCACCATCACCGTGGTAGTGAATACCGTGCCCGGGCCTGATGCCAAAGACGATGCCGCTGCAACTGATATGAACACACCGGTGGATATCAACGTTTTGGCCAACGACCTCCCCGGCGCAAAACCTTTAGTTCCTTCCACCGTGCAGATCGTTGCCGGAACTGAGCCTAACCCAACAACTCAGGGCTCTTTCACCGTGAACCCCACAACAGGTTTGGTTACCTTTACCCCTGCGAATGGTTTCACCGGAACTGTAACGGCTGATTATCAGGTATGTGACCAGAATGCATTGTGCGATGTGGCCACCATCACTGTTGTGGTAAACAGCGTGGCCGGGCCGGATGCCAAAGACGACACCGCTGCAACTGATATGAACACACCGGTGGACATCAACGTTTTGGCCAACGACCTTCCGGGTGCAAAACCCTTAGTCCCTTCCACTGTACAGATCGTTCCCGGAACTGAACCTAATCCAACAACTCAGGGCTCTTTCACCGTGAACCCCACAACAGGTTTAGTTACTTTTACTCCTGTGAACGGTTTCACCGGAACTGTAACCTCCTCCTATAAAGTGTGTGACCAGAATGCATTGTGCGATGTGGCCACCATCACTGTTGTGGTAAACAGCGTGGCCGGGCCGGATGCCAAAGACGATGCTGCTGCAACCGATATGAACACACCGGTGGACATCAACGTTTTGGCTAACGATGTGGCAGGAGTGAAACCCATCGTACCTTCAACAGTGCAAATCGTTTCCGGTACCGAGCCCAATCCTGCTACCGAAGGCACCTTCACTGTGAACCCCACAACAGGATTGGTTACTTTTACCCCTGTGAATGGTTTCACCGGAACCGTTACAGCTGACTATAAGGTGTGTGACCAAAACGCATTGTGCGATGTGGCTACCATCACTGTTGTGGTAAACAGCGTGGCCGGGCCGGATGCTAAAGACGATACTGCTGCAACCAATATGAACACACCGGTGGACATCAACGTTTTGGCTAACGATGTGGCAGGAGTGAAACCCATCGTACCTTCAACAGTGCAAATCGTTTCCGGTACCGAGCCCAATCCTGCTACCGAAGGCACCTTCACTGTGAACCCCACAACAGGATTGGTTACTTTTACCCCTGTGAATGGTTTCACCGGAACCGTTACAGCTGACTATAAGGTGTGTGACCAAAACGCATTGTGCGATGTGGCCACCATCACTGTTGTGGTAAACAGCGTGGCCGGACCCGATGCCATAGACGATGTTGCCTCAACCATCATGAATACCCCTGTGGAAATTGACGTATTGGCCAACGATGTGCCGGGTGTAAAACCCATTGTTCCTTCAACAGTACAAATTGTTCCCGGAACTGAGCCTGATCCTGCTACCGAAGGAAGCTTCTCCGTTGATCCCGTGACAGGTTTGGTGACCTTTACACCTGTGAACGGATTCATTGGGACCGTTGAAGCCGACTACAAAGTGTGTGACGAGAACGGCCTGTGCGATGTGGCCAAAATCACCGTAACCGTTATCCCCGGTACCGACATCCTCTATCCTGCCCTCGGATTTGGTACGCTCGCTTTCGAAGACCTCTGGCCGGCAAAGGGTGACTACGATTTCAACGACTTAGTGCTCGACTATCAGTTCAGAATCCTTATCAACACCAGCAACAAGGTTCAAAAAGTGACCGGGACCTTCATCATCAGAGCTTTTGGCGCTGCGTATGAAAACGGATTCGGATTCCAACTGCCGCAGAGCATCAACCCCGACGACCTGACCGTCACCGGTTACGAACTCACGGAAAGCTTTATCAACTTAGATGGCAATGGTACCGAAAGCGGACAAAACGCCCCCACCATCATCGTTTATGACAATGCTTACAACCAAATGCCGCATCCCGGCGTTGGAATCGGGGTGAACACCACACCGGGAGCTCCTTACGTGACTCCCGACACCCTGACCATCACCATTGATTTCAAACCCAATGCCGTAAGCTTCAACGAGCTCGACATCAGCAACTTCAACCCATTCCTGATCGTCAACAAGGTCAGAGACCACGAGGTTCATCTGCCCGGTTACAAACCTACGGCTTTGGCTAACCTTGCTCTCTTCGGGCAGGATGACGATGATACCAACCCCTCAAACGGCAAATATTACGTTACGGACAATAACCTGCCCTGGGCTATCAATATCTACGAGAAATTTGACTACCCGATCGAAAAACAGGATATTCTTGCCGTACACCTCAAATTTGCAGAATGGGCTACCAGCGGCGGCGTTCTTTTCCCTGACTGGTACAAAAACCTCAACGGTTACAGAAATAACGCACTCATCTATCAGGTGCCGGTAAACAATCCGTAAACGATTTTCCAAATACCCGTAAATCAAAAAATCCGGAATTGCCAATGTAATTCCGGATTTTTTGATGAATCCTCGGCCGGTATTTGCAAGCATCAGGATTTCAGAACATTGTCCAAAATAATCATCTACAAACCAATGATTTTCTTAACCAGCATATCTCAGCCATTGGTTAGAGTATATTAACTCCTTAAAATCAACTCATTCCTCTCTGTTTTTTGATTTGTTCATAAGCGTCAGTAACCACCTTAAATTTCTCTTCTGCTGCCTTACGAACCTCTTCGCCAAGATGCGCCACTTTATCGGGATGATATTTTACCGCCATTTCGCGATAAGCCTTTTTCACTTCTTCATCGGTGGCGTCCTTACTGATTTCCAGAATTTTGTAAACAGAATCCGTGTCTTTGACAAACATTGCTTTGATCGATTCGAAATCGCCGGGATGCATTCCGATATAAGCAGAAATTGTTCGAAGAGTTTCTGTTTCAATATGATTGAGTTGTCCATCACTCAGTGCAATTCCAAAAAGATAGTGCATCAGTTGGAGCTTTGACGAAGCATCCATAAACTGGCCTATCTGAAGGCTTACTTCCTGCAAATTGATTTGTTGTTTGAGAATCTCGCGAAGCATCAACACATATTGCTCTGCGGCTTCTTTTCCAAAATTGCGCAGGAGAAACTGTTTCACATAATCTAATTCCGATTTTTTAACGCTCCCGTCAGCTTTCATCATTGCAGCGGAAAGTACCAGAAGGCTGACATTGAAATCGCCTTGCCGCGTCGGCTGATATTCGTATTTCCCTTGCTTCACATCGTCGAACATGTTTCCAAAAGCATAGCCCAGCAAAGCCCCTAAGGGCCCGCCAAGAGCCCATCCTATTCCTCCGCCAATCCATTTGGAATAGCTTTTACGTGAAGAGGCGTCTGTCTTTTTAGACTTTTGACTTCCAAAAACAATAATGGCTACGATTACAATCAGCAAAACAGAATAAAAAGAAAACATAATCGGTTTTTTTTACAAAAGTAGAAAGAATGGCACAAAAGGCCTGAATGATATGCCCAGACACAAAAAAAGCAGGACGATCCTGCTTTTATGAGTGAGTTGATAGGTTATCAGAGACCTAATTTCTTACGTATATGCTTCGGAATGGCGTCCTTATGCAATGCAATATTCATGGTTTTATAGGCTACAAAAGGCACAGAAGCGTAGAGATATCCACTGTAAATATGGTCTTCGGTTCCCCACGAATTTTTAACTTTATAATATTTGTTACCATTCTGATCGGTAGCGATTCCAACGAAAAGCATTCCGTGGTCGTCGGTTGTTTCGTAGTTATCGTAGGCTTTTTGACGATCTTCGATGGTAATTTTTTTCTCGGGTACGATTTCTTCGAAGCTGTACATTGATTTTTTCCTTTCGGCAGGTGTAAGGGCTTCCCAACGTTCTTTTTCAGTGCCACTGAGGTCGTTCAGATTTTCTTCGGGAACAATGGCTACTCCGTTTTTCCATGAGAAGCCTCTTTCGCTGACATCGGCTGCCCAGGCTACTGCATAACCCTGATTCAAAGCATTATCCAAGGTTTCCATCATTTCATCAAGTGTCAGGTTATAGGTTTGAGCCCACAGCCAGTTATCTGGAATTTCTTGAATATAAGGTTGATACAAAGGCACGTGGGAATAAGCTGTCACCTGGATATAATCGCTTCCGTTGAGTCCCATTTCTTTCGAAAAGCTCAAAGGGGTATATTTTTTACCTTCATAGGTAAATTCTTCCGGCACCACGCCCAGATATGCATCAAGCACACTATCGAAGCCCTTGTGCCAAACGGGGGTAAGTTTACGGTTCGAATTTTTAATCACAGCATCCACATAGGCTTTGAGAACAGCATCCATTTCACCATGAGTGTGATTTTCCTCGCCGATGACTAAGCCGCTATAGGCCGATTCCGGAATCAAACCATATTTATCCATCACATGGGTCACATCGCTAAAACCTCCGCCGGCAGAAAAATTGAGGCTGCCGTGAAGCCGGACATATTTCGTAGCCTGTTCTGAGTAAGCATTACGTACGATAAACATTTCGGAGAGATTGACAGTGCGGCCGCTTTTGCGCAAAATCTCAGCTTCCAAAAGGCCTATTCCTGAAAAACTCCAGCAAGTGCCCGAACGATACTGGTTGGGTACAGGCGTATGCGGAACTTCTTTGACCAGAGTAAATTCGTAGCCTTTTTTTTCTTTTTTCTCGGGTGCATCCTGTGCGGAAACCACAAAAGGCTGCAGCGTCAATCCAAACAGAAGGGCTGCCAGAAGGGTAATTCTTTTCATAAATGGGATGGTTTAAGTTATCAAGCTACAAATTTAATCGGATTGGCTATCTAAACGACGGTCATTCAGTAAAAGGGGTTAAAAAACAAGGCTATGGAGATGGAAGCAAAGCCAAAATCGCCCTCCATTCTGTATTTTTATAATTTGTGACTTTCTATCGTTGAACATCTCGATGAGTTTAATCAGGCAAAAAGCGCTTTCTGTTTAGGAATTTCCTTCAGAGAAGCGCTTTTTGCCAGACTTTCAGTCTATCAAACTTTTTCCAAGCCAAATAGGTTTATTCTTTCACAAAACGTGCCGTCAACACCTGATCGTTGGTTTGGAGCTGCATCAAATAACTGCCTTTATCCAATTGCGACACATTTACAAAACTATTGATTAATTCGGCCGACATGACCAAACGACCGCGTAGATCAAAAATTCTTACCACTCCGGTTTCAAAGCCGGGTATTGTCACGGTCTCACGAGCCGGATTTGGATAAATGGCTAATTGTCCGGTCGAATGCTCATCCACGCCGGCTGCATCGCGCACCAACGACGGCACTTCAGAGGGCAGGAAAGCACGGTTATACACCCTCACCTCATCCAATAATCCGTTGTAGAAGCTATGGCCATCGGCCGTCCTCCATCCCATCATTAAAAGATTAGTGTTGGTATGGATAGCTCCACTCCGGCTGATCTCATTCTTTAGCACACCATTGATATAGATTCTTTGCGACATCCCATCGTAAACAGCCGTAACATGATACCAATATCCGCTCAATGGCTTCACACCCGAGCTCAGGAAACTTTCCGAATTGGTAAACAGGTTAAACCCAATTTCGCCGCTTCCGTTGCAGGCAAACATCAGTCCATAAGCATCTGTGCCCTTGGTCAAGATATCTTCGCAGCTTGCCGGGTTGGCATCATGCCGCAGCCAGCATGAAAGGGTAAGCTTATTCTTGATATTGAAATCATTATGTCCCTGAACTTCGATATGGCTACTGATCCCATTAAACGACATGGCTTCGTTGGAGCTGCCAAAACGGTCTGGCGACAGAATTGCACCAAAGTTTGTTCCATGATGATCCCGGCCGCTGTGGTCGTCGGCATTGCCATTAAAGGGGAAGTAAGCCACCAAGCCATCGCGGATTGAGCCGGCTGTGGTAGCCACAATATGATCTTCTTTCACTTTGGTTGCAAAAGTTGTTCCGTTACCCACGGTGAGTTTTACGGTATAAACCCCTGGATTTTCATAAACCTTGGTCGGATTTTGCTCAGTGCTCGATGTGCCATCACCAAAATCCCATGCCCAACTGGTTACAGCGCGGTTTTCTTTTGGTGGCATCCCGTCTTTACGGTTGCCTGGTGCATTGGTCTGGATGGTGTTTTTGATAGTCACCTGACCAGTTGAGCCATCCACATCAGCCACATACCAATAACGTCCGTCACCGGAGGTAGGCACCTGAAGGGTGTGCAATAAGCCGTTTTGGTTATAAATCTGAACAACAGCAGAAGATGTGGTGATGGAAGGTGATCCGGTGTAATTATAAATATAATACTGATAGGTTCCGGGGAACTTCTGATAGATGGTTACTGTTTCGGGGCCGTAACCATTGGTATCGTCGTGGTCGAGCACGGCATAAGGGCCTGAATTAGCGCTGCCTTTGTAGCTGTAATAAACGTGATAGCTGGTTCCATTGATGCTGGGGGTATTCAGATGCGAATCCAAATCGGGTGGGGTGGCGCCCCAGTTGAGCACAAACCGCATCGAACCTTCGGCCAGTGTTGGCGAAAGCGAAATATCCATCGTCAGGCTGCCACCCTGCGGAACGGCAACATTGCTGTTGTTATAGGTGATATAGCCGGTTTTTGAACACGTGAGCAGATGGGTATCATCACCCGATTGATCGAAGAACTGAACCGTGAGCGGGATTGTTCCCTGCGAGATGCTTTCGTTGAAAGCCGCCGTGAGTGTCCCAACCGGAATATTATTGATTGTATAATTTCCGGAAGCATTGGTAGTGGCCGACAAGCCGGCGATGGAAACCAAGGCGCCTTCGATAGGGTTACCATTGAGGGCATCGGTAACCATTCCTGTGAGTGTCCCAGTGCCACTACCACCGCCCACCTGAATGTAATTAGTCTTTGTAACTGTGTTGGTAGTAGTTCCGTTGCCCACCGTGAGCGACACCGTATAACTTCCGGCATTCTGATAGGTCTTGGATGGGTTTTGTTCGGTGCTGGTTGTTCCATCACCAAAATTCCACTGCCACGAAATCACACTCCGGTCTTGTTCCTTTTTCGGAGGCATTTCGTCCTTACGATTGCCCGGGGCATTGGTCTGGATGGTGTTTTTGATGGTCACCTGGCCGGTTGCGCCGTCCACATCGGCCACATACCAATAGCGGCCTTCACCTGTTGTAGGAACTTGCAGCGTGTGGATCAGCCCATTCTGGTTATAGATTTGCACTACCGCAGATGAAGTGGTGATAGACGGTGAACCGCTGTAATTGTAGATATAATACTGATAGGTTCCGGGGAACTTCTGATAGATGGTTACTGTTTCGGGGCCGTAACCATTGGTATCGTCGTGGTCGAGCACGGCATAAGGCCCTGATGTTGCACTGCCTTTATAGACATAATAAATATGATAGCTGGTTCCGTTAATACTGGGTGTATTCAGATGCGAATCCAAATCGGGCGGAGTGGCGCCCCAATTGAGCACAAACCGCATTGAGCCTTCGGCCAAAGTCGGCGAAAGCGAAATATCCATCGTCAGTGTGCCGCCTTGTGGCACCACCACACCGTTGTTGGTATAGGTCATATAACCTGTTTTTGAGCAGGTCACAGTATGAGAGCCATCGCTCGACTGATCGAAAAACTGAACTGTAAGCGGAGCCGGGCCTGAGGTCACACTGGCGTTGAATGCTGCCGTGAGCACACCGGCAGGGATATTGGTGATGGTATAATTTCCCGAAGCATTGGTGGTGGCCGACAATGCGGCGCCGATGGAAACCAAAGCTCCTTCAATGGGGTTACCATTCACGGCATCCGTTACATAACCTGTGAGTGTTCCTGTGCCGCTGCCGCCGCCGGTTGTGGTGAAACTGATCTGTTGACCGTAGGCAGTGCCTGCGCTGTTTGTGGCATAAGCCCTCACAAAATAGGTGGTGTTTGCCGTCAGCCCGGTCATGTTCGACACAAAACTAC
>JACFNF010000108.1 GCA_019454985.1 Bacteroidales bacterium
CCTTCATCCTGGCCATGGATAGATCACTTGGTTTCGGGTCTACACCCAGCGACTATGTTCGCCCTATTCGGACTCGATTTCTCTACGGCTTCCCTATTCGGTTAACCTTGCCACTGAATGTAAGTCGCTGACCCATTATACAAAAGGTACGCAGTCACCCCTTGCGAGGCTCCTACTTTTTGTAAGCATGCGGTTTCAGGATCTATTTCACTCCCCTCCCGGGGTTCTTTTCGCCTTTCCCTCACGGTACTGGTTCACTATCGGTCGATGATGAGTATTTAGCCTTGGAGGATGGTCCCCCCATGTTCAGACAGGATTACACGTGTCCCGCCCTACTTGTCTCTAGCCTGGTACCACGCGACGGTTTTCGCATACGGGACTGTCACCCACTATGGTCAAGCTTTCCAGCTTGTTCTGCTAACGGTCGCGCTATCACTAGAAGGCTGCTCCGATTTCGCTCGCCACTACTTTCGGAATCTCGGTTGATGTCTTTTCCTCGGGCTACTGAGATGTTTCAGTTCGCCCGGTTCGCCTCCTGTGGCTATGAATTCACCACAGGATACCTTACGGTGGGTTTCCCCATTCGGAAATCTCCGGATCAAAGCTAATTTGCCAGCTCCCCGAAGCTTATCGCAGGCTATCACGTCCTTCGTCGCCTATCATCGCCAAGGCATCCACCACATGCTCTTAGTCACTTGACCCTATAACTTTGACGTTTCTTGCGAAACCAAAGCCAATCAAGGACTGGTCAGGTCTTTCACCTGACGCGTTATGCCGTAATTGAATCTTTCGATTCAGATTACTCGAATTTCGTTGGAAATTCGTTGTGACGCAATCAAGATTGTCGCCGGCGGCACGGTGAGCCATGACGCTCTTTCCGCCGGCAACGCTGATTCGACTCTATGAATTGTTAAGGAACAGCCGTGAGCCTTGCGGCTCGTCTATTGGCAGATGCCAATATCGAAGAACCCCCGCATGAAGCAGGCAGGCGCTTGGATATGGACATCAGAGAAGGGAAAATTTGGTGGAGGATGACGGGATCGAACCGACGACCCCCTGCTTGCAAAGCAGGTGC
>JACFNF010000109.1 GCA_019454985.1 Bacteroidales bacterium
TATAGTGGATAAGGAAATTTAGACACAAAAACGGGCATAATTAAGGTGTACTTTCCGGAGAAAACGCCATGCCCAAACGAAAACGACTATCAGCCAGCCAAAAGGCGCAGATCGTCTTGGAAGTCATCCGAGAGGAAAAGAGCGTCTCTCAGATTGCCGCCGAAAACGGGATTCATCCCAACCAAATCCACAAATGGAAAAAGCAGGCCTTGGAAGACTTTGCTCAACTGTTTGAAGATGACCGCAAAGGCGAACGCGCCCGCGAGGTAGAACATGAAAAACAGGTTCAGGAACTATACGCCGAGATTGGGCGGTTGAGCGCCCAGTTATCCTGGCTGAAAAAAAAATCTGGCTGGAAACTTGAGTAGAGCGGAGCGGCTGGCAATGTTGGAAAAGAACCATTCCGAAATTCCGCTCCGGACACAGGCCGACCTGCTTGGGATCAGTTACTCCAGTCTGTACTATAAACCCATGCCGCCTTCGGCGCGCGAACTGGCAATCAAACGGCGGATAGACGAGATCTACACCGCCTGCCCGTTTTACGGTTCGCGCAAAATCGCATTCCTGTTACGGCCGGAATTTGGCGTTTCGCGCCCGACCATCCAGGCGTATATGCGCGAAATGGGCATTTTTGGCCTGGTTCCTGGCCCTCACACGAGCCAGCCCGCCCCACAACACCAGATTTACCCGTACTTGCTGCGCAACGTGACGGCAGCGCGCCCTAATCACATCTGGGGTATTGACATTACATACATCCGCCTTCAACAGGGCTGGCTGTATCTCACGGCAGTTCTGGATTGGTACTCCCGTTACATCGTGAGCTGGGCGCTCAGCCAAACCCTGGAACTGGATTTCGTGCTGACCGCTGTGGATAATGCCTTGTTTCAAGCCAAGCCCGAAATCTGGAATAGCGATCAGGGCAGTCACTTCACCAGCCCGAAATATCTGGAGCGTCTGCAACGCGAAGAAGTAAAAATCAGCATGGATGGACGCGGGCGTGCCCGGGACAACATCTTCACGGAAAGACTATGGCGCACCATCAAGTACGAGGAAGTGTATTTGCATGAATACG
>JACFNF010000055.1 GCA_019454985.1 Bacteroidales bacterium
TGTTTCTGAACAGTTCGTTTGGCGTTCTTCCCATCATTTCGCTCAACCTTCATGCACCCATCTATCCTTTGACTTCGTTAGGCATTACCACCAAATGGAAATTTCATAAGAAAATGGCCTGGCTTAATGCTGTGTACGATGGCACTCCAACTGATTTTGAACAAAACCCATATAATCTAAAATGGAATTTTGATGTCGGCGACGGCTTGTTGATGGTTTCTGAGTTTCAGAACATGGTGGCCTTCAAAGGCTTATCGGGGGTGTATAAAGTGGGTGTTTTTGCACACAATCATTTCGTTGAGCGGACGATTGTCAACGACTTCCCTGATTCTCTCAATACCAATACCGCCGGAGCTTACCTGAGTTATGAGCAGCAAATTCTAAGTGCAAATTCGAAAGAAATCAACGCATTTATTCATGGGGGATATAGCCCGTCTGAGGTCAGTTTGAATCACATTTATATTGGAGCAGGCATGGGGTTTTCGGGATTTTTCAGCAAAAAAAATAACGAAACACTTGGCGTCTCGGGTGGTTGGGCCAAACTCAACCACGGCATGGGCCATGAATCTATGATTGAGCTCAGTTGGAAAAAACAAATTGCCGAGTTCTTTTATCTTCAACCCGACTTCCAATACATCATTCATCCCGGAGGGTCTCAAAGCGGGGTAAAAAATGCTTTTGTCGGGATTTTGCGATTCGGCCTCGAAATCTAAATTGGTGATCAAGGCTAGCTTTGATTCTCAAAAAGACTAATTTTCAAAAGACAACCTCTCGGCTGTTCGCTTTTGGAGCCGTTCGTAAAACAGCAATAGACGTGCGGCAATTTTATCCTGATCGTAAATTTGTTCCACAAGCTGTCGGGCTTGTCGTCCGATTTTCAAATGGAGGCCTGATTGTTTCAGGCAACGCGAAATAGCATACAGAAACTCCTCCTTCGTATTGGCGATGAAGATATTTTTTTCGTTCTGATAAAGGATTCCTTCGGCACCTATTTCGGTGGTAATCACAGTCTTGGCGGCAGCCATTGCCTCGATAATTTTAATCCGTATCCCACTTCCCGAGAGCAGAGGTACAATAGAAATCTGATGTTGATTGACAAAATCGGTTGCGTTTTCCACCTCGCCCCACACCTCTACCCCCGGTTGAAAACCAGTAACAAGCCAGCTCGGCATAAAACGTCCGGCCAGATGAAAACGGGCCTGCGGAAAACGAAGGTGAACTTCGGGCCACACCTCGTTGAGAAACCAACGCAGCCCTTCTTCATTGGGCATCCAATTCATGGCACCAATATGAAAAAACCCTATTTGCCCATTGACATCCTCCGTGAAGTTCACCGGGCTGATTTTCACGCCAAATGGAAGATCAATCACCGGCGTGGCAGTGATTCCCCTGAAAAAAGCAGCGTCTTTCCGGGTGATGGCGGCAATGCCATCTACCTGAGCCAACGCATTTTTTTCATATCTCTCCAAGGTGCGCGCCAAATGGCTCAAATAATACTTTTTCAAAGGGTTGCGGCATTGCTGGGCAAGCCGTTTCCAGATCAGATGTTCGATATTGTGAGCTCGAAGCACAATTCTGGCCTTGCAGTGTTTTCGCACCTCTTCCACATAAGGAACCATAAACAAGCTTTCCAACTGAACCACATCAAACTGTTGGCGGTGCAGAATGGCCACTAATTTTTCCCTGAAATTTTCTGAAATAAATCGTTGAACATGATACGATGTAGTGGAAAAAAGATTAAGAAATGCCTCCATTGGCTTGATCGTCAGGTCAATATCAACGAGTTCGATGCCGGTTTGTTTCCGATACTCGTCGGGAATATCAGCTTCTGTCACATGATATTTGGCCGAGTTCACAGCCAACACTTTCACCTGATGCCCGGCATTGAGCAATCCTTGAATAAGGCTGTTCATGGCCATCGGCCCTCCTTCACGCGCCGGAAAAGGCGATTTGTTACACAAAAACAATACTTTTTTCATAAGGCCTCCTCAACCGATTGCCTTTTACGAAACAATTTGATGAAGAACTTCTTCCAACTTTCGGCATCAAGCAAAGGTGCGTCGGTGGTTGACTTAAAGGTGAGAAACAAACCTATCGGGAAAAGGATAAGCGATGAGAGCCACACTCCTATCACCATATCCATATCGCCTGTTTTGGCCGATTTTTCTCCGGTGATGCTGGCGATATGATACAACACAAAAAAGAATACCGCAATCACTACCGGCAAACCTAATCCGCCTTTGCGAATGATGGCTCCCATGGGGGCTCCAATAAAAAACAGGATCAGGCAGGCAATGGAAAGGGTAAACTTTTTGTGCCATGCGATCTCATGTTTTCGGATATTTTCGGCTTGCAATTCAAGCTCTTTCTTGTTGAACTCAAGGTTATCTTTGTTGTTTTTCGCCGAAGTAATGGCCATTTCCAGCACATTAAACTGGTCGCCGGGCGTAAAATTCTGGATCAGCGGCGTTTTGAGCGAAACCCGATGAAGGCTGTCGGCGGCTGTCTCACCCGCCTTCTTTTTATCGTAAGGCCGGCTTGTAGTTTTCGGCTTGCTCGAGGTATCGAGTGTGGCCAGATTCTGATAGCGATAGTAAAATCCATCCGAAAACTTCGTACTGCGCTCACGATAACGGTTGTCCAGCGAATCAATAAATTGCTCTAACTGTCGGGTAGTGAGCATGGAATAATGATTCTTGAAAAACTCCTCCTTCGTCCGTGTAAGGTCAAACTCGGTTAAATCGAATTTCAATCGCTGCTCTTTGAAGCTGCTCCGCTCGAAAGGGCGGTTTTCGCGGAAGTTGCGCGTGGTGATAATATCCTTGTAGTTGTATCCATCAAAAAGGGTGAAGATGATATATTTTTGATCGGGACTCAGCTCCATAATGCCCGATTTAGCCGTGGTCACTTTGATATTCCCCATACGGTCGGTATGATCATAAATCTTCACATTGTAGATTGTCCGGCCGTCTTTGCCCTTCTCTCCCACCCGGATTACAAAGTTGTCAATGCCGTTGTAAAACTCGCCGGGTTTGATGTTGAAAGCTAACTTCTGCTGGCGGATGTCGTAGAGCAGCGATTGAAACTTCAGGTTCGCCACCGGAAGCACATTGTTCGAAAACAGGAAAGCCAACAGGCTGATAGTCAGCGAGAGATAGACTAACGGGCGCATGACCTTCCATACGGAGATGCCCGAGGCTTTCATGGCTACCAATTCGTAATGTTCGCCAAGATTTCCAAAAGTCATCAGCGACGAAAGCAAAATGGCTAAGGGCAATGCCAATGGAACGAAAGTGGCGCTGGCATAAAACATCAGTCTGACAATCAGTGCAGTTTCGAGTCCTTTACCCACTAAATCGTCAATATATTTCCAGAGAAACTGCATCAACAGGATAAAAAGCGCAATGAAAAACGTCAGGACAAAAGGCCCGAGGTACGATTTCAGCACATAAAGATTGATTTTTTTCACCTGTTGCGTTTATCAAAGGCAAAAATAATACAAATGCCCGATGAAAGCCCCGAAATTTATGGGCAAACGATCAACCACAGCTATGCAGGCTTGCCCAAAAAAAAGTCGTTACCAATGGAGTTTTTCGGCAAACTCCTCATTAACGCTTTTCAGCAGGATATCGCAGGCATGAGCAAAAAGCCGGTTTTCGTTATCATCGTCCTTGTAGGTGAAGCGCAGCTCTTTGTAATCGCCACGTTTAGGCAGCAGGCTTAATGCTTCGTGAAGTGTTTCGCGGGGCGTGTCAGGCGAAGTCAGATCAAACCGAGTCAACAATTGATTTAACTGTTCGAAAGAGGTTTGCAGTAATGGGCCAGCAAGTTGTTTTTCAACATGTTGGATTTTACGCTGTGAATTTGTGAAACTGCCTCCCATTTCCCAGGGGTATGAGGCAGGCATTACCAAATCGGCCTGAAGCGCTGTTTCGGTGAGAAAAAGGTCCTGAACCATCAAAAAATCAATGCCGGACAGTAATCTTTTGACCTTGTCCTTATCCACAGCACAGCCAAGAGGATCTTCGCTAAAGACAAAAGCATTTTTGATTTGGCCTTCGAGCAATAAGGTGTAAACATCACGTGTATGCACAGGCAAATCACCTGATTTCCAGCGGAAGGCCATGCGGTATTGCAAATCTTCGTCCTCCACCGGTTCGGCGCCAACACCAATCCGATAATCCATGCCCATGTCAATCACGCCGTGGGCGTTGTTTTTTTCTTTAAGCACCAAAACACCGTTGGCAATCTTGCCCAATTTGCCGGTAATCATTGCCATATTATGGATAGAGAGGCTGGCATTGGCCGAAAGTTCTTTTTCCTGAAACACCATGATGGCATTCATTTCGTCCTTGTATTCCTGAGCAAAGCCGGCCACCGTTTCGGCATCGGTTCCGGCGCGAGCAAGCAATTCTTCAAAGTCGCACGCCTTGAGCCGGTCGCTGTATTCATCCCAGTCTTCGGTGCGTTTGTTGATGTAAGCCTGGTTTTGTAAGCCATTGGAAACTAAAAAATGATTCACCGCCTTGAAAAAGTAAAAGTAATTTTCAACGGCAATCACCCGATCCACCTTTTTGCTGAAACGGCTTTTCGGATTCTTAGTAACAAGCACCAGCTCAATATTTTCCTTGTATCGGGTATTGAAAGCGATGTGGTTGATGACCGGATGATCCAAATGGATTTCGTTGCCGGCAAAGAAAATCTTGCTTGCTCCACGCAGGTCGCAGTAAGAGGCATTTTCGTTGGAATCGAAGAAATAGCCTTCGCCCCGGCCGAGGTAATGAAAACTGCTCACCTGATTGGTTTTAGCTCCGGCGCGGGCTAATTTCTGGATAAGATAAAGCTCTTCGTTGGTGAGCCTTGCGCCACCGAAAAAGGCGTTTTCATCGGGCGCCCCTGCTTTGATTTTGTCGCTAATCACGCGATAAGCCTCATCAAAACCAATTTCAACGAAATGGCCGTTTTTCTTCAACAATGGGCGAGTAAGACGATCTTTTCGGTTAAACAGTTTATATCCAAAAAGTTGTCGGCGATTGATCAGTCCCATCTTATTGATTTCGCCCAAACGTGACGAGGCACGGTAGAACTGTCCTTTGTAGTGATGCAGATTGATTTCGTAGCCTTCTGAGCCAAACATATCAATGGCCTGAATGGTGTCTAACGGCAGTGGTGTGGGTTTATAGTCGTAATTTTCGCTGATGGCGCCTGTGGGACAAGTCGTGATGCACAAACCACAGCTTTCGCAGCTTGTTTCCTGTAGCGGCAATCCCATGGCCGGAGCCACATAGCTTTTAAACCCTCTGTTGACAAGCCCCAGCGCACCTGCGCCCACAACTTCGCGACAGATGCGGATACAGCGGCTGCACAAAATACATTTATTGCTATCTATTTCGATGAAAGGATGCCTGAAATCCACCCGATATTCCTGAAACTCGCCGGAGTAAGCTTTTTGATCGGCTTCATAATCGGTGGAATATTTCTTTAACTGGCAGGTATATAAAGCGTTACATCCGCATTCCATACAGCGTTGTGCTTCGGTTTGCGCTGTTTTTTCATCTGCATATCCCAGCTCGACCTCTTTGAAATTTTGACGCTCATCGGCAGGCAACACTGGCATTTCCTGTCGCAACTGCCGTGGATAATATGGCTTGAAATCCTTAGCTGTTAAAGTTTTGAAGTGCTCTTTTTTGCTCAGGAATTCCTTTTTCACGGGCTCGACAGGCAGGCCGCTCAGAAACTGATGACAAGAACGGGCAGCAATGCGGGCTTGTGCAATGGCCTCGATGATAGTAGCCGGGCCCGAAACACCATCACCGGCAGCAAAGACTGAAGGAATGCCTGTTTGCAAGGTTTTCCGATCGGCTTCGATATCGCCCCAGCGTGTGATTTTCAGCGCACCTTCATCTGTATGCCGATTGATGTCGTCAATAAAATTCACATCCGTTTGTTGTCCGATGGCGGCCAGCACAATATCGGCATTGAGTTCAAATTCCGTCCCGGGAAGCGGGACAGGGCGGCGTCGGCCCGAAGCGTCGGGTTCGCCGAGAGCCATACGGATCAACCGCACTGCCGACAGCTTGCCATTTTCATCTTCCAGTATCTCGACAGGGTTTGTAAGAAACAGATATTCAACGCCTTCTACTTTCGATTCATGAACTTCGATGGGGTTTGCAGGCATTTCGTTTTCGGTGCGCCGATACACAACCCAGACTTTTTTGGCATTGCAGCGAATGGCGGTACGGCAGCAGTCCATGGCGGTGTTTCCACCCCCGACAACGACAACTGTTTTTCCGGAAAAATCGAGCTGCTGGCCTGTGGCTTCGCGGTTTTTTAGAAATTCTATTCCCGGAAACACATTTTCGGCATCATCGCCCGGGCAGCCCACGGAGCTCCCTTTTTGCGAGCCGATGGTCAGTACAGTAGCATCATATTCCACTTTCAGATGGCCATAGCTCAGGTTATCGCCCAAACGTTTGTTGTAATGAATCTTTACCCCAAGTTCGGTGATGTTTTCCACTTCTTTGTCGAGCAGTTCGTTGGGCAGCCGATATTCGGGAATGCCATAGCGAAGCCAACCACCTGCTTTTGGCGAAGCTTCAAAAATATCCACCTGATGCCCCTCGAGGCGCAGAAACCAGGCCGTCGAAAGGCCGCCGGGACCCGCTCCGATCACGGCTACTCTTTTACCCGTTTCAGCTTTTATTTGAGGCACAAACTTGTTGTCGGACTCTAAGTCTTGATCGGCTGCAAAACGTTTCAGGTAGTCAATCCCAACGGCTGCGCCTTCTTCCATCAGGTTTCGGCGACAAGCCACTTCACAGGGTCTCACACAGACCCGCCCGCAGATGGCCGGAAGGGGATTGGTTTCTTTGATGAGCGCCACCGCATCGTGATAGCGACCTTTGTCAATAAGCGAAATGTAGCCCTGTACATCAACGCCGGCCGGACAGGTTTGCCGGCAAGGAGCTATGCAGTCGGCATAATGATTGCTCAACAGCAGTTCGAGCGCAGTTTTGCGGGCCTCTTTTACCGAAGGAGTATCGGTGTAGATATCCATTCCTTCGCTGATATAGGTTGAACAAGAAGGTTGGTGGCCTTTCATCCCGGCAATCTCCACCACGCATACATAGCAGGAAGAGTACGGGTCGAGGCGCGGGTCGTGGCACATCACCGGGATTTCGATCCCATGGCGGCGGGCACATTCGTAAATGGTTTCGCCCGGGAAACCGACAATACTTTTTCCGTTGAGTTTCAGGTTGATATGATGATTCATGGCTTCGATCTCCAAAATATTTATTCAACCACCACAGCTCCATACCTGCAAATGCTGTAACACTCGCCGCAATGGGTACAAATAACCTGGTTGATGACATGAGGATGTTTTCTTTCGCCCGAGATGGCGTCAACCGGGCATTTCACGGCACAAATTGTGCAGCCCGTACATTCGGAGGCAAGGATACGGTAGCGCAACAAAGGTTTGCATGCTTTGGCCGTACATTTTTTATGATAAATATGGTCTTCATATTCTTGCCGAAAATATTTCAGCGTAGTGAGTACCGGGTTGGGCGCGGTTTGTCCGAGGCCGCAGAGGGAGTTCTCCTTAATTTGTAAAGCTAATTTTTCAAGCTTATCAATATCTTCCGGTACTCCCTTTCCATCGGTGATACGCTCTAAGATTTCGAGCATGCGTTTGGTTCCGACGCGGCAGAAGGTGCATTTTCCGCAACTTTCGTCCTGGGTGAATCGCAGAAAGAATTTGGCCAGATCAATCATACAGGTCGTTTCGTCCATTACCACCATACCGCCCGATCCCATGATGGCGCCTGTAGCCATCAGCGAGTCGTAATCCACAGGGGTATCCGCAAGATGTGCTGGAATGCAACCTCCTGACGGGCCTCCAAGTTGCACGGCTTTAAACTGGTGTCCGTTCTGTATTCCGCCGCCCATTTTAAATACAATATCGCGGATGCTGACTCCCATTGGCACTTCGATGAGGCCGCCATGATTCACTTTTCCGGTGAGGGCAAACACTTTGGTACCTTTGCTTTTTTCAGTACCATATGCAGCATAGGCAGCGGCTCCGTTGCTGACGATCCAGGGGACATTGGCCCAGGTTTCCACATTATTGATATTGGTTGGTTTCTGCCACAGACCCGATACAGCCGGGAATGGCGGCCTTTTGCGGGGCATACCGCGCCGCCCTTCGATGGAGGCAATGAGGGCTGTTTCTT
>JACFNF010000017.1 GCA_019454985.1 Bacteroidales bacterium
TTATCAGACTTTATGAACAAACTATTCACAAAAATGAAGTTTTAAATTGTTGTGAATGAAATACCAATCTTTTTTAGCAGAAATGACAAAAATCTGGCTGTTGATAAGTTTAATTTTTTTTTGATGCATTGATTTGTTGAAATGACAGTGGAAAAATATTCATAACCCGAGGCAAAATGTGAATAAAAATGAGTAGTCAGGAAAGAAGCTTAACATATCTTTTTTCTTCAACAGACTATTAACAAACCAGATAAATAGAATGTTGATAAGTACTTAAATCATTGATATTAAAATTATTAAGCAAAAAAAGTGAGTCAATTCAATTTTAAATAAAGGATTCATTTTCAGACAAAAGCCTGGTTTTGGGAAGAAAATTGGATACTTTTGCAAAAAAGGATATCAACAATGGAGCAAAACAGACAAACGATACCAATTGCCAGTGATCATGGCGGGTTTGAATTGAAGGAATTTTTGCGTCACAAACTCACCGAAGCCGGATATCATGTTGAAGATTTTGGAACCTATTCAACGGAAAGTGTTGATTATCCTGATTTTATTCATCCGCTGGCTGCCGCCATCAATCAAGGGCGATTTCCGTTAGGCATCATTTTATGCGGGAGTGGAAATGGTGCGCAGATGACAGCCAACAAATATCCGCATGTGCGGGCAGCCTTGTGTTGGGACGTTGAGCAAACCGCACTCACACGCATGCACAATGATGCCAATATTTTATCTCTTCCGGGGCGTTTCCTGAATTTTGATTTGGCCTGGAAGATGGTTCAGACTTTTTTAACGACTTCTTTCGAAGGTGGCAGACACCTGAAGCGTATCGAAAAAATACCGCATTTGTTCACTTCATAGCTTGAAATTATGGCTGATAGGAAACAAATTTTCTTGAAGGAAAGCGAGAAAAAAGCTTTCGATCAAAAGCACCGTCAAATCATATTGCACAATATGGCGCAATATGATGCGGCTGCCGAAAAGGGTAAAAAACGGCTGGCTCATTTAGAAATGCTACGCCAACGCGCCTATAGCATCAAACATAAATCACTTTGGCAAATCGAAAAAAACCTGATTGAGTTTGAGTCAAATTTTCAACGTAACGGCGGCAGGGTAATTTGGGCTTTGGATGCCGAAAGCGCTGTGAACGAAATCATTAAACTGTTAAAAAGCGAGCGTATCGAAAAAGTTGTCAAATCAAAAAGCATGACAACCGAAGAAATTGACCTGAATGTTCGGCTTGAAAAGAAAAAGATTGAAGTTATAGAGACCGATTTGGGAGAATTTATCGTTCAGCAGGCCGGCGAAAAACCTTACCATATTGTTACACCGGCTATCCATAAAAGTAAGGATGATGTTTCCGCTCTGTTTCATGAAAAATTCAATTTACCTGAAAACAGCAGTCCGCAGGAAGTCACGGCTTTTGTACGTCAACATTTGCGCAACGAATTTCGAAATGCAGAAGCAGGTATCACGGGAGCCAATTTTTTAATTGCTGACACAGGTAGTGTTGCAATCACCGAAAACGAAGGTAATGCTTTGCTTAGCATGGCTTTTCCGAAACTCCACATTGTGGTTGCCGGCATCGAAAAAGTGATTCCCTCTGCCGAAGACTTAGACCTTTTTTGGCCTCTATTGGCTACGCATGGCACCGGGCAACTGATGACAGCCTACAACTCCTTGGTTTCGGGAAGTGCAAAAAACGGTATTAACTCCTCAAAAATGGTGGTTATTCTGCTCGACAACGGGCGCACTGACATTTTAGCTAAAACAAGTCACCGGGCAGCCCTCGGCTGTATTCACTGCGGTGCCTGCCTCAACGTTTGTCCGGTTTATAAAAATATTGGCGGACACTCTTACGATACAACTTATTCCGGACCAATCGGCGCCGTGATTACCCCCATCATGAAAGGAATGCGGGAATATGGGCATTTGAGTTATGCTTCAACGATTTGCGGCGCCTGTACAGAAGTCTGTCCGGTGAAAATTCCGTTGCATCAGATGCTGCTCCTCAACCGAAAGGAATATGTTGAAGCCGGATTGTCCGCCTCATCCGAAAAATTCCAGATGAAAAATTCAACCCGTGTTCTGATGAAACGCAGTTGGTTGGATGCGCCGAAAAGCGGTACAAAAAACAAAGTGCTAAAGTATTTCGTTGCCAAGCAATGGGGACCTCATCGCATGCTGCCTGAAGCGGCAAAGAAATCGTTTTCACAACTTTGGAAAGAGCAAAATCTTAACAAGGACGAGTAGATCCATCAAAAAAGACCTTGTTGTTCCGGCTGTTTAATAATCAGTCGTTCATCGTCATTAGACACCTTGTTGACCAATGACGAAACTGGATAACAATCCATCAACTCTTCAGGAAAAGGTTTGAGCAAAGATTGAATCTGATCGAGGTCGTTTTCGAATAGCCATTTTTTTTCGTCTTTGCGTTGCAGAATGAGCGGCATACGATCATGAACCGGCTCCATCAGGCGATTGGCCGCAGTTGTGACGATTGAAAAAGTGTGAATAGGTTCACCGTTATCGCCACTCCATTGTTCCCAGATTCCGGCAAAGGCAAAGAGGCTTTCGTCGCGCATGAAAAACCGATAAGGCTGATGGGCGATGTTGTTTTTCCACTCGTAAAAACCATTGGCTGGTACAAGACAACGTCGTTGCTGAAAAGCTGTTTTAAATACCCGTTTTTCATGGAGGGTTTCGGCTCTGGCATTAATCATTTTTGAGGCTGTCCGCGGGTCGGAAACCCAAGAAGGAAGCAAACCCCAACGCAGATAACTGAGCCGGAACGGCTGTGTGTTGAGAATCACCGGAAGCCATTGAAACGGGGCACAATTAAAACCTTTGGCGGCCGAAACCTGACCCGGAGCCGGACGATGGATTTCATCATGAACCTCAATATCGAAACGTTCGCTGATCTGTTTTCCTTTGACCGATAACTGAAACCTGCCACACATTTTTTTAAATCATGATTGACCCGAACAAATACAAATTTAACGGATGATGGATACAAAGATACCTGACTTTCATTCGAAAAAGAGCTCGTCTTATTGCGCTATCGTCTTTTTTAAGGTAATTTTGTAAAATGGATGAAGCGCTTTTTCAAATATGGCTGCATCAAAAGGTTTACTTCAACGGGAATGAACTTCCGAAAAGAATAAGATGAAACAGATTAGCGAAATCAAAGCATTGATTAGTCTGGCCGATGAACCCGACAATCTTCTGTTTCAGGAAGTACGTCGCGGAATCCTGAATTTTGGAACTGAGGCCCTTCCACATCTTGAAGAAGCCCTCAAAACAACTTCCGATCCATTTCTGATTGCTCGTATCACTTCGGTGAGCAATGAACTACGGCTGAGCAAATTGATTCCTGATTTAAAAAACTGGAAGAAATCCGACAAAAAAGAAATTTTGGATGGATATAGGATTGTCCATGAACTAGTTTTTCCTGAATCGGATAAAATGCGGATCAATCGTGAAATTGAGCGAATGATTCAGGTCACTTTTGCTCAATATAACCCCACCACTACCCCTTTGGAAAAAGTACGGCTGTTGAACCATTTCTTTTTTCATCACCATCGTTTTGTCGGGGGAAACTATGAGTCAATCACAGCCGAAAGTTTCGATCTGGAAAATGTTTTTGTAAAACGGAAAGGCAATGCCCTTGTTTTTGGAGTTCTGTATCAACACTTGGCCAATTGTTTGCAAATTCCCATCGTCGGAGTGAATGTGCCTTACAATTTTTGCCTTGCCTATGTGGATGAACGATTTTACGGAAAAGAAAATTTTAATGTTGACGAGCACATTCTTTTCTATATCAATCCCAATGGCATGGGAAATCTGATATCGCCCAAAGGCATGAAACATTTTCTGAACTCATCCCTTGAAAAGGTAAAACCAGAATATTATACACCCTGTTCGAAAGAAACAACGATCAATCAGGTCATCACAACGCTTGGAGAAATTTTTCTGAAAAACAATCAACACGAACAGTTCAGTTTATTGTCAAAGTTTCGCACTGAATTTTTGTAAAGCAGACGGCGGAGTGATGGCTTTTTTCTGGTCAATACCTATCGTTTAATTTGAGAAATTGAACTTTTATCGGGCTGCTGCGTTTAGGAGAAAAACGCAGGAAAGATGGAAAAAATAGCTTTGTTTTATGGCAGTTCCACCGGAAACACCGAAGGAGTTGCTTTTCAGATACAACGCGAGTTTGGCCTCGAAAATGTGAAGCTGTTCAATGTGGAGCGTGCCAAAGCAGCCGATGCCGAACCTTTTGAATACCTGATTTTTGGTTTATCCACCTGGGGTTTTGGCGACTTTCAGGACGATTTTTATTATTTCCTTTCAGAGCTCGACCAAATGAATCTGAAAGGCAAAAAAGTTGCACTTTTTGGTTTGGGCGATCAAGACTCTTATCCTGAAACTTTTGCCAACGGTTTAGGATTGCTATACGAACGGATTCGCGACAAAGGTTGCTCCATTTATGGGTTTACGGCTACCGATTTTTATCATTTCATCGAATCCAAAGCCGTTGAAAACGACCATTTTGTGGGCTTAGTTCTTGATCAGGACAATCAATCCGGGCAAAGCTCGGTACGGATAAAACATTGGGTTGAACAGGTAAAAACAGCCTTTGGTATGAATTAAAATCTACGAATTGCCCTTTTAAAAAGCATTCGAAAGCATAGCAATTTTTATTTGATGCCAAGTTTTTGCAAACAATCCATCACATTGAATTCGATGCGTTGGACAATGTTTTGGGGATTGGCTCTGACGAAAGCTTTGCCAGTCAGTTTTTCGAAAAGCTCGATGTATCGCTCCGAAACCTGGTTCACATAATCATTATCCATCAGGGGAACTTTTTGCCCGGCCTGGCCCTGAAATCCGTTTTGCATCAGCCATTCCCTGACGAACTCTTTTGAAAGTTGTTTTTGTGCTTCTCCCCTGTCGAAACGTTGTTGATATTCATCGGCAATGAAATAGCGTGACGAATCGGGGGTATGGATTTCGTCAATGAGGAAGATTTCGTTGCCTATTTTTCCAAACTCATATTTGGTATCAACCAAAATAAGGCCTTGTTTTGCTGCCATTTCGCTTCCTCTTTTGAAGAGGTTGAAGGTATATTGTTCGATCTTGGCATAATCGTCGGCCGAAATCAAGCCTCGCCGGATGATTTCTTCTTTTGAGATGTCCTCATCGTGTCCTTCGTCGGCTTTGGTGCTGGGCGTAATGATGGGTGTTACAAAACGTTGATGTTCACGCATTTGGTCGGGTACAGGCACACCGCAAAGCAAACGATTTCCCTTTTGGTAGCTGCGCCAGGCGCTTCCTGTGAGATATCCCCGGATGACCATTTCAACCGCAAATGGTTTACACTTGTGGCCAATGGTGACTACCGGATCAGGATTGGCCATTTTCCAGTTTGGAACGATATCGGCAGTTTCATCTAAAAAGTAAGAAGCTATCTGATTGAGCACTTGCCCTTTGAACGGAATTCCGCGAGGCAAAACCACATCGAAGGCCGAAATGCGATCGGTGGCAATCATCACCAACAAATCGTCTGCAATGGTATAGACATCGCGAACTTTTCCTTTGTAAAAGGCCGTTTGTTGCGGGAAACGGAAATGGGTTCCGGTTAAAACATCAGGATTCATGGTTTTGCTGGTTTTTTTCGGATGAATTATTTTGTTTTGGCTCTACCGGTTTTTCAAAATGGGCGAAAGCCTTGATGATGCGGGTGACCAATTGATGGCGAACGACATCTTTATCATCGAGGACGATAAATTCAATGCCTTTTACTTTGTGAAGGATTTCCTGAGACTGCACCAATCCTGAGGATTGATGCCGAGGGAGGTCAATTTGAGTGATATCGCCGGTGATGATGAATTTTGATGATTTTCCCATACGGGTGAGAAACATTTTCATTTGGCTGAGGGTCGCATTCTGGGCTTCGTCGAGAATCACGAAGGCATGATCCAAAGTGCGTCCGCGCATGAATGCTAATGGAGCAATTTCGATGGTTCCGTCTTCGAGGAAGGTGAGGAGTTTTTGCTGTGGCAGCATATCGCGCAGGGCATCGTAGAGCGGTTGCATATAAGGATCGAGTTTCTCTTTCATATCACCGGGCAAAAATCCCAGATTTTCGCCGGCCTCAACGGCCGGGCGCGTAAGGATGATGCGGCGAACTTCTTTATTTTTCAATGCCCTGACGGCTAAAGCCACGGCAGTGTATGTTTTTCCTGTACCGGCGGGACCAATGGCAAAAACCATATCGTTTTCGGCAATGGCCGAAACCATTTTTTTCTGATTGGCCGTCAGAGCTTTAATCTGAAGCCCTCCCCTGCCGAACACCAACACCTCTTTGTCAAATATTGGATGCTGATTGTTTTCGTCAACCTCACCGATCATCAGTTGTTCGATCACTTTTTCGTTCATTGTGCCAAAACGCTCAAGGTGAATCATCAGCAATTCAAAACGTCGTACAAAATCGTCGAGCACTTCCTTATCGCCCATGGCTTTGAGCAGGTTTCCCCGGGCAATGATTTTCAGTTTTGGAAAAAGCTGTTTGATGGTTTCCAAATGTTTATCGCCTACCCCGAAAAGGTCAAGCGGGCTGACGTTTTCAATCTGTATAATTTGTTCACTCATAGGATTTTGACAAAATACTTCCTCGTTTTCTCAAAGCAAAAGTACAATATTCCCTCAAGCCGCTTGTCAGGCTTTTTGATCGGAGAAGATGCATTTAAAATTATTGACTTTCGCGTGAATTACAGCGCAAGCTTCATATAAAATTTTTAGGGTGGTATAAAAGCATGAACAGTTTATGATTTGAGCCTGCGGCCTTTCCATTCTGTCGTGAAAATCAGAGCAATGATAGGGATCAGAAACACGTAAAACGGATAAATCAGGCTGAGTGGGACGAAAAGCCATAAGAGATTTTTTTGACTGTTGAACATGGCCGCTGCACGAACAAGCGGGAAATCGGCCATAGCTTTCAAGATAAAGAAAAGCACAAAAACAGGGATCATCCAGGGCAAAATGAATGCCGCGATCATCATGGCAATCAAAAAGAAGTTGAAAATAAAAACCACCCAGGCCGGGATAAGGGTTGATAAGTTGCGGTAAGCGCTGCTTTTGGAGACCCAACGAATGCGCTGGGATACAAAATCTTTGAATGAGGATAAGGCATTGGTGCTGACAATGGCGCTTTTCGCATTGCAAAAACCAATACATTCGGCTCCGAACAGGCTTTCAAAGCTATTCAACAGAAACAGGTCATCGCCGGAGGCAAAGTTTTGACCTGCTTGTTTTTCATAAGCCTGAAGGTACGAGTTACGCCGGAATGCCAGATTAGCGCCATTGGCCATCGAAGGTTTGTGCAGAGCTGCAGCGCCTCCAGTGGCTCCCATCAGGCTGCAGAATTCGAGCGCTTGTAATTTCTCAAAAAGATTTTTTCCGTATTCCAGGCGCACCGGCCCCAGCATCATTTGAACGGACTGTTGGCCGAAAGGCGCCACCATCATTGCAAGCCAGAAAGGCTGTGGCCGGCAATCGGCATCGGTCGTCAGGATGATCTCGGCATCCGAAGCTTCAATTGCTTGACGTAAGGCAGCTTTTTTGCCTTCGCCCGAAGCCTTCAGCACCTTGATTCGTTCAGGATGGATTTCAGCCCAACTTTGGAGCAATTGCAAAGTGTCATCGGTTGAATGGTCGTCCACAAAGAGGAGGTCGAAAACAATGTTGTTTGCTTGTTGGCTTAACAGGCTGCGAACCAGCGGCTCCACATTCTGGGATTCGTTACGCAAAGCTACGACCACCGATACTTTTGAGCCGGTATGCAGTTTGGCGGGCAAGGATGCCGACAATTTTCTCCACCCCCAGGTGTAAGCGGCTATCAACAACAGATAAGCCAATGCTGACAGCTCCACTAAACGGAGCAACCAAACCGTTCCTTCAAACATGGTCAATATTTTTTCTAAAAAATCTGAGTCTGAACGAAAGCATAGCCCCCAGTAAGGCCGGCAATGCCAAATTGATCAGCCAGACCATGGAGCTGGCTGCCAACACCGAAAATGATAACTGTTCGTTCCACAGCCCGGTTTTTTCAAAATAAAGCCCGAAAACAGTCAAAGTGACTGAACCCCGAATGCCCAATTCGGTGATGGTGAGCGTAGGAATCAGCATCATAAGAAGATAAATCAATGCAATGAGCATGAAGGCGATCAAAAAAGGAAGATGCACATCGAACACCAACAACATGAGGTAGAATTGGGTGGTGAAAATAAAATAGCGAAAGAGGCTTAACAGTAATATTTTTAGTAAATCGGCCCAGGAATAGAGTGTAAAAACGTCTGCGTAATCCATAAGCCATTCTTTTTTACGGGGAAAAAGGGCTGAAACTAAAATTTTTAATAAACCAATATGGAAATAAACGGTCAGCAGAAAAGCGATTATTCCGATTGAAACGACCCATAGGCCGACATAAATCCAGATGTTTTGACTCACGTACGGAATCACATCGGGTGCAAAAATGAGTGCGGCCACAATTCCGACCATGACACTGGCCAAAAACTGGGAAAAACTTCCGATAAGCGTAACCAACATTGCTTTGATATGACTCGCCTGTTGCAGCACAAACACCCTTCCTAAATAGTCACCGGCGCGATTCGGCAAAAACATACTTACGGCCATTCCGCTTAAAACGGCAGTGACAGCCTGATTTAATTTCACCTTTTCGAGCTTTAAAATGAGAAATTTCCATTTCAAACATTCAGTAAGAATATTGATAATCAGCAAGATGAATATTACCGCCGAAAAAGGCTGCATCATGCCGCTCAAACGAAGTTCGTGCAAAAGGTTGAGCCATTGCCTGATGTCGTGTTTTTTCAGGATTTGCAGATATACAAAAACAAAAGTGAGGATGAGGATGGCGATGCGCAATCCGGGATTGACCAATTTGATTACTTTTGCTTTCATCATGCTAATATCGGAACTTTTTGAAAACTGAACGGATAATTTTGGGAATTGACCCCGGCACGACCATCATGGGATATGGGGTGGTTTTGCAGCAGGGACAGCAAATGAAATTGGTAGTGATGGGTGTTTTGAAGCTGGGAAAATATGCCAATCAGGCGCTCAAACTCCGCAAAATATTCGAACGCACGCTCGAACTGATTCAGGAATACCATCCGGATGAGCTGGCCATTGAGGCGCCTTTTTTCGGAAAAAACGTTCAGTCAATGCTCAAATTGGGTCGGGCGCAAGGTGTGGCCATAGCGGCAGCACTTCATTGCGATATTCCTATTTTTGAATATTCGCCCAAAAAGATTAAGCAATCGGTCACCGGTAACGGCAGCGCATCGAAAGAGCAGGTGGCAGCTATGCTCCAGACCTTGTTAAAATTTGATACAACTCCCGATTATTTGGATGCCACCGATGGATTAGCTGCTGCTGTCTGTCATTTTTTCCAGAGCAAACTGAGTCTGACACAGCCCACGGTTTCGGGCTGGAAAGCTTTTATATCACAGAATCCCGGACGGGTTAAAGGCTGAAATTCTTTTTCAGGTGCGCAATCAGACCCTGCGAGGCATCTTCGAGCAAATCAATCACTAAATTAAAATCGTCTGCATCGCCATAATAAGGGTCAGGAATGTGGTCGTAGCGATATTTCACAAAGAAGTCGGCCATCCGTACAATTTTGTTTCTTTCCTCATCTGTTGAAGCAATTGACATCAGGTCGCGAAAATTCTCGTTGTCCATGGCCACGATAAGATCGAATTGGGAGAAATCGGACTTCACCACCGGACGCGAGATACTTGTAATCTGGTATCCACGCCTTTGTGCAGCATCGCGCATACGCCGGTCGGCTTTTTCTCCTTTATGCCAGCTTGATATTCCGGCCGAATCCACTTCGACCCCGAGCTTAGAATGCGAGGCTAATTTGGCAAAAACTGTTTCGGCAGCAGGGCTCCGGCAGATGTTGCCCAGACAAACGAAGAGGAGTCGTATTTTCGTGATTTGATGAGGTTTTTCCATGATGCAAAGGTAAGGTTTGACAAACAAAAAAGCGAAAAAGCTGGGAGTGAAAGCGAAAATCCTTATTTTTGCCGGCCGAATGCCTTCTTAGCTCAGTCGGTAGAGCAGCTCACTCGTAATGAGCAGGTCGCGGGTTCGAGTCCCGTGGAAGGCTCCACAAAAAAGTTTGTCAGCATGCTGGCAAACTTTTTTATTTCAGGGTATTTTTTTGAAACCGGGTTTCAACAACAGGACATGATTTTTCCGTTTAAAGGATGCCTTTTGGTTAAAGCCGATAAACATTTTGGGTGCAACAATAGGGGTAACATTTTTGGAAAAACCATGAAAAAATCCGCTTCAAATCTTTACTAACAATTTGTTAAGTGATTGATTTGGAGCGGTTTTAAAATTAGGGTTTCAAATATTGCACCCTTCCGGAGGTCTCGAGCGGATTCGAACCGCTGTACGCGGTTTTGCAGACCGCTGCCTAGCCACTCGGCCACGAGACCTTGTTTTGGGACGGCAAAAATAACCAATTATTGAATGTTGTCCAAATCCTTTCTTTTGCTTTTTTGGTTTAGCTCGTTCAGACAGTCAGGACAAAGGCAGGTAGCATACTTTTGTTGTATCTCGTCGAGCAGCGATACATTTGTTTCCACTTCGTAGCACCAGCATTTGCCAGATTTGCTGCAATGGAAATTTTTTCCGCATCGCGGACACTGGTCGGGCTGGTTAAGTTGCAATTTAGCTTTCAATGGTCAGACTGACAAAATCCATTTTTCCACCCAACGGAGGATTCATTTTTTTCACTATCACGCGAGCATGAGTTACGGTCGGGAAATGCGTCATCACCGCGCCAACGATTCGTCGCCCGAGATGTTCGAGCAGTTTGGAGTTGATTTCCATCTCGCGTTTCACCACCTGATAAACCTCTAAGTAGTTTACGGTATCGTGCAGGTTGTCCGAAATTTCGGCTTTCGAGGTATCTGTTGTCAGAAATAAATCAATGGTGAACCAGGTACCAATGAGTTGTTCCTCGGCAAAATGGCCGTGATAAGCATAAAACTCCATTCCTTCGATGGTAATAAGGGCCATAGTGATGTGGATTTAGAGTTGAACGATGGTAGCCACTCCGCGTTGGATGCGCCGGATGGTTTCTTCTTTACCGAGAATAGCCATGATATCGGCTAAGTGCGGCCCTTTGGCAGCTCCGACCAACAGCAGCCTCAACACATTCATTATCGCCCCCATATTCATGGCATTGGATTCTATCCACGATTTTAGAGCCTGATCGAGTGTGGCGCTGTCGAAAGGTTCGACTGACGAGAGGAAAGCGGCAAGGGCTGTCATTTGATCAGCCGACTCGGCTTTCCAGCGTTTTTTAATCACCTGTTCGTCGTAGGTTTCGGGTTGCTGAAAAAAGAAAGAGCCTTCGTTCCAGAGTTCCGGAACAAAATTGACCCGTTCTTTCAGGAGTTCGACAATTTTTTCCAAAGTATTATCATCAGGTTTAAATCCCTTTGAATCAATAATTTTTCTAAAATCAGCAGCAAGTTCCCGGTTTGATTTTCGAATCAGGTATTGGTGGTTGAACCATTTGGTTTTCTCAGGATCGAATTTGGATCCGGCCTTTCCTACCCTTTCGAGTGAGAATGACTGAATCAGTTCGTCCATGCTGAAAAGTTCCTGTTCAGTTCCGGGATTCCAACCGAGCAGGGCGAGCATATTAACGAAAGCATCAGGGAAATAGCCCGATTCGCGGTAGCCCGACGAGATTTCGCCAGTGAAAGGGTCTTTCCATTTCAACGGAAACACCGGAAAGCCCAGCCGGTCGCCATCGCGTTTGCTTAATTTGCCATTCCCGTCGGGTTTCAACAACAGAGGCAGATGGGCAAACTCAGGTTCTTGCCATCCAAAAGCCTGATAAAGAAGAATATGCAACGGAAGCGACGGCAGCCATTCTTCGCCACGAATCACATGGCTGATTTCCATCAGGTGGTCGTCCACGATATTAGCGAGATGATAGGTTGGCATTCCGTCAGATTTAAAGAGCACTTTGTCGTCTAAGGTTTCGGTTTTCACAACGACTTTTCCCCTGATGAGGTCGTTCATCACCACTTCACGATTTTCGGGAATACGAAAACGCACGACATAAGGCATCCCCTCCCCTATTTTCTGCTCCACTTCCTGCGGACTCATATTTAAGCTGTTGCGGAGGTTTTTACGGGTGACGGCATTATAGGTAAATGTTTGTTTTGAAGCTTCGGCCATTTTGCGAAGTTCGTCGAGCTCTTCGGGTGTATCAAAAGCGTAATAGGCGTGGCCCGAAGCGATCAACTTGTCGCTGTATTCTTTGTACAATGATTTTCGGTCGCTCTGTCGGTATGGAGCGTGTGGTCCGCCGGTATTGACCCCTTCATCGAAGCGGATGCCACACCATTCAAGCGATTCGATGATATAATCCTCGGCGCCCGGAACAAACCTCCCCTGGTCGGTATCTTCAATACGGAGAATCATGGTCCCGCCGTGTTTTTTGGCAAAAAGATAGTTGTAAAGCGCGGTTCTGACGCCTCCGATATGAAGCGGGCCTGTCGGACTAGGTGCAAAACGCACACGAATCGGTTTATTTGTCATAGTCTTCCATTGATTTGGCCTGCAAAATTACGACATCCGGCAACATGGAACAAAGACCGGTGACAGGCTCATCAGAAAGATTTACTTTGTAAACTTAGCCTGAATACTGTTGCCGAAGGAGGTTTTTCTGCACCTTTCCCATGGCATTTCGGGGGAGTTCGTCAACCAGCTCAATGCGTTTGGGCACTTTAAATCGCGCAATTTTCTGATTCATGCTGCGGATAATTTCATCAGCGCGAAGATTGAAGCCGGGTTTTGGGACAATCACCGCCATCACAGCTTCGCCCAGGTCGGTGTGTGGAACACCAAAAACAGCGCTTTCGGCCACTCCGCTGAGTTCGTCAAGATAACTTTCGATTTCTTTGGGATAGATGTTGTAGCCTCCCGAAATGATAAGATCCCGGCTGCGGCCAACAATACAAAGGTAGTTGTCGGGCACTGCGCCGGCAGAAGTTTGACCGCCCCAACGCCCCATATCGCCTGTTTTGAACCATCCATCTGCCGTGAAATCTTCTTTTGTTTTTTCGGGCATGTTCCAATAACCTTTAAATACATTTGGCCCTTTCACCTCTATATTTCCCACTTCGTTGACTTTACACGGCTTACCCACTTCGTTCATTATACGCAGCTCAGTTCCCGGAAGGGGTATGCCAACTGAGCCGGCCACACGATCGCCATCATAAGGGTTGGAAACCAGCATGATGGTTTCGCTCATTCCATAGCGTTCCAATATGGTGTGACCAGTCTTTTCTTTAAAAGCGTTGAAAGTTTCGGTGAGTAAAGGCGCCGAACCCGAAATGAACAAACGCATATTGGAGGTTATATCGCAGGTGAATGAAGGCTCGGCAAGCAGACGCACATAGAATGTGGGAATTCCCATCAAAACGGTGGCCTGAGGTAGATGCCGTATCAGATGTTGGACATCGAATTTGGGCAACCAGATCATTTTGCTGCCGTTGAGCAAGGCGCCGTGACAGGCCACAAACAATCCATGAACATGGAAGATGGGCAAGGTATGAAGTAGTACATCGCCTGATTGCCACTTCCAGAACTGATGGAGTACTTGCGCATTGCTAATCAGATTTGCATGTGAGAGCATGGCGCCTTTGCTTCGACCTGTGGTTCCTGAGGTGTAGATCAAAGCGGCAAGATCGTCGTCTTGGCGATGAACAGTTTCAAAATCTTCGGAGCAGGAGCATGATCTTTGGACAAAGCTGCCATCCCGATTCATCCCAAGCGTAAAAACATGTTCTACTGCGTTTTGCTGCGCAATTTCATGAATGATATGCAAATTTTCCGGCGAACAAACCACTACCGAAGGTCTGGCATCGCCAATAAAATAGCGCATTTCGGCAGCCTGATAGGCTGTGTTCAGCGGCAGATAAACGAAGCCGGCTTTGAGTGTTGCCAGATACAAAAAAAGGGCTTCAGGCGATTTATCAATTTGAGTGGCAATGCGTGCACCAACCGGTAACCCCAAATCAGTAAGAAAATTTGCATAACGATTGACGGTGCTTTCCAGCTCCTTCCATGTATAGAGGTACCCTTCATGCGTTTCGATGGCAATGGTGTTCTTCTCGCACGGAAATCCACCTTCCAGAACGGAATACAAATTCATGGATAAAGATGATGGCTTATGATAAATCTTTTTACTAAAAATCAGACTATCAATAATTTATTTAACAATTCGTCGTGAAAATTCAAATTTTCCGTCTGTTGCTTTCAGGATATAGGTTCCGTTGGCTAAGGAGCTGGTGTTCAGCCGGCTTGTGCTTTCGTTTGTTTGCTGCTTGGAAATAATTCTCCCGCTGAGGTCGGTGAGCTGAATAGAAACCGGTCGTCCGTCGGCATTGGTGAAATAAAGATTGATTTGATCACTGAAAGGATTAGGCCCGACTGAAAAATGAGCCGGATTGTCTTGCTGTGGCAGCGAAACCACGATGCTGTTGACTTTTTCAAAAGTCCAGTTGTCCGGATCAATGGTAATGGAAGTAACCGGCTTGCTTACCGGAACATCGAACTGACAGAAGTTGGCATTTTGAAAAAGTCGAACCACCTGCGAGCTTCCATCGTTGAAATTGAGTTTATAGTCGAGGGTCATTTCAAAAAGCGGCGTGGTCGAGGTTACTGATTGGGTTGTGTTGATATGCAGTTTATCGTTACCGACCATATACCATTCAATATCGTAGCGGGGATAACCCTGACCATAATACCATTGACTGAAAAACTGTTCGAGATTTCGTCCGGAAACTGCTTCGGCCACTGCACGAAAATCGTTGCCGGTTGCCGTGCTGTCGGCGAAAAGCATCTGATAAGTATTCAGAATTTTGAAGAAAACGCTGTCATCGTTTATTTCGTGACGGAGCACATGGATGATGGCCGAGCCTTTGTCGTATGACAGACGTCCGTCGAAGATGCGCCATTCGTTGTCGGGTGTGACTTCAGATTCTGGAATATAGACACTTCCTCCGGGTTGCGACATCACATTGTTTTGTGCCGACACCATGAAAGATTGGCCTGAGTTCCAACCGTTTATCTTTTCCCTGGCCAGATAATTGCTATAGGTAGCAAAGCCTTCGTTCACCCATACATCACTCCAGCTTGCACAGGTAACGTTGTCGCCAAACCACATATGCCCCAGCTCGTGAGCCACCAGATCAAATCCAAGGCTTCCGAGGGTAGTCATGGTCTGATGTTCCATTCCGCCTCCTAATTGGGTGACGCAGTGGCCATATTTTTCTTCGTGGAAAGGATAAAGCAAATACAGGTCGGAAAAGAGCTCAATCATGGGTGCAACGGCATTGATGCTGTTTTGATACTGAGGCAGGAAATTCGGATGGTTATACACATAATTCTGCACTAAGATTGAATCGCCCTGAAGTGCGGTAGGCTTTGCATATACATTATATTCTTGGTAATCGGCCACCGCAAACGAAATCAGATAATGTGCGATGGGATATTTTGATTTCCATTCATATCTCGGGCGGCCATCAGGCATGGTGGTGATGTTGGTGAGCAAACCTTGCGAACCGGCTTTTGTCCCCACGGGAGTTGTCAGATACACCCAAACCGAATCGGCTTTATCAGGCAGAACCTGCTTACACGGGAACCAACTTTTTGCTGCAAAAGGCTCGGATAGCGACCAGGTAACGTTTTTTTGAAAAACATAGCTGTATGCATTTGTCACACCGGCAAAAAAGCCTCCCGTTGGCGGCGTTCCGCTGTAAGTGATGCTCGCCACAAATGTCTGCCCTTGACTCAGAGGAGCCACAGGAACCAAAACGTTATCGCCCTGACGAACCCAGTTGGTATATGGAAAGCCGTTGAAGGTGAACTGAGAAATATTCATCTGGTTAATCAACTCAAATGCAAAAGTGTCAAGCACCGGCTCTACCACCTTGCCATGGATTTGAACCGTTCCGCTAATATTGATGTTCATATTGGACACTTCTAAGTCCAGAAAATAGAAAGTAACATCATAACGATTGAGCAGGGGGCTTTGCCAATCGCTTCGCCAGGCAAATTTTGGATGAGTTTCCGGACGAGTATAGTGACGACAATAACGGTCGTTTTCCGGCTGTTCCGGACTATTCCACTGAGCAAAAAGACTCAGTCTTGAAAAGATAAACAATGCTAAAAACAGGTTTTTCATAAGTGAATGGTTTAAGACGAATACGGCTACATCAGTGAAGAGAATGTATATTTGCCGGCTAAAATACTAATCCTACGAAAAAGAGGCTGAAATTTGCCCTAATTTTTAAAAGCATGGCACCTCACTCAAACATTCTGATTCAAAATATTGAGGTTTTTATTCGAAAACACTTTCGGATAAGGCTTTATCAGGGTTTGTTGTTGGCTGCACTTTTATTGATCAGTATTTTTCTTGTTTTCAATTTCGTGGAGTATTTTAGTTTTCTCCCCGGGCTTTACCGAAAATGGATTTTTTTTGGTTATCTGTTCATTTTTGCGGGTGTTGTGCTGTTTTTCATCCTCTACCCTATCTGGCAATTGCTGCGATTTCGGCAACAAATGAGTATTGATCGTGCGGCAGGTATTATCGGAACGCATTTCAAGGGTTTGGTAGATGATAAACTTCTGAATACGATCCAATTGCAGGAGCTTCTTCGGCATGAAGCGGCAGATAATGATCTTCTTGCAGCGGCAATACGCCAACGTACTGAGGAATTGGTGTTGATCCCTTTTGCCAAGGCAGTACAAATTCAAACAGTCAAAAAAATTGGGCTTATCACTCTAATCCCTGTACTGGCTTTTGTGCTAACGGCCCTCGTTTGGCCACGTTCAATTCAGGAACCGGTAAAAAGGATTGTTTCCTATAAAACCGAGTTTGAAAAACCTTTGCCTTTCAGTGTAAGAATCTTAAACCCTTCACTGGAAGTAGTTCAAAATGAGGATTATACTATAGAAATCGAAATCCTTGGAGAGGAAATTCCAACGTCTTTTTTTATTGTCACTGATGGTACCCGTTACCCAATGGAAAAAGTGAACAACAATCTTTTTTGTCATAGCTTTCGCAAAGTGGGGACAACGGTTGATTTCCACATAGAAGGCGGAGAATTTAAAAGCAAAAACTTAAGTTTAGAAGTACGGCCAAAAGCTTTGTTGTTGCACTACGAAGCAAATGTCAGTTTTCCTGACTATATGAAACGCCCTTCCGAAAAACTTTCAGATTTTGTTTATGCCAATCTACCTGTTGGAAGCCTGATAGAATTGTTGATGTATGTTCGGAATACCGACAAAATACGCATTCTCTATGATTCTGTCGAGGAAGGACGCCATTCGGAAAATGGAATGATCAGATTCAATAAAACTTTGTTTCACTCAACTGATCTGCACCTCTATCCTTCAAATTCTTTTTTTCACGATGATGAAGGACTATTGATCAGGTTTGAATTGACTGACGATGAGTTCCCTGGGATCAAGTCCGAAAAACTAAATCCTGAACCATTTAATAAATGGCATTATTTCAATGGGGAAATCAGCGATGATTATGGATTCACGAAACTTGAAGCTGTTTTTACACCAGCCGGTGAGACTGGAAATACCTCGGAGGGCACCTTTCGTCAAGCACTTGAATTGATTCCGGATAGATTACTTCAGGTTTTTTATTTTTCGGTGAATCTTGACAGCCTAAAAGAAAAATCGGAGAAGAATTGGCTTCTTTATTTTGAAATCAGTGACAACGATAGGGTTTCCGGACCGAAAAAATCACGCTCTCAGACTTTTCAACTCAATATAGCTTCTGAAAAAGTGCTGGACTCTGTTGCAAAACTAACCGAAGAACAGCTGGACCAACGATTGGAGCAAGCTCTGAAAGAAGCCACAGAACTCAAGAAAGATGTAGCACAGTTCAATAAACAGATCCTTCAAAAAAAGGATAGCGATTGGAACGACCGTCAGCGGATGAAACAGCTTATGGATCGCCAAAATAATCTGGAAAACCTGATTGACAATCTAAAACAGGAACGCCAATCGCTCAATGAATTCCGTAAGGAAAACGAATTATTGAACGAACGTTTGCTCGAAAAACAGCAACGCATTGACGACCTTTTAGATAAAGTCATCCCTGATGATATTCGCAAAATGATGGAAGAACTTCAGCAGATGCTCGAAAACATCAATAAAGACCAAATGAGCGAGATGCTGAAAAAGATGGAGTTGACCCAACAGGAAATGGAAAAATTGCTTGACCGGAACCTGAGTTTATTAGAACAACTCAAAGTAGAAAAAGGTCTGAATGAGATGATTGATCGTTTGCAGAAGCTTTCGGATAAACTCAATAAGAATGCTGAAGAAACAATGAGTTCCTCTCAAAAAAATGACGACTTGAAAAACCAGTTAAATGAAATAAAATCTGAGTTTCAAAATCTGACCGATCAGCTGGGAGAATTGAAAGAGAAAAATCAGGAGCTTGATCGTCCATTTCGGTTGGAAAACACTGATGAACAAGAAAAAGACATCAACAGTGATTTGGATCAGGCCGCAGAACAACTCGAAAAAAACCGAAAAGAAAAAAGTGGAAAGAGCCAGAAAAATGCAGCCGGAAAAATGAGCCAAATGGCCAAAGGATTGCAAATGATGATGGCTCAAAGCGAAGAAGATCAAAACGAAGAAGATATTACTGTGCTGCGTTTTCTTTTGGAAAGCCTTATTCGGATATCCAAGGAGGAAGAATCTATCTTTACCCGGCTGAGTGCACTTCGACGCGATGATCCTTTTTTCGTTGATCTCATGAAAGAACAGGCAAATCTCGGAAGCTCCTTTCAAATTCTTGATGACTCGTTGGTTGCCCTGGCTAAACGGCAAAGTGCGATAAAGAATTTCGTTTTTGAAGAAACTCAAAAAATTAAAACGAAAATCGGTGAGGCGCAAAATGTGTTAAAAGACAGAAATACGGGTTTAGCCGTTAGTCACCAGCAATATGCTATGATGTCAATGAACAATCTGGCTTTGATGCTTGCGGAAAGTCTGAAAAATATGGAAGAGAATACCGGAATGCCCAGCGATGGTCAAGGCCAGGGAAAAGGGAAGGGGAAGGGAAAAAATGCTGGGAAAAGTCTCCAAAACATGCGTGAACTCCAGGAAGCTCTCGGAAAACAACTGAAAGATGCAATGCAGGGAAAACAACCTTCGGGAAGCAAAACTGGGATGAGTGAAGGACTTGCCCGAATGGCTGCACAACAAGAAGCTCTTAGAAATGAATTGAAAAAAATAATGGATGGTTTGAAGTCCGAAAGTGGCTCTGGGGATGACGGATTAAACAAGGTACTTCAGGACATGGAAAAGTTTGAAGAGCAATTGGTGAATAAAAATCTCAACCAAAAATTGCTCGATTTGAATCAGGAGATCGTCGTTCGCTTGCTCGAATCCGAAAAAGCACAAATAGAGCGCGAACAGGAAGAAAGGAGAGAATCAAATGAATTCAGAGGAAAAAATTCCGGAAACCTAAACGAAATTCCTGAGTATAAAAGAACAATGGAAAAGCAAAACGTTGAATTAAGGCTAGCACCAATTCATTTTAAACCTTTTTACAAAACCATTACGAATTCTTATATGCTCAAATCTAAATAGATATGGAAGAACAGTTGTCTTTTAAACATACCAATAACGATTTACTTGAGATTGAGCAACTTTGCGAACGTTTTTTTTCAGAGAACAATGCTTATGACGCTCAATTTGGAATTCTGATGACGCTCATATTACAAACGTTCGAAGCATTGAATCCTGAGAAAGGGGAGGAGTTGAGCCTAACGATACATTCTGATTTCGAGCAAATAAGGTTAAATTGGATGTTGAAACCTCAGTCCTTTCAAAATTTAAGAGATTGGATTCATTTGCAAGAGACCAGTCTTATACGCTGTCTTTGGAATTCATACGAAATTCTTGATGACGATGGAATTATTTCCTTCTTCATTCAGAACATAGGTGTTCAACAGGCAGTTTACGCCAAAAGAAAGCAACAATTAAGAAATTATTTTATGACAAAAGCCTTTACTCCGAGCCTATGATTCATTTTCAAGCTGTGGACGTTTCATTGCCTGAGGCTCTTCACGAGGCACATTCAGATTGGATCAGGAGGATCATCAAGCATTTTAAAAGGAAGACGGGCGAAGTCTTCTTTTTATTTTGCAGTGACTCCTATTTACATCGTATCAATCTCGATTTTTTGAATCATGATACCTTCACTGATATTATTACCTTCGATTTAAGCGAAAAGGAAGATTATATCCAGAGTGAGATTTATATTAGTCTTGAAAGAGTTTCTGAAAACGCTGAAATACAGAAAGATACCATACAAAACGAGCTAGATCGCGTGCTTTGTCATGGGATTCTCCATCTTATTGGATACAAGGATGAGACCTCGGAAGAAAAATCTGAAATGCGGAAAATGGAAGAATTTTGCCTCTCAATGAGGCCTGATATTTTGAAAAACAGATAGTTGCAGCATCGTTTCACGTGAAACAAAGGATATGTATTTTGAAAAATATGATGTGATTGTCGTTGGTGCCGGTCATGCCGGCTCCGAAGCTGCCGCCGCTGCAGCAAATATGGGAAGCCGTGTGTTGTTGGTTACAATGAATCTTCAAACCATTGCCCAGATGTCGTGCAATCCTGCCATGGGCGGAATTGCCAAAGGGCAGATTGTTCGGGAAATAGATGCTTTAGGCGGCTATTCGGGTTTGATAACCGATCGGACGATGATTCAGTTTAGAATGCTGAATAAATCAAAAGGCCCTGCCATGTGGAGCCCCCGGGCTCAAAGCGATAGGATGTTGTTTTCGATGGAATGGCGGAAAATGTTGGAAAAGACCCGGAATGTGGACTTTTGGCAGGATACCGTCGTCGGGCTGCTTGTCAAAGACAATGTTGTATATGGTGTTCGTACCGGTATGGGAATGAACATCGAATCAAAGTCGGTAATTCTAACCAATGGAACTTTTTTAAATGGAAAGATCCATATTGGAGAAAAGTCGTTCGGCGGAGGCCGAATGGGCGATAAAGCGAGTTATGGAATTACCGAGCAATTAGTCGAGCTTGGGTTTATTGCCCATCGAATGAAAACCGGAACACCGGTCAGAGTTGACGGGCGAACCATTGATTTTTCCAGATTGACAGAGCAAAAAGGAGACACGGAGGTACGTGGGTTTTCGTATTTTGAAAAACCACATCTCCAACAACAGCGGAGTTGCTGGATTGCCTATACTTCGCGAAACGTACACGACATTCTTCGTACAGGATTTCATCTTAGCCCAATGTTTAGCGGACGAATTGAAGGAATTGGGCCTCGTTATTGCCCGAGTATTGAAGATAAAATAGATCGTTTCTCCGGAAAGGATTCACATCAGCTCTTTGTTGAACCTGAAGGATGGAACACCGTTGAATATTATATTAACGGTTTTAGTTCGTCTTTGCCAGACGATATTCAAGTGAAAGCGCTTCGTCGAATCGAAGGATTTGAAAATGCCAAAATATTTCGACCTGGCTATGCCATAGAATACGATTATTTTGCACCAGAACAATTGAATCCTACCTTAGAAACCAAAAGAATCCGGAATCTGTTTTTTGCGGGTCAAATAAACGGCACAACCGGTTATGAAGAGGCAGCTGCACAAGGACTCATGGCCGGGATCAATGCCCATCAGAAGACCCACGATCTGGAGCCTTTTGTCCTCAACAGGTCGGAAGCATACATTGGTGTCCTGATCGACGATTTAATCACTAAAGGAGTGGATGAGCCTTACCGGATGTTTACAAGCCGTGCAGAGTATCGCATCCTTCTGAGGCAGGATAATGCCGATGCACGTCTGACCGAAAAATCATACCGTTTAGGTTTAGCGACAGAGGAACGGTTACAACAGTTCAAATCAAAGCAGAAAGAGATACATAAGTTGGTCGACTATTTGAACAGCAAAAGTGTTCGTCCGGATCAAATTAATTCTTTACTTGAAAAATCAGAATCCAGTCTGATTAATTTTCGGCAAAAGCTGTCTGCCTTACTATTACGACCCCAACTCAACTTAGTTGATTTATTGTCTTATGATGAAGAAGGTCGTAAAATCTTGAGTACCGTAGATGTCGAAATTATTGAAGCTACTGAGATTATGGTCAAATATGAAAGGTATATTGAGAAGGAAAAAGAATTGGCCGATAAACTCCATCGTTTGGAAGATGTGAAATTAAAGCCGGATTTTGATTATCATGCCCTCAAATCATTATCGTACGAAGCACGAGAAAAACTTAGCCGAATAAGACCGGAAAATTTGGGCCAAGCCTCCCGAATCAGTGGCATCAGTCCGGCAGACATCTCTGTATTGGCCGTATTTTTAGATCGTTAGCGTTTTGTTCCACGTGAAACTAATAAAATGAAAACGCACAAAAACTGCCCTATTTGTGGCAACAACAAACTGGAACCCTCTCTTGAAGTAGCAGATTTTTTCCTGACTCAGGAACAATTTCATATCATGAAATGCCCGAACTGCGGATTTGAAATGACGCAACCATTTCCTGACAAAAATGAAATAGAACGCTATTATCAGTCTGATGAATATTATAGTCACCCTCATAAAAAGAAAAGCCTTGTTTCGCTGCTTTATGAAAAAGTGAAACAACGAAATTTGAAGTATAAATTTAGAATTGCGACTTCAGGGTTGAACCAAGGAGTAATTTTGGATATTGGATGTGGCTCGGGTGATTTTATGGAATTTGCTAAAAACAAAAATTGGAATGTTTGCGGAATAGAACCAAATGCCTTGGCAAGGAACTATGCCGAGCAAAAATTGAAAATACAAATTTTTAACTCTTTGGAGTCGGCTACCCCTCATAAGACTTCATTTGATGTTATCACACTCTGGCATGTTTTAGAGCATATCGAAAATCTAAATGAACAGGTTGAAGCAATAAAAAAGTTGTTGAAACCGGGTGGGAGGGTCGTCATTGCATTGCCCAATCCCGATTCCTATGATGCAAAATATTATGGAAAGTTTTGGGCAGCATATGATGTTCCCCGACATTTATATCATTTTCGTTTCAAGAATATACGCGAATTCATGTCGAAACATCAATTTCGATTTTTGAAACGTGAGCCGATGAAATGGGATGCATTTTACATTGCACTTTTAAGTGAAAAATATAAATATGGCCGGCAAAGGTTGTTATCGGCTTTGATTCATGGAATTATCTCCAACCTCCACGCGAAAAAAAATCGTGAATTTTCAAGTAATATTTACATTTTTTATGCCGATCTTTAACCACTGCGATTTTCAAAGGGATAGAAATCATGAAACGTCAAAACTTTATTATTGGGTTACTGCTTCTTGTAGGAATTACTCTTTATATAGTTTTGTATTTTAAATGGAGACATCTTTCATCTTTAGAATATGCCGCTCAATCTATCACCGAGATTTATCATGAACGGGCCGCGGCTGCCTCAATCATCGCCGAACAAACTTTGGCATTTTTGAAAAAAAATCCTGAAGAACCGGCAGCCTTATTCAAAAATAGTGCTTTGCTTTCTGAAAAGACGAATTTCTCAATTCGTCTTTATGACAAAGAAAAACTCGTTTTTTGGAATGATCTATTACCTATTCCAAAATATCGCAACGACTTGATCAATGGCGTTCAACAGGAACCTTTTACCGAAAATTGGTTATATTTATATCACGTCAAAGAACAGAATTTTACAGTCCTGGTTGCTGACCCGATATTCGAAGTTCATTCATTTAATAACCGTTATATTCGATCCGGATTCTCAAATGCGTATGGCAGATTTCGGAACAATTTTGTATTAACTTCTCCCGAAGAAGGAGAAATGATTATCCATGGTCAAGATGGAAAAACAGTTTTTGGTATTCGGACAGCAGAGAATTATAGGCAAGAATCGGAAAGGAATTTTATACTTTGGAATTCTCTATTTATATTATTGAACCTCAGTCTGATCTATATTTTATTGTATCATCTTCTAAAGCGAAATTATTCGAATTCACCGGGAAAATTGCTGGGCATTTTTGCTGCATTTGTTTGTTGCTGTTTGATTCTTCTGCTCTTTTTTGAGCCTTTGCTGAATCAACATTCTAACACTATCAGTTTTAATGAGTTATTGGAACAATTAGCCGAAGTTCATTTTATTTCCGGTGGTATAGGGCTTTTTTTCATTCACGGAGTTCTCGCATTTTGCCTTACCCTCTACTATACCGTTAAACAAATTTCTGAAAAAGGAATACCAAGAAATCATTCAATTTTGGAAATGGCCTTGATCTACCTTGGAATTGTTTTTGTTTCCTTGGTGCAATATATTTTAATTAAAGAGTCAGTGGGATTGACTTCCGGATCACTTCAAATTACCAGGATCAATGAATTTGGATGGGAAGAGTTGCTGGCCGTTTTTTATATCATTGGATTTTCATTGGCCGCAATTTTTTTATTGGCAACACTTTTTGAAATTACCTTACAAACCAGAATTAGCAAAAAGCAGCAAGCCTTGTTGCTGGGCGCAATAATAACACCCATTTTAATTGTATATATTGCCGGGAATGTTGAAATCCGATTTTTTGCCTCTTATGTTTTCTTGCTGCTGTTGCTGACACTTTCATCTGCCTTTTCAAAACATGAGCTATCCACTAAAAGAAAACTTTTTATACTCGGGCTGATTATATTGATCTCAGGTCAAATCACCTATTTGTTATATCGGGATACTGTATTTAAAACAAATCAAAATCTTGAATTTACTGCAAGACAACTTAGTTTTGAAAAAGACCCACTTTTTGAATTTCTATGGAGATCAAGTTATTCACAAATCACTGAAGATAAATATCTTAACGAACTACTCATTACTGATCAACCAAATGATGATACGGAACTGGAGCTGAAGATTGCGCGCTATTTAGAAAAAAAATATTTCCCAGATTATTTCAAAAAATTTGAAATCTGGATTTCACTTTGCCGCCCTGAAAGCCGCCTTTTTATCCCTTCACAGAGCGATACGATCGAATGTCAGACATATTTCAAAACCTTGGTGGAGCAGTATGGACACGCCGCTGAATCTCCGGGTTTATATCTACTCGAAGATCCGCGCCAAGGGTTATATTATCTGGCGGATGTGCCGTTGAAAATACAACATGGTCCGGACAAGAAAGTGCCATCGCATTTGTTTATTGAATTCTATCAAAAACTGGTTCCAAAAGGTTTGGGCTATCTTGAGCTTTTAACTGACCAATATTCTGGTTTACCAAAAGATGTTACCGGATATTCCATTGCGATTTATCAAAATGATGAACTGCTCTATAAAGTTGGAAAGCGTTTGTTTCCGGCAAGTTACCATGCATTTAATCCGGAAGACAAAATTTTATTTAATACAAAATTTAACCAGAATTATGTCCATAAGGTGAATGATCAACGAATGATAGTCGTCAGTCAGCGCCGCCCCGGATGGAGCGTGACAATGGCGCCTTTTTCGTTCTTCTTCCTGATACTAATCCTCCCACTTTTAACACAACTCATTGGTTGGAAAATATTTGCCTTTTCTTACGGCCATACATTCAGATTTCGCTTGCAGTTGCTTTTGCTTGGATCATTATTACTCTCGATTTTGATTCTCGGAGCTGGCTCAATCTATTATATCACCAATATTTATGAAAAGAAAAATGATTCTTTCCTATTTGAAAAAACCCAATCAATTTTGAACGAGCTAGAAAACAAATTGGTCAATGACGACTTTTCAAACCCTGAAAATATTGCGTTTTTGCAAGAACGTTTAGCCAAATTATCGCTCGTTTTCTTTTCAGATATAAATGTTTATAATGTTGATGGACAGCTTATTACATCGTCAAGAAATGATATTTATGATCATTATCTTCTGGCGCCTCAGATGCAGCCCGAAGCATATTACAATATGAAATTCGGGCAAAACCTCTATTTCAAACAAAATGAGAACATCAGTGGTTTTGATTTTTTATCTTCTTATGCTCCGCTTACCCAGCAATCAGGAAAGGTAGTTGCTTTTGTAAACCTTCCTTTTTTCGCAAGTGAAACCGAGATGCAGAATGAGTTGCTTTCATTGATTCTTACCTATACCAATTTTTTCATATTTATTGCCAGTTTAGCAATCTTTCTGGTTTTAATGCTCTCGCAGCCTTTGTTGGAGCCTTTACAGCTCATTCAGGACAAGATGAGGGGAATTCGAATTGGGCATACTAATGAGAAAATCAATTGGGCGCGTCGCGACGAAATCGGACAATTGGTCAGAGAATACAACAATTTGATTGATCAACTGGCTGAAAGCGCCGAAAAACTCGCAAAAAGCGAACGTGAAAGCGCTTGGCGCGAAATGGCCCGGCAAATTGCACACGAAATTAAAAACCCACTTACGCCCATGCGCCTCAGTGTCCAATATTTGCTCAAAGCCTGGAACGACAAGGATGCTCAAATTGATGACAAAATAAAAATGACTTCGCAGACCATTATCAATCAAATAGATACCCTTTCTTCTATTGCAACAGCGTTTTCCGATTTTGCCAGAATGCCGGAAAATAACACAGATAAGGTGGAACTAATTTCACTTTTGCGCGAGCTCATCGTTTTGTTTGACAACCAGCAATCCATCGAATTTTCATTAGAGACCGGACTTTTGAACGAAATCTATCTGGCGGCCGACCGATCCGGACTTCATCGGGTTTTCACAAACCTCATCAAAAATAGTATTCAGGCGATTGGTGAAAGATCGGACGGAAAAATCGAAATCGTTGTGGAGTCATTCATGGGATTTTCGAAAATCATTGTTCGCGACAACGGCAAAGGAATGTTGCCTGATGAGGCCAAACGTGTATTTTCGCCCAATTTTACGACCAAAACCAGTGGGATGGGCATTGGTCTGGCAATGGTCTATAACTTGGTGAAAGCTTTTGGTGGGAATATTGATTTTGAAACTGAAGCGGGAAAAGGCACAACATTTATCATTCAAATACCCTTATATCAAGACGATGTCGCGAAATCCTATTAAGAGCTTAGCCGGTCAGACTGTTGTTTACGGAATGGGAACCATCGTCCCGAGGCTGTTGAATTATCTGCTGGTGCCCGTCTATACCCGTATATTTCAAGATCAGGCGACCTATGGACAAATCACAGAGCTTTATGCTTATGTGGCTTTTTTACTGGTTTTGCTCACCTATGGCATGGAAACGGCATTTTTCAGGTTTGCGCAAAAACATTCGCCTTCAAAGATTTTCAACAATGCAACCTCCTCGATTATCCTCACTACCGGAATTTTCGTTCTATTTTCGACTTTGTTTTTCAATGATTTTGCACGCTGGCTTCATTACGACGGGAACAGCTCTTACATCTTGCTTGTTGCGCTTATTGTTGCTTTCGATACCATTGCGGCCATTCCGTTTGCCATGTTGCGCAAGCAAAACAAAGCCCGAAAATTTGCCATTGTCAGACTTGTGAATGTGGCTGTAAATCTGTTTCTGAATTTTCTGACCATTATCTGGTTTCCTGAATATTTTACGAAGCTTGGAAAGATTTTGCTTGGACCTGAAACCGGCTTAGTTGTCTGGGTGTTTATTTCCAATCTGTTGGCCAGCGCCCTTAGTCTTGGTATGCTTTCCGAAACTTTTCGCAATTTTCGTTTCACCATTTCCAAAGAGATACTTAAACCCATGCTGCAATATGCCTGGCCGATCCTCATCATCGGACTGGCCGGTATGGTCAATGAGATGCTCGATAAAATCCTGCTCAAATACCTTATTCCGGCCGAAAAACAACCCATGGCGCAACTGGGAATCTATGGCGCCAATTATAAATTAGGCGTGTTGATGACTCTTTTTATCCAGATGTTTCGCTACGCTGCTGAGCCTTTCTTTTTTGCTGAAGCCGAAAATAAAAATGCGCCCGAACTTTTTGCCCGTGTGATGAATTATTTTGTGATTTCGGGACTGATTATATTTCTGGGAGTTACGCTCTTCATGGATGTTTTCAAACTATTTATTGGCCCGGGCTATCGCGAAGGGCTTCATATTGTGCCTATTATCCTTATGGCTAATCTCTTCAACGGAATCTATTACAATCTGGCTATTTGGTATAAACTGACCGACCGCACAGGCAGCGGTGCGATCATCGCCGTGGGCGGAGCGCTGATGACCATTGTCCTCAATTTTGCCCTCATTCCGCCCTTTGGCTATTATGGCGCTGCCTGGGCTACCCTCATCGTGTATTTATTGATGATGCTCTGCTCGTTTTTCTGGGGCCAAAGAGTTTATTTCATCCCATACAACAGCATTCGTATCCTCGTTTATTTTGCTTTAGCCTTGGCAGTTTATCATTTATGCGGGATGCTGAACGTTCAGCAGGTAGCCATACGACTCATACTGAATACTCTGGGATTGCTGTTGTTTTCGGTTCTTGCCTTTTGGATTGAAGCCTGCCGGAACCGCCTCCCGGCCAGAATGGAGAATGCCGGCCAATAAGCCACGACTAAGCTTGACGCTATAAACCGTTTATTTCGTTAATTTTGCGACCGCCATTTACAAATTTATGCAGGTAAAAATTGTTAATCATTCCGGTCTGCCGCACCCGGCTTATGAAACACCCCACGCTGCCGGTATGGATGTTCGCGCCATGCTCAACGCTCCGCTCATTCTTCGACCCATGCAGAGGGCATTGGTTCCGACAGGACTTTATATTGAACTGCCCGTAGGCTACGAAGCCCAAATCAGGCCGAGAAGCGGGCTTGCTGCCAAGTATGGCATCAGCATTCTCAATAGTCCCGGAACCATTGATGCCGATTATCGAGGCGAGATCAAAGTCATCCTCATCAACCTCTCTGATAGTGATTTCGAAATCAAACATGGCGACCGCATTGCCCAAATGGTGATTGCCACCCATGAAAGAGCCGAATGGGTGAGCGTGGAATCACTCTCAGAAACACAAAGAGGCGATGGTGGATTCGGACACACCGGAAAGCATTAAAAAACAGTCAACAGAACAATCTTTATGAATATTATTATCCCAATGGCCGGTATGGGCAAACGCCTGCGCCCTCATACCCTCAGCACGCCCAAACCGTTGCTGCCTATTGCCGGAAAACCAATCGTCAGACGTCTGGTTGAAGATATCGTCAAAGTGACCAACCAACCCATCGAAAACATTGGATTTGTGATTGGTGATTTCGGAAAAGAAGTCGAAGCCCAATTGCTAGAAATCGCAGAATCGGTAGGGGCAAAAGGAAGCATTTTCTATCAGCGCGATGCTCTTGGCACAGCACATGCCATTTTGTGTGCTGAACCGTTGCTTATAGGTAAAACCCTTGTAGCTTATGCCGACACCCTTTTCAGAGCCGACTTCAAACTGGATCACGAAAAAGAAGGAATCATCTGGGTGAGCCGGGTTGAAAATCCCCAGCAGTTTGGGGTGGTCAAACTCAATCCCGATGGAAGTATTGAAGGATTTTATGAAAAGCCAAAAACCTTTGTGTCCGATCTGGCCATCATCGGGATTTACTATTTCCGTGATGGCGAATACCTGCGCCGCGAACTGCAATATCTTTTAGACCAGAATATAACAACCGGAGGTGAATATGGAATAACCGACGGCTTGCAGAATATGATGAAGAAGGGAACCCGTTTTCACACTGATAGTGTGGAATTCTGGCTCGATTGTGGAAACAAAAATGCAGTGATTGATACCAATCAAAAGGTGCTGGCCTTTGCAGCGCAAGATGGTTTGGCCGACGAACTCATCAGCCCTGAAGCCGAGTTAGATGAAGCCATCATCATCGAGCCCTGTTTCATCGCCCAAGGGGCAGTGATTACCAATTCTGTCATCGGACCCTACGTTTCGGTGGGGCGAAATGCAAAAATTAACCTGAGCATTATCCAAAACAGCATCCTTCACGACGAAGCTGAGGTTCAAGGCAAAATGCTTCAAAACAGTATGATCGGACAATATGCCCAAATTTCCGGCCATTTCGACGAACTGAATGCCGGAGCTTTTGACCAAATCAACGATTGATGAACACTGTGTCCATATCATTTTTGAAAACAATCGCTTCCGGCAAGGTTAAAAGGCTTGCCATCGTGTCAATGTTGATTTGGCTGACATTTGCGGCCGGATTGAATTCCGCATATTGTCAGAAACGCAATAAAGCTGCCAGATCCAAAGCATTGAACGACAGTATTCTGATTAATCAAAAACGAACCAATGCAGCGCTTTTTTCAGATGGATTGAAAGAAAAAATTGCCGGTAACAACTTTGCAGCAAAGCAAAAATTTGAAGCCGCATTACAAGCCTGGCCCGATGATCCTGCTTCGATGTTTGAGTTGGCTGAGCTGGCAGCCAAAACCGGACAATTTGACCAGGCCATCACTCTGATGAAAAACGCCGTCCTATTAGATCCAGCAAACAAATGGTATCTCGAACGTTTGGCACAGCTCTACCGTATCATCGGCGATTTGAAAGCTTTTGTGAAAACATACCGCGAACTTCTGAAACTCCAGCCCGATGATATTGAATACATTGGCGAACTTTCATCGGCGCTGTTACTTCTGGGTGAAACCAACGAAGCCATTGATTTGCTCAATCAGATTGAAAAGCAAACCGGAGTTAACGAAATGCTTTCGCAGCAGAAACAAGCCATCTACCTGAGTCAGGGGAAACCCGATAAAGCCATTGACGAGATCAAAAAACTGTCGGATACTTTTCCGAGCGAAACCCGCTATCTGACCATATTAGCCGATTTGTACAAAAAGAATGGGCAGGCCGAAAAGGCTCTTGAGATTTACGAAAAAATTACAAACAACAATACTGACGACCCTTATGCCCATATTGCCTTAGCTGAGCATTACCGCGAAATGGGACGTGAAGACGATGCTTTTGCCTCACTTCTCAAAGCTTTTGAATCCCCACAACTGGATGCCGAGAACAAACTTCAGATTCTTCAGCTTTGGTTTCAGGGCCAAGAAAATGACAGTACCATCAGCGATGCCGTGAAAAAAGCCGCCGAAGTGCTCATGCGCGTTCATCCTGATAGTCCAAGAGGTTTTCAGTTGATGGCCAACTATCAACTTCAACATGGACAATACGAAGAGGCAAGAAAAAATCTGCTCCTACATTACGACAAAGAAAAATTCCGTTACGAAGTGGGTGAAACCTTGCTGTATGCCGACTATCTTTTGCAGGATTTTGAAACATTGGTCAAACATACCGACGACATCATCAAATATTTTCCTGAACAGCCTTTACCCTATTTATACAAAGGCATTGCGCTGTTTCAACTCAATCGTTATGATGAGGCACTATCGAGTTTTGAAACAGGAAGACGCTTTGTAGTTGGCAACAACCAGCTTCTTTTTGATTTTTACAGTAATATTGGCGACACACAACATCGCCTCAAAAATAACCGCGCCTCCGATGCTGCTTATGAAAAAGCCTTATCCATCTCGGCCGACAATGCTTTAGTGCTCAACAATTATGCTTACTACCTGAGCCTGCGCAACGAAAACCTCGATAAAGCCGAAGAAATGTCGGAAAAAGCCGTTCAGCTGCAACCCGACAATCCTTCCTACCTCGACACCTACGCCTGGGTGCTGTTTCGTAAGGCCGATTATTCCAATGCACTCATCTGGATTGAGAAAGCCCTCGACAAATCGCCCGAAAAAAACGGAACCCTTATCGAACATTATGGCGATATCCTTTTTCATCTCGGACGCGTGGATGAGGCGGTAAACCAATGGAAAATTGCTGCACAGCTTGAGTCGGTGTCGGATTTAATTCAGAAAAAAATCAAAAACCGGGCATATTATGAATAAAATTTTATCTACCCGGATTTGGCCTATTCTGGTTGTTTTTATGGCCTTAGCGACACTCAATGCCTGCCACAGCCCCCGGCGCGTCCTAAAGGCTCCGTTGAAAAAAGCCGACGAAAATTTCCTGCTCGGTAAGATGGCAAATTCCGAGATCAAATATGATACATACAGCGCCAAAGCATCGGTGAGCCTTATCAACGCAAAAAATCGAAAAACTGAACTCAAAGCTCAAATCAGAATCAAAAAAGACAGCCTCATCTGGATTTCATTTTCACCGCTTCTGGGTATTGAGGCTGCGCGATTGGTACTTTCAGCTGATAGCATCAAGTTCATCAACCGTTTGGATAAAACTTATTTTATTGGTGATTATACCTTTATCCGCAATGCTTTTGGCACCAATGTGGATTACGGTATGGTGCAGGCACTACTCACCGGAAACGATTTTAATCAGTACGAAAACGAGAGTTTTAGAGCTTCGGTTGACCGGCAGGAATATCGCCTGACAGCAACCCACCGCATGAGAAAACGCCGTGAAGCACGTCAAAAAGAAACTCCGACCGTATTGGTGCAAAGCATCTGGCTCAACCCCGAATCGTTCAAAATTGTGCGGATTGACTTGCGCGAATACAATGATGAAAACAAAAAACTCAGTGTCTCGTATGATGATTTTGTGACGGTAAGCGGGCAACAAATCCCAACAATGCTCTTCTTTGATTTATGGAATGCCGGGATAATAACAAAAGTAAAATTTCAGATTTCGAAAGCCGAGCTCGACGAAGAACAGCAATTTCTTTTCAAAATTCCGGAAAATTATGTGAAAATGAAATAATCCGACCATGAAATTCCCCCGAAGCATAGGTGTTTTTGGTTTAGCTTTTTTTGCTGTTTTGGTGTTTTGTGTATCCACTTGCCGGGCACAAAACAAGAAAGCCGAGCTGGAGGAAACCATCCGGAAAATTGAGGACGAAATCAATCTCACCAACCAGCTTTTGGAGGAGACCAGAAAATCAAAAACAATGAGCCTCAATGAGATGGCCATGCTTCAACAACGAATCCGCCAACGCGAAAACCTTATCTCGACCCTGCAAAGACAAATTGTGCTGGCTGACGGCAAGCTCCAGCGTACCACTGCCGAATTGGGAAAGACTGAAAGTAATCTGGCAGGTTTGCGCAAGGAATATGCCCAAATGGTGTTGTTTGCCAACAAAAACCGAAGCGGAATCAATCAACTCATGTTCATTTTTGCCTCAGATGGCTTCAATCAGGCTTACCGACGAATGAAATATCTGAAACAGTATGGTGCAATGCGTCAGGAGCAGATCAAAAAAATGACCCTTTCGCAGCAACAGCTTTTACAACAGAAACAACAACTCGAAAACGAAAAGACCGAAAAACAGCAATTGCTTGACAATGAGCAAAAACAGCAAACTTTGCTGACCAATGAACAGAAACAGGTGGATCAGGCGCTGGCACGTTTCAATCAAAAAGAAAAAAACCTTCAGGGCGAGTTGCGACAAAAGGAGCAGGAAGCAAAAAAACTTCAAAAACAAATTGAAGCCATCATAGCCGAAGAAATTAAAAGGGCAAGTGTCAGAACTACCGAAACGACTGCCACAGCTATGCCCGACAAGCTGATGAACCTTACACCCGAAGAAAAACATCTTAGCGCTCAGTTTACCCAAAACCGCAAACGACTTCCCTGGCCTGTTGAAAGGGGGATGATTACCGGAAAGTTCGGAACACAGCCTCATCCTGTTCTCAAAAAAGTGGTTACGAACAACAATGGCATTGACATTACCTGTCCTGCTGGTAGCCGTACAAGGGCAGTGTTCGATGGCATTGTCATCAGCGTTACCAAAATCACTCCCACAAACAATGCCGTCATCTTGCGACACGGTGATTTTTTTACCGTTTACTCAAATCTTGATCTGGTCAATGTGAAAAGAGGTGATCAGGTGAACGTTAAGCAGGAAATAGGGCGTGTGCACACGGATAAGATAGAGAAAAAAACTACCCTTCATTTCGAGATATGGCAGGGAAAAAACCTGCTTAATCCGGAACTTTGGCTGGCCGACTGAGTTTTTCAAAATACTGTATGCAGCGATTGACCAAGGCCAAAACATCCTCCATTTTTTCAGAATCAATCTTTTCGAAACGATCGCGGGGTGAGTGATAATCGTCATGAAAACCGGTAAAAAAGGTCAGGATTGGATAACCGGCCTCTAAGAACGGGCCATAGTCGCTGCCTGAATGTCCGGTAGCATCCCAGATATCGAGCATTAGCGGCCGTGGAAGGTGCTGATTTGCCTCGACGACAAAACGGTTTAAAAGGCTGTCGGCCGATTTCAGCCCCACACTCACTATACGCGCGGCGGTATCGGCGGCTTCGCTGCGCGAGATCATATCCATATTGATATATCCTACAACTGTGCTGTAATATTGATTCAAGCTGCCCACAAATGCACTGCTTCCCAGAAGACCTTTTTCTTCGCCATCCCAGTTGGCAAAAATGAGGTCAACCGCCGGACGAATCCCACTTTCCTTCCATTTTTTGGCTAAAGCCAGCACCCCCGAAGCTCCCGAAGCATTGTCGTCGGCTCCAAAAAAGATGCTGTCGCCCCGCTGACCCAAATGGTCGTAATGCCCGCCAACCACCACACAACGGCTGCTGTCGTTGCCTCTGATCAAGCCGATCACATTGCGACCATCAAAGATTTCTTGTTGTGAAACAGCTTCAAGGTGTACCCGCAATGGCTTGGGGATTTTCCGTTTTTTCGTATCCGGCTCACACATTCCTGCTGCAAGTTCTTTACGGTTGATCCCTGTGGCCAGCTCCAATCGTTCGCAACCCTGCTCACCTGTTGCAAAAACGGGAATACATTTTGTTACACTATCCGAAGCAAGAAGATGTCGCCAATCGGGATAATTTTCCGGCACCTGACCATTGAGCGATTGAAACCATTCGATGTTGGATAAAAGATTGTCGTATGCTTTAAGCAAAATCAGGGCGGATGCACCATAATGCATTGCATTACGTTTCTGTGCCTCCAAACCTTCGCCTTTTTGCCGCATTGGTTTCCCGTAAAGCTGATAGATGATTCCCATGCTGTCGGCCTCTCCAGGATAGCCTTCGAGCACCATCACGATTTTACCGTTGACCTCCAATCCCCTGAAATCGTTGTAAACACTGTCGGGACTAATCATTCCATAATCGGCAAACACTACATCGGCAGTTGCTGAAAAGCTTTTTTGGCAGGGGATAAGCATGAAATCTTCCTCAAAACGAAAGGTAAGTGAATCCGAAGTTTTTTGAGCGGGAAGAAGTTCAAATTTAGCCTGTGAATACCGATACCGGATCACTTGGAAAGGTTGAAAAAAATCACCTGACATCGGTTGGAGGCCAATCTGGCGTTGATATTCAGCTATGAAGTTACCGGCCATCCGTCCGCCATCCGTTCCCGTTTCGCGCCCCGTCATTCTGGCTGCCGACAAGGCTTTCAATTGGGGTACAAAATCAGACTTTTCAGGATCGCAAACCTGATTTTGAGCCGTAAGTGGCGCAATGAATCCCGCAAAAAGCAGAAATAAGCTACAAATCACCCTACAAAACAACACTCAACAGCTCATTTTAAAAATCATCTTTATTTCACCATTTTCCCGTTGGCCATCACCCGAAGGACATTGAAATCATCGTCAATAAGTACCAAGTCAGCATCATAACCTTTTCTGATATACCCCTTTCCTTCGAGTTTGAGGATGTCGGCGGGATTGGAGCTGGCCACCTGAAGCGCTGTTTCGAGCGGGACTTTCTCCGTCAGCACAGCATCTTTGATTTCGCGAAGGATAGAGTCGGGGAGGCCCATTTCGAGTTTAACTAACTTTCCGGTCACCGGATCAAAACCGGGTAACGAGCCACAGGCATCCGAAGTAAAGGTGATATGACCGATTGGAACGCCGCTTTCGAGTAGTTGGCGGAGTGCTGTTGAGGGCTTCACTTCTTCGTCAGCATAATAGGGATAAGAACTGGTGGTGATGTCAACATAGCCCTTTTTGCCATATTCTTTGGCGTCTTCAAAAATATAATAGTTTCTGTTGCAATGAGTTGGTACAAACTGTTTGTAATTTAATTCGCTATTTTCAACCACTTCGTGAATCGGGCGGAAAGGGTCGGTTGCATCGCCCATATGAAGGTTAACGATGCCGGCTTTGCCGCCGATCATGCCGGCTACCCTGGTATGCGCGGCTAATTTAGCCAGCTCGCTGGTGGTTGGAACCGATGAGCGGTGGTCGGAGATGGCAATTTCGCCCAAACCAACCACTTCTTCGATGAGTGCAATGTCGCGCTTGAAATCACCGGTGATGCTGGGCGGCGGCACCTGATAGGCACCGGTGTACATCCAGGCCGACATCCCTTTGGCTTTCAGTTGTTTCACCTTCATCAACACACTGTCAACGCTGCGTGTGATGCCATCGGTACCCAAACAGCCGACTACGGTTGTGACACCTGCCTCTACCATCATCCAGACCTCAAGCTCGGGCATACGGCTGCCGGGACCGCCCTCGCCTCCGCCACCTGTTATATGAACGTGGGCATCAATCAAACCCGGAATTAGACGTTGACCGTTACAATCCACCACCTCCACCTCAAGATCTGCGGGTGCCGAAATCTGGTCGTTGATGGCAATAATTGTTTTTCCGGCTACTAAGACATCTTTTTTCCCTTCGTAAAAAGGAGAAAAAAGCTCAGCATTTTTAAAAAGGGTAATCATAAGCCAAATGGGATATTTTGCCCAAAATTAGAGTTTTTTAGAGCTAATCCGAAAAAACTCTAATTTCGCCATAACTTTTGACAGTACGATGAAAAAGGATATTATTCTTCTGATATTTTTAATGGCTTTTGCCTCAATGGGCTACTCGCAGCGTGGAAGAATATTGCTTGTTGGCGGGGGAGGCGAAAAAAACAACGTCAACGGGTGGAGTGTGCCTGCCTACAAATGGGCGGTTCAGGGTAAAAGGGTAGCCGTCATTGGCAGCTCCACCGGATCGCTGGCGCCTTACCTGAAACAGTATTGCGGCGCTGCTTTCGCAAAAGAATTTGCCGTGGCTTCGCGCGACAGCGCCGACAGTCAAGTGCTGTTCGATACGCTGATGACCTATCAGGCCATCTTTTTCCGCGGAGGCGACCAATATGATTATTATTCCTATTACAAAGGAACTCGTCTGCAATTGGCCGCCGAAACCCTTTTTACCAATGGAGGAACCTTAGCCGGAACCTCAGCCGGGATGCACATCCTGTCATCGGTGATTTTCACGGCTAAGAAAGGCACTGTCTATCCGTATGAAGCCATTGAAAATCCGAACAACTCCTATATGACTCTGGCCGACGATTTCTTTGACTTTTTCCCGAATTATCTTTTCGATACCCATTTTGCTGAACGTGCCCGATTTGCCCGGTTGGCCGGATTCCTAGCAAAATATAGCCTGACTAACCAAAAAAATGTCATCGGATTGGGGTTGGACGATATGACGTGTATGGCAGTGGATACCAACAACATAGGTACGGTTTATGGAACCGGCTGCGCCAATTTTTATAGCTTCGACCAGCCTTTTGTGCTCAACGGAACCAAATTGTTACACCCGGGAATGAATGTAAAACAACTTCCACAAGGTTCAACCTACAACTTTTCGACGGGCGAATTCACCACTGCTCCATTGGATCGTTTTCTGGAAACCGACGACCTTCACGAAACGGGAAATCTTACCCTTTTAGCCAGCGGCGGAAACACTTTGGCCAACAACAATGCCATGCTCAACGATTTGGTGACCAATTGTGGGAATCTTACCGATCAGGTGTTGATTTTAACCGGAGATCTTAGTACAGCGCAGTCATTTGAAACCCGGATTGAACAGGCCGGAGCTTCGGTAGCCGGCGTTTTTCTGATGGATGCCGCCAATGGTGCCAACGAAAACCTGGCCGAGAAGATTAACAGCCTAAAAAAACTTCTGTTTGTCGCCAACCCAACGGCCGGATTCAATGCATTTTTGAATACCCCCAACGGCCTTTTGCTCCAGAACAAGTTGAAATCGTCGGGAATAGTGGTGGCTTTTGTCGGCGATGATGCCCGCTTTGCCGGGAAAACAGTGGTGGATAACTATTACACTTCGCTGGCTTCGTGGTATGGCGAGCTGGAATTCAGCCGTGGACTGTGTATGCTTAAAAACACCGTCATCATGCCCAATACATACTTCAATTCGGATATTTACGAAAATACAGCCACTGCTGTGCCTTATGCTATGGTGCGCGACACTTTGCGGTATGGGATATGGCTTACCTCAAAAAGTTACATGAAAGTCATGCCTGTCGTAGGTTATACCACCCTCACGGGTTACGGACAACATCCGGTGATGGTTTTGCGCAACGAAGGCGGCAAGGCCGGATATGTCACTCAAACCTCTACAGGAAGCAGCAGTGCAAAACCAAGAATGGTGGCCGGATTCGAAAACCTTGTGTTTTCGCTTGTGGACGAAACATTGCCTTATCAGATGGGTCAAACCGAAGCTTCTTCCATTGGTGAACAAAGCCCGGACGATGGGATACTGGTTTTTGGAAATCCAACAAGAGAAACCCTCCTAGTGAAGTCGCCTTTCACACGCTTTATCTGGAAAATCATCAACACGCAGGGCCTTTGCTTGGGCAAAGGAACAGCCGAAACGGAGCAAATCCGGCTCAATCTGAAACCATTCGATTCCGGAGTGTATGTTCTTCACATTAGCGATTTTGAAGGAAAAAGATCGTTTGCAAAAAAAATTATTAAACTATAATACTATAAATGAGAATAATACAGAAGTCATTATGTTTCATTTGCCTTTGGGCTTTGCTTCCTGTGTTGACACACGCACAAGGCAATTTAGTGATAACAGGCGGAGGCCTCGAAAACGACAACCATGCTGTTTTCGATGAGTTTATTCGTTTGGCAGGTGGCCCGGATGCCATCATTTCGGTGATTCCGGCTGCCAGCGGAGTGGCTGCCCAAACGATGGCGTATTTCAGCCTCGGACTGACTTATCATGGCGTGAAACCCGAAAATATTCAGCTCATTCCGATTGCCATGGTGGACGACGACAGCACCTTGAACGTCAACGAAGCCGAATGGAAAGCCAATGCCTGGGATGCCGAACTTGCGCAAAAGGTACGCTTGGGCAATGGGGTTTGGTTTTCGGGAGGCGACCAACTGCGCATCATGCAACTGATGTTTGACCCTCAGGGTAAGCCATCGCCGGTGATGCAAGCGGTGTGGGATGTTTATCGCCGTGGCGGTGTGATTGGCGGAACCAGCGCCGGAGCTGCCATCATGACCAACCCAATGATTGGCGGTGGAACCAGCCTCGGAGCTTTGCAATATGGCGTGAAGGAGACAACAATCGGTCAGGATAACGAGGAGTTTCAAGGCGTTCTGCTCAGCCCTGGAATTGGCTTTTTCCCATATGGAATGGTAGATCAACATTTTCATGCCCGGGCACGTACCGGAAGGCTCGCTGCCATTTTAGCCTACACCGGACAAAGATTTGGCTTTGGTATTGACGAAAATACAGCCCTGATTTTCTATGGCTCCGAGAACAAAATGATGGTGGCCGGAGCTGCAGGAATCACCATTTTCGATACCGAAAACGCTTTGTTCCGAAAAACGGAATCATTTAACACGTTTACCAAACTGAAAGTGCATTACTTAGAAAATGGTGACCAGTTTTTTTTCGATACTTTTCAGGTTTTGCCTTCGCCGGAGAAAAAACCACTCCAGCTAATAGCCCAACGCAAACCAAACCAAACCATTCCGGGAGGCAGCTTTTCCATCGAAGGCCAGAGTTTTTATGAGCTGCTGACCCAACAACTTTTCGAGGAAGAAGCCACCTCCACTTCGAGCCTTCAGTTTGTTGACTCCAAAACGGCTTTCCGTTTAACCATGAGTTGTCAGCCCGAAACACAGTTGTATTTTTACAGCCCAAAACACGGAAAAGACCGTTTTACTGCCTTAGACCTCCGTTTGGATATCGAAGCTGTTTCAGTTGATATCACACCTTTGAATTGAATGTTAAAACCTAATAAATGAACAAGCTATGAAAAAAAGTAAACTTTTAACTTTTATTCTGACCTTTTTCATCGGCACCCTTTTCGCTCAGACACATTCTGTTACGGGTACGGTTACTTCCGCTGCCGACAGAATGCCTGTGCCCGGTGCAACGGTGCAGGTGAAAGGGACTACCATCGGCACAACAACTGACCTCGACGGAAATTACAAAATCAATGCCGACCCGAAGTCAACCCTTGTTTTTAGCTATGTGGGAATGCTGACGGTCGAAATCCCCGTGAACAACCGCATGATGATTAATGTGATGATGGAAGAAAAGAAAGTGAATCTGGGCGAGGTTGTTGTTGTTGGTTACAGTACTTCGAGCAAGAAACTCATCTCCAACTCGGTTGGCGTTGTCAACTCCGAAGAGCTTCGCAATAACCCCGTTCGCACCATTGATGGGGTGCTTCAGGGAAAAGTGGCCGGCGTTTCCATCAGCATGAACTCGGGAACTCCCGGCGGACAAAACAACATCAGGATGCGAGGCGGAAGCTCCATCACGGCCAGCAACCAGCCCCTTGTGATTGTGGACGGCGTGCCCGTTATCACCGGAGACTATGGCCAGATTGGGTACAGCGGTCAATCCATTGATGCCTTGTCCGACATCAACCCAAACGACATCGAATCCATCACTTTCCTCAAGGATGCTTCGGCAACAGCCATCTATGGTGCCCGCGCCTCTAACGGGGTTATGCTTGTAACCACCAAAAAGGGAAGCTATCAGAAAACAAGCGTTAATTTGAGCACTTCTTTTGGTTGGCAAAACCTTCCGAAGGAACGTATCCCCAAAATGATGAATGCCGCCCAATGGAACGAATACAAAAGCACCAATGTTCAAGGGATTGACACCGACTGGATGAGCCAAATTCTGCAAACAGCTCCCACATCGAATACCGAATTTTCGGTGAGCAGTGGCAACGACAAAACACGGGTTTTTGTTTCCGGAAACTATTACGATCAGGACGGGATTATCAAATCAACCCGTTACAGCCGTTATAGCGGACGTTTGAGCGTGGATCACAAACTTCGTGACAACCTGACGATTGGCGGAAGCGTTTCGATGAATTATTCCAAAAACGACCGTGTTGAAGGCGATTACACCCTTTACGGTCCGCTGCCAAACGCCATTTCCATGCCTGCCATTTATCCGGTCTATAACCCCGATGGAAGTTACAACGAATCAGGCCCCTATGCCAATCCGGTAGCCATTATTGACCACACCATCAACCAGGCGTTCACCAACCGCAGCAATGCAAATGTTTATGCTGAATACAAATTCCTGAATAATTTCAGTTTCACCACCAAATGGAGCGCCGACCAGTATTTCCTGCGCGAACACGAATACGACCCCATTACCACAGCTCAAGGTGCAAAATACAACGGTCTGGGAATCGAAGGCACCACCTATGCCAGCAACCTGATTTCGAGCAATGTGCTGCAATATCAGGTTTCGCTCGACAAAAAACACAATATCGAAGCTTTGGTGGGCTATAGTCTCGAAAAATTCTCGCGCCGTAACACCTATATCGAGGCCATCAACTTCCCAAACGAAAACTTTCAATACATCACCTCGGCGGGTACGATCAGAGCCGCTTCGACCCGAAGCCTGGATCGCGGAATGAACTCCTATTTTGGCCAATTTAAATACAACTACCTCTACAAATACATCGTTACCCTTACGGCTCGTGCCGACGGATCATCGAAATTTGGGAAAAACAACCGCTACGGCTATTTCCCCGCCGTATCGTTTGCCTGGAGAGCCAACGAAGAAAAGTTTCTGAAAAATGTGGGTGCCGTCAGCGAGCTTAAGCTGCGTCTCAGTTTCGGACTCACGGGTAACGACGACATCAGCGATTTCTCTTCGATGGGACTATATGGAGGCGGATACAACTACGGCCAACGGCCCGGCATCGCACCGGTGCAGCTCCCCAATGCCGACCTGCGCTGGGAATCCACCATACAGAACGGATTTGGCTTCGACCTCGGTCTGCTCGAGGACCGCATCAGCTTAGTCGCCGATTTTTATTACAACCATACCCGAGACCTGCTCTTAGACCGACCCGTACCTCCTTCGACCGGTTATACCTATATCACTGCCAACATAGGCGAGCTTCAGAACAAAGGTGTCGAACTGCTGCTCAACACACAAAATATTAAAAAAGAGTTTGTTTGGAATACCTCGTTTAACTTTTCGGCCAACCGCAACAAAGTGCTCAAACTCTACGAAGGACAGCCGATTGATGACCAGGGCAGGGGAGGAAACCGGGTGCAGGAAGGCGAACCTGTGGGAATTTTTTATGGTTACAACTGCCTCGGTGTTGATCCCACAACCGGAAAACTGGTTTACGAAGATGTGAACAAAGACGGCGTTATCACGGCCGAAGACCGAAAGAAAATCGGAGATCCAAATCCCGACTTTATTTATGGCATGACTAATACTTTCATCTACAAAAATTTCGATCTTTCGGTCTTCCTTCAGGGCGTTCAGGGAAATGATGTATTTAATGGAAGCAATATCTATCTCGCATCCGGCATAGGTGAGGACAACCAATTGGCTATCATGGTTAACCGTTGGAAAAAACCCGGCGACATTACTAAAATACCCAAACAGGGCGATCAGCTGAAATCGTCGCGCTTCATCGAAAACGGCTCCTTTATGCGCATCAAAAACGTGACTTTGGCCTTTACACTCCCGCAAAAATACCTGAAACAGCTCAAACTGAAAAGCCTCAGGGTGTTTGCCTCAGGCCAGAACCTCTACACGTTTACAACCTACACCGGTATGGACCCCGAAGTAAATTATTACTCCAACGACAACGTGGTAATGGGTACCGATTTCTTCACCTATCCCCAGTCGCGCACTTATACCCTCGGACTTAACATCGGAATCTAAACCTGAAACACTTGGAAAAATGAAAAATACAGCATATATTATTCTGATAATCAGTTTTATTGCTTCATCCTGCAATAAAATATTAGATGTTGAACCCACTGCTTATGTTTCAACCGATATAGCTTTGGTGGACAGCACCGGAGTTGAACGGGCCGTGGTTGGCTCATACAGCGGTTTGCAGGCTATTGGTCTTTATAGCCGCAATGCGGCCATTGTGGGCGATCTGGCCGCCGACAACCTCGTCTGGACCGGAACAACACAAGAGTATGGGCAGATTATGAACCGCAACATAGCCGCCGATAATGGCGTTTCGGAAGGCATGTGGACAGCCGCTTACGATGTCATCAATCGGGCGAACAACATCCTTCTCAATTTGCCGGAAATCAAATATCGCTCGCCTAACGGCAAAAACAAGGCCGAAGGGGAAGCCTTGTTTCTTCGTGCTTTGATGTACGACTACTTGGTTTCTTATTACGGAAATCTGCCACTTCGACTGCTCCCAACACTCGATCTGAGCACCCTCGACATGGCTCCTGTCGGCAAAACCAGGATTTACGAACAAATCACAGCCGACCTCGAGAGGGTCATTGAATTGCTTCCGGAAACCAATTCGAATGGCAGGGCAACTGTCCGCAGCGCAAAAGGCCTCTTTGCCCGAGCCTGTCTTTCCCGGTATCATGCCACCGGCGATGCCGTCTTTGCTACTAAAGCTATACAGACGGCTTCGGAACTCATCGCCGCTTCTTCGGGCCTTGAAACCAGTTTTGCGCAGTTGTTCAACCCCGCCGCTTCAAGCTCCGAATCGTTGATGGAAATAGCCTACGACGTGCAGAATTTTAACCGTCTGGCTCAGTATTACTATACCCGTGATCTCAACGGACGCTACGAAGTGGCGCCTTCGGCCGGACTGATTGCTGCTTATGCCGAGAACGACAGTCGCCGGGCCGTTACCATTCGTTTTGATGAGAAAAACAATCCGTACGGCGGAAAATACAACGATGTGGCCGGTGGTGTTGACCGCGTGTATGTGCTGCGACTGGCCGAAATGTACCTCATCCGTGCCGAAGCTATGGCCTATACAAACGGATCGGTAGATGAAATCAAAGCCGACATCAATACGGTGAGAACGCGCGCCGGACTGCTCAACACCACCGCCGACGACATCCCCGCATTGAAAATGGCCATCGAAAACGAAAGACGACTCGAGTTTGCTTTCGAAGGTCATCGTTGGGCCGATTTAGTGCGCACAAACAGAGCAAGCCAGGTGCTGGGAATTGATCAAAATCACTGTCTTTTCCCTATCCCCCTCAGCGAAATGCAAACCAACAAAAAAATGATTCAAAACACAGGTTACTGATCAAAACAATGAATACCATGAAAAATAAATTCCTGAATCTGATTTTGGTTATTCCCCTGATTGTGGGGATGACCGCCTGTGAAAAATACGAGCTGGGGAATCCGCCGGCAAGCACACAGGCCAATTTCACTTATACCTTGTCTAACAACGGCAATGCGCCCTGCGAGATGACCATTACCAATACTTCACTCAATGCAAAAAGCTATTTGTGGGATTTTGGCAACGGAACAACCTCAACCGAAAAAGATCCGGTTGTGACTTATGACACTCCGGGTATCTATACTGTGAAACTCACCTGTGTTGGCGAAAACGATGTACACTATAATTCATTAGTGAAAACAATGGCTGTCAACATCAAAGATCCCTTGGCCGGACAGTCGCAGGTGTTGTATTTCACTACCCGCACACCCACGGGCGGAGCTGTCCATTTTGTGGTATTAAACGAGGAGGCACCTATCGTACAGGATTTTGATGAAATAGAACTTTCGCGGCCTTATGGAATTGTTGCCGACTCAGCCTCGCGCAAAGTCTTCGTATCCGACCTCAATCTTGGTGTCATTTACAGCTTCGACGCCGATGGTAAAAATCCTCAGCGCATTCTCGATGCTTCAGTACCCGGTCAGGAAATCGTGGACTCGCCTCAAGCCCTGATGGTCATCGGCGACAAACTTTATTGGGGTCGTCCGGGTGGGATATATCGCTGCAACCTTGACGGTACAAACCCGGAAGTATTCCTCAATACCGGCGGAGTAAAACCCGAATATCCCATTGATATGCAATACGATCCGGAAAATCAGAAAATCTATTTCGTCAACGACCGTACTGATTACAGCGGAGGATACTGGTCAGTAAACCTCGATGGAACCGGACTGACCGAACATATTGCCGGCATTGACGGCACCGCCATCGAATTGAATGTTAGCGCCGGAAAAACCTATATGGCCATTTACGGTTCGGATGAGACTCCGGTACCTGAGGATGGCATTTATATGTGTAACCTCGATGGCACCTCGCTGTCTAAAATTGGCGACTATGGCCCAAAAGCTACCTGGGGCGTAGCCATTGACCACAAACGTGAAAAATTGTTCTGGGGTTTTAAAAAGACCAATTCGGCACCCGATGGCAAAATCATCCGCGCCAACCTCGACGGCTCAAACCCCGAAGACTGGGTGACCGGAGTTAGCCCCCATGCCATCTTTGTGGGATGGATTAAACTCTGATAGCTCATCTGCCATCATAAAATCGAGGCTCCTGATAAAAAGGAGTCTCGATTTTTTATTTGATTTTGCACGAAAACCAATCCACAGACAAAACCATCCATGAAAGTTTAAACTTTGATCTCAAAAAAACGATCTTTTGCATCGGTCAACAACTTACCTTTGAAAAATCAAATCCGTATGCCATGCCCAAGAAGAAAGCTGTTGCCACCGGTGTGAAAAGTGCGCTCACCGGAAAAATTCTCAATCTGTTGGCTTCCCGGCCATTTAAGCCTGTGAACTACAAGCAGGTGAGTAAAGAACTGAATATTAAAGATAAAGCCGGGAAAGATATGGTTTTCAATATTCTTTTGGAACTGGCCGACGAAGGCAAACTCATTCAGGATAAGCCCTATCGCTATCTGCTTGCCAAATCACTCATTGGCGAATACGCCGCAAAAAAAGAGCTCATCACCGGTCGGGTTGATATGAAAAGCACCGGAAAAGCTTATGTGATTCCCGAAAAAGGGGAAGAAGACATTTATATTGCGCCCAACAATGTGGGCAAAGCGCTTCATGGCGATACCGTAAAGGTGAGTCTGTTTCCAAAACGCAAAAACCATAAAACTGAAGGCGAAATTGTGGAAATCGTCGAACGGAACAAAATGGATTTTGTGGGAGTCATCAATATTTCTAAGCAGTTTGGATTTTTGGTGCCCGACAGCAGCTCTATGCCGGTGGATATCTTTGTGGCAAAAGAGGCACTTCACCAGGCAAAAAATGGCGACAAGGTGATTGTCCGCATCACCGACTGGCCAAAGGAGTCGAAGAATCCCTTTGGAGAAGTGATTCGGGTTTTAGGCCGGCCTGGCGATAACGATGTGGAGATGCAGTCAATTTTGGCCGAATATGGCTTTCCGCTCGAATTTCCGCGAGAAGTGGAAAATGAGATGGAGAAAATGAAACCTCAAATTTCGGCCGCCGAGATTGAAAAACGACGTGATTTCCGAAATGGCTGGACCATCACCATTGACCCGGCCGATGCCAAAGACTTCGACGATGCCCTTTCGCTGCGCCTTTTGGACAATGGCCGGATAGAGGTGGGAGTTCATATCGCCGATGTGTCGTTTTATGTGCCCGAAGGAAGTGCCACCGACCGCGAAGCCCAAAACCGCGGCACTTCCGTCTATCTCGTGGATCGAACCATCCCCATGCTGCCCGAAAAACTTTCGAACAACATCTGCTCACTCCGCCCCCATGAAGAAAAACTTTGTTTCTCAGCCGTTTTTGAAATGGACGAAAATGCCGATGTTCATCAGGAATGGATTGGCAAAACCATTATCCGCTCCGTCCGGCGCTATGCGTACGAAGAAGTGCAAAGCATAATAGAAGGCGGCGATGGCGATTTTAAAGAACAACTCCTTTTGCTTCACAACTTAGCCACCAAACTCCGTGAAAAACGTACAAAATCCGGCTCCATCAACTTCCATTCCGAGGAGGTGAAGTTTGTGCTCGACGAAAACGGAAAGCCCATTGACACCTTCATCAAAGTGCAGCAGGAGAGCCACATGCTCATCGAAGATTTCATGCTGCTGGCCAACCGCTGTGTGGCCGAACGCATTGGAAAGCCCGCCGGACGAAAAAAAATCAAGCCCTTTGTCTATCGCATTCACGATGAGCCAAACCCCGAAAAGCTGGCCACTTTCGTTCAGTTTGTCAGCAAATTAGGCTACGAAATGAATATCAGCAACCGCGAGAAACTCGTCAAATCCTACAACAACCTCTTCAGGGCGGTGGAAGGACGTGGCGAAAAAAACTTAGTGGAAGCCGTGGCCATCCGTACCATGGCCAGAGCTGAATACAGCACCCAAAACATTGGCCACTATGGGCTGGCTTTCAAATTCTATACCCATTTCACCTCGCCCATCCGCCGATATCCCGATCTGATGGTTCACAGGCTGCTCCAACGCTATCTGCTCGAAAACAAAGAGGAGATTTCGGCCGAAACCCTCGAACCTGTTTGCAAGCATGCCTCAGAAATGGAACGACGAGCAGCCGAAATGGAACGCGAAAGCGTCAAATACAAACAGGCCGAATACCTTGCCGATAAGGTAGGAAAAGTGTTCGAAGGCCTCATTTCGGGCGTGAGCAAATGGGGGATCTTTGTCGAACTCAAACAAAGCAAGTGCGAAGGTATGGTGCGCTACAACGAAATGCCCGGCGATTATTACTACCTCGACGAAGACAACTATTGCGTCATCGGGCAGCACTACGGAAAAGTGTTTCGCCTCGGCGATCCCGTATCCATTCGTGTGAAAAAAGTGGATATCATCCAGAAAAAACTCGACTTCGCAATCGTGGATGCCAATTGAAAAACCAAAGTACATTCCATCTTAATTTATGCAGAAAATCCCGCCTTGATTTTCCGGTCGAAAGTGGAATAAAACGGCTGAGGATATCGAAAACTTTCGGATATTTGGCCTGCCGGCTTGTTTCTGTTTCTGAATAAGCCCAATGATGCTTCTCGGAAAATTTTGTAATCTACTCATCATCATGAAAAGAATTGTTTTTTTTGGACTTGTCGCGGCAGGATTTTTCCTTTCTGTGAGTTTGTCGGCCCAATCATCAAAACCTCTTCCACGGGTAGCCATCTGCGGTTTGGCCATCGAGTCGAGCACCTTTTCGCCGGCTCAGTCCACCGAAGAGGCTTTTCGGGTCAGACGAGGACAGGATGTATTTTCTTATTACCCATTTCTTGCAGCCGACCAGCCCGATCGTGCCCGTGCCCAATGGTTTCCTACCCTGCGGGGTCATGCCATCCCCGGAGGCATCGTTGTTCGCGAGGCTTACGAGAAATTGGTAAATGAAACCCTTGAGTTGCTCCGCAAAAACCTGCCTTACGACGGCATCTTTTTCGATATTCATGGTGCCATGAGCGTGGTGGGATTAGACGACCCCGAGGGCGATTTTATTGTCAGAATCCGCGAGGTAGTAGGCCCGAAGCCTGTTATCTCCACTTCGATGGATCTTCATGGCAATGTGAGCGTGCGTTTGGCTCAAAACACTGACCTCATCACCTGTTATCGGCTTGCGCCTCACGATGATGCCTTGGAATCGAAACAAAGGGCACTCGAAAACCTGCTGCAACGGCTCGAAACAGGCAAAGGCAAGCCGGCATATAAAGTCTGGATACCCGTTCCGATACTCCTTCCGGGCGAAAAAACCAGCACCCGAATCGAACCGGCCAAAAGTCTTTACGCCCGGGTAGATCCCATCACCAAACGCGACGGAATAATTGACGCTGCAATTTGGATTGGTTATGCCTGGGCCGACGAACCTCGCAACCACGCCGTGGTGATGGTAACGGGCGATGACAAACAGGCCGTTGCCGGAGCAGCAACTGAATTGGCCACACAGTTCTGGAATGTGCGTAACGAGTTTGAGTTTGTTGCCCCTGTAGCTCAGCTTCACGAATGTATTGACTTGGCTCTGAAAAGCAAAACACCACCATTCATTATCAGCGATATGGGCGACAACCCTACCGCAGGTGGTGCCGGTGATGTGAGCTGGACCATGACCGAAATTCTCAAACGTCCCGAGTTTCTCAACGAAAACGGCCCCTCCCTCATCTATGCTTCACTGCCGGGACCCGATCTGGTGGAAAAAGCCTTAGCTGCCGGTATCGGTAACGAAGTCGAAGGCTGGGCAGGCGGCATCATTGATTACCGTTATGCACTCCCGGTCAAAATCAAAGGTATCGTAAAAGCTATCCATCAGGGCGACCCGGCGGCCGAAACCGAAGTCGTTGTGCAAACAGGAAGTGTGAAAGCTATCATTACCAAAAAACGAAAACCATACCACTACGAAAACGACTTCCTCCGCCTTGGACTCAATCCGCGCCAGACCAATATCCTTGTGGTGAAAATTGGTTATTTAGTGCCCGAACTTTACGAGATGCGCGGCGACTGGATCATGGCTTTAACACCTGGCGGCGTGGATCAAGACCTCGAACGACTCGATTACAAACGCATCATCCGACCGATGTTCCCCTTCGATAAAGAAATGCCGGAACCCGACCTCAGCCCACGCTTCATCCAATCGTCGGATAAGCTTTGAAATCAATCATTAAATGAGCTAAACGGTTATTTATTAACTTAATCCAATCGAATAAACCATGATGAAGAAACTTTTAAATCCTTTTCCAAACAAAGCCTTCAACGATGTACTGTTGTTGTTTCTGCGTGTGGCGGTGGGCCTGTTGTTGTTGTCGCACGGCTATCCGAAATTATTGAAACTCATCTCGGGACAGCCGATCAGTTTTGCCTCCATCATGGGTATGGGGCCGACGCTGTCGCTCGCTTTGGCCATGTTTGCCGAGTTTTTCTGCGCTTTATTTGTCATGTTCGGGCTGCTCACACGGTTTGCTGCCATTCCCATTGTGTTCACGTTTTTGGTCATCGTAACCTTGGTTCACGGAGCTGATCCGTTGCCCCAGCGCGAACTTCCTTATCTCTATCTCATTGTTTATGTGATCATCCTTTTCAGCGGGCCGGGGAAATACTCGCTTGATTATTTGTTGTTTCGCAAACGGAAATAACCCCTTTTTCTATTTGAAGCCGACATCAACTGAAAACACTTTTCCCGAGGTTTACAAAATTCTATTTCCCTAAAAAATAAAGCGTTCAATATGAACGCTTTATCGTGAATCATGTAGCCCCACCAGGACTCGAACCTGGATTTAAAGTTTAGGAAACTTCCGTTCTATCCCTTGAACTATAGGGCCTTTGTAAAGGGTATTGTTTCGGGCGGCAAAAATAAACTAATTTTCCGAACAACACAACCGCCCTTTGTTTCAGAGCTTTGGCGCAATCATCTGTTCAAGACGGATGAGGTCGGCAGCAAATTTGCGGATTCCCTCGGCTAATTTTTCGGTTGCCATGGCATCTTCGTTGAGCAGCCAACGGAACATTTTCTCATCTGGAAGAATCTTGTTAATCTTTAACCTTTTCGATTCTTCAACATTCAGCTTCGGACTGATTGGTTGCGTCATCGTTTCGAGTTCGGCCAATAGCGATGGGGCGATGGTGAGCAGGTCGCAGCCGGCCAGCTCAATGATTTCGCCTGTGTTTCGGAAACTGGCTCCCATCACTTCTGTTGCATAACCAAAATGCTTGTAGTAATGGAAAATTTCGGTTACCGAAAGCACACCGGGATCTTCTGCCGGTGGAATATAATCCACTTTACGGTTGGCTTTATGCCAGTCGAGAATGCGCCCGACAAAAGGCGAGATGAGCTGGGCGCCTGCCTCGGCACTTGCAATGGCCTGTACCTTGCTGAACAATAAGGTCAAATTAGTGCGTATGCCCTCATTTTCAAGGATGGAAGCAGCCTGAATGCCTTCCCATGTAGCGGCAATCTTAATGAGGATGCGCTCGCGCGGAATCCCGTTTTGTTCGTATAGCTCGATGAGCTGACGGGCTTTGTTGATGGTGCCGGTCATGTCGAACGAGAGCCGTGCATCCACCTCGGTGGAAACCCTGCCCGGCACAATCTTCAGTATTTCCATCCCGAAATTCACCGAAAGGCGGTCGAGGCAGCTTTGAATGCGGTGTTGAAGGCTGTGAGCCGGTTTGCGGGCATACTGAATGGCTTCTTCCACTAAGTGGCTGTATTTTTCGTCCGTGGCCGAAGCAAAAATCAGGGAGGGGTTGGTGGTGGCGTCAACGGGCTTATAGCGTTCAATGGATTCAAAATCGCCGGTATCGGCCACCACACGGGTGTATTCTTTGAGTTGTTCGAGGGTGTTTTTCATCGCTGCTACTTTTTTTTGGTTTATTTCACTTCACTTCCGTTGTGAAAATCTTGTGTCGGTGTAACAAAACAGAGTTTCCCCTCGTGGTTTTCGGCCATCAGAATCATGCCTTGCGACACCACGCCCCGAAGTTCGCGCGGGGCTAAATTCACCAACATCAATACTTTCTGCCCGATGATGTCCTGAGGTTGATAATGTTCGGCAATGCCGCTTACCACCGTTCGGGTATCGAGACCGGTATCAACGGTGAGTTTGAGCAGTTTCTTGGTTTTGGCCACCGGCTCGGCAGCCAAAATGGTTGCAGTACGAATATCCATCTTGGCGAAATCTTCGTAGGAAATATCGCTTTTCTGAGGTTTCAACACAGGAGCTTGCGCCTGAGTATTGGCCTTTTTGGTATTCTGAAGTCGTTCCACCTGAGCCTGAATAGCCTGATCTTCAATTTTTTCGAACAGATAGCCCGGCTCGCCCAATGAATGTCCGGCAACAAAAAGAGGCGTTTCGACTGCCTGCTGCCAGCTTTTACACTCAAGGCGCAGCATGGCCGACAGTTTTTCGGAACTGAACGGAAGGAACGGACGCGACAGTATCATCAGCTTACCGGCCAGCTCTAACGAAACGGCCAGAATGGTTTTCACTCGCTCCGGGTCGGTCTTAAACAGTTTCCATGGCTCGTTTTCAGTCAGGTATTTATTGCCTAAGCGCGCCAGGTTCATCAGCTCCGAAAGGGCTTCCCTAAAACGGAAAAGCTCCAAACTGGCGGCAATCTTTTCGGGAAAGGTATTCATCAGCCTCAGCGTCTCCCGGTCGTTTTCTGTCAACTGACCCATGGCGGGCACTAAACCACCAAAATATTTCTGGGTGAGCACCAATGTTCGGTTTACGAAATTGCCGTATATGGCCAGCAGCTCGTTGTTGTTGCGTGCCTGAAAGTCGGCCCAGGTGAAGTCGTTGTCTTTGCTTTCGGGCGCATTGGCAGTGAGCACATAACGGAGTACATCCTGTTTGCCCGGGAAATCAACCAAGTATTCGTGCAGCCAGACGGCCCAGTTGCGTGAGGTGGAGATTTTGTCGCCTTCAAGGTTCAGAAACTCGTTGGCCGGCACATTGTCGGGTACAATATAACTGCCCTCGCTATGGAGCATCACCGGGAAGATGATGCAGTGAAACACAATATTGTCTTTACCGATGAAATGAATGAGCCTTGAATCCTGACTTTTCCAATAGGGCTCCCAGTCTTTTCCGTTTTTTTCGGCCCATTCGCGGGTGGCCGAGATATAACCGATGGGCGCATCGAACCACACATACAGCACTTTTCCTTCGGTGTTATCTATCGGAACCTTCACTCCCCAATCTAAGTCACGCGTCACGGCACGGGGCTGCAAACCCTGGTCTATCCACGATTTGCACTGCCCGTAAACATTGGTTTTCCAATCCTGCTGATGGCCCTCGATGATCCATTCCTTGAGCCAGCTTTCATACTGGTCTAAGGGCAGATACCAGTGTTTGGTTTCGCGCAACACGGGAATGTTTCCGCTCAAGGCCGAACGCGGGTTTTTCAGATCGAGCGGACTGAGCGAAGTGCCGCAGCTCTCGCATTGGTCGCCATAAGCTTTTTCGTTGCCACAGTGTGGGCAGACGCCCGTAATATACCGGTCGGCCAAAAACTGGCCGGCTTCCTCATCGAAATACTGTTTTGAGGTTTTTTCGATAAATACGCCTTTGTCGTAGAGCTTACGGAAAAAAACCGCCGCAGTCTCGTGGTGAATGGGAGCCGAAGTACGCGAATAGACGTCGAATGAAATACCAAAAGCTTCAAACGAATCCCGAATCATCGTGTGATAGTGGTCAACCACTTCCTGTGGCTGTATATGCTGCTGCCGCGCCTTGATGGTGATAGGAACGCCATGCTCGTCCGACCCACCGATGAACAACACATCTTCGCCTTTCATCCTTAGATAACGCACATAGATGTCGGCCGGCACATAAACACCGGCCAGATGGCCGATATGGATGGGGCCATTGGCATAGGGCAGGGCAGAGGTAATGGTGTGACGCTTGAATTGTTTACTTTTGGATTCCATTTTGACGAAAAAATTTGTTGAAAAAAACGTTGCAAAGGTAACCAAATAGTTTACACATGATTGCACCTCCGCCACTGCAGGCAGGCGATACCGTTGCGTTTGCCTCTCCCGCCCGAAGCATCGAACCGCATCAACTCGACGATGCCGCCGCACTTTTTGAACGACATGGTTTTCGGGTGCGCCTCGATCCCGAAATTTTTGCCGTACATCACCAGTTTGGAGGCAATGACGCCCACCGTGCCGCACATTTCAACCGCCTGCTGTCCGATCCGCAAGTGAAAGCCATTGTGGCAGCACGGGGCGGTTTTGGATGCAACCGTACTACCGATGGGGTAGATTTTGAATTACTGCGCAAAAATCCAAAATGGATCGTCGGCTATTCCGACATCACCCATTTTCATGCCCTGATAGGCCAAAAAACCGGTCTGCAAAGCCTTCATGCCCCAATGGGAAAAGAAATGGGAAATATCACTGCACAATCCGAAGAAGCCATGATCAATGCGTTGACGGGCCGGTTTCCGAACTATCGTTTCATCACACATCCTCTGAACCGAGAGGGTGCTGCAAGCGGAATACTCATCGGAGGGAACCTGTCGGTACTTTACAGCTTAGCTGCTTCCGGAATGTTTCCCGAAACAAACGGCCGCATACTTTTTATTGAAGATGTGGACGAATACCTCTATCACATTGACCGGATGATGATCAGCCTCAAAAAGGCCGGAATATTCAGCCAAATCGCCGGTTTGGTAGTGGGCGCCTTTACCGATATCCACGACCATCAGGTGCCTTTCGGACTCTCAATTGAGGAAATCATCCGCGAACATTGCGCCGACTTTGATTTCCCCATCGCTTTTGGCTTCGAGGCAGGCCATCAGCCCCAAAACCTCTGCTTAGTTATGGGGCGGCAAACCCATCTTGAAGTTGAACCGGAAAACGACAGTGTTTTAAATCAAGCATCATAAAATCAACATCATACGGTCATGGCTACGCACAACGAATTGGGGAAATTGGGCGAAGAACTTGCTTTGCAGCTATTGCGCTCCAAAGGAATGAAGATTCTTGAAACCAACTGGCATTTCGGCCATCACGAAATTGATATTCTCGCCATGGACGGCGATACTTTGGTGGTTGTGGAAGTCAAAACCCGCAGCGGTACCTGGTTTGGCGAACCCGAATTTTCCGTAACCCGCGCCAAACAAAAAGCTTTGGTTAGAGCTGCTGAAGGTTATATCCAGAAAAACAACCTGAACATGGATACCCGTTTCGATGTCGTGTCCATCGTCATTACCCCTCACGAAAGAAAGGTTGATCATATTGAGGATGCCTTTTATCCAACCCTGCGCTGAATGAAAATTCACAGCGATGAGTTTTTATTGGCTGCATCAGAGATATTTTGTTTATTTGTCCGCCAAAACAAAAAATTATGAACCTGAAAACCATTTTTTTGAGCCTGTTGTTGATGACGATGGGCTTTGTTGCAGCCCACGCACAGGACGAAACAACCCCCGAACCCAAACGGGTGAAAACCGGATGGACGTTTGGCGCCCTGCCCGCCATCTCGTTCGACACCGATTTAGGGTTTCAATATGGTGCCTTAGTCAACTTTTTCTATTACGGCGATGGGAAAACCTATCCCAAATACCAACACTCGCTCTACGGCGAAGTGTCGCGCTACACCAAAGGCAGCGGAATCAACCGCTTTTTCTACGATTCGGAATACCTGATTCCGGGCATCCGGCTCACGACCGATTTCAGCTATCTGACCGATAAAGCCCTCGATTTTTATGGCTTCAACGGCTACGATGCCGTCTATAATTCCTCCTGGAGCGACGACAGCGATACGGCCAACTATATCTCGCGCATGTTTTACCGCCACGAAAGGAAAATGCTGCGCTTTATGACTGACTTTCAGGGACGTTTCGGCCAAAGCAAGCTGCGCTGGGTGGCCGGCTTCGGAATACTGAAAAACACCATTGCTCCTGTGGACATCGAACGTCTGAACAAAGGCAAAAAAGAAGAAGATAAACTGCCCGATGTGCCCGGCCTGTTCGATAAATATGTGGACTGGGGGATCATCAAAGCTGATGAGAAGGAAGGCGGCTGGTCAAATTACCTGAAACTCGGCTTGGTGTACGACACCCGCGACTTTGAACCCAACCCGATGAAGGGCATCTGGAGCGAAGTAGTGGTTTTTCTGTCTCCAGGATTCTTCGGCAACGGCGATTACGGCTTCAGTAAAATATCAGCCACACACCGCCAGTATTTCACCTTGGTCAAAGACAAACTCTCTTTCGTTTACCGGCTCAACTATCAGGGAACCCTTGGCGGGAACGTGCCGTTCTATATGCAGCCTTATATGATCAATTCATTCAGCAACAGCTCCAATACCGACGGCTTAGGTGGCTCCAAAACCCTGCGCGGCATCATGCGCAACCGCGTGGTAGGCGATGGCTTTGCCTATGGAAATGCCGAGTTCCGATGGAAATTTTTCCGCACCGTGCTGCTCAAACAAAATCTGTATCTCGGCCTGAATGCCTTTGTTGATGCCGGACAGGTGGTGCAAAAAAGCAAATTCGACCTGAGCAATGTACCGGAGGCCGTGCGAAGCAACTTCTTCCTGAACGACGAAGAAAGCCTGCACACCAGCTATGGAGCCGGCCTGCGCGTGGTGATGAACGAAAACTTCATCTTAGCCATTGACTACGGTCTGCCCGCCAGCAAACGCGACGGCAATGGCGGCCTGTATATCGGACTGAATTACCTCTTCTAGAAAAAAACCTGACCAAAAATCTTGGTAAAAACAGCCTTTTTGGGCTGTTTTTTTTGATTGCAGGATATGATTTCTCGCATAAAATGAGCTACTTTTGGAGGAAATGAAAAAACGAAGAACAGCCTGTGTAAGCTCTCCCAAAAACCAACCGGTTTCGATGCTGCCGGGTTTTAAAGTGTGGATAGGTGTTTCCGTTGTCCTTTCCTTGGTTTTCGCACTGTGCCGAGTTACCTATGGAATGAACGAAAACGAACGCATCGCACTGAAGCAGGCGCTCATGTACCGTTTTCGTCCGGCCGAAAGGGTTGTGATTCTCATGCAATTGTCGGATGAGTTTCTGGCATCGGCGCCTGAAGAGGCACTTTCATACACCAACGAGGCACTCCAAATCAGCAGCGAAAATAAATTTTACGAAACCGAAGTCAAAGCGCTGACCAACAAAGCCGAGATTTACCAGATCAAATCGGACCTGTCCAACTCCATTGACCTGGCCATGCAAGCCAAAGAGCTTGCCGGCAAACATCATCTCAAGACTCAATATGCCCGCGCAATTTTGATCATCAGCAATTGTTACCGCCAACTCAACGAATACAAAAAAAGCTCGGAACTCGGTTTTGAGGCCTTAGAAATTTACGAGAAACTCAACGACCAAAAAGGTATTTGTGATGCTCTTGCAGCCATTGGAATATTTTATCATGAACAAAGGCAGAATGAAAAAGCATACAGCTATTTTTCACGCTCTCTGGAAATAGCTTTGCAAAACAATTATGCAAGGGGCATCAGTCGCGGCTACAATAACTTAGCTGTCATTTTTGCCTCGAAAAACGATTATGAAAACAGCATCGAATACACCAAAAAAGCCGTTGATATCAATATGCAATCCGGGTTGAAACAATGGTTGGGCATCAATTACAACAATATAGCGGAAGATTATCTTGACCTCAAGCGCTACGATTCGGCCTTCCATTACATTGAAAAGGCCATTGCGGTGAATCGTGAAATCAACAACCTGTTTAATCTGGCAAATTCATACACCACCCTGTCGCGGTTTTACCGGATCACAGCCAACGAAACACAATTTATTGCTGCTACGCGCACTGCCATGGAGATTGGCTATCAAAACAACTTCAAAGATGTGCTGCTCAATACCTCAAATAATCTTCAGCAATATTATTTTGAAAGCGGGCAAACCGACAGCGCGTATAAATATAAATCCCTGCAATACCTCTATCGCGACAGCCTTTTTGCCGAAAACAGCCTGACCCGAATGTCGCAGCTCGAATTGTTGCATAAGTTGGAAAGCGAAGAACAAGTCATGAAAATCCAGCAACAACGAAAGGACTTTTCGCGCACCCTTGTCATCATTCTGTTGATTGCGGGCATCGTTGTTGCCTCGTTATTGGTTGTGCGCTTCCAGATGAAAGTACGATATGCACGACTGGAAGAACAAAAATTGAAAGATGAGCTGGAGTTTAAAAACAAAGAATTGGCGGCCAATGTGATGTCGTTGCTCAAAAAGAATGAGATGCTGGCCGATATTACCGAACGCCTGAGCAAACTCGAGAAAGAAACCAACAATCAGGAAAACCGCACACTCATTCATAAAATAGCCTACGACATTGAAAATATCAGCCAGGAAAATATTTGGGAAGAGTTTGAGCTTCGTTTCAAAAACGTTCATGGCGAATTTTATGAAAAACTGCTCAAAAGCTATCCCGACCTTTCGCCCAACGAACAACGTCTGTGTGCTTTTCTACGCCTGAACCTCACCACCAAAGAGATTTCAAACATCTCGGGTCAAAGCCAGCGCGCCATCGAAATGGCCCGTTTCCGGCTTCGCAAAAAACTGGGAATCGAATCGCCCGACGTCAATTTGGTGACCTTTATTTCAAAAATTTGATCACCGACTCCGGCTTTCTTTCGGATGCATGATTTTCGTGCATTGTGAAATCATGGTTTGTCCTTGTAAAACAGAGGATAAACCCTAAAAACCATAAACCATTGTATATTAATATAATAAATGAATTAGGATTTGTTAAGTGAAAGTTTTGTGCAACATTGAATGCGGGCATATGAAAGTTTTGTAACCAAAAATATTGGCGTTGTTTGGATGAAACAGAACACTTTTGCTGAAGTTTTTATCGAAACCCTCAGAAAAATGAAAGAAAGAAATTCGAAAAAGAAGCCATCCAAGGAAACCGTCAAAAAAGACGAAAACAGTCTGGAAAAGATGGTGGAGCAGAAAAAACTTCAAAACAAAGTATTGGAAAAAATGATTCATTCAATTTCAAACAAAGCCACTAACTAAACACCTTTTATTCAATGAAAAATTCTACTTTTATTCTGTTATTTTTTGTGTTGGGACTTGTTTCAACCGCTTTTGCCCAACACACCTATGTCGGGTCGTATGTTCATGACGACTTTGCTCAACAGCGTTTGAAGAACCACATCACCGAAATCCCCGAAACATTGCTTTCGGCTAATGAAGTTACCGCTGTACCATATCATACTGACGGTAGAGCCGGACTAAGCCCCAAAAAAGTTGTGCTTGAAGAGAGTACCGGCACCTGGTGTCAATGGTGTCCGAAAGGAAACTATTATGCTGATTCATTGGCTTTAAATTACGAAAATGTTTTTGTCATCGCCGTACATGGTTATGATGCTATGGAAAACACGGCACATTTGGCCGGCACGGGATTGGCAGCCTATCCATCGGCCAATGTTAACCGCAGTTATATGGGCAAAACCATCAACCAATGGTTTTCAACCGTTAACACGGCTTTGCAGGAACCGGCGGTGGCTGAACTCAATGTGACGAACACATTTGATGCAACCTCACGTTCGCTAACGGTGAATGTATCAGCCACTTTTGAACAGGCTGTCAGTGGCGATTATCGTTTTGCAGCCATTTTGCTCGAAGATGGTGTTACAGGCCCGGCACCGGCCTACAGCCAGGTGAATCAATATAGCGGCGGGGCAAATGGCTTTGCCGGTGGTTATGAATTATTACCTTCACCCGTCCCGGCTCATATGATTGCCTATAATCACGTTTCGCGTCAGCTCCTCGGAGGCTATGGCGGAGCAGAAAACAGTTTGCCTTCGACTATTGCTGCCGGCAGCACCCACAGCTACAGTTTTGAAACCACCATTCCACAGGAATGGGATCACGAATTAACCTATGTAATTGCCTTACTCATTGATCCGAGCGGGAAAATTGAAAATGCTGCCAAAAGCGCTTATTTGAACGGAAGTACCAATGCCAAACCCGTTTTCACCTCAAGCCCGCTCACCGTTGCTTTTGTAGGCAATAATTATGCTTATTCAGTGTTTGCCCACGACCCTGACAATGCCAACTTAGAGATTACCGCCAGCGTTTTGCCATCGTGGTTAACCTTAAGCGAGACCAGCTCAATAGGTCATATCCACGATAAAGCTGTACTGTCGGGGACCCCGCAAAACCCCGGAACATATAATGTGGTTCTTCGCATCAGTGATGGCGAGAATACAGTAGATCAAGCATTTACGATTGTTGTGGAGGGCGCATCAGCCGGCGAGTGGACTCTGGTCGGCGAAGCAGGGTTTACGACAGGAGGTGCATACAACCAGGGTTTTGCAGTGGCAGAGGATGGCACATTGTATTTGTTGACAGTTGTAAACAATCTGATGGAAGTGTATAAAAAACAAGACGGCAGCAACTGGACTTCGCTGGGATTAGCTCAGGCAAATGCCTCGAGTGGCCAAGTAGCCACGGCACCCGACGGCACGCCTTTTATCGCTTATTCTCTCAATTGGAGTAATGTGTATGTTAAAAAGTATGTGGATGGTGCATGGGTGCAAGTGGGCAGTTCTCCAACATCCGGCAACCAGATCGGTTTGGTCGTTAATCAGGCTTCCGAACCAATCATTGCTGTTCAGGATGCCAATTACAATTATCAGGGGGTAGCCTACAAGTTCAATGGAAAAAGCTGGGTGCAGCTTGGCGGAGGATTTTATTCTACCGTTGGGAACGGCGCTGCATGGAACGTTGCCCGCCTCGACGACAACGATAATCTCTATATTTTATGGGGAGCTTTCGGCTCAAGCGGTACCGCAGCCCATGTGTCGAAGCTCACCGACAGCGGTTGGCAAATTTTAGGCGGACAAGCTGTAGGCCAAGCCAATGTGTATTATTATCAATCTTTTGATGTTGACAACAACGGCAATGCCTGGGTAGCCTATCCGGCCGGAAATATTGATAAAAAGCTCGAAGTCTATCATTTTGATGGGAGCACATGGTCGTTGATTGGCGATAATTTACCCGGCGGTGCTGTGGAACATTGCGGTGTCCGTTTAGCCGACGATGGAACTCTCTATATCAGCTTTATTGATTTTGCCTATAACAATACCATTTCGGCCATGAGTTATGACGGCTCAGAATGGTCTTATGTCGGACCGCGCGGGTTTACCAATAGTGCCGGAAAATATCCTCAATTGGTGATGCATCACAATACGCCCATCATTGCCTATGCCGATTTGTCCCTGCAGGAAAAAGCAAGTGTGCAGGCCTATAATACAGACGAATCTGCTGCTATTTATTTAAATCCACAGAGCATTGATTTTGGTAACACCCCTCTTGACCAGCCCTCGGAAGCCGAAATTATAGTGACCAATCTGGGAAGTGCAGTATTGAATATCACCGAAATTTCATCAACCAATGATGTCTTTATTCCGAATATGTCAACCCTGACCATCCCAGCAGGTGCAAGTGTAACGGTTACGGTGAGTTTTGAACCGGAAGAAGCCTTGTTTTATGAAGGCGTCATTCGTTTTCAAAGCAACGATCCGGTTAACCCGGTGGCTGAAGTCGCAGTTTCCGGAACCGGTATTATCATCATCGGCACCAATGAATTACAAACCTCCGATGTGCGTATCTATCCGAATCCTTCAAAAACAGAACTCTTTATCAGCGGTATGGATGGTCTGAAAACAGTTCAAATTCAGAATAGCAATGGCCAACGCCTGATCCAGATGGAAAGCACTGATCAAACCATTCATCTCTCCACTGAGAAACTGACACCTGGTGTTTATTTTGTAAACATAATTACTGATAAAGAACGTGTTACAAGGAAATTGGTTGTAAAGTAGGCTCGTTTCCCGATCGGGTAAACCGCTGATTGACTTCCAAAGAATAGAGAAGTCCGACAACTAAATTGAGTATGATTAATAAGGGTTTGGCTATTGAAGTCAAACCCTTTTTTTTCTGGAAAAGATTAAAGTTTACTGCCCGCGCACCCAGCCCGGCAAGGGATTGAAAGTTTTCGACAGTTTTTTCCGAAAAACGACTTCAAAACATCTTCAAATATGCTTCTATTCAAGGGCGGTTTCGACAGGCTCAACCGCCCATCAACCCGATAAGATAGAAACACTGAAAAAATGAAACTTCCTCCGGGCTGGGCGGGGAGGCCTTGGGATGAACGGGAGC
>JACFNF010000018.1:0-34244 GCA_019454985.1 Bacteroidales bacterium
TCGGGGCTGCTGTTTGAATCAGGTCAAAGATACAAATTTGAAAGCAATTCACAACTTTCAAAAGCCAATTCAAGCTGTTGAAACTGCTGTTTGAATCAGGTCAAAGATACAAATTTGAAAGCAATTCACAACCGCGAGGAATAATAATGCTTGTTTTACCGTGCTGTTTGAATCAGGTCAAAGATACAAATTTGAAAGCAATTCACAACTGTAAAAGCGTGGAACGAAAAAGGAAGATAGCTGTTTGAATCAGGTCAAAGATACAAATTTGAAAGCAATTCACAACCCAGGAGACCCGCTTGCCGATACGCTATATGGCTGTTTGAATCAGGTCAAAGATACAAATTTGAAAGCAATTCACAACTAATTGCTTTCTCAACATCAGATGATCTGTGCTGTTTGAATCAGGTCAAAGATACAAATTTGAAAGCAATTCACAACAAAGGTGCAGGAGTGAATAACGCAACATAGCTGTTTGAATCAGGTCAAAGATACAAATTTGAAAGCAATTCACAACCTTCAAAATGAATGGTTGCCCATAAGGTAAGCTGTTTGAATCAGGTCAAAGATACAAATTTGAAAGCAATTCACAACCAGGCCCGTAGGTTCATGGCCTGTTCCACGGCTGTTTGAATCAGGTCAATAAAGATACAAGTTGATAGGATTAGGTAAGAAGGCCATACGGCTCATCCATGTCATCTTCATCGGATGAATGTGAGGTTCTACCAATGTTTTTAAAAAAACAAATAAAACCCGCCATCCTGCTTCACCACTGTGGGCTCCAGCTGATAGGCCTTCCGTAGGTTTTCTTTGCTCAAAACCACGTCTTTGCTCCCCGAAGCCAACACACGGCCCTGATGCAATAATAAAATATGACCGGCAAAACGGGCAGCAAGATTCAAATCGTGAACCACAGCCACCACCACGAAATTTTGGTCGTTCAGCAAACTCAAAAGCTGTTGAATAAATTGATGCTGATAATGTACGTCTAAAAATGTAAGTGGCTCATCTAAGATCAGATAACGACTTTCATTTTCATCCTTTTCCCAAATCTGTGTCATTACCCGGGCAAAATTCACCCTTTGCTTTTCGCCTCCGCTCAGGCTGAGGTAGTTGCGATCAGCAAAATCCCATACCTCGAAGAAACGCATGGCCTCTTCACAGGCTTTTTCATCCTTTGCCTCGGGTTTGCTCGAAAAATGCGGATATCGCCCCATCATCACCACTTCCCACACCTTGAGCGGAAAAGCCAGTTCGATGCTTTGGGTGAGCAGGGCGCGTTTCCTGGCAATTTCGGGCAAAGAGTATTTTCTCAGCTCTTTTTGGTCGAAGAATACCTTTCCACTGTCGGGTTTAATTTGGCTTCCCAGGATGCGGATCAGGGTGGATTTGCCGGCTCCGTTTGGCCCGATAATCATGTTGAGCCGACCTGGCTCAAAACTGACGGAAACCTTGTCCAACAGCATTTTCGATCCAGCGGCATAACTGATGTCTTCAAGTTGTATCATCTTAAAAATAATAACTTTTTGTTCGAAGCAGGGCGATGAATACCGGTACACCCACCACCGATGTCACAATGCCGATGGGTAATTCGGCAGGCATGAGCAACAATCTGGCCACAAGATCAGCTGCACTGAGCACGATGCCGCCCAACAATGCTCCGTTCAGGATAAGAAAACGATGATCAGAGCCCCGAAGCATCCTTAAAAGATGCGGGACGACAAGGCCAACAAAGCTGATGACGCCAACAAAAGCCGTGGCCACTGCTACCATCACCACATTGATGAGCAAAACTTTTGCTTTTAACCGCTTGACATTGACCCCGAACAAAATGGCTTCTTCTTCGCCTAACATCAAAGTGTTGAGTGGTTTAGCATACCTCAGGGCAAAGAAAAAACATATCAAGGTCATCGTTCCGGTGATGAGCACCGAATGCCAGTTGGCGCCCGAGAGCGTACCCAAATTCCAGAATGTGATGGAACGTGCCTGGGGATCGCGTGCAATATAAGAGAGAAAGCCTACGCCACTCAGAAACAAGGCGTTGATGGCAATACCGGTAAGTAAAAGGCTGACGATAGAGCTGCGTTGCTGTTGCTTGGGGCGCGAAAGAATGAATACCAGATAGGTGGCAAGCATACCTCCGGCACATGCTACCAAAGGCAGGGTCCATTCGCCGGTATCCAGATGGAACAGCGCTCCAAGGACAAAGTATAGCGAAGCTCCGAAAGCCGCACCACTCGAAGTACCAACCAAACCCGGCTCAACGATTGGATTTCTGAAAAGCCCCTGCATCAGCACACCGCCAATGGCTAAACTGGCTCCCACAAAAAGGGTCATAATAGCTCTAGGGAGCCTGATTTCCATGAAGATGCGTTCGTTGAGGCTCTGCTCTCCCTGACCTGAAATGTATTTGCTGAGAGCCGAAGCCATTTCGCCCAAACTGATCTTCACGGCTCCATAGCGAATGGAAACCAAGGCAAATATGATCAGAATAATCAATAAAACCGGGAAAACGCCGGCATAATGGTCAGGATGCCGGCTCTTCTTCATGAATGAGTTTCTGTAAGTTGATCACATTTTCACCGGTTCGCGGTCCCAGATAGATCAGATCGTGGGCTTCGACTCGGTAAATCCGATTGTTACGGGCTGCCTTTGTGATGCTAACTCCGGGCAGCTCTTTGATGGTTTCAGGCTTATCGAGCCGGTCGAACCCGAAATCGGTGAGCAGAATCACATCCGGATCGTATTGCGTCACCACTTCAGCCGAAAGTTGCCGCATGGTCAGGCTGTCCGTAATGGCCATGGTGCCGCCGGCCCATTCAATCATCTTTCCGGCAATGCTTTTTTTCGATACCACCAAATAAGCATTGGTTGCCCTACCATAATGAATGATCAAAACCTTGGGCTTCGTGCTGTACTGCGTTGCATTTTCCAAAGCCAAAGCCATATCGGTCTCCAATTTCCTGCAGAGTGAGTCGGCCTGAGACTCTTTTCCAAAATAACTGCCCATTTCCCGAATCAGCGCTTCGGTGGATGGAATGTCGGTGGCTTTCGTGTCGAACATCTTGGTGGGGATATTTAATTCCTGAATTTGACGAACTACATGTTCAGGTCCTAACTCTTTCCATCCGGTGGTTATGATAAGATCAGGCTTGGCCGAAAGAAGTCCCTCGATGCTCAATGCCCGATGATAACCCACGGTGGGAAGTTTTGTGGCTTCGGGCGGATAAGTGCTTGATACATCCACAGCGACAATGTTTTCCTGTGCGCCCAAAGCATAAATAATCTCACAATATTGTTTGGAAATCAAGACAATACGTTGCTTGGGGTTGAGATTTGAAGGCTTGTTTCCAAAACGACCGCACGAAATGCCGGCAAATGCGAGAAACAGAATACGTAAAATGAGAGATTTTTTCATGATCGAAAAATAGGGTAAATGGAAAAGGGACAAATTGGGCTGTCCCTTTTCCGGATGGTTCGTTAAAAAGTATATTTCAGGCCAAAACCACCAAAAAAGTTGATCTCGTTTGGTCCCGGAATGAAAGAATCGGGGAGCTGGTTGATGAATACCATTTGATAATACTGTTGACTGGTAATATTGCTGACTCCGGCATAAAGATCGGCTTCAAAATGACCGAAGCTTTTCCTGAAACCAACTTTGGCATTCAACAAACCATAAGCTCTGGCTTCAACCTTCTCATCAGAAGTGATATACATTGAACTGCGATAATTATAATTTAGGTTGCCATAGAATCCTATGTTGGTTTCGGCATCAATCCCAATATTGTAAACAAGCGGCGGAACGCCGGCCACGGTATTGCCATTATAATCCTCCGTTACCACAACATCGTGATTTGAAGCATCTTTCCCAATCTTATCATAGGTGAATTTGCCATATTTAAAGTTGGAGTATGCGATGTTGGCAAATGGCTGAACCAATCTGAAGAATCCTTCATCTGATTCAATGAGTTTGTATTGTGCCAAAAACTCAAGCCCTTGGTTGTTCATCACGCCTCCATTCACCAAATAGGTGTAGAGCGTTACGGTATTGGAAGGATCGGGTACGGCAACTGTGGTGAATTTGTTTTCAAAATGAATCTGGAACAAGGCTAAAGTATAGAACAACCGGTTGTTCAACAAACTGCCTTTGGTGCCAATTTCAATCTGAGTCCCTTTCTCGGGTTTCAGTCCGGTGTTAAGCTGTCCGGTTGTCGCAATCAGGACGTTGGAAGCCACTGGAGCTTTGTAACCCGTGGAGAAGGCAGCATAAACCGAAGCCTGGTCGCTGATTTTTTTGTTAAGGGCAATATTGGTTGATACCAACTGATTGTAAGTGCTTTCGAATATTTTCAGCTTTTTGTTGTTCGGGCGATTGTTGGTTAATGCCCACAAACGGTCTTCGAGTTTGAGTTTCATTGAGCTGACCCCAATACCGGCAGTGAGGCTGAATTCATGTGGCATTTCGAGCACCCATTGGGTGAAAAGCGACGAAACGGCGCTGGTCGTAGCCTGATTACTGGTCGTCTTGTTGATGATGTTATATCCGCTGAGGTTATTGCTGTCGGCAGCCATGCTATAAGCAACTGTCAGAGCATTCATCTTTTGAAGTTCGAGGCCGGTGCTTCCTTTCAGACCCAATTTTTCGGAGAGTTTAAAACGGGTGTCGAAAACCGAGCGCAAGCCATAGTTCAGCGGAAGCTTGTCGGTCCAGTTTGCAGCCGAGCTTTGATCCATCACCTGCGACGAGCCAAAGAAAGTAGTCGTGTTGGAGATGTTACTGGTGAAACGATAGGTGTGGTTGAGCCCTGCTCTGAAGCTTTTTAAGGCAGAGTGGGCGTCGTTTTTGATGTATCGTGCACTGCCGCTGTAATTCAGCGTATCGTATTGTCCGATGCTGAGCTCGCCGTTGCGTTGGTCGTAGCTGTCGCTGAAACCAAGATAATAGCTGATATTTTGTTTACGGCTGAGCGTTGCATCGCCCATCACATTCACGAAATCTTTATGAGAAGCGGTGTGGGGCATGAAGCCATCGAATTTCTGATGACCATAGTTTACAAATAAGGACGATCTTTCGCCTCCAATGGCGATGCGGGTTGTGGTTCGCAGTAGGCCATAACTTCCGGCCATAAAACCCTGGCCAACAGAAACTTTCCCACGTTCAGCTTTCTGGGTCTGAAGATGGATAACCCCGGCAATGGCCAGCCCATATAAGGTCCCCGAAGGTCCTTTGAGGATGTCGGCCTGACTCACCGAGCCAAAGTCAATATCATCTAAAACGGTGATACCTTCAGCGTCGGTGATGGGAATACCATTCAAATAGATCTTCATCCCCTGGTTATCGAAATTGTTGCTGATACCTTTGAATCCCATGCCGCTGCCATAGCCGCGGATGTTAAACTGCTGGCTGCCCGAGTTGGTACGACGTGCCATATAGACTCCGGGAACCCCGCCGTTGATGGCATCGTCGAAGAAAAGGCCGGTGCCTCGTTTGAGCTCGGTAGGTTGCAGCCTGACGATGGAAAGCGGCTGGTTCAACTGCGACCTGTTTTGTAAGGATGAAGCCGTAATTTCGATTTCGTGAAGATTGACCTGACGCGAAGTCGTGTCGCTTTGCCCATATGATGAATAAAAAACAAGGACAACCAAAATGGTAAATATAATTTTTTTCATAAATGCTTCAATGTAAAATATTTAAAATCAATAATAAAAGATAAACACAAGCCATTGACTTTCTCTCAAAGCTTGGGGATCTCAGCGAAAATTTTCAAATCGCACAGAATTTCCACAACAGCATTTTTATCCAAAACGCTTTAACGGCCGGCAGCTTAGCTTGTGGTGATATGGAGGGAAGTCAGCCCTTTTGGTCGGGAGGTGGCGAAGGAATGTCTAAAGTTACATTGCAATAGGCGATAAACGGGATACTATTGCCTGAAACCATCGGGATTTCAGGTTTCAGAAAAAGAAAGAATCCCAATGGGAGGTATTTTGTTGTATTGATTTTTTTTAGGATAAGCTTGGCTGTCTGGCTTAACGGATTTTTCCCTTGTCCCATCTGTTTGCTGACAAATTCCTCTAGATGGGCAAACAGCTTGCTTTCCTGCCTGTCGTTGATGCAGCGCAAATAAACAAGGCCGTCTTTGTTTTCCATGTTCACCACATCAAACATCTGATCCTGATGGCGGAATTCTTTGTTCTTTTTCGTCCAGTGCAGACTGTTCAGTTTATCAGCACGTATGGTAAAGATAATCAATTCATTGGCAGGAATCTTCTGCTTCAGCACAGCCTTCATTTCTTTTCTGATTTTGTACTGTGCAAGCTTATAGGCCGGAAAATACCCGAACAAATTGAACAGGAAAACAATAACCAAAAAACCTGATAAGGTATTTTTCATGAGGTGCAAATGTAATGAAACACACAACACTGCAATTTGTTGCAACGATAAGCTGTTGAATGTTTCAAATTTCCTTTCAATTCGTTGTTTTATGATTTGATGTCAACCACCATGCCATCTAAGGCGAGGTCGGTTTGAGGGAACACTTCTCTGGCTTCGTCCAACATCTGATCAAGCTCCGAATATCGCGAGGAGAAATGGCCTATTAGAAGCCGCCCGGTGCCTGAAAGCACCGCCATTTGGGCAGCCTGAACACTGGTTGAATGAAAAGTGGCTTCGGCCACCGAGCGCAGATGATCCATAAAAGTGGCCTCGTGATAGAGCACCGACACATCTTTGAAATAACCGGCCAGTTCGGGACTAAAGGCAGTATCGGTGCAAAATGCGTAGCTTCGTGCGTGGCTTCCTGCAACGGGCTTTTCTTCAAACAGGAAACCCCAGGCTGCTATCCGGTGACGCACCGGAAACGAATAACACCGCATTTGGTCATCTTCAACAATCAAATGTTTCTCATTTGGCAATAAAGGCTTGAATATCAATGGAAACTTCAATGTGGTGTCGGATGCCTTCAACTGCATTTGTAAAATATCATACAAAGCTGCCGGACCGTAGATGGTGATGGGCTGGGTTTTTCCGTATAAGTGAAGCGTATTGATCAGACCAATCAACCCAAAATAATGGTCGCCATGCAGATGGCTTATGAAAAAACGACTGATCCGGCTCAGGCTTATCTTGTTCTTTTTCAGATGTATCTGCGTTCCTTCGGCGCAGTCAATCATGGCGTATTGGCCATTGTAATGCAAAACCTGGCTGGTAGCGGCCCTATGAGCGGAAGGCACGGCCGAGCCTGATCCGATGATATGTACCTGAAATGGTTTCATGTTTCAAAAATAGAATTTTTGCGGTGGATGTACCCGACGGAAACAAAAAAACCTGAAAGCAAGGCTTCCAGGTTTTTGTTTCTGTTTGTCTTTCCAACAGTTATTTCTTTTTGTTATAGGCGCCTAAATCAAAAGTAAGAGCAAAGCGAAGGGTATTTTGCAACGGGTTGTTGCGCGTATCCACCGGAATGAGATAGGAGAAATCGAGCCCGAAAACATTGTATCGAAGACCGGCGCCTAAGGTGAAAAACTTGCGGTTGCCTTTGGTCTTGTCTTCATAAAAAGCTCCTCCGCGAATGGCAAATACCTTGTTGTACCAGTACTCGGCTCCAACCGAAAAACTGAGTTCGCGCATCTCTTCCGAGAAACCACCCGGAGCATCATAAAACGACTGCAAAATGCCGGCTACTACTGATACATCATCGCTCATGCCTTTGTCAATCTCATAATCACCTGTTGCGGGATCAACAACCGGATTCCCGGTGATGGTGTCTTTCTTATAAATAGGAGGGGTAGGAACTAATAGTTTGTTGACGTCAACTGTGAAAGCAATCTCGTTATAATCGTCGAGTGCAAGGGTAAGCGTAGGTCCAAAACGCAGATTGGTGGGGATGAAATCTTTTGCAATGGATGTGTTCCGGTAACTGATTTTCGTGCCGATATTGCTCACATTGATCCCCCATGCAAAACGTGTGTCCACATCGCGGAACCAAACGACTTCCTTTTCCCAATAAACAGCAATGTCGGCTGCGGCGGAGATCCCTGCCGAGGTGTTTCCTCCGCCGACAACTTGTCCGCTGGTCAGGTTGGAATAGATAAACCTTCCGGCAACAGCACCCGACAGGTGTGGGGTAAGCTTACGCGAATAAGTTCCGTCTAAAGCCCATTCGCTCGGACGGAATGTACCCCTGTCGTCCCCATTATCGTCCGTAAACTGTATGTCGCCCAAGGTGAAAAATCGTAGGGTAGATGCAAAGGCCGAGTTTTCGTTAATGCGCTTGGCAAAAGCCAGATATGCAAGGTTCATATCGGGTACAAGATTGCGGAGCCAGGGCGTGTAGGAAAGACCGACGCTCATATCGCTTTTCAGATAGGTGTATTTTGCAGGATTCCAGTGCATGGAATACACATCGGGGCTGGTTGAAACACCGGCATCGCCCATCGAACCGGCACGGGTGTCGGGGGCTATCATCATAAACGGTACGGCAGTGGTAATGACATTGAGTGTGTTGCGGCCTGAAAGTTCCTGATAAGTTTGCGAAAATAGAGTGCCGGGCAAAATGGCAAAGAGGAGAAGGTAAACAATGCGATGTTTCATAAATAAAGAGGTGAACTTGTATTTCAATATGGTTGCTAAACGACTCATTTCGGTTTTTATTATTTTTTATGATTTTTTTATTCTTTAGAAGGTGTCAACATCAACTTCCGGCTTGCAGTGAAAACATCTCCATCCTGATCGGTGATAGTTACGCGATAGAGGTAAATCCCGCCCGGCAGACGACCCCCACTGTTGCTCCGGCCATCCCATCTCAGGCGCAGCGTATGCGATTCGTCAGCGGTCATTTCTTTTTCAATCCGTGCAACGACCATGCCAGACAAATTGACAATGTCAATCGCGATTGTCAGCTTTTGCCCTGCTTTGTTGTGTTGAAGCACAAAATCGGTATAATCGTTTACGGGATTGGGTTGATTTTGAATCTGATTCACACTTAGTCGGGCATGTGGGTCAATCACGAAGCTGAGTTGCCTTTCCGATGAGTTGTTGTGCAAATCCCAGGCTTTCACCGTGAGCTTGTAATGTCCATCGGGGAGCGACCCAAGCGGGAAAACGATACTCCCTTTGTCATAGGTATCCAAAGCCGGATGGAAATAATTGTCCAAATAGAAAAGCTCCGAAACCGGGCCTTCAAGTCGCAGGGTGATATTGCGCCCGATGCTATTTCCCAGAAAATGAATTCCTTGCGGGTCGTGCAGCTCGATGTAAACCACTGGTTCTCTGATGCTGTAGCCTCCGTCTTCAAAACCGGGTTCATTGAGAATCATCGTGATTTCAGGTCCCTGGCTGTCCTGAACCGCTTCATCGTCAAAACCGCCAAGAATCACATTGTTATAATATCCGCCTGCATCACGCCGGTTGAGGGTGTCGCAGGCATAAAAACTCAGTTTTGCCTTCCCAAACTGATAGGCTATGTCTTTCGGAATGGGGAATTCAAACTCAAAACGCCCTTCGTTGACACTGACAATTCCTTTGTAAATCAGTTTCTCGAAAAATGAAAATGAGGCAACATCACTCTTGGGGTCATTGCCTAATGTTTTGAACACCGTTTTTTTGTCAAACATCTTGGCATACAGGAAACCGTTGAAATCATCCACCGGATTTCCGGTTTCATCGGTAATCCGACCTTCAATTTTTACCTGCGACATGGCTCCGATGGTGTCGGGTTGGGCATTGGCATTCAGGTTGTTGAATTGATCGAGCATGACCCTGAGTTGTGGATAAGCCGGCCGGAGTGCCGGATCGCCGAGCAACACAAAATTATAAATATTGATTCCCGAAGGGTTTTTGCTGAGCCGGATGATGTCGCCCAAGCGACGAATACGTGTTTTGCCCGGTTCGAAAAGATTGTCGTAAACTTTCATGTTGAGGGCAAAATTGGAATGGGCAAATGCCAGCCTGGTGGTGGTCATCAAGGCAATGGCGCCTCCTTTGGGATTGAGCAGCAAGCGTTCACCGGCCGAAACAAAGCCCGGATTGTCAAAACGGCTGAACTCGCAAGTGGCCGTGATGAAAAATGACAGCTTGTCGTAGTTGCTCAAATTTTCGATTGCGCTGACGGGAAATACTTTTTCATCTGTCAGACCGTTGATCCCGCCATGTCCGGTATAGTTTACAATCAGGCTGCCTTCGTCAATTTTTTCGAGTAAGGTTTTGTTTGCTTGCGGAAAAAGATAACCTCCGGGAACCGTGGTCCGGATGAAGCTGTCAATATAAACTTTGCTGATGTTCAAATTCTGATAAGCCGTGTCCACGCGATTGCTTAACGACTCGGCCTGGTTGAAATGGAGATTGAAATCGCCATCGTCTGCCATGAAAAGGATGTTGTTGCGCCATTCGCCATTTTTGGCGCTGTTGCGCTCCAGATAATGTTTCACTTTATCCACCATTACCCGGGCTTCGGCCTGGGTGTTCACCGGAAAACGTCCGATACCAATATCAAGCACTCCGGCCATTTCCAACCCTTCATTCGGATCTAACAGTCCAAAATAGTCATCGCTCACATAACTGTATGAGTTTGTTAATGAGCTGCTTGCCTGATAAGTGGGAACAATGTTGGTATTGTTTTCCAAGCGGTTTTTATAGTCGAATGAGCCATCGCCAAATAGGAGGAGATAAGCCAGATTTCCGCCGCTTTTTCGATAGACCATACGCACAAAATCCCGTATAGCGGTAATATCTTGCTTACCACTGCCAAATTCGTTATAGATTTCGTCGAGATTGACAACCACACTGTTTAATCCATCATCGGCATAATGTGCCGAGACCAACTCATGGGCATATTCAAGAAACATGTGCGGCGCCACAATCAGCATGTCGGCAGATTCAATGGCATGAAGGTTTTGGTTGTTTATGTGCTCAAAACGCAAAGGTGTCAAGGTGTTGCCTGGTTCAAACATCACATACAACCTTAAACTGTCGGATGTTGCCTTGAAAGTCAAATCATCGTTCTCAATGGCAAAGGGCTGTGCTTCGGGCAAAAGGGGATTGGTGACATCCCAAAGATGAACTGCATCGGAATGTCCCTGAACAACAAAACGAGCCACACCATTGGGCATCACCAATTCAGGATTGCTGAAAAGGAGCTGCTGCGAAGGGTGATATTTCAGCTGACACCAGGCTTCGAGGCGCAAATAGGCGAGCCATGCCTTGGCATTATCTTGTTGGGCATTGATTTTCAATGCAATATCAATGTCAGATTGAGTTGTTTCAAAATTCAGGTTTCTAAGCACTTCCCAGGCGTAGGTGGTGCTCTCCGGACTGAGTTGAATAAAACTTGCTCCAACAACGATCGGAACGCCGTTTGCGCTCACATCGAAGCTAAAGCTTTCTGAAACACTTCGCCCGGCCATTTTTACTTCGAACCGCACCGGACGATTGATTTGACGATCCGGGAAATCGAAATGGAATTGTGCTTCAGGCGACGAATTGGTCAGCTCCTCACCATACCATTCTTTCCCCGAAAGGATAAGGTTGACAAGGTCGCGTTCGTGGACAAGATGCCTCAAATAGTGTGTGGTTTCTTTTTGTGGAAGCCCGGCGGGTTCATTTCTTGCCCCAACCCGTTTGCCTTGACGATCGAGTACTGTCAAAAAATAAAAATTCGTATCGCTGTAATAATGAATCTGATGCACAAACCGATTGTTCTGCCATTGCCACTGCATTGTACTTTCGCCATAAAAATACAAGGCATCGTCAACATCAAAATGCCCGTCGTTTTCACCCTTGACCATGATGGCATTTTCGAACAAATCATCAATTCGTTCGGCATTGTTCGACTCGGGGAGCATCCGGCCGCCGTTTCCGAAGACTGCAAGCTGACGCGGATCGAGTGAAGCCACATCAAAGCCCATTTCTTGCAATAGATTGAAATCAATCTTGTAAATGCCGGTTTCAGTAATGGCAATTTTTACCCATTTACCGTTTGCCAAAACCGAATTGTCAGCATAAGGCGGGTCGCCGCCTAACTTTGCCAAGGAGCCGGACTGCGTAAATGCCGGATTTTGAGCCATGAAAAACAGACCCAAAGCCAAAAGCCAGACCAATGGCGATGAAAACAAACGGATTTGGAAAAACTTCACAGTATAAATCTCAGTAATAAAACAGCTTGGACATGGATTGTGCTTTTTGGCCTTTGTTATTGCCCACAATCACGCGGTAAAGATACAAACCTTTTGCAATCTGATTGCCGTTGCCGGCTTTTCCGTCCCACAGAATGGGCTGGGTCATATAGCCGCTATTGAACTGATTCTCACTGCGCAAGGTCCGGATGTGCTGCCCGGTTGTGCTGAAAATCTGTACTTCCACATCCAAGGGCTCCGCCGATTGGTTATGATTGACCACAAAGGATGTAGTTTCGGCAAACGGGTTGGGGTAGTTTCTGGCATTTTCGACTCGCAGTGATCCGGAAGGAACTACCTCAAAATGAATACTTTGGCTTGAGGAATTATTGAATACATCCCATGCTTTCAGTGTCAGCGTATATTTCCCGGCTTTGAGGTTCGCAAAAGGGTAGAGGACAGTGCCTTCGGTAGATGAGTTGAGTTTCCCGACAAAAAACTCATTCAATATGGCTTGCACCTCGCTTGGCCCGCTCAAATTTGCAACCAAATCGTGGCCAATGCCCGAACCTGTGGTGTTGATTCCGTTTTCGTCGGAAAGAAGAGCCAGCAAACGAGGATTTTCGTCCGTAAAACCTCCGCTGACAAAGGTGGTATCGCCAATAAACAGTTTAATTCTGGGGCCATCGTGGTCTTCAACGCTGTTGTTGCTGTAACCGCCAACGATGAAATCTTCAAAATACCCCTGTGCATCGGTTTGGCCATTGGTGGCGTAATAGCTGATACGACCGCTCCCATACTTATAGGCAATGTCTTTGGGGATGATAAAACTAAACTCAAAATGTCCGTTTCTCACCTCCACTGTACTCTTATTCAATACACTCGACCGAAGCGGGAAACTGGCCTTCGGACCTTGATCTCCATAGGTTTGAACAATATTTTCCTTATCGAATACCGTGGCATACAATTTTCCGTTAAAAGTGCTGAGCAGTTGTCCTTCACGGTTGGTAATGACGCCTTTTACCGTAACGCGATCCAAAGCTTTCAGCGTGTCGGAAAGTGCTTCGGCCGGCCGACCATTGATGTGGGTGGTCATCACTTTTTCATGCGGAAAACTGAGTTGCAAAGCGGGATCGCCCAACAGCACGAACTTGCGGTCGTTGGCGTCGCCGGCAAGCTTCGATTTGCGGACCACATCGCCAAAGCGGGCATATTCGCCATTTTCACGTTTGAAGATGTTGTCCTGGAAAATCGCCCTGTTCAGTCGTAAATTGCTGATCGAATAAGTTGCCCGTGCTGTGGTGAACATGGCAATGGCACCACCGTATGGGTTGAGAAAGACCATTTCGCCGGCCGATTGCCGCTGTGCGTCGTCGTAACGCGAAAATTCACAGGTAGCAGTGATGAAGATGGGGAGTTTGTTGCGGTTGCGCCAGCCGCGAATATCGGCAATCTCCAGAATGCGTTCCTCAGCCCAGCCTACCTCGCCGCCGTGGCCGGAATAGTTCATCACCAAGGTGCCGCGCTCCATTTTGCGGTTGATGGCTTCGTTCACATCCGGAGCCTTCTGCCCGCCAGGGGTGGCCACCTGACGGTAGGCATCCAAATGAATCTTGTCGAGATTGAAATCGGGGTATTCCGTACGCAACAATGAAGCCACATTCTCCGAATCATTGAGGTGTGTGTTTGAATCGCCGTCATCCGAAACCAAAGTGATCTCGTTGCGCCAAGGGCTTCTCACCTCATCATCGCTCGAAAGATAACGTACAATTTTGTCCACAACTTGCTGTGCTTCTGTGGCAGTGGCTACCGGAAAGCGCCCGATGCCGATGTCGAGTAAATTGTTATTGCCCGTCCCCTCATTGGTATCCAAATAACCAAAAAAATCGTCCGTGGCAATAGAGTAGAGCATACTCACCGAGTTAACCGACTGGAATGTCGGGACAAAATTGGTGTTGTCCGTTATTCGGTCTTTAAAATCGAAGGAGGCATCCCCGAAAAGAAGTAGATATTTCAGCTCTTTTCCGGGAGTGCTCCGGGTATAGAGCATTCGGGCAAAATCGCGAATGGCTGAAATGTCCTGAGCACCTGAGCTGAACTCATTGTATATGAGGGATGGTGTGGTAACAAAAACCGATAAACCGCTTTGATCGCGGTGGATATTGGCTAAACGTTGGGCTTGGTCTATAAAATCAGGATGTGTAACAATCAGATAATCAATGTCCCTGATCCCATGAAGGTTCTGATTTGCCACTTTCTCTACTTTTTCCACACTCAGATAACTTTGATGATCGAAGGCGATAAAACGTCTGACAATAGTGGCATCGGCCTTAAATTTGGCTGTATTCCCCGAAAATTGCAAACTCATCTTTTGTGGGTTGACGGCTTCAGTGATATCCCATACCTCAACTCCCGACGCCTGGGCGAGCTGCATCTCCACCACGGTGTTTCCGGCAAGAAGGGTGTTGTTGAAGTGCATCTGCGGCCCTCTGAAAACAAGACTGCGCCAGGCGTTTACGCTGATATAGTCGAGCCAGCCGCGGGCCGAACTGATCGAACGGTTGAAAGTGAGCGCAACGTTCACCTGATCGCCCCGGGGTTTGAAAGTACGCGTCAATCCGTTGGCCGTAGCCCAGTCGTAACTCGTGGCAGTGGTAGATTCCATGGGCACAGTCTGGTTAATCTGATTGTCCACGACAATCTGAAAAGAAGAAGGGGCAAAGGCGCGTGCTGCCAGTTGCACATCAATGCGGGCGTCATATTCGGTGAGCAAATCGGGAAAAATAAACGGATAGTTTCTGGTTAGTGTAACGTCGAACAAATCGCCATACCAGGTGCGACCGGTATTGGTGAGGTTGTACAAATCCTGTTCAACTTTCTGGTAATCCAAAAAACGGTTTACCTCTAACGATACAACACCTTCAGTATGTGTAGTTTGAAGTCTTTTGCCGTTTTCAGGCCCGATGATGATGTAATAATAGGCATAGTCGTCGTAATAATTTGGGCGATGTTCGAAAAAACCGATGGATGGGTTGTAGTCCCACACCAGCGGACCCTGACCGTAAAAAAGAATATAGTCGCCCGGATCCATCACTCCATCGGCCTCGCCTACCACCACGATGTGATTCTCGACGAGGTCGTCGTAACGTGGCATGGCATTATTTTCGGGCAGCGTACCACCGCCATTGCCAAAAAGCCTGAGCTTGCGCGGATCAATACCTGCCGGCTGAATCCCGATTGCCTGAAGATCGGAATAGCTAATCTTGTAGATCCCGCTTTCACTGATCCGGATCTTATACCAATCGCCGTCGGCTAATACCGAACGGCTTGCCGTTGACTGAACGTTTTTTACTTCAACCAGGCCAGGCTCATAAGAATAAACGAGCTCAAAATCAACTAATTGCTCGATAAGGCCATTTTCGGAGTTTTTCCGAAGAGGCAACAATTCCAGAAAAGCAAACGATTGGCCTTTGCCCGTCATCTGCCTGATCGAGAGCGGAAACTCAGTTGTAAGGATGGCGCTTTCATCAATCTGGGCTGCCTTTTTTTCGATGAAAACAGTTTTTTCAACGATAAGTTGGCACGAAACACGGATGGCTTCATCAAAAAGGGCAATCCGATCGTTGAAAACCGGCAAAGAACGAAACTGATCAGAAACTGAACTTAGATTTTCCGTCAATCCATCACCCGATGCTTTAAAATAACGACTGTCGGTGCTCCAATCCAAATGGATTTTATGCTGCCATAGAAGCTCCTGCGAATGTAAATTATAGAATAATAGTAAGGTAATGAGTAAATATATCGTGCGCTTCATCGTGTTCAAAAAGGTTATTGTCGGTGCATTGATTGACAAACAAGCAAAAGTACAAAAGGTTGAAGTGCACTTTTGCTTCGATGTTCAGCTACTCCTAAAATTTATTAGTCAAATGCAAAACGAAACACAGCCTCGATTATTGCACGCTTCCGGCATAAGCTGACCTTTTTAAGGTGATGTGAATGCGAAAGCATTGTTTTGAAAATGCCAAAATTCGGAAGTAATTATTCAACGAAATCATATACATTTGCAACAATTTTGAATCGGCTGCTATGTCGCATGATTTGACCATGTTTTGACAATTTTAGCGGCATTTTGGTGAACAGAAAGGCTTTTTTGAAGATTTTGAGCTCTAAAACGCATAAATGGCACAATAAAATGAGCTCATTTATAGTTAGGAGAGTGATTTTTTCTTGAACGATGAAAGTCAACAATAAACAAATGAAGAAAACAAAGATTATTTTCATGGTATTTCTGGCAGGGCTTTTTTCGGTTTCCTGCCATAAAGAAACCTCACGCTCTACTGGATGGAATTACAACGATCCTAAGTTTGGTGGTTTTGAAGTGGCCAAAACCAAGGAGCAAAAGGTGGGACCCGGCCTTGTCGCCATCGAAGGCGGAACTTTTTTGATGGGGCAAACCCAGGAAGACCTTCTTTATGAATGGAATAACATTCCCAGGCGGGTCACGGTAGCTTCGTTTTATATGGACGAGACCGAGGTAAGTAATTTGGACTATTTAGAATACATTTATTGGCTCAACCGTGTTTATGGCGATGATTATCCCATGGTTGTACAGCGTGCGCTACCCGACACTTTAGTTTGGCGTGATCGCCTTTCGTATAACGAGCCTTTGGTGGAGCTTTATTTCCGCCATCCTTCGTATCACGATTATCCCGTAGTCGGTGTTTCGTGGCTTCAGGCCAACGATTATGCCAACTGGCGTACCGACCGCGTGAATGAATTATTGCTCATCAAAGCCGGAATCTTGGATTTTGACCCTGCCCAGAAAAACGAAAACAATTTCAATACGGACGCCTATCTTGCCGGGCAATACGAAGGCTTAGTAAAGGCAGGCAAGGCCGACCTCGATCCCAGTGGATCGGGTATTCGCCACGTTCGTTTCGAAGATGGCATCATGATCCCGAAATACCGTCTTCCCACTGAGGCTGAATGGGAATATGCCGCCATCGGATTAGTGGGTAATACCATCAACGAGAGGGTAGTGGAAGGGCGGAGATATCCGTGGAATGGAGATGGACTGCGCACTGATCACAAAAAATATATGGGGAGTTTTGTTGCAAACTTCAAACGTGGCCAGGGCGACTATATGGGAGTAGCCGGTAGCCTGAATGATGGAGCTGCACAGCCAGCCCCCGTGGGCTCATACTGGCCCAACGACTATGGCCTCTACAACATGGCCGGCAACGTAGCCGAATGGGTACTTGATGTTTATCGTCCGCTTTCGTTCGAAGATGTTTCCGATTACAATCCCTTCCGCGGCAACATTTTTGTCAACAAAAAGCGTGATCCTGATGGCTCACTTGCTCAAAAAGACTCACTCGGACGCTTGCAATACGTGGAAATAACCCCCGAAGAAGCTGCAAACCGTAAAAACTATCGCCGGGGCAATGCTGTCAACTACCGTGATGGCGATTATGCTTCAAGTATCCAGAACGACTGGTCGAACCTGACGGAAGACCCCAATTCAACCTCAAAAATGTACGACTATGGCGAAACCACACTGATCTCGGACAAAGCCAGAGTGTATAAAGGCGGCTCATGGGCCGACAGGGCTTATTTCCTCAGCCCGGGCGAGCGACGCTATCTCAACGAAGATGAGGCTTCAAGTACGATAGGATTCCGTTGCGCGATGAACAAAGTGGGAAGCTCTATCGGACGAAAGAAGTAGCCTGAAAAAATCGAAGCCCTGACAAAAGACGTCGGGGCTTTTTTCTTGAAAAACAAAGCTGCGTATCTTTGCCCAATGAACGCCATCGAAACCCTCTATTCTCATTTCCTTCAAAGTACGGGCGTATCCACTGATACCCGACAATTGAAATCAGGAAACATCTTCTTCGCCTTGAAAGGCCCTTATTTTGATGCCAACAGCCTGATATCAGATGCTTTGAAAGCCGGTGCTTTACTCGCCGTCTCGGACCATCTCCAATATCAGAACCATGAACAGGTGATGGTGGTGGACGATGTGTTGCTTACCTTGCAACAACTGGCAGCTTTTCACCGCCGGCAAATGAAAGCAAATGTGATTGCCATCACCGGAACCAACGGGAAAACAACAACGAAGGAGTTGACTGCCCGTGTGCTGGCCACCACCTTTAAAACCATTGCCACACATGGAAATTTGAACAACCATATCGGGGTGCCGCTCAGCCTGCTGGAAATCACTCCCGATACCGAAATGGCTGTCATTGAAATGGGAGCCAACCATATGGGCGAAATCATGCTGCTTTGCCGCTTAGCACGCCCTGACTATGGTCTGATTACCAATATAGGTAAAGCCCATTTGGAAGGTTTTGGAAGTATCACCGGCGTCATCAATGCCAAGTCGGAACTTTATAATTGGATTGATGATCACGGCAAAATGCTTTTTGTGTATGCCGACAATGAGCTCCTCAACGAACTCTCGGCCCGCATTCGACGTTTTACCTACGGAGCAAATCTGACGAACGACCTTTATGGCGAATTAGTTGCAAACGACCCCTGGCTGCATCTAGCTTGGGAATACCGGAGCAGTCAGTCGGTGGTCAATACACAGATTATCGGAAGCTATAACGCCGAAAATATTCTGGCCGCCATTGCCATTGGCGCATATTTTGGCGTTGAAACCGATCGGATCAATCAGGCTGTTTCAAGCTATGTCCCCTCAAACAACCGTTCGCAACTGATTCAAACAGCCAAAAATCGTGTGATCATGGATGCATACAACGCCAATCCGGTGAGCATGGCTGCTTCTATTCGTAATTTTGATGCCATCAGCAACGAACGTCCGGTATTGATTTTAGGCGATATGCTCGAGCTTGGCCAAAGCAGCGATGCCGAACATGCCGAAATTCTGAAGTTGGTTACTGATCTCGGTTTTAAACGAGTCTATCTCGTCGGGCCTTGCTTTGGAAAAGTTTATGCCGGCGACGACTGGCTCCATTTTGACAATGCAAACCATTTGGCCGATTACCTGAAAAAGAATCCTATCCGCCAAGCCGACATCCTGCTCAAGGCGTCGCGGGGCATTCATCTTGAAACTGTGCTCGGGCTGCTCTAAAACCGGAAAAAATGCAGAAATATTGTGGAATTGGCTTGATGTCGGGCACATCCTTAGATGGTTTGGACATGGTGTGCTGCAATTTCTATGTCGGAAATGAAGAAACCACCTATCATATTGAGGCTTTTCGTGAAATACCTTACGGGAAAGAGTGGAGAGAAAAACTATCGGGGGCTTTTTATTTGGATGCAACACAGCTGAATCAGCTCGATAAAGAGTATGGAATCTTTCTGGGTAAAAAAGTGAAGCAATTTTGCCAAGAGCATCATCTGACTCCCGATTTTGTTGCCTCGCACGGCCATACCGTCTTTCATCGGCCGGAGGAGAAAATCAGTCTGCAAATCGGCTCGGGAAGCGAAATTGCCAACGAAAGCGGTTTTACAACCGTGAATAACTTCCGTATGGCCGATGTACTCAAAGGCGGTCAAGGCGCACCTTTGGTGCCGATTGGAGACCAAATGCTTTTTGGCGAATACGATTTCTGCCTCAACATCGGCGGGATCAGCAATGTGTCGTTTAACCGACATGGAAAACGAATTGCCTACGATATTGCACCGGCCAATATGGTGTTGAATCATTTGGCGTCAAAAGCCGGCTACGATTACGATCAGGATGGCAAAATTGCGGCTTCGGGACAAGTGAACCAATCCTTATGCAATACTTTGGACAGCCTGCCGTTTTTTAAACAGCCTTTTCCAAAATCACTTGGCCGCGAATGGGTTGAAGGGTATTATTTACCCATAGTGGAAAGCGCTCCTTTGAGTCTGTCCGACCAGCTTGCAACTTGTACCTATCAGATTGGCAGGCAGATTACCCATGAGCTCAATGATTTTCCCACGGGGAAAATACTCATAACCGGCGGCGGAGCCTATAATCAAACTCTTATCAACACCATCAGGCAACATAGCCATCACCACATTGTGATTCCCGATTCGGTGACTGTCAGCATGAAGGAGGCTTTGGTTTTTGCCTATCTTGGCCTGAGACGCCTGCGCGGTGAAGTTAACTGTCTGGCAAGCGTAACCGGTGCTACCTCTGATACATGCTCGGGCGATGTGTATCAACCCCGGCCAAAATATCTTTCAAATAATATTTAAAGGCTTTTCAAGTTATTAAATACGAAATTATCAAGTAAATATGAGCACACCCCTTCTTCTTCAACTTTCGCCAGTGGCCAACAATTTGGGAGCAAACCCTACAGCACCGGCCGAAATCAGCTTGTCGGTCATTGACTTAGCCATCAAAGGCGGCTGGATCATGATTGTTCTCGCTGTTTTTTCGGTGTATGCGGTTTATGTGTTTACCGAACGTTACCTCACCATCTCGAAGGCTGCCCGAAGCGACAAGAATTTTATGAACAACATCCGCGAGTTTATTCATGCCGGACGCCTTGATTCGGCCATTGCGCTTTGCCGCAGCACCGACACACCCAACGCCCGGATGATCGAAAAAGGACTTTCGCGCATTGGTAAACCCCTGAACGATATCAGTGCAGCCATTGAAAATGTAGGTAAATTGGAGGTGAGTAAGCTCGAAAAAGGAGTGGCAGGCCTCGCAACAATAGCCGGAGCGGCACCTATGCTGGGTTTTCTCGGAACAGTAATCGGAATGATACGTGCATTTTACGATATGTCAATGGCCGGAAACAATATTGACATTGCACTGCTCTCGTCGGGCATCTATCAGGCCATGATCACCACCGTGGGAGGTCTCATCGTCGGTATTCTGGCTTTTATCTTCTACAACGTAATCGTCTCCCGTATCGAAAAAGTGGTATATCTTTTGGAAGCAAAAGCTACCGAGTTCATGGATGTGCTTCACGAACCGGCACGTTAAAAAACGCAAAGAAAAGACATCATGGCAATTAAAACACGTAATAAACTGAGTGTCAGCTTCAGTATGGCCTCCATGTCGGACTTGGTTTTCCTGCTTCTTATCTTTTTTATGCTCACGAGTACCCTCATTGCACCCAATGCCATTAAACTGCTTTTGCCTTCAAGCAATAGCAAAACCATGTCGAAACAAACCGTAACGGTGTATATCAACGAGGGTTTTCAGTATTTTGTCGAAGAGCGCCCGTCGGCAGAGGCTTCCCTGACCGCCGACCTTCATTCGGCCTTGCTCGGCGAGAAAGAGGGCACAGTGGTAGTCCGTTCCGACAAAAGTGTACCGGTGCAATATGTGGTCAACGTGATTGATGCCATCAACCAACTGAACGAAACCACTCAATCCTCATATAAAGTCATATTGGCAACCACACCCAAAAAATGAGGCGCGAAAGCAAAAAAAACAGACTGATTGGCGCTGTGACTACAATACTGGCTCACAGCTTGTTTCTATTGGCGTTGTTTTTTCTTGCTTTGCGAACGCCTTTGCCACTGCCGGCCGAAGAGGGTGTGGAGGTTGACCTGGGTTTTTCTGCCGAGGGCATGGGTCAGATTCAACCCGACCTCAGTGGTGGAATGCCTGATTTGGCGCAAGCTGCCGAGTTGCCTCAGCCGGAGAAAGCCGAAGAGAGTGTGGTAACCCAATCAACGGAAGAAGCACCGGCTTTGCCAAAACAGGAAAAGCCTAAGCCGAAGAAGGAGAAAAACCCGGAAACAAAACCTCGTGTCGAGAAACATCCGCCGCAACAGACTGCACAGCCGGCAGCACAAACTGTGCCTGAGCAGCCAAAAGTGAATCGGAAAGCATTATTTAAAGGCTCGGGCGAACAATCGCAGACGTCGGGAAATGAAGGTGTTACAGGTCAGCCAGGCGATCAGGGGCGACCCGAAGGCATCAAAGATGTGAAACATTATGAAGGCTCTGGCGGACAGGGGAATGGGCCTTCTTACAGCCTCGGCGGGCGGGGAGCCTTGCGTCTGGCCGAGCCAAAAGCCAGCTTCAGCGAACAGGGTAATGTGGTGGTTGATATTTGGGTCAACCCCAAAGGAGTAGTCGAACGGGCCGAGGTGAGCCTTCGCGGTACAACCATCGTGGATGCCAACCTTAAAAAAATCGCCGTAAATGCCGCCCTCAACTCCCGCTTTAGCGAAGACCCCAATGCGCCTTCCTTGCAGAAAGGAACAATTACCTATACTTTTATCATCGGAAATTAAACAAGCCAACCAAATAATGAACCGTTTCAACCACTACGATGAAGCCCTGCAATGGATGATCAACAAACTTCCCATGTATCAACGCATCGGCGGAGCAGCCTATCGTGCCGACCTCCACAACACCATTGCACTGCTTCAGCACCTCGGAAATCCCGAAAAGAAATTCAAATCGGTCCATATTGCCGGAACAAATGGCAAAGGCTCGGTTTCGCACATGCTGGCATCCGTGATGGCTTGCGCCGGATACAAAACCGGACTCTATACATCGCCTCATTTGCGCGATTTCAGGGAAAGGATAAAAATAAACGGCGAAATGATTGAAAAACCGGCTGTATTGGATTTCATCAACCAACATCATCAGGCCTTTGAACAAATGGATCTGTCCTTTTTTGAGATGACCGTTGGCATGGCATTTCACTTTTTTGCCGAACAAAAGGTGGATGTAGCCGTCATCGAAACCGGAATGGGCGGACGCCTCGACTCTACCAACCTCATCACTCCCTTGCTCAGTGTGATCACCAACATCGGCTTCGACCATATGCAGTTTCTTGGGGATACCCTTGAAGCCATTGCAATGGAAAAAGCCGGAATCATCAAACCCGGAGTGCCGGTAGTGGTTGGTCAGACACAACAGGAAACGGAAAATGTTTTCAGAACCCGAGCTGCTGAGTTGCAAAGCCCGATCTTTTTTGCCGATCAGATTTTCGATGCTACAAGATTAGACCTTCCTGATTTGAAGGTACAGGAATTCGATCTGTGGAAAAATAACCTGCTGCTACTCGATCAGGTGAAGCTGCCGCTTCTGGGCTATTACCAACAGAAAAACCTGATTACTGCCGCCTGTGCTGCCGACCAGCTTCGCCGGCATTTCGACATCGAAGACAGCGACCTGCGGGATGGCTTGGAAATGGTGGTTTATAAAACCGGCCTGAGCGGGCGGTGGCAGATCATTAGCAGGAGCCCTTTGGCGATTGCCGATACCGGACATAACGAAGATGGGATAAGAGAAGTTGTGTATCAGTTGCGAGAGATGCGTTATGGCCAGCTTCATTTTGTGCTTGGTGTGGTCAACGACAAGGCCGTGGATGCTGTATTACATCTCTTGCCGCGACCGGCGAAATATTACTTCTGCAAAGCCAATATCCCCCGCGGTCTCGATGCTTCCGAGCTGAAAAATAAAGCTGCCGAAGCTGGCCTTAGTGGCGAGGTTTACGAATCTGTGATTGCGGCTTACAGAGCTGCTTTGGACGAAGCCCGCCCGAACGATCTGGTTTTTGTCGGTGGAAGCACCTTTGTGGTGGCCGAAGTGGTGTGAATCTGCTGTCTAATAACAACTAGCCTGAAGGCCCGGAATCCACTCAATTAAAAAATTGTAGCCTGTATCATCGGCCAAATACCAGAACAAAATAAAAAAGCGCTTACTATAGTGTAAACGCTTGATTTTCAAGTGACCCCGGAGAGACTCGAACCCCCAACCTTCTGATCCGTAGTCAGATGCTCTATCCATTAAGCTACGGGGCCATTTTTTGAGTGTGCAAAGATATGAAATCTTTCTATTGAAATACAAAGCTCGACGAAAAAAATATGGTTAATTTTCTAAGGCCTTATCCGACAGTTGATTTTACCGTTTCTCTAATTGGAAAATCCGTTGTTTGCGATTTCCAGACCCGTCCACAACCACTAAGCTATGTGTGCCTGCTTGGAGTTCCCTCACCGGCATCTGATGTCGGCCGCCTTGTGTCATACCAATATATTTTTCATCGAGATGCCAGTAAACTTTTGCTTCGTAATCCTGATGCACGAGTTCAAACACCGTTGGATTGAGGTTGCCTGTGTATGTTGCCGGCTGGTAAATGATGGCTTCATCCGGCGGATAAACGAATTCCATGACGGATTGCGATGTACTGCAATATTTATAGACAGGTGGTTGCGGCCGGTAGTCGCTGTGTTTTTGCTGGAAATAATACGCCATGACGGGCGGAAGCAAAAACCAGGACCGTGTCACAACGCTGTCGGGTGCCTGGCATCCCGAAGGAAAGGTGACGCGCTCTTGGACATCGGTACGTACCATTTGATGAAAACGACATGAGGGAACTTCATTGCGTGTGTGAAGCAAACAAAGCTGGGATGAAAGACTGTCGCAGAATGGCCCCGGCGGGAAACCTGAAGCGCGGCACATTTCGCGCTCTTCGAGCTCTGTCAGGGGAGCGCTAAACCACCGGCCGGTATTCAAAGTTAAGGCAATATCGAAAAGCAACGGGGCAGCGGCACTGATGCCGGTGAGTCCCGGACGTCCGTGGCCATCGGCATTGCCGGCCCAAATAGCAATGCAATAATCGGGGGTGTAGCCTACAGCCCAGGCGTCGCGAAAGCCATAACTGGTACCGGTCTTCCAGGCCATTTGAAGACGGTCTTCACGAAAATGCCAGCCACTTTCGGTCTCCGGTCGGTTGAGCTGCCGCAGTGCATCGGTAGTGAGAAAAATGCTGCCTTTCGATAAAGGAAAATCATCTTTCACTTCCTGACGGATCAATTGTCGGGCAAAACGAGCATATACCTCCGAAAGCTCCCATAACGTAACTTCGCCTCCTCCCAGAATCAACGAAAGACCATAATGGGCTGCCTCTTGGGTGAAAGTGCTAAAGCCCAGATCGCGAAGTAGTTGATGAAAACGCCCGATGCTGTATTGATGAAGCAGATGTACAAAAGGCACATTCAGTGACCGTTGCAGAGCTTTAGAAGCTTCGATGGCGCCGCTGTAACTCTCATCAAAATTTTGTGGGTGAAAACCTGCCATCCAGGTGGGTACATCGGGAAGGAGACTCTGAGGCGTGATGAGCCCTTCGTCCAACGAAGCCGCATAAAGAAAAGGTTTGAGAATGCTACCGCTGCTGCGACTTGCCTGAACCATGTCGTTGTAAACACCGTCTAAGCTGTTGTTGGAAGGCACATTACCGTGATAGGCCAGCACCTGTCCGGTAGTCAAATCGCGCAAAATCACAGCAAGATGCCGGATGTCGTTGCTTTTCAATGCCTGATGATGCTGTACCATCAGGTTGGTAATATTTTGTTGAAGATTTTGGTCAATGCTGCTTTCGAAAAGTCGGTCGCCCGATTTTTTCCGAAGAAATTCCAGATAATGCGGGGCAAGGTCGGGTAGGGGCAGAGGGCTTGTCGGCAGTGGTTCATTCAATGCAAGTTGAAGGGTGATGTGGTCTATCTCGCCGGTATGATAGAGGCGATAGAGAAGGCTGTTTCGTTTGCGCAGCAGCGCATCGCGGTTTTGCTGTGGCGAAATCATAGAGGGTGCGTTGGGCAGGATGGCTAAAGTGGCGGCTTCGGCCCAGGATAAGTCATCGGACGAATGGCCAAACCAACGCCAGGCGGCGGCCTCACAGCCCACCACATTGCTGCCAAATGGCGCATGAGCCGCGTATAAATGAAGGATTTTCTTTTTGCTGAAGCGGGTCTCAAGTGCCAGAGCCTGCCAAAACTCAACCAGCTTTTCGCTAACTGTGCGGGGCCGGCCTTTGCGCGAAAGACGGATGAGCTGTGTGGTGATGGTGCTTCCGCCACTTACAACCTTGCCGGCACGAAAATTTTGTGCCAGCGCGCGTGCCAAAGCCAAAGGATCGAGCCCTGGATGGTAATAAAAACGCTTGTCCTCGAAAAGCAGCAAGGCTTTAACGTACTTTTCCGATAAAGAATGCCCTTCGGGAAAGCGCCATTGACCGTCGGCAGCAATACGCCCACTCAAAAAATGGCCCTCGCGATCAAATAAAACTGCACTCACCGGATCGTTAAACAATGGCCGTCGGTGGGTGAAATAGAGCAATAGCCACAGCAGGATAAACAGCCCGAAAAACCATTTGACAAAAGCCCTTGAAAAAAGGCGACCCAATGGTCTTGTCAGCCATATGAATTTTTCTCTGTTAATCACAATAGAATGAAAGCCAGTTGTTTTGATTTGCGTTTGCCTGTTCTTTTGCCATTCTTCAGCCTAACTAAACGCCGTTCTTCAACTTTGTTGCTAACGGTTTGGCGGATTGACACAAGGCGGATTTCGGGCACAAAATTGTCAATACACCATAAAAGTAGAGGCGAGGTAGATGTACAATTAACCGCTTCACCCGTCATTGAGCCAAACGCCTGTTGAACTATCCCCCCGGCGAGAGCGGGGGGGGTAGTTCAACACCTAATCAACGCCATAAATATACAACATTCATTAATCCAATTTTGATTTCACTTCAACCTTTTTCCCGGGCAGTATGGTCATTACTTCGTTGTCGTACATCGCCTCGCATCGCTGGGCAGGGAGGAGATAACTGCCTTCGTAGGCGGCCAGCAAATGCAGGGTGTAGGTTTTCGACTGCCCGGCTTTGAGGTCAAAATACCGGATAATCCGGTCATCGCGGCGATCATCAAACACGTTTTCCCCATTTTCTGATTTTTCGCCAAAATCATCGTTCAGAATTTCCCAGCAGGCAGCAGCAAGTTGACTGAGGGCCAAAAAATTCAGGTCTCTGCCGGAAAAATTGCTTACAGTGGTATGCATATTGAAAGATGTCCCCTGTGTGATTTGTTGTGGATCAAGAGTTTTTCCCTGATCGTCGGTAAAATTCACCTGAAGCTCTACCCCTTTTTGAAGGGAAGTCCCCGGCCCTGATGCTTCAATTCCTGAATTAGTCAAACTGAGATAAAGCGGTGCTTCGCCCGTGTTTTTAATCCGGTAAGGAAAACTGTTCAGAGGAATATCTTCCTGATATACTGCATTTTTAATAATGATGTCATTTGCTTTTTCGCCTCCGATTTTGAAGCTTAGCTTTCCGGCAAGCGGATTATTTTTGGCATAAAGTTGCCAGGCATTGAGTGCAAAGGCAGTGGTTTGGGTACTCATAAATTCGGCTGAATTCAGACTTTCCGAAAGCTCTTTCACCAAAGGAAAGGCCAAAACCGGTTCACCAAGGGTGATGAGAACAATGGCTTTGATCGCTTTGTCGCGAGTGGGAGAACCAAAATCCATTGCGAAGTCATAATCCTTGTTTTTATAGTTGTTTTTCCCAAGAGCCAATTGCCGTGCAGCTTCTTTCTGGCCGGCAAGCTGATAAGCGGCAGCCAAAAGATGAGCCGACTGCAACGAGATCCCTTCGGCTTCACGCAGACGGTTCATGGCGTTGAATAATGGATTGCCTGTCAAAGCCAGCGTAAAAAGCCGATATGCCTGAACCACATCATTGGTGAGTTTTTTGCCAAGATACTCCGAGCGCCATGCGGTCGCTTTCTGTTTTTGATTTTTTAGCGCATTTTTCATCATAATTGAAGGCACGGCAAACCCTTCTTGTTCGGCAAGTATCAGAAAATGAACTGCATACACATCAACCCATTCATTGTAATAAGCGCTTCCGGGCCAATATGTGAAACCTCCCGAGCTCAGTTGGCGTTCGCTCAGTTGGCGGATTGTACCCTCTATGTTGATTCTTCGGCTTTGATTTTGCGCTTGCCCGAGCTGGTTCACCTGATCTAAATATAATTGCGCAAATGCCTGCGACACAATCTGTTCTGTACATCCATAAGGGTATGCCAACAGTTGGGAAAGACGCCTTTTGAGGTTTGCAGTGGGCATGGCCGAAACCTCGATGGATGCCCGCCTTGTGTTTTCAACACCGGTAAAAATCGGATTCAGGCTCTTTTCCTGACCAACTCCCAGCAGATAATGTTCTGTTTGAAAAGCACGGTCGTTGGGATTTTCAATAGAAAGCTCAATCTTTTGCGCCGAATGATAGCTACCCGACGAAACCTTGATGTTTACAATGGCTTTGCCTGTTTTTGAGGCGGCTTTCAGTCCAAAGCGGATGGTTTTTTCGCCTTCGCGATCAAAGCTCACTTGTTTTGATTTGGGGCCGGTCAGGCTGATTTCACCCGATGTTTCAACCGTAATATCTGCCTGATGCGCTTCTTTGAGTGAGGAGAAAACGGTAACGGGCATCACGATTTCGTCGTTTTCACGAAGTAATCTCGGAAGTGTTGCCAAAGCCATCAATGGCTGCCTAATGTTGAGGGTTCCTTCAGTGCTTCCGTATGCTTTTTTTGAACCGGCCACCACCATCACCCTCACGGAGCCGATATAATTGTCAATATTGAGCAGGTGGGTGTTTTTGCCGCCTGCTTTAAGACTCACGGGTCCGATGAATCGTACCACCGGTTTGAAGCGCGACTGTCTGGCTTTTTCCCTGTCGGGCATCGCGGCATCCCCGCCAATGGTCAGTATTTGCTCTAAACGGCCGCCATAACTTCCTAAAACGTAATCAAATATGTCCCAGCTCTTCAGGCTCAGGGCAATCTTTTGATTGAACCAGCCATAAGGGTCGGGCGTGCCGAAGCCGGTGAGGTCGAGAAGGCCTTCGTCCACTACAGCCAGAAAATAATCCATCGGTCGGTTGTTTTTCTCCGAAACGGTAATTCGGAATGACTGACCTGAATTTGTCTCCTGTGGCAATTGCAGTTGTGGCAACAGCCTGGCACCGGGGTCTTCCACCCTAAGATTGATTACGCCAAAGGTGCGCACCGGTAAATCGTTCAAACTCTGGCCAACGGGCTGAAGCAGGGTCAGATGTACGTAAACATTAGGGCTGTACGAGCCAAGGAGAGGAATACTAAGGTGGTTCTCGCCTGCGATGGTGTTGACCCACCAGCATTTTTGCTGTTTGTCGCCGGCTTCAATGCTGACCAATGCTTTCCCGTTGGCTGGTCCTACAAAACTGATAACGGCTTCTTCACCAATGCGATAACGCTCTTTGTTGGCGCTTAACGGAAGGAGGCTGGCTCCGCCATCGGCACGCCTTCCCGAGCGCGAATAGGACGAAGGCCAGTCAATATAACTCACAATCCCTGCGCTATGACCTCCTTTTTTATGGCTTACACGAATGATATAATTGCCCCATTGATCGTTGCTCGGCTTCCATTCAAATACCCCTTTGCCCTGGCTGAGTTGGACTTCTTTTTCAAGGATTCGCTCGGTGTCGTAACTGCTAATGTAATTGGCCTGCCCGCTTTGGCTTCCCGACCACCACCACGACCAATCGGTTTTCAGTACTTCTACCATTACTTTGTCGTTGCCATACGGATAGCCGTTGGCGTCAAGCTGAACCAGATCGTAGGCAAGAGTGCTGCCTGTATAAAGATAGCCCTCTTTTTCTGCCTGGGGAGCAGCAATTCCAAGGTAATGCGTATAAGGCAGGAAATCAGCTTGATGACTTGTTACAGAGAAGTCGCCGCCGGGTTCAAAAACATTTGCCTCCCATTGCATCTGAAATTTTCCGGGCGTTTGTTGGGCGATGGGTAGTTTCAACGACCCCGACCAGCGTCCTTCGGAATCAAGCTGACCATTCAACTCGCTTTTCTCGGTTTGGCCGGAATAAATCGTCGGGTCGGTGAACGAAAAACCATTGTATTTCGGAAAGTTGATCGGGGCGGCCTTTGCCAGAATATTGAGTTTAAACCGATACTCGGGAGCTTTCCCGCCATGTAGCCATTGCACTACCATACTTCCATTGCGGTTCATGTCGTTCGGAAAAAGCGTCTTGCCCCCAAAATCAAAATTGATTTTCAAACGATTGGGTTTCACGGTTTCCACCCTCACCCTGCGACTGAAACTGGCTCCGCCCACTTTCACTGTGGCTGTCCACATTCCGGTTTGCGCGTCGGGATGGGTTGGCATGCTGAACCGACATAAGCCATTGGAAGTCATTACAGTAGTTTGTTTGCCAACTGCCTGATTGCGTGCGTTGTAGAGTTCGAGCACCACAGGGTATTGTTCGGGAAGCGTTTCGTTGCCGGTGTTTAACATCATACCAAAATGCAAGGTGTCGCCAGGGCGATACACACCTCTTTCGCTGAAAAGAAAAGCATTCATGCCTTGTTGAAGGCTCTTGCCTTCGACATCGAAACGGGTATATGGTAGGGCTGAGCCTTCGTCAAGTTTCAGATAAGTTTTTTCGTTGGCGAATCGGGCAGTGGCGAAAAACGGTTTAACATCGTTCCAGTGAAGGCGAACCATCCCTTGTGCATCGCTGATGCCTGAAGCAATATATTGCTGCTGATAATCAAACAACTCCACTTTGGCTCCCGGCAGGGGGGAGGCTGTCTCGAGATTGGTAACCACCATCAACAGCTCCTTTGCCACGGAATTGCTCTCCATTGCCATCAAGCCAATGTTAGACGAAATCACATTGCGTGAGGCAAAATGCTCGTAGTAATAATAACTGTCGCTACACGGATTGTCGCGCTCGTTCCAGTCGAAATTATCAGGGATAATCAGCGAAGGATCGTAATATTGACTTCCTTCCCATTTGGCCAGTTCTTCCCGGTCGAGCTCCGATTGCATGGTGGTAACCTCCTGATTTTTATTGCAATCGTCAAGGGTATATTCGCGCTTGAAAGTGAGGAGAACCCGGTAAAGCGTTCCCGGATCTTGCTCGATAATTTTATTGAGATCCAAAGCATATGTGGCCCATTGGGTTCGTAACGAAGGCTGATCTTCGGCCAACAATTGTTGCTTTTTGGCCACAATCCGGCCAACATCTTTCAGGTTGTTTTCTGCCTCAAGATTGGCCCATTGCAGGAATTGGAGCATGTTGTTTTCAAAAACCTTGATGACGTGAACGTCCACAGCCTTCAATCCAACAGCTTGAAAACGAATCATTCCCTTGCTGGCTCCTGAAAGAATATTGCCTTTTCCGACGAACCGAACCTGAGGTTTAATTTTTCCCAAAGCAATGTCCTGCATGAGATTTTCGCCGAGGTTTTTTCCGTCAGCATTGCGCAATGAGGCTTCTGAATGCAGGATAAAATCGCCACTGAGCTCGTCTAAGGGATATATGATGATACAATTGTTACGGCGTTCGAAACGGATTTCGGGCTCAGTCTCTGCCCCCGTTTTTTCTTTGGCCTCTAAGCGGATCAACCCACTTAAATTCTGTTGAGAATCAGTGATATCCGAGAACCATAGTTTGATTGTTGGCTCCGGCTCGTTGATGACCTCGGTTTTCATTAAAACAAAAGCCGCTTTTTCAGGAACAAAAATCGTAGTGTTTCCTTTTACTATGCTCCCAATTGCTTTGCCGTTCCATTGGAGATTCAACTCATAACCGTTTGAACGCCTTATGATGCTGTCCGATTCGAATTTAAGCCGCAAGGGATTTTGTGCATCAGCCATCACTCGAATCGGATAACGTTTCCCTTTCGTTTCTAATCGTAAAAGACGATCGGCTTTGTCTAAATCCGTTTTGTCGGACAACACAATGTCACCCCGTAAAACGTAGCTCTCAGAACCATTTGAACTGGTTTCAAGTCTGATATTATCTAAGTTAAACGATATTGGCATGGTTTTCAGGCCAAAACGAAACTGATGAAATTCGACCGGCACTTCGGCTAAACGATTCAGAAAAACCGTTGCCTGGATGTTGGTATCATGAGGCCATTTTTTGTCGGGGACAAAACGCAGGGTGCGTTTGTCAATCCAATAGGTTTTTCCGGACATCTCTGGAGTGAAGACAATGATCTTACCCTCTGCTTCAGACCCCGGCTCTCCGGCAAAAGGGCTGTCGGATGTGAGCGTTACGTAAACAGGCGCATTGCCGTGAAGCATGCCTTGGCTGTAATCGAATATATAGGCTGCAAACTCGGATGTGTCAGGGCTTTTTGAACGTTTGCAGGCTGTGATACAAAACAAAATGGTGAAGACAATCGTACTAAAAAAAGCAAGTCGTTTCATGGGATTAGTTTAAGGCAAATTTAGGCGATAAAATGAAGGCGCTTGAAACGAAAAGAGGCAAAAAAGCATTGTTGTCGAAAAAAAAGCTTGAAAACTACTTTTTCAATCCGTCAAAACTTACCTTTGTGATAATCAATTCCCTTGAACAATGAAAAAAGCATTCATTTTAATTGTTGCCCTGTTGTTTTCCCATCTGCTTACATGGGCACAATGGAATACAAATCCTGCCGAAAACCTCAGGCTTACCGAACAAGCCGGCGAACAGGTGATACCGAAGATTCGCAAAGCCCCCAACGGGGATTATTATTTGGGGTATTTCTCGCTCGAAAAAGGAAACTATAACGTTCGCCTCCAGCACTTTGATTCTAATGGCAACAAACTCTGGCAAAATGAGGGATTGCTTATCAGCAGCCATCCTTCGATGTCGTGGCTTACCGACTGGGATATGGCTGTGGATCATGATAATCATGTGATTTTAACCTGGCAGGACATCCGCATGAACGAAAATAACAATGTGGTGGCCTATCGCATTGCGCCCGATGGCGGGTTCGACTGGGGGGCTGATGGAATTATGCTTTCCAATAACACAGCATTTAATGTGTCGCCGAAAGTAGTGATCACAGCTGCAAACAATGCAGTAATTGCCTGGATGTCGGACGATAATTTGGTGCGCCAGAAATTAAATTCGTCTGGCCAGAAACTATGGGGCGACGATGGCATCGTTATGAGTGGTACAGCGCGTTACACCTGGCCTCAGTTGATGGCCGTGGGCACGGATGATGTGTTGATGAAATATTACGAGGATTCTGGACCGGGATGGGCACCCACCCGAAACCTGATGCTCCAGCGTTTCAACGCCGGCGGGCAAGCTGTCTGGGCAAGTCCTACATTGGTTTGCAACTCGGGAAGTATCACCGCCTGGACGCAGATTCTGTCGTTTGTGCCGGATGGCAACAACGGGTGCTTTCTGGCCTGGCACGACTATCGCTTGAGCGGAACCATCGCCTCGGGATGGGTGCAGCATATCAACAGCAACGGTCAAATTCTTTTTGCGGCCAATGGCGCCAAAGTTTCTGACACCGACAATTTCAACAAGCTTAATCCCATGGCAGCCTATCTGCCTTCCACTGGAAATGTCATGGTTTTTTGGAATGAAGTGGATGGTGGTCAGAATTTCTATGGCATCTTTGCTCAACAGTTTGACCCTACCGGCGAGCGCCTTTGGGGTAATAACGGAAAAGCCATCGTGCCTGTAAGCAGCGAAACGGTGTCGCCTGTCTGCCTACTTCCAATTGAAAATGATGTTGTTTTCGTTTATGAGCTGTATTTAGATGCAGTACGGACGAACCTGTTTGCCCGACGGTATAACAGCGTCGGCGACTTGGTGTGGAACCCGGGAGAAACCATGGTTTCAACGGCCTTCTCGTCCAAAGTACATGCCGATATTGCCGGATTTTCAAATAACCAATGGGTTTTTGCCTGGGAGGATGACCGGATTGCCGATAATATTGAACTGTACGGCCAAAACCTCCGACCCGATGGTAGTCTTGGTTCTGCAGGACCACAAGGCTTACTTCAGGTTCAGGTAAGCATCGAAGGAAATATGGCCAATGTTACCGAAGCTACGGTCCAGGCCGGAAGCCAAATGACGCATCCAGATGCTTCAGGGCTGGCAGCGCTTCAACTATTGCCGGGGGTGTATTCGGTCATTATTTCTCATCCTTTTACGAATACCGAAGTGGTTGATAATGTTGTTGTTACCGAAAATCAAACTGCTTCTCTTACCGTTGAACTCGATATGCTTCGCGACAATCTGATTCTGAAGGCCGTTGACCAGTATGGCGGCAGTATCGTCATGCCTGTTAACTATTCAGTGACCGGTCCCGAGAATAATTATTCCGGCCAGATCACGACCGGAACTGCCGTTGTTGCCAATGTTCCGTATGGCCAATATGTTGGAACCGCAGCACTTGAGCCGGGGCAAAATGTGGAGTCTTCGGCAGTTTTAAACGCAGACAACAATGAGTTGATTTTTACCTTTATCCTGGGTGGATTGGGTGAAAGCGCAGCAATTGCACAGCCTCGAATCGTTCCAAATCCGGTGAACACCGAAAGTGTTCTTTTTATCGAATCGAAAACAACGCAGGTGATTCATTTCCAGCTGTTTGAT
>JACFNF010000018.1:34344-58819 GCA_019454985.1 Bacteroidales bacterium
CGGGTGCTTCGGGTGGGGACGGGCGGATACGATTCGTCGTAATAACCTCTGACAATATTTTTAGCCATAACAAGTAGAGATTTAAAGGTGTAGATTATTCCGGGATCAGCCACCAGAATGGGTAGCCTTTGGCCTTGTGGATGAACATATAATGCAGGAAAAGCTTGATCCAGTGGCCGGCCAGCCCTGCTTCGCCAACCGTATAGCGGATATCGCGCCCCCATTGCGGATATTTTTTCCAGTCGGGTACAATCGGGAAAACGGTCATTGTGGCAGCGTTGCCTTTCAGCATGCCATATCCGGCCGAAATGATGCATGCTGCGCCCATCTTTCCCATCGAAGCGTGGTGTTTGAACTCTTTGCGGTTTTTGAGAATCAGGTTGGCTATGTTCAATGCAATGATTTTCCCGATAACGCCGGATGGCATTCCGGTGCGGGGTGGTGCCGGGGCAATCAGGGTTCCGTTTGGGCTTTTGAGTGGCTTTGATATCGCATGAGGTGGCGCAAAGGCGATGCCTGCAGCGAAAATATTACTGTAATCTGGGTTCTGATAAGTTGAGGGCCAGTCGTCGGCACTCCAATCTTCAAAATCTTTTGGGCTGTAGTCGGCATCCACTTTCATAAAGCCGTTGGCAGCAAAGAGTTTCGCTGTGATGTCGTTCCCGTTCTTGTCAAAAGCTTTCATGCCTGCACCTGAGAAAGGCGGGATGAGCATGGCAAAGTCGAACGCAATGGATTTCTGCTCACCGTCGAGGGTTTCGTAATGTGCCAGACCTTTTTCCACGCGGTTCACTGCGGCTCTTTTGATCCATTTGATCCCATACTCGGCAAAGATTGATTCGCTGAAAACTTTAGTGGGGATAACGTAACCGCCGCGTTTGATGAAAGCACCTCCCATGCCAAAGTCGCCAAGTTCATATTCGTTTGAAATCCAGGTTATTTCAGCTTTGTCCTGTAATCCCCTAATGCGTATCTGATGAGCCACATTGAGCGCATACTCAAAAGCCGCTCCCTGACAAGTGGCTGTAGCATGTCCTGTTCCGATAAGAAATCGCTGGATTTCACCTTTCTCCATTCGCCCGATACAAGTCTGAAGTGCCTCCCAGGCGTGCGCAGCATGGTCATACGAACAAACAGATAAGCTGTGTCCACCGGGTCCCAAACCCTCCGTTGCAGCAAAATTCAGCTTCGGCCCTGTGGCATTCACTAAAAAATCGTAAGCGATAAGCTCGGTTTCTCCCTGACGTCCTTTTTCGGTGTATTCAATGGCAACACACGGACTTTCACAATTCTGATGATGGCCTTCTGGGAAGATTGTCGTGGCACGAGCCTGCCTGAAATCAATCTTCCATCGGTCGTAAACCGGCCTCAACTTGAAACGTACCTGGTCAATGCTCATTTTGCCCACACCAACCCAGATATTCGAAGGAATCCACTGATAATATTCGGCCGGACTTACCACCACGACTTCGTGTTTGCGACCCAATTTCTTTTTTAGAAAGGCAGCCGCGGTATGACCCGAAATGCCGGCTCCAAGCACTACAACTCTTGCCATAATTTGGTTTTTATTCGGGAATAAAATTAGGTATTTTTCTTTGCCAAATCAATATCATGACACAGGTTTGATTGACCAAAATTCATGTTTGGCCATAACCATCAGGTGGCGGCAACAAGCAATTTTTTAAGTAATATGAAGGAATTCTATTTGAATGAAAATCTATTATTCTGAAAATAAATTACTTAAGAGGCTTCAGGCCTATGAAGATTTTGTGGGCTAAGGTTAAATTTCTCGGGATGCAGCGCAGAGCTGTGATGAATATAAAATTCCTCGATTTTTTTTAAATCAGCATCAAAATCACCGCTTGGGTAGATCACAGGACCGTATCCTCCCTTTTTGTTGTTGTAATCCAAATAGCCTAAAATGATCGGAACTCTAGCTCTCAGGGCAATGTAATAAAAGCCGCGTTTCCATTCCTTCACTAATTTGCGTGTGCCTTCGGGGGTGATAATCACATTCAGTACTTCATAATGGTCGAAAAGCGCCGCCACTTCTTCCACCAAATTATTGCTTTTTCCTCTGTCAACCGGGATGCCTCCCATTTTTTTGACTAAGGAGGCCAAAGGGTGCTGAAACGCTTCTTTTTTGATGAGAAATTTTACCGGCACACCCGAGGCCCAATAGGTAAGTCGCCCGATGACAAAGTCCCAGTTGCTGGTGTGTGGGGCTGCAAGAATGACACATTTTTTGATTTCGGGTGGAATATTACCGAGGATTTCCCATCCGGCCAATCGTAACACCCAACGCGAAAAACATTTCATAATTGGTTTTTTGGCAAAAATAAAAGTTTTGACAGTTTCAAAAAATCAAAAAACACAAAACCCACAGCGGGTTGATCGCTGTGGGTTGGTGTGGAATAGTGTTTTCCGGTAGATTATTCCTTTTTCTCCGGATATTGGACCAATTTAAGATAGTGGTCGGGGTGCAAAAATTTCCGTGCGGTTTCTTTCAGCACATCAACGTTAATGCCTTCCACTTGTTTTGTGTATTCTTCAAAAGTCAAAATCGGCTCATTGTTTCTGATCGAGTTTTCAATGGTGTTGAGCCAGAAGCGGTTGAGCTTTTCGTTGGTTTCTCTCTCGCGGATGGCGGTTTCTTTTACCTTGGCCACATCTTCAGCCGTTGGGCCGGTTTGAATCAGATGGTGCATTTGGTCGAAAACAATGGCCGATAAAGTGTCCACAAGTTCGGGATTGGTGCTCCAGTTGATGCTGAGCATATATTTTTGCTCGGGATACCGCATCAGATTGAAGCCTGCCTGCACGCCATATACGCCGCCGATTTCTTCGCGCATATTTTCCCGAAGTTTTATGCTGTAGGCTTTCCCAAGAAGATTCATCCGCAGGTTATTTTCCGGATTGTAGTCATAATCTTCCATAAAGCGGATGGCGACTAAACTTTTATATTCTGTTCCGGCCTGAATCTGGCTGCGGGTCTTTCCTTCGGGAAAACAGTTTTCGCGCTTTTTCCAATCAAGGGGTTTGCCCGAAGGCAGATTTCCCAAATAGCTTGTCAATAGGTTCAGGTGTTCATTGGAATTGATGTTTCCGGTAAACACAAAAGTGAAACCGCTGGCATTGGCAAACAGCTTGTCATAGATGCCGTACATGGTTTCTGGCTGGAGTTGTTGCATCTCTTTCTCGCCAGGAATAATGATCGTTCGCGGACTGTTGCATGTCGAGATTTTCCCGAGGGTGTCATAAAACACTGCTTGCGGATTGGACCGTATAAACCGGAAACGGTTGACCAGTTGTGAATGGAAGGTTTCAAAAGCCTGCTGATCGTGCCGAGCAGGTTCAAAATACAGATATACGAGTTGCAGCAAAGTTTCCAAATCTTTTGGGCTGCTACTTCCCCGTAGCCCCTGACTCAGGTTGTCAATGAATGGTCTAACGCTGACATTCATTCCGGTTAGTTTTTTCTGCAGGTCAATGCTGCTGAATTTGCCGAGCCCGCTTTGATCTACCAGACTTATGGTGTTCAGAGCAGCAAAAATCTGATCGTCATCAATGAGCGAGCTCCCGCCTGAGCCAAAAGCGCTGAAAAGTATTTCATCGTTTTTAAAATCAGTGGTTTTGATGACTAATTTTGCACCGTTGGCCAACGTGTAGGTTTCAATACCGTTTTTATCGTCTTTCTTTCTTTCAGTTATCTTTGTGGGTTTCAGTGCCTTATCAATAAGCGGGGCTTCCTTGAAACTGTCAACATAAGCCTCGGTTTTCTCTTTTTGGGCCTGAGCCACAATGGATAAAAGCTCGTCTTTCTCAGGAATAATGATACCTTCTTTTTTGGGAGTCGTAACCACGATCACCATATTTTCTTTGGTAATCCATTGATCCGCAAGCTGATTTATCTCATCTAAAGTAATCAGCGGCAAAATCTCCGTGGCCATCTTCACTTCGTTGTCAATACCCGGAATAGAGGCGTTGCTGAGGAAATGATTGGTGTATTCCCTGACAAAACTAGCCGATGGGGTTTTATCTTTTTCTTTTTGCTGCTTTTCGAGCCTTGTGAGCAATTGTTTTTTCTGCCTTTCGAACTCCGTCGGCGTGAACCCGTGTTGTTTTACACGTTCATTTTCAATGACAAGCGTTCTGAGGGCTGCCGGAACCTGATTTTCTTTCACTCCTGCCGACGACATATAGGCATCCGACGCCCTTCCGATAAATCCGCCGTAATAAGAATAAGCATAGAGGAACGGTGATTCGGGCTTACGGTTAATTTCGTTCAGACGCTCGACGAGCATACCTGAATAAATACTTTGCATCAGCGAGGTTTTGTAATCTTGCAGAGTAGTGGTTTCTTTTCGCGGGTGTTTGTAAAAAAGCATCACCGAACTGCCTGTGGCTTCCTCGTCGTTCACAATGGCAACCAAAGGTTCTTTATTTCCCGGTATATCAAAATTCACACGTTCACGTTGATTGTCGGGGTTCTTAAGAGTGGAAAAGTGTCGGATTACATGTTCTTCCATCTGTTGGAGGTCTAAATCGCCAACCACCACTATTGCCTGAAGATTCGGACGATACCAGTCGCGATAAAAGCGGCGTAGAGTTTCATGTTCAGCGTGGTCAATCACTTCGATCAGGCCAATTGGTAGGCGGCTGGCATATTTGGATCCGTTAAAAATCGTAGGATAATATTTTTTTCGCATTCTGTCATCCGCACCAAGCCCTTGACGCCATTCCTCGCGAATCACACCGCGCTCTTTATCAATCTCTTCACCTTCCATCGAAACATGATGTGCCCAGTCTTCCATCACCAAAAAAGCCGAGTCTACAAGACCAGGGCGGTCAGTAGGCAACTGAAGCATATACACCGTTTCGTCAAAACTGGTGTAGGCGTTGAGGTCGGCGCCAAAACGCACTCCGGCTCTTTCCAAAAAATCAACCAAAGCGTTTTTCGAAAAATGCTTCGTGCCGTTGAAAGCCATGTGTTCCGTAAAATGTGCCAGCCCTTGCTGGTCGTCGTCTTCCAAAATGGAGCCGGCGTTGACAGCCAATCGAAGCTCAAGCCTGTTGGCCGGCATGGTATTGTGACGCAGGTAATAGGTCATTCCGTTTTCCAATTTTCCAATTTTCACATTGGGGTCAACCGGAATCGGACTGTCTAAGGCTATTTGTGCCAAAGACTGTACAACGAAAAATAGCCCGAAAACGGCTAAGCTGAGAATTTTTTTCATTTGTTTATGGGTTTGAACTTGAATTAAAATAAGGGGTAATTATTCGTTTATGATAAATTCACTGATCAGATCGAGTTTATCGGGGTGCACAAAAAAACAATTCCGCACACCATCATCGCTTGCTCTCCGGATACTTTCGACTGCTTTTAGCCCTCCATCTACATGATTGAAAAAGAGATAGTTGTGCGACTTCATCAGATCTTCTAATTCCGATTCAATCTTGTTGAAAAGGGTTTCGCAAATGATGATCGGCTTTTGTGAAGCGATGGTTCTGGCAGCTTTACTTAGAATCAGATGCTCCGTGCCTTCGGTATCCATTTTGATGAGTCCGACATTGTCATGAAAGGTTTCAACATACTCATCAAGGGTGGTGGATTTGACTTTTACGGGAACGAAATTTTTTCCGCCATAACCACCGGCAGCATTACTTTCACCTGCCAAATTATGTTTCAAATAACGATATTTTTTGTTTCGTAATTCATAAAAAGTTAGCTCACCCTTGGTGTCGGATAAAGCAATTTCTTCGATTCTTATATTGTGAAAATTATTGATGTTCACGTTTTTACGAAAAAAATACAAAGGTCCGGATGCCGGCTCAAATCCTACAATCGGGATTTGAGGATGTTCGGAAGCAGCCAGAAGCGAATAGTATCCGATATTTGCGCCAATATCATAAAAGCCTTCCACTTTACGGATAAGTCCTACAAAAATTTGAGTGTATTCAAATTGCATGGCGCCGCCTTCCCAGAAAAGCAGATGTGTCAAATAATTGGTCTGATTGGTGTGCAGCCTGATGCGCCGCCCCATCCCGTCGCGAATATGAATGAACCCCGAAGGGGGGATTCGGACACTACACGGGAACAATGAAACCGCAAGCCTGTTGCTGTGCCTGATCAAAAAATTGAGGGTGGGATGGTAGATCACACGGTAGAAAAGCTGCTTCATGCGATGATTTTCAAATCAAAACTAAGTGTTGAACCCAAATCCAATGATGATATCGGATTTTTTTGCGAAGTTATTGAAAACAACGCATTGATTGAACGAATTTACCCGGGTTTTTTCTCTTTTTGAATCTATTTCTCAAAATTATATTTCGTGCGATATTCGGGAAATGACAATTTGAGAAAAAAATCAATGTACCTGCTCCTCAGTAAGCTCGCTTTCTATCCGTAAATTGCTGATAATGAACTGCTGGCGCTCGGGTGTATTTTTCCCCATATAGTATTCAAGCATCTCGGCAATAGACAAATCGCGGCGAAGAATAACCGGATCTAAACGCATTCCCGGGCCGATGAAATGTCGGAACTCTTCAGGGGAAATTTCGCCTAAACCCTTGAATCGGGTGATTTCGGAATTGGCACCAAGTTTTTTCAAAGCCGTAATGCGTTCTTCCTCCGTGTAGCAATAAAGGGTCTCTTTCTTGTTTCGGACACGGAAAAGCGGGGTTTGAAGGATATAAACATGGCCGCTTCGAACCAGGTCAGGATAGAACTGCAAAAAGAAAGTTAGCAGCAAAAGACGGATATGGCTCCCATCAACGTCGGCATCAGTGGCTATCACCACGTTGTTGTAGCGCAGATTCTCCATGCTCTCGTCAATATTGATGGCCGCCTGCAGCAGGTTGAACTCTTCGTTTTCGTAAACTACTTTTTTGGTTAGCCCAAAACTATTGAGGGGCTTGCCTTTCAGACTGAAAACGGCCTGAGTCTGAACGTCGCGGCTTTTGGTGATGCTGCCCGAAGCCGAATCGCCTTCGGTGATGAAAAGGGTAGTTTCGAGGCGCTTTTCGTGGTTGCTATTGAAGTGAATGCGACAATCGCGCAGTTTTTTGTTGTGCAGGCTCACCTTTTTTACGCTTTCACGCGCCAGCTTTTTAATATTGGCCATATCCTTGCGCTCGCGCTCGCTTTGCAGGATTTTTCGTTGTAAAGCCTCGGCAGTTTCGGGATTCATGTGAAGATAATTGTCCACATGTTTTTTGATGATATCGCCGATATAAGTGCGGATGCTGCGCCCGTCACGCTCCATCATCTGCGAGCCTAATTTGGTCTTGGTCTGCGACTCAAAAACAGGCTCTTCCACCTTGATGCTGATGGCAGCTGCCAACGAGTTGCGAATATCCGAAGTGTCGTAATCACGATCATAGAAATCCCTGATGGTTTTGACAATGGCCTCGCGGAAAGCATTTTGATGGGTGCCTCCCTGAGTGGTGTGCTGGCCGTTGACAAAGCTGTAGTATTCTTCGTTATAGCTGTTGTTTTTATGGGTGAAGGCGCATTCAAAATCATCATCGCGTATGTGGATGATGGGATAAATCATGGTTTCGTTTCCGGTAATATTGCGTTCAAGCAGGTCGTAAAGGCCGTTTTTTGCCAGAAACTTCTGCCCGTTGAATAACAAGGTCAGGCCGTTGTTGAGAAAGGCATAATTCCACAACATCTCTTCGACATATTCTGACAAATAGCGAAAGTTGCCAAAGATCTCGACATCCGGTACAAAAGTGGTCAGCACACCTTGACGCTCTGTGCTTTCCACAATGGGCGCATCATTCACTAAATTGCCCTGCTCGTATTCCACTGTTTTAACCCGGCCTTCGCGAAATGACTGGGTCTTAAAATAGCCCGAAAGCGCATTCACAGCTTTGGTACCGACTCCATTCAATCCCACCGACTTTTTGAATGCCTGCGATTCGTATTTGGCTCCGGTGTTGATGCGACTGACGCAATCATTCACTTTGTTCAGGGGGATGCCACGCCCATAATCCCTCACCGATACAACACTTTCGGTGATGTTTACTTCAATGGTGCGGCCATTGCCCATGATAAACTCATCAATGCTGTTGTCAATAATTTCTTTCAGCAGTACGTATATGCCATCGTCGTGCGAAGTCCCATCGCCTAGCTTGCCAATATACATGCCCGGACGCAAACGAATGTGCTCTTTCCAGTCTAACGTGCGGATACTTTCGTCGGTGTAGTTTTCTGACATCCTATAAAATTGCAGTGAAAATAATGGTACAAAAGTACACAAATCGAAAAAACTGCCCGATGACAGCCGGACGAACGCAACGAAAAAAAGTGCTTTGCCTGATAGTCTGGCTGAGTACAAAACCTGAAAATGGTAATTTTGCTACGGGATTGCAGTTTGTGATTGTGAAGCCGATGAAGAAGATCGTTGTTTTTTTAGGGATTATTTTTGCATTTTGCCTGACAGAAAAGGTGGCTTCACAGGTTTTTGTGCCTTTGTCGTGTTTCGATAGCCTGCTTCGAAAAAATGCGTTTCAGTTGGATGGAAAGGTGTTATCCGCCTCCGTTGTGAACGATGGCCTTGAGGCGATTGTTTCGGCAACTAGCGGACGGCTATACCGGTTCAATGTTTTCCCGTTGAATCGTTGCGGCGTTTTGCCGGGCAAACTGCACGAAACCCGTTTTGATAACTTACCTGTTTATTTGTTGCAAACCGGCCGCCTGAGCTACCTTCAACTTGCACATTATCAGTCGTCAAGCTGTATTCAGCTTACCGCAGATGGCGAAATGGCCGACAGCCTTCTGGTTGATGTCTTCCGAAAATCGGGGCTAAGAGACGTCAGAGCGGCTCAAATTTCCTGGCCCGAACAAGTACCGCCCGAATTGCGTTTGAGTGGATGCCTGCTCCGGATAGAGGCTTATCCTTCAACTATCGAAGGTTTTGTTTACGAAGTGAAAGCCACCATGCTTCACGACAGCGTTCTGCAAGCCTCTGTGCAGGCCGCAATGCGCCAATATCACCGTCATCAGGATTTTATTGAAACCGATCAGGCAGTTCTGACTTTCAGTAAAGGATCAATCCCGTCTTTTTTAAATCAGAAACCTAAAAACGAGGCAGTTACATTTCACTATTATCTCCGTAAATAGTTTTTCCCCATTCCTGAAAGCCTTACGTGAAAGCACGCCAAGCAGGCTGTGAAATATCATTTCAAAGGTTTGAAAAGAAAGAAAATGTAATTTTGAACACAAATCGGGAAAAATCACCCCTGATTCCGAAATGTATGAGTTTGTTCGTCACCCGTTTGCATCGCCGGCTTCTCCTGCTTTGTTCGGTTGTTGTTTTCCTGTTTCAACCCGGACAGCTTCGCGCTCAGGTAAAGAGCTACGGCCTTCCCTTGATCCATAATTTCAGTCAGAACATTTATCAGGCTTCAACACAAAACTGGGAAATCACCCAAAATAGTCTGGGCTTTGTGTACTTTGCCAATAACGATGGACTGCTCGAATTCGACGGACAGCATTGGAAAACTTATCCGATTCCCAATAAATCCATTGTCCGTTCGGTCAGATCAGTCAGCGACACGATATACATCGGAGCCTTTGAAGAATTTGGTTTTTTTGCTCCCGACAGCAACGGAACTTTACAATATCACTCGCTTTTACCCTTGGTGCCTAAAGAATTTCAAAATTTTGATGAAGTCTGGAAGATTTATGATATTGGTAAAGCAATTGTGTTTCAGTCGTTCAGAGTGATGTTTCTGCTTGAGTCGGGAAAGCTCAGAGCCGTGGAACCGGCGCAAAGTTTCGGACATTCGTTTGCGTTTGGAAATGATTTTGCCTTTGTGAATCATCCGAACCGATTGATGGCTTTTTCCTCCGGTAATCCGCGTCAGTTGGTCAGCGACCCATTACTCTCGTCGAGCGAATTGCGGGGTGTGATTGCCCTGGGAAAGGAAAAATACCTGCTTGCCTTTATTGATAAGGGTTTGTTTATCCTTGAAAACGGCCGTTTGAGCGCCTGGAATACCGAAGCAAACAAGTGGTTACTTAAAAATAGTGTTTTCTCTGTTATCAGTCTGAAAGGCGGCAATTTTGCATTCGGTTCCATTCAGGACGGATTCATTGTTTCCGATGAGAACGGAAATATTGTTCAGCATCTGAATCGTTTCAAAGGATTGCAAAACAATACAGTGTTGAGCATGTTCGAAGATGCAGGCGGAAATCTATGGCTTGGCCTTGACAACGGAATTGATTTCGTTGAGATCAACTCGCCGCTCTCGATATTCAACCATACCTTCCATATCGAAAGCGCATACACTTCTGCTGTTTTCGACAATAAACTTTATGTGGGAACCAACCAAGGGCTTTTTGTCAAACCGTTGAGCGACCTGAATAATAACCTTTCAAACGACAACAGTTTCCGTTTGGTGGAAGGAACCGAAGGGCAGGTGTGGAGCCTTCAGGTGGTTAAAAATACTTTGCTCTGCGGACATAATTTCGGCCTGTTCCAGGTCGAAGGCAATAAAGCCCTGAAGGTGAGTGCCGAAAGAGGATATTGGACATTCACGAGCATTTCACCCCGATCCGACACAATCCTTTGTGGTACCTATAATGGCCTTTCCATCGCTGTCCTGAAAAATAAACGGTGGAGCTTCGTACATCATATTGACGGATTTGAAGAGTCGTGTAAAAATATTGTCTATCAGCCCGAAACTAACGAAGTCTGGATGGCTCATGGCTATCGTGGAATTTATTATTTGAAACTCAGTGCCAATTTTGACAAAGTGCTTGAATCGAAACTCTACCGCGCTGAAAACGGCCTGCCCGATGAATTGCCGTACAATGTTTTTAGCCTGCGCGGAAATACCGTTTTTGCAACCAAAACGGGGCTGAAACAATTTGATGCCATAACCGGCAACTTCATTGACGATATCAAAGACAATGCCTTGTTTGGCAATCTTGTTGTTGATCAGGCGTTTACAGATGATGCGGGAAATATTTGGTATTTCGCATCGGGAAAAATGGGGTTGCTCAGACGAATCGAAGATGGAAGCTACAGCAATGTTACTTTGCCTTTTTTGCGAATCAATCAAAACCTGATTCACTCGTTTGAGAATGTTTATGTGTTCGATAACCGGAATGTTTTTATCGGAACAAAAAGCGGTTTGATCCATTACGACCCGGTTTATTGGAAAGATTATTCGATCGGGCTACCATTGGTTTTTCGCAAGATTGATTTCTACTCCGGCGATGATCACAATCTTTACGAAAATTATCTGGGCGATTCTGAAGGGAAAAACTTGAAAAAATGGGTTTTGCCATTTCGAATGAATGGTTTGCGAATTGAATTTGCAAACCCCGAGTTTGAAGGCAGTGGCAGTTGCCAGTTTTCCTTCCGGCTGAAAGGATCTGACGATGCATGGACTCCCTGGAGTTCGATTACCTTTAAAGAATACAACAACCTGCCCGATGGGAATTATGTTTTCGAGTTGCGTTCAAAAGGTGTGAGCAATTCCGATGAAAAATTTGCCTCGTTCGAGTTCAAAATCCGCCCACCTCTTTATCGCTCGGCATTCGCTTATTTGATCTATGTCCTATTATTGATTAGCGTTGTGATCGGGAATGTTTCGTTTATCCAACAAAGGGTAATGAAAACCCGCTTGCTTGAAACCGAAAAGCACGCCAAAGCGCTTCAGGAACAGGAACAAAGCTTCCGCGAAAAAGCCCTTATAGCCGAAAAAGAAATCGTCCATCTGCGCAACGAAAGCTTGCAAAGCCAGGTTAGCCATAAAACCAAGGAACTGGCTAACAACACCTTACATCTGATTCATAAAAATAAAATTCTAAATTCAATTAAATCGCAACTTGTTGATTTGATGGATAATAACCTGAGCCAGACCAAACGCAATCAAATAGAGAGCATTGTCAACAAAATCAATAAGGAACTGAAAAGCGAGAAGTTTCAGGAAGTTTTCAACGAATATTTTGATGATGTACATCAAAATTTCATTACTCGTCTCAAAGAAAGCCATCCGGAGCTTTCGCCGCGTGAGTTGCGTCTTTGCGCCTATCTGAAAATGAACCTCAGCACAAAAGAAATTGCGCCATTGATGAATATTTCCGTCAGAGGAGTCGAAATCGGACGATATCGCCTGCGAAAAAAACTCGGCCTCGAACGCGATGACAATCTCACCGATTATTTGATCAAATTCTAATGGATTCTGGCATCTGTCGTATAAAACCGAAATACTTATTTAATTGTTAACCCATTTTTTGAGGCTTCGGTTTTTGGTTTCGGAACCCATTAAAAAAAATAAAATCTAAAAATATTTGGTTAATAATGTGGAAAAGAGTAATTTTGCAGCCCTAAAAAATATAAAAGCCGAAGGAAGCGATGAAAAAAGACATTCACCCTAAAGATTACCGACTCGTTGTTTTTAAAGATATGTCCAACGATTATAGTTTTTTGTCACGGTCAACTGCCCGTACCAAAGAAACCATTGTTTGGGAAGATGGCAACGAATATCCGGTTGTTAAACTTGAAATCTCGCACACCTCTCATCCATTTTACACCGGAAAGATGAAGCTGGTGGACACTGCAGGGCGTGTGGACAAGTTCAAAAACCGCTACAAAAAACATTACGAAGTCAAAGGAAAATAATCTTTGCCCTTGTTTTGAAAAAGCCTCTGTCCACACGACAAAGGCTTTTTTTATGCATAAACCCCGGCTTTTTTCAACAAAGAAAACTTTTACCCAATAAATCCCCGAATTTTGGCGGTCTGCCAAAAAAAAGATATTTTTGTATCGGAGAAAAATGATGCCATCACTACCTTAACTTGCTGATAATATGAATTATATCTTGTTTGATAGCGCATGCCGCAAAAATTTGTTGCCTTTAACCTTTACCCGTCCGGTCGCCGATATTCGTTTTGGTATCCTCACCATCCGTGAAAAATGGGAAATGTACCTGAAAACCAAAACCTCCAGCTTAACCGAAGATTATCTGGGGATTAAGTTTCCACTTGTCAAATCGTCAGTGAATATGCTTATTGACGGTTCAGTCTGCCCAAATCAGGCTCTGGTGGATGCTATATCGGGTCTGAAAGAAGGCCAGGCATTGGTAAAAGAGGATTCGATTGTTGCTATGTGTCTCAATGCCAATTCATTGGAAAATATCAACGAAAGCAACGATGAGATGGAAATTATCGAGACGAACATTGATTTTCTGAAACTCAACTACACATGGGATGTTTTCCATAAAAACGATCAAGCGATACGTGATGATTATACTTTGTTGACAAAAGGGCGGAAATCTCAGCCGCTTCCTGCCGACAACAAATACCTCAATCCCGATAACATCTTTATCGAAGAAGGAGCAGTGCTGCATTTTGCCACTCTGAATGCCTCCACCGGCCCGATTTATATTGGTAAGAATAGCGAAGTAATGGAAGGTGTCAATATCCGCGGGCCGTTCGCGCTTGGCGAAGAGGCTGTTGTGAAAATGGGAGCTAAAATTTATGGGCCAACTACGATTGGGCCTCATTCAAAAGTTGGCGGCGAAATCAACCAGTCGGTTGTCTTTGGTTATTCCAACAAAGCACACGATGGTTTTCTGGGGCATTCTGTCATTGGCGAATGGTGTAATATTGGCGCCGACAGCAATACTTCAAACCTGATGAATACCTACGAAGAAGTGAAACTATGGTCGTATGCCGAGGATTGTTTTGTGCAAACCGGCCTTCAGTTTTGCGGCACCATCATGGGCGATTTCTCTAAATGTGGCATCAATACGATGTTTAATACCGGGACCGTTATCGGCGTCAGCGCCAATATTTTTGGTGCAGGTTACCAACGCAACTTTATCCCCTCATTTTCCTGGGGTGGAACAATGGGAGTACAGGATTATAACCTGAAAAAAGCTTTTAAAACCAATGAAGCCGTTTTCTTACGTCGGAACAAAACATTTGACAAGACAGAAAAAGACATTCTGACAGAAATTTTTGGGCTAACCTATAAAAACAGAAGAGCCTGAGCAGTTTCGGCATGGCTTTTGAACTTTTAAGCAATCGCCCGAAAAAGGACGATTTTTAGCGATTTCATTCTTTCTCCGGGGAAAATGACGATGTGTGTCGTGTCATTTTGTCATATGCTTGTACTTTTATTTGAATATGTTTAAACAATATAATACGCTTGAAATGCTTCAGATGACTGATATCATCGAGTCGGAAGCCGAATTTATACCCCTGCTGTCGTCGGAAGACGAGCAAATCATGAATGCAGAATTACTGCCTGACGACCTAGCTATTCTGCCTCTGCGCAATGCCGTGCTTTTCCCCGGCGTGGTTTTCCCCATCACCGTTGGACGCGATAAATCAATCAAACTTATCAAAGATGCCTATAAAAAAGAAAGAGTCATTGGCGTGGTGGCACAGGTTGAAGCCAACATCGAAGATCCAACACCCAACGATTTGCACCGAATCGGGACTGTGGCTCAAATTTTGAAGACGGTTCAGATGCCCGATGGCAATACAACGGTCATCATCCAGGGTAAAAAACGTTTCAGATTGCTTGAGTTCACTTGCGAAGAACCCTATTTCAAAGCAAAAGTTGGAGCTTTTGAAAACAATGAACCTAATCCTACCGATGCTGGATTTCAGGCTCTTATCCAGTCAGTAAAAGATCTGGCCGTTCAAATTATCGAGAAATCGCCCAATATTCCCAGCGAGGCTACCATTGCCATTAACAATATCGAAAGCCCGGCCTTTTTAGTCAATTTTGTGTCGAGTAACCTCAATGTGGGCACGCTCGAGAAACAACAACTGCTTGAAATTGCCGATCTCCGCGAACGTGCATCAAAAGTGCTCGGATTACTCACCAAAGAGCTTCAGATGCTCGACCTGAAGAATCAAATTCAGAGTAAAGTCAAGATTGATTTAGACAAACAACAACGCGACTATTTTCTCAATCAACAACTGAAAACTATTCAGGAGGAGCTTGGCGGCACTCCTAACGAGACGGAGATCAAGGAGTTGAAAGAAAAAGCCTCTGCAAAAAAGTGGGGCAAAGAAGTAGCTGCCATCTTCGAAAAAGAACTTGCAAAGCTGCAACGAATGCACCCTCAGGCTGCCGAGTACGGGATTCAGTTTAACTACCTTGAGTTCATGGTTGAGCTTCCGTGGAACGAATATACTCCCGATAAAAACAATCTCAACTATGCGCAGTCCGTACTCGATCAGGATCATTACGGTCTGGAAAAAGTGAAGGAGAGAATCATTGAACACCTTGCCGTGTATCAGCTCAGGCAGGATATGAAATCGCCCATCCTTTGCCTTGTTGGCCCTCCCGGCGTAGGGAAAACCTCTCTTGGGAAATCAATTGCCAGGGCAATCGGACGAAAATATGTACGGATGTCGCTTGGCGGGCTTCGCGATGAAGCTGAATTGCGTGGTCACCGGAAGACTTATATTGGTGCCATGCCCGGAAGAGTGATCCAAAGCCTGAAAAAAGTGCAGGCATCAAATCCGGTTTTTGTTTTGGACGAAATTGATAAAGTTACCGGTTCGAATATCAATGGCGACCCACAGGCTGCTTTGCTCGAGATCCTCGATCCGGAACAAAACAATAAATTCCACGACAATTATCTCGATATTGATTACGATCTCTCGAAAATCATGTTTATTGCCACGGCCAATAATTTGGGCACCATCCACCCGGCCTTGCGCGATCGCATGGAAGTGATTGACCTGAGTGGTTATTTATTCGAAGAAAAATTGCAAATTGCAAAAAAATATCTGATTCCCAAGCAGTTGGCTGAACATGGCTTTAAAAGCAACGATCTGAGCTTTCCGAAAGCTGTTTTAGTCCGGATCATTGAAGACTATACGCGCGAGGCTGGTGTACGAACGCTCGAGCGCAACATAGCCAAGTTAATCCGAAGCAAAGCCAAATCATTGGTAATGCACGAACCTTATGAAAAAAAGCTGACAATCAGCGACCTTGAAAAGGTACTAGGTGTTGGCTGGGGCTGGCGCGAAAGTGAAATTGTGCATGAAGTACCGGGTGTTGTCACCGGATTGGCCTGGACACCCGAAGGTGGAGTGATGTTACAGGTAGAGGTAAGCCTGAGCAAAGGAAAGGGTGAACTGAAACTGACCGGAAATCTTGGCGATGTCATGAAAGAATCTGCTTCCATTGCTTTCGATTATCTGAAAGCACACGCCATGGATCTGGATCTTGATCCGGATGAATTTGAGAAATGGAATGTCCATATCCATGTGCCGGAAGGCGCAACTCCGAAAGATGGCCCTTCTGCAGGAATCACCATGTTTACTGCTCTGGCTTCAGCTTTCACAAAGCGAAAAGCCCTACCTGCTGTAGCCATGACCGGCGAAATTACCTTAAGGGGAAAAGTCCTGCCAGTTGGTGGAATCAAGGAAAAAATTTTGGCAGCCAAGCGCGGAAAAGTAACCAAAATCATTTTGTCGAACGAAAACCGGAAGGAGTTCCGCGAAATCCCTGAAGAATATATCAAAGGGGTGGAATTTGTTTTTGTCTCTACGATGCTCGAAGTGCTGCAACATGCCTTAGAGCCTGTAAAATAAATACTTACTCTATGGCTGTATCCTGAAATGCGAATTGCATCGTTCGGGAATAATGCGTTATTTTGCAGATACTGACGTTGATGCCAATGGGGATAAAGCTTTTCAAATCTGCCATTCTTTTGTTTGTTGTTTTTTCGTGCAGCAAACCATCTTCTTTTCCTGATGTATTTCGCTACAACGAGTCGGCGGGTATCCTAACCCTTGACCCGGCATTTGCAAAAGATTTGCCTCATATATGGGCATGTAACCAGTTGTATAACAGCTTGGTGGAATTTGACAGCGCCATGCAGATCAAACCCTCTCTTGCAAAAAGATGGGAAGTTTCGGATGACGGGCTACGTTATACTTTTTTCCTTCGAACTGATGTCTTTTTTCATGGCCATCCTATTTTCAATGGCCGGAAACGACGGTTGGTGGCACAAGATTTTGTTTTCAGCTTCAATCGTCTTGTTGACCCAGCTCTGGCCTCACCCGGCAGATGGATTTTTAATCATTTGGCACGCCAAGGAGATAGCTTAGACGTAAAAGCGCTTAACGACAGTGTTTTAACATTGCGTTTAGAGCAGCCTTTTCCCGGCTTTATCGGCTTATTAGCAATGGCTTATGCTTCGGCATTGCCAAAAGAAGTCGTATTCAGCGAAGGTAGTCGTTTCAGGAGCGCACCAATCGGCACCGGGCCATTCCGGTTTCAATATTGGGATGAGGGCATCAGGTTGGTGTTAAGAAGGAATCCGGATTATTTTGAAACAGAAAACGGGCGACAACTCCCGCTTTTAGAGGCAGTTTCAATCAGCTTTCTTACCGATAAACAAACGGCTTTTATGGAGTTTGCCAAAGGAAATCTCGATTTTATGTCGGGGATTGATGCGCGCTATAAAGATGAATTGCTCAGTCGGTCGGGAAAACTGAAGAAAAAATATGAAAATAAAATCAGGTTGGTCCGCCAGCCTTTTTTGAATACTGAATATCTTGGTTTTTATATTGACAAAAACGCCATGCCATCCATGAGCCCTGAGCGTTTTCTTGCTTTACGCAAAGCCGTCAGTTTAGGAATTGATCGCGAAAAAATGCTGAAATATTTGCGCAATAATATCGGAACACCAGGTTACGGCGGCATCATTCCAAAAGGCCTGCCGGGCTATGATACAGCCCAAAATATCGGTTACTCGTATCGCCCGGAAGAAGCTCAGCAAATTATCCGCTACAACAACCTTGCAGGAACATCTTTCACCATTTCGGTAACTGCAGATTATGCCGATTTGGTCAAGTTTATCCAGTCGCAACTCAACCAGTTGGGTTTGGATGTGAAAATGGAAGTGCTTCCAACGGCCACTCTTCGTGAGATGCGTGCACAAGGGAAGCTTCAGGTGTTCAGATCGAGCTGGGTGGCCGACTATCCCGATGCTGAGAATTATCTTTCTTTGTTTTATGGTCCAAATAGAAGCCCGGCTGGCCCCAACTATACCCATTATGAAAATGCAGTTTTTGACAAGGAATTGCTTGCCGCTGCACGGATGAGCAATGTTAGTGAAAGAAGTGTTGTTTACCGTCGGCTCGACAGCCTGATGATGACTCAGGCACCCGTCACCGTTCTTTATTACGATGAAGTGCTGCGTTTTGTATCGCTCGAAGTTCGCGGATTCACCGGAAATCCTTCAAATCAGCTCGATCTGAAAAGGGTGTACAAAACTCCGCTCTGAATGGCCATATGAAAAATGGGTCTTTCAATTTTTTCCTCTCTTATAGCTTGTAAATTAGAATTGTACAAATGAATTTTGTAATTTTGCAGCCATTTTAAAAAATAGGTATGATTAACATTACATTACCCGATAAATCAGTCAGGCAATTTGAAGCCGGTGTTACGGCTTTAGATGTGGCAAAGAGCATCAGCGAAGGCCTGGCCCGCAACGTGTTGTCTGCCAAAGTTGGCGATGAAGTGTGGGATGCTACCCGCGCCATTTATCACGATACCGATTTGCAACTCCTCACCTGGAACGACCCCGATGGTAAAGCAACCATGTGGCATTCATCGGCTCACCTGATGGCCGAAGCTATCGAGCAACTCTATCCAGGAGTTAAATTTGGCATTGGCCCCGACATCGAAAACGGTTTCTATTACGATATTGATACAGGCGATAGATTGCTTACCGAAGCCGACCTGGCTGATATCGAAAAAAGAATGTTGGAGCTGGCCCGTGAAAAACAATCCTACCAAAGGGTGGAAGTCTCAAAAGAAGAGGCTTTGAAGTTTTTTACAGCCAAAGGCGATGAATACAAGTTGGAGCTCATTCAAGAGTTGGAAGACGGTAAGATCACTTTTTATAAAAGCGGAACATTCACCGACCTTTGCCGGGGGCCTCATTTGCCTGACACGAGTTTCATCAAAGCAGTAAAACTTACCAGCATTGCTGGAGCTTACTGGCGTGGAGATGAAAAGCGTAAACAGCTTACCCGCGTTTATGGAATCACTTTCCCGAAACAGAAAGAGCTGGATGAGTATCTTGTGCTTTTGGAAGAAGCTAAAAAACGCGACCACCGTAAGTTAGGAAAAGAGTTAGAGCTGTTCACTTTCTCGCAGAAAGTAGGAGCAGGGCTGCCGCTGTGGCTGCCAAAAGGCGCCGAGTTGCGCGAAAGGCTTGAGCAATACCTGAAAAAAGTTCAGAAAGAGGCTGGCTATATGCCTGTCATCACCCCTCATATCGGAAATGTAAATCTGTATAAAACTTCGGGTCATTACGAAAAATATGGAGCTGATTCATTCCGTCCGATCACCACACCAATGGAAGGCGAAGCGTTTTTCCTTAAACCGATGAATTGCCCCCACCACTGCGAGATATTTTCCAGTAAACCACATTCCTATAAGGATTTACCAATTCGCTATGCGGAATTTGGAACTGTTTATCGCTACGAACAAAGCGGCGAGTTGCATGGTTTGACGCGGGTTCGTGGCTTTACTCAGGATGATGCACATATTTTCTGCACGCCTGATCAGATCAAAGCTGAGTTCAAAGCTGTGATTAAAATAATCATGCGGATTTTCAAGGCGTTAGACTTTAAAGAATTCGTTACCCAAATATCGCTTCACGATCCCAAACATCCGGAAAAATATATTGGCTCGCCTGAAAACTGGCATAAGGCTGAGACAGCCATTAGGGAAGTAGCCGAAGAGGAAGGGCTTGATACCATTGCCGTGGAAGGTGAAGCTGCTTTCTATGGCCCGAAGATGGACTTCATGGTCAAAGATGCTTTGGGCAGAAAATGGCAACTTGGAACCATCCAGGTAGATTATAATCTGCCTGAGCGTTTTGATCTGTCGTACATTGGTAGTGATAACGAAAAGCATCGCCCGGTTATGATTCATCGTGCACCCTTTGGCTCAATGGAACGTTTTGTGGCTGTGCTGGTTGAACATTGCGCTGGAAAGTTCCCGCTTTGGCTTGCACCTGAACAGGTTATCATCTTGCCAATCAGCGAAAAATATCAAAAATATGCAGAAAAAGTTTCTCAGTTTCTGAAAAATTCCGATATTCGCGCCCTCATTGACGACAGGAGCGAAAAAACAGGCCGTAAAATCCGTGATGCCGAGATGCGAAAGATTCCTTTTATGCTGATTGTGGGTGAAAAGGAAGAGGCAGAAGGTACGGTGTCGGTTAGAAAGCAATCGGAAGGCGATCTGGGTAGTTTCACCCTTGAGGCCTTTGCTGATATGATTCTTGCCGAAGTAAAACGTCTTCAAGAGTACAATGAATAGAGAATCAATTCAATAGAGTGTTCACTAAAGTTAGGAGGATCGTATCATAGCACAGTTCAGAGGAAGAGGTCCACGCAAACCCCCCATCGAAAAAAAAGAGGACCCACACCGGATTAACGAGAGAATAACAGCACCCATTGTGCGCGTGGTTGGCGAAGGCATCGAAGCTGCCATTGTTTCAATACGGGAAGCATTGGCCATTGCCGAATCGAAAAATCTCGACCTGGTCGAAATATCGCCTACCGCCAATCCGCCGGTTTGTCGGGTGCTCGACTATAAGAAATTCCTTTTTGAGCAAAAGAAAAAACAAAAGGAAATCAAGGCCAAATCAGCCAAAGTAGTTGTGAAAGAGATTCGGCTTGGACCCAATACGGATGACCACGACTTTGAATTTAAGCTTAAACATGCCCGGAGTTTTCTCGAAGAAGGCTCAAAGGTGCGCGTTGACGTGCTTTTTAGAGGAAGATCCATCGTCTATAAAGATCAGGGCGAGTTGATTTTGCTCAAGTTTGCTCAGGCACTCGAGGACGTGGGTAAGGTGGAAAACCTTCCTAAACTTGAAGGAAAACGCATGATGATGATGATTGCACCCAAAAAATAGAACTTCAATAACCTTAAATATCGTTGAATAATGCCAAAAATGAAGTCGAAATCCGGCGCCAAAAAACGTTTTAAACTAACGGGCACCGGTAGAATCAAAAGGAAGCACGCTTACAAAAGCCACATTCTGACAAAGAAGACGACCAAACGTAAGCGCAACCTGACGCATTCAACCTTGGTTCACAAGGCAGATGAAAAGAACGTCAAAGAAATGCTTCAACTGTAAAAAAATCAATTGTTTAACTTTGTTCCAGCAACTAAGTTCCCCAATATGTGGGGGCGCTGAACGAAAAACGTAAAAAAATGCCAAGATCAGTTAACTCCGTAGCATCGAGAGCAAGAAGAAAGAAAATCCTGAAGCTGACACGCGGTCAGTTTGGACGTAGAAAGAATGTCTGGACAGTAGCCAAGAATTCTTACGAAAAAGGTCAATTGTATGCCTATCGCGACAGACGTACCAAAAAACGCAACTTCCGCGCATTGTGGATTGTCCGTATCAATGCAGCCGTAAGGCCTTTTGGGATGTCGTACAGCGTGTTTATGGGCAAATTGCACCAAAACAACATCGAAATCAACCGCAAAGTACTTGCCGACCTCGCCCTCAACAATCCGGATGCCTTCAAGGCAATCGTTGAAAAGGTTCAGGCATAGTATAGCTTGCTCCAAAAAGAGATAGAAAAGCCGCTTTTTAAATGCGGCTTTTTTTATGGTAGATGATTTTTAAAACGCAGTATATCAATAACCTGCTGCCTGACCTTCGGCTCCCAAAGTGCTGATACCGGAATAAACCCCGCTCTTAGGGTTGCGCAAAATGGCACCCATCCCACCGGCAGAAATATTTCCAAAACGAATGCGATGCCCCATTTTCATCAGCTCGCGGATGGTTTCGTAATTGGTACCAGGCTCAAATTTAATCCAACCGGTTTCGTTTGCAGGCAAGTTTTGTCCTTTTTCGGGGGCTTCGTGTAAAAATATCACGGCTTCGGCTGCACGATATAACGGCATGTTGAAATCAATTAGATTGAGGGCCATTTGAATTTGACCCTGAATTTGTAGTGCGCCATCGCCAAAACAAAGGCTGAGCCAAGGCTGCCCGTCCTTGGTAATAAAAGCGGGAAGAAGATTTGAATTAGGGCGTCGGCCCGGCGCCAGTGAATTCGGTTTTCCTGATCTGATTGTATAGCCGGCCGTGTGACTTTGCAGCATCAAACCAAGAAGTGTCGAGGTGATGCTATAGCCGCTCCTCTGGTCGTTTCCCTGAATCAAGGCAATCATATTGCCTTCTTTGTCTGCAATAGTGACGAAAGCTACTGCATCGCCTGAGAATGCAGAAACAACGCTTTTTCCGGCTTTGCCTGGTTGAAAGGCTTTCATCCTTTCCGATGCGTATGTTTTGTCAATGAGCTTCTCCAAACTCATCGGAGTTTCATCGTGTAACCATCTGTAACTGTCCTCAAGTGCAATTTTTTGCATCTCAACGATTTGGTGAATCGAAGCTTTTCCGCCAAGGCTCGCCGTGGCCATGTTGCTGTTTTCGAGCATGTTCAAGGTTTCGAGAATTGAATAGCCGAGGCTGTTGGGCGGCATCTGCCAGATGTCAAATCCACGGTAATTCGTGGTGATTGGTTTAACCCACTCACTTTTATAGCTGTTAAAGTCATCGGTCTGTATTATACCACCACATGAATCAATCAATCTAACCATTTCGGCTGCCAGCTCACCATCGTAAAAACTCATCATACCGGCTTCTGCCAAATGGCGATAAGTCTGAGCCAAAGCTTTGTTTTGAAAAAGTTCTCCTTTTTCAGGGAGCCGCCCTTTAGGCATAAATACTGCTGCGAAATTGGCTTGGGTTTTGTATAGCTCTGACTGTTTTCTCCACTGTTCGACTGCACTTTCAGATAAAGGGATACCTTCTTCAGCGTAAGAAATAGCAGGTTGTAAAATTTCTTCAGTAGAGAGTTTCCCATATTTCTTATGTAGCGCATCCCAGCCGCCTGCGCAGCCGGGCACGATGATGGAAAGCGGTCCGGTTTGGGGAATTTCTTTGAGTTTATTTTTCTTAAGATAGGCGGGAGTCAAGGCTGCGGGCGCCATGCCGCTTGCATCTAACCCGTTGATCTGCTTAGTTTTGGAATCCCATACCAAAGCTTTCAAATCGCTCCCGAGCCCGCAGCTCATTGGGTTGACTAAACCAAGCACAGCATTGGCTGCAATGGCTGCATCAATGGCGCTCCCTCCGAGTTTTAAAATATCAATAGCAGCTTGGGTAGCCAAAGGATGACTGGTCACTGCCATACCTTTGACTGCCGTAACTTCGGTGCGATAGGCCGGTTTTTGATCATTTCTTGGGATTTGACCCTGACTGATACCTGCTATCAGAAACAGAATGAAAACAAGGAAGACGGTGTTGGGTTTCACTTTAGTTTTGATTGTTCGTTAAGAGATTGCAGAATAATTTGGATAGCCGACTGTGTTTCTTTATCTGTAATCGTCAATGGCGGAGCAATACGAAATGCGTTTTCATAAAATAAAAACTGATCCACAACTAATCGGTTTTGTTTAAGGCTTTTCATCAGCCTGCTCATGTTTAGTTGTGGCTTGACTTCCACTCCGAGCATCAATCCACAACGTCGTACTTCGGCAACCATTGGGTGTGACAGCATTGCAGTGTGGAATGTGAGACCTTGTCTTTCAGCATTTTCATATAGCTTTTCGCGAAGAATAATTCGCAAAGATGCCAGCGCGGCAGCAGCCGATACTGGATGTCCGCCGAATGTAGTGATATGCCCGAGTTCGGGATGATGGGTCAGGGCGTTCATCATTTCTTTGGATGCCACGAAAGCTCCGATAGGCATTCCGCCTCCCATTGCTTTGGCAAGGCAAAGAATATCGGGTACAACTTGCTCATGTTCAAAGGTAAAAAGCTTACCGCTACGACCAAACCCCATCTGAATCTCATCAAAAACAAGTAGGGTTCCTGTATCGTTGCATCGTTGCCGGAGCGCCTGAAGATAGCCCGGTTTTGGCAGGATGATACCTGCTTCGGCCTGTACAGGCTCTACGATTACGGCAGCGGTTTGATGGCTGATCTGTGCAATCTGCTCGAAGTTGTTGAAGTCAAGCATCCGGGTGCCTGGCACTAACGGTCTGAATGAATTTTTGAGCCTTTCGTCGCCCAATAAACTCAGAGCCCCAGCAGTGCCTCCATGATAGGCATTACGGAAATGGACAATTTCCGGCCGATTGGTGACACGTTTAGCCAATTTCAGAGCTCCTTCGATGGCTTCGCTGCCACTGTTGACAAAAAATACACAATCCAAAGTTGAGGGAAGATTTTCGGCTAACAAAGCAGCAAGCTGTACCTGAGGTGCATGGACGTATTTGCCATATACCATCACATGCATATAGGAGTCAAGCTGTTGACGAATTGCATCAACAACTTCAGGATGCCGATGTCCGACATTACTTACAGCAACCCCCGAAACAAGATCAATATGGCGATGGCCATCAACATCAAAAAGATAGATGCCTTCTGC
>JACFNF010000056.1 GCA_019454985.1 Bacteroidales bacterium
TAATGCGTGATGGCTTCTTTGCCATATTCGCCATCCGGAAACACACTCATCACCCTGCGGTCTTTCAGGCTGCGGCCGATATGACCAATAATTGTCCCGCTGTCGGATCTCAGATCGCCCCAGACCAAGGCCTGATAACGTCTTTCGATGCTGTGCTCAAAAAATTGCCGCGCCAAAATCGTCTGTGCCAGTTCATTTTTGGCTACAAGCATCAGGCCCGTAGTGTCTTTGTCAATACGATGAACCAAGTAACCAAATGAGTTCTCGACAGGATTGTTACCATTTCGTCCAAAATGCCAGGCTAATGCATTGAGGAGCGTTCCGTCAAAATTTCCATGACCCGGATGCACCACTAAATTGTCCTGTTTGTTGATGACAATCAGATGCTCGTCCTCGTAAACAACCTCCAATGGGATGTTTTCGGGATGTATCACCACTTCGCGTGGCGGAAAACTAAACACCACCGTGATGATGTCGCCGGGCTTCACTTTGTAGTTCGATTTCACCACCGCCCCGTTAGCCAGAATATTGCCAGCCTTGGCGCTCTGTTGGATGCGGTTGCGCGAAACGTTCTCAATGCGGTTCATCAAAAACTTGTCAATGCGCAACAGGGCCTGGCCCTTGTCAACCACAATGCGAAAATGTTCGTAAAGCTCGCTGTTCTCTTCCGGAACTTCGTCGTCAGTATGCAGGCGGAATTCGCTCATCGGCTGATCATAAATTTGGCCATCATCTTGTCGGAATCCTCTCCACTGACGGAAATGAAATAAACTCCCGGTGATAATTGGCTGACATCAAGTGTGTTGGAGTATGTAGCGGCCATAATCACCCGGCCGGTAAGATCGAAAACCTGCATAATGGCGGGGCGGATTCCAGAGTCAATGATTTCTATTCTTATGTGATGAGAAGCCGGATTGGGTATTACACGCAAACTGTTTTCTTTTGCCACAGGTTCGGGCTGCCCAAGGATGGGACCTTTGCCTGTGACGGCACGAATCATCAGAGTTCCTTCGATCTGGCTGTTTGTCCAAACACCATCAGTGTTATAAAATAGATATTTCCTCGAATCGTTCACACGATCGAAACCATAGCTTACCGTGCCGCTTTCGCGCATGAATCCGATGTAGAAGTTGCCGCTAAGCGCAATTGGCTCATCCAAAACAAAAGTGGTGAATCCATATCTTGTGTCTTCATAATGAGGTCGTTGCCTTACTTTTCGATAGGCCACATCTCCGGGCCGGCCATTGCGGTCAGTCCAAACTATAAGATCGAAATATTTGTTGGTGCTTTCGTCGTTGGTGCGATTGAACAACATTTGAACGGCATAGAGTGTGTCGGGAACAATCATATTGAACTGCATGGCAACAAAGGCGCCGTTGGGCTGAATCGAGTAGCCTGCTTCGGGGGTGCCGTCGTCATAGGCAAAATAATTGTAAAATCCCTGACGATAAACCAATGAATCAATAAGGTTGGGGCTTTCAAGGGTATCGCTGATATAATGCCGAATAAGGAAAGAAGCGCTGTCTTGCCCAAATTCGAGGGCAAAAAGTTCTGCAACTTCAGGACAGGCATGCTTTGCACCGCAGTCGTCATCACATTTTTGGTAGCTGCTTTGGGCGAAAGGGGCAAGGGCGCAAATACCCCCATTATAGTTAAACGACTGTGACCCTCCGGCCTGTTCTACTACATAACGGTATCTAGTTTTAAGCGTAAGGGAAGATAAATTGGTGATATTTAAGGATATAGTTTCTTTTATAGCCGTACTGGGAGCAGCAAGATATTGTTTGTACGGCATGGATTCGTAGCGTTTTAAAAACGAGGGAGCCCTGCCGCTGAAACTGACCATCGGATAACTGGTATCACTCTTTGTGCGATTACGGTTCAAGTAAATAAAATCCACATTCCATTGGTCAACATTGCCTCCGGCTTCCTGATAGGTTCCCGAAACACTTCCATAATTGTAAAAGCGGAATTTAAAGCCGGAATTAAAAAAATGGTCTTCAACAATCGGTATCATCACTTGACTGAAATCGGCGCTGTACTGTTCGCGGAAAGCGTTGAACGACATTCCGGGGGCCGACCATACGGTTTGCCATTTTTGCTCGGGAACAAATACCGAATCGCAGGGTATTTGAATGAGATCGCCCCAGGTATAAACACGATCACTGATGAAAATGAGGTTGGGATTGCATCCTTCGGGCGGAAAAAGGGTGTCGAGCGGATTGATTTGTTCAACGCCCATTGCTAAAAGGTAATCGTCGGCCCAAACATCGGTATATGCGATATGGTCAAAAACCATTTGCCCGGTCAGATAGCCAAATTGCAATACCAATGAATCCTCAGCTTCGGGCTGGTCGCCGCGCCCTTGCGGTTGATACCAGAAACTGAAATAGATCGAATCGGCCACTCCAAGAGCTGCAGGCTGTGGTTGGAAAACCGAATCGAGTCGAATGGCTCGTGAAGTGAGCAAATCGGCGATAAAAGGCACCGAAGACGAAGTGCTGTATAGCTTTCCGTTGGCATCGAGCACATCAAAAGTGGCAGCGCCCGTGTTGGGCGGATTGATTGGAAAATCTTTATTTACAAAAACAAAATTGTCTTCCCATTTTCCGGGATCGGGACGAAGGGTGTTCACTGAGAAGTCTTCAAAAAAAGGCAAGTGCAAAATGGTGTCGGTCAAAATGGCTGCGCTTGTTTTTTGCACCGGGTGCTCAATTAACATTGGGTTAGAGTACAGGTTGATCAATTTCTCCTGCCCTTGAACCACAACCCCCAAGAGGCTTAAAAAACCCACAAAAGCCAATTTCCGTAAGCTTGTATTACTCATATTTCGTCTTCTTCTTCGTAATCAATATAAGCATTGTCCGTATCAGGTTCTTCGATATACAGACTGTCTTTCAGGAATTTATTAAAATCCGTAAGGTCCGGACTCTGATAAATTAAGTTGATATAGGTTCCGGGTCGCACGAGACTGCCCGGTTTGAAATAAGGCTCCACCCGATAGACCAAAGCGCTGGCCGAGTCGCTGCTCGCGGGATATGACTCCCTTCCAACATTTAATGCTGCGGAATGAATCATTCGGAGCGCTTCTTCCGATGATTTCCCAAATACCATCGGAAATGGTACCCCTTCCGTAAGGCCGCCATCGCCTACTGTCAAATCAATGGCAGCACCCCGAAAGATAAGTGATTCGGGTGCAATTTCGGCTCCATGAAGCGTCTGTGAAATCACGGCAAAGCGGGCAAAGTGATCGGCCATCCTGATTTCATTCACCTTGAGTCCGGCTGTTTCGAGGCTCACCACGGCTTCGCGAAGCGAGAGGTTGATCAGATTGGGCATACTCACTTTCTCGGGTTGCTTCGAGGCTGTGACAAGGTAAATATTCCGGCCACGTTTCACCTTTGAGCCCGGAGGAGGCTCCTGCTGCAAGACCGAACCAAGGGGAACATTGGGTTTGTAAAGGCTGTCGCTGATCACAAACCGGAAAAGATTGCTGTATTGCCCGATGACCAATTCCTGATCCTGACCCATAAAATCCGGCACAATATACACTTCTCCATGACGCGTATAACGCGACAGCATCGAAAACACAATCCAGAGGATTACTCCCAGAATGGCCATTGCCAGCAAAAGATGCAGAAAGATTTTTTTCATAAACCCCCGAAACTCATGTTTTTTCTAATTTAGCAACCGCAAACAGGCTTGGTTAAAAAACTGGAAACTGCCTGCATTATTGCCTGTTGGCGCAAAATTACGTATAATTTGAACGCCGTTGAGGCTTTTCATCATCAAGGCCTGCGGTTTTACACATCCGAAAAAATCATCCGGCATGAAAAAAAATGTTGCAGTTGTATGTGGCGGTGACTCAGGCGAATATGAAATTTCCATCAATAGCGGAAAGCTCGTTTGTGAATATCTCGACAGAGAAAAATACCGGGTTTTTCTCATTATCATTCGAAAGAATAGCTGGAAAGCGATGCTTGATGAATCCACTGAAATAGAGGTGGATAAAAATGATTTCTCGATTTTTCATGCAGGTGAGAAAATTCGTTTCGATGTGGTTTTCAATGCAATACATGGCACTCCGGGCGAAGATGGCAAATTGGCCGGATATTTCGATATTTTGGGGATCCCATACACCAACAGCAGCCATGTGGTTTCGGCTATCACTTTCAACAAGTTTTTCTGTAAGCAGGTGGTACAGTCGTCGGGTGTTTCGTTGGCTGATGGAGTTTTGCTTCGCCGTGGCCGGCCTTTCGATGCAAAAGCTTTGATTGAACGGCTGAAATTGCCTCTTTTTGTGAAACCTAACAGCAATGGCTCAAGTGTGGGTGTGAGCAAAGTGAAAACGGCCGATGAGCTCGAAAGTGCATTAAATATGGCTTTTGCGGTGGATCATGAAGTGCTTGTGGAATCTTTTATTGAAGGCCGCGAAATCGGCTGCGGTGTTTTTCAGTTCAACGACCGCCGATGGGTATTCCCACTGACCGAGATCATCAGTAAAAAAGAGTTTTTTGACTACGAAGCGAAATACACAGCCGGAATGTCGGACGAAATCACACCGGCCAGGGTGGATGAGGCCGCTGAAATCGAAATCAAAGCCACTGCTTCTGAGCTTTATACACTTTTGGGTTGCAAAGGAATTGTCCGTTTTGATTTTATCTTGACGAAAAACGCCTTGTATTTTCTGGAAGTAAACACCATTCCCGGCTTCAGTAGTGCCAGTATCGTGCCTCAACAAGCCCGTGCGATGGGCCTCAGCCTGACACAATTGTTTGGTATGGCCATCGAAAATGTGTTGACTTAGACGCTTTTCAGAAAATCGAGCAGCTTTTGCATAGCTTTTCCGCGGTGGCTGATACTGTTTTTTTCTTCGGGTGCAAGCTCGGCGAATGTTTTTTCATAGCCATCGGGCACAAACACCGGATCGTAACCAAAACCACCTTGTCCAAGCGGCTGCTCAATGATTTTGCCTTCGACAATGCCTTCGAATAGAAATTCTTTTGTATCGAAGATCAGGACTATCACCGTTCTAAAACGAGCTGTACGATGCGTTTGTCCATGGAGTGCATCTAACAATTTCAAAACATTATCCTGATAAGTGGCATGCTCGCCTGCATAACGAGCCGAATAAACACCCGGCGCACCATTCAGCGACTCCACCTCGAGGCCGGTATCATCGGCAAAACAGTCTGTTCCCACACGCTCAAAAATATATCGCGCTTTCATCAGGGCATTGCCTTCGATGGTAGGTGCAGTTTCGGGAATCTCTCCCGTAAATCCCGCTTCCTCAAGGCTGATAACATGGAATTGTGAGCCTGCTATAGCGTTAATTTCAGCGAGTTTATGCTTATTGTTGGTGGCAAAAACGATGGCTTTGCGTTCCTTGTTCATAATAAGATGTGTTTAAAGTTGCCAATCTACGGCTTTTCGGCCGTTTTGTTCAAGAAAAAGATTGGCTTTCGAGAAATGCCGGCAGCCGAAAAAACCACGCGAAGCTGACAGGGGCGATGGGTGCGGAGCCTTGAGTATCAGATGTTTCGTTGAGTCAATGAGTCCCTCTTTGGCGATGGCATAATTTCCCCAAAGCATAAAAACCACTTTGTCGTTATTGTACGAAACAGCCTGGATGGCAGCGTCGGTAAAACGTTCCCAGCCTTTCCCCTGATGCGAACCGGCTTGCCCGTCCCGCACCGTGAGTGTTGCATTGAGCAAAAGCACGCCCTCGCGTGCCCATTTTTCGAGCGAACCGTGAAATGGAATCCGAAATCCAATATCCGATCGTAACTCGGTAAAAATATTGCGGAGGCTCGGTGGAAGGGCAACGCCTTCGGGAACGGAGAAACATAAACCATGAGCCTGCCCGGGCCCGTGATAAGGATCCTGACCCAGAAGGACTATTTTAACTGAAGGCAATGGCGTAAGATTGAATGCATTGAAGATCAGACTGCCCGGAGGATAAATGCGGTATGACTTTTTTTCACGAACTAAAAACTGCTTTAAATCAGCAAAATAAGCCGAATTAAATTCCGACCTGAGGGCTTCTAACCAGGTTTCTTCTATCGTTGGTTGTATATCCGATTCTGGTTTTTTTTCTTCAAAAGGGAGTTCCATTGTAAAGAATTGTTGTGTGAAGAGCGTGTTTGGCTATATCCGAAAAGGGTTGTTCAAAGGATGCCTTTCCGGAAGAAACAAAAAAACTCCCCGTCGAACGGCATTTTGTCGCGAAAAACCCTTTACTTTGCATTTGTTCTTGAACCGAAAAAGATGTGTGAAATTATGAAAAAAGTCATTGCCATTGCAGCCATTGCTTTCCTTGGTATAATTCTAGTTTCGTCGTGCAAAAGTACCAAATGTGCTGCTTACGGCGAAGTTCATAACTATCAGAAAGAAGTACGATATTAATTACCGGCTTTTTGCCGGTGATTTTTCTTTCCATCCTAATCTACAGATTATGCGCCGGTTGGTATTCGTTTTGGCATTATTGGCCGCTTTGGTTATTCATTTCGAGGTCAAAGCTCAACGGGACGAAGTGGTGGATTCGGTTGAAAATCTGATTATTTACAGCAACGAAAAATATGGCCATGTGTTGGCGCATTCGAATGGCATCGGTTTGGGCTACCGCACCGGAAAAAATATCAACTCGTTTCGTACCCGTATGTGGTCGTTTGAGGCCGTGACAATGCGCTCGGGCAAAGAGGTTAAAATCCTTAACCCATACTGGCAGAATGCAAAACGCTACGTTTATGGCAAGCTTAACGATGTGGTTTTGATCCGTGCCGGTTATTCCAATCAGTATTTGCTTAACCGGAAACCCTATTGGGGAGGCGTTGAGCTTCACTGGCTCTACGAAGCCGGTCTCAGCACCGCCGTCAAAAAACCCTACTATCTTTTTGTGTTCAAAATTGTCAATGCCTCATCGTCGGGCATCACTTATGAAATTGTGCCGAGCCGTTTCGACGAAAGCAGTCAGTCCACCGAAGATATCTATGGCCGGGCTCCATTCACCAAAGGATTGAATGAAATTCAGCTTGTGCCGGGAGCATATGCAAAACTCGGATTGAATTTTGAGTTTGGGAATGTGCGTACAGCTACAAAAGCCGCTGAAATTGGTGTTGCATTCGACTTTTTCCCACAATCCGTGAACATCATGGCCGATTCACAGGATCGGGTTTTCTTTCTTAATTTTTACATCGCTTATGCCTTTGGCAAGCGATTTAATAAATATTGAGCCTTGTCGGAAAAACAGTGTGTCTTGTTGAATAGGCTGTAAAATCAGTGGGATAGACTACTCAAACAAACTGGAAACGTAATACATGACACAGAAAAAAAACCGTTTTATATTGTTATACAAAACAATACAAAACGGGAAAAAAAGCGGTCCGGAC
>JACFNF010000057.1 GCA_019454985.1 Bacteroidales bacterium
GCTTTGACCCCGACATTCAAATGTTTCGGGGCGAGTTTCTCGGCTTGAATGGCGGGGCTGATTTCTATGCCAAGGAGGTGAAAGGCTTGCAGCGAGAAGGGCAAACTTCGCTCAAGGTATTTCTGGACGCTTGCGCCGAGGACGGCGTGGAGCCGCGCAAGCATTTCTCTGGCAAATTTTCCCTGCGGGTGGAGCCTTCCATCCATGAAGCGGCTGCCATTGCTGCAGCCGCTCACGGGCAGAGCCTCAATCAATGGGCTGAAGATGCGCTTCGGCAAGCGGCATTGGCAGTTTGATTGGATGGGGAACTTTTGCTCGCTCATGGATGAGTGGGAGTCGACAAGACCATCCCATCCGGAAAACATCGTCATTTCTGGTGTTTTCTGGTATATGGCAAAAGCCTCTTCTGCAATAGATCAAGATATTCGTTTCGGTGTTCACGCAATTCCATCAGAGGTCCGCCAAGTCCGATGGCCATATGTGGCTGGTTAGGCGATGATGGCAACTGAACTGCAATGACACCAGTACCGGGGGTCACCGTTCCTTCAGTATAGGCATATCCTTGCATTCGGATGTTATCAAGGATCCGGAGCAGCTCGCTCTCTCTGATCCAGTGAGACCGGTCAAGCTCCTCGGCGTTGATCCGTCGGATCAGGTGCACGACTTCAATATCCAGTTTCAAGCTCAGGAGAATTCGTCCGACCGCCGACAGACACAAGGGACGCAATGATCCCGGTCGAACGTTCCAATTCAGGTCGTTTGGTCGTCGTTGAAGAAGATGAATATACTGTGCATGGATGTCATTTTGCATGGCCACGATAATTACCGCAGCTTTGCTGGATTCATGCAATTCTTCGACTAGACGCGCAAGACTTGTCTCGCTGAACAACTGATCGTGGATCCAGCTTCCCAGCAATGCGATGCGCATCGTGGGGATATATCTGCGGGAATATCGGTCATATTCGAGATATCTGAGTCGAGCCAATGCCTTGAGCAGCATCGATGTGCTCGACTGCGGATAATCAAGCGCCTGGACAATCTCTGAAACGCTTGCTGAGCCTTGTTTTCCTGCAAGATATTCGAATATCTCGAAAACACGTCTTGTCGTTTTGAGGACTCCGCCATCCTTCTGCTCTCGGAGTTTCGGCATGGCATCTTCCGGCGACGATATTTGTCGTTTCATATGGTTGCAAGACGCATCATGTCGTTGATCGAATTCCCTCCGTTCAATTCGTCTATCTTGCGTGCCAGATTCTCCGCTCGATCAGAGCCCAAAACGGGAATTGCAAGTCCAAGATATTTCTGGCGAAGTCGATTTTCCTGCAAAACCAGGTCGGTAGCCGGCCTGCTCGCGTTATACGATGCCTTGTACGTTTCCCCGTTGAGCATCTCGACCTTGATTTCAGATTCGAAGCTTGGCCAATCGGCAGGCATGATGATCACATCAATGCGCTCCTGAAGGGCGACCAGTGAGGATTTTGTGACGCTGGCATCTGTATAGCTTTCAAGTGATGCGGTGTCGCCGCCGGAAATAGCCAGAGCGGTATTGAAGCGAAGGCTGAATTTGCCTTCCAGACCGGATTTCGGCCTTGCAATATTGCACATGCGATCAGCCGCTTGCTCAACACGCACCTCGATGTGTTTGATCTGGGTGGGATCAGGTCTGTATGCTGACGCAATTTCACGAGAGGCCTCAATGGCACCATGCGTCCCGTAACATGCTGCATTATATTTGAACAAGTTATCCAGGATATGGAATCCTTGTGCTGGCCGTTGTCGGGCGATATCCGGATGGAAATCTGGGCTGAGTGTTCTGGAAAACCCCTGGTCACAATCAAGAATATCTGTTCGGCTTTCGAACCCACGGCGAGCGAGCAACGCTGCAAGCAGGCCGTTCTCGCTCGCCTTGCCGGCGTGAAACGGTTTGCACATGGTTCCAAACTGCGACTTCAAACCTGCAGCCTGACTGGCAGCAATGCCAAGCGCACGCGCGCAAGCGTTCGGATCCAGTCCCATCAGGGTGGCGCAACCAAAGGCGGCACCCATCGCACCGACGGTACCGGTTGCGTGGAATCCTTGGGCGTAGTGGCCAGGTCCAATCAGCAGACCAATCCGGGCTGCCAGTTCGTAACCAGCGACAAATGCCTGAAGCACGGCGCGCCCAGATGAGCCCTCTGACTCAGCCAAGGCCAGAATGGCCGGCAAGATTGCTGCAGTCGGGTGTCCCGACATCGCCTCGTTCACGTCGTCGTAATCCAGGGCATGCCCCGCGGCTCCATTGATCAACGCCGCCCATCTCGGACTTCCTCTCATGTCAAACCCGATGAAGCTGGCCCTTGGCGCAGCGGATTCTGTTGCCGCTTCTGCGCGGAGGATGTGACTGAGCGGTTCACGACTCCCGGCGAGGGCACATCCGAACCAATCCAGAATGCATTGCTTGGCAACCGTGAGGACCCGATCGGGGAAGGGGACCTCAAGGCATTCATGGGCAATGCCGATGAGTGTTGAAGTTACAGATGTTGATTCGGAACCCATTCTTGGCACACCTCAAAAACCATCCAAGACCGGATTGACAGAACTCGCCGACCCTTGGCTACGGCTTCCCGGGAATCGATGCGAACTCGCGAGACCCATGTCCTGCTTCAGTACGACAACAAGCTCTTCGGGGCCAGCCAGATGGCTCGCCGGATGACACAAAATCATCCTTTCCACAACGACGGCAGCCAAAGCGAGATGGATGGCACGTATGTGATAACCATAAGCAAGACCAGCATCAGTCCGAAAAAGGGCAAGGTCCCTCGAATGACGGTGCCCAAGGGCGTTCTGGAAACACTGGAAATGACGAATAAATTCAATCCTACTGGCGGAGTGATCAAGCCTATTTCCAGGTTGATGGTGAATAGCACACCAAAATGAATAAGATCAATGTCAAGTGCCGTCAATAATGGCAATATTATTGGGAGCGTGATCAGGATGATCGAGTATGCCTCCAGGAACATTCCCATGATGAGGACGATCACGTTGATGGCCAATAATACCTGCCATGAACTGAGTCCTGCCTTGGCCACCAGATCAACCAGCGCATTCGCGATGCCACTTTGCGTAATGAGTTGCCCGAAACTTGCGGCACCAACAATGATGATCAGAATGGTTGCGGCGCTCTTGATCGCATCCGTGGTAACAGGAAATATCTGGTTCCAACCAAGAGTTTTGTATACAAAAAGAGACAGGAACAGGGCTGTAAGAGCGGCCAGTGCAGCAGATTCCGTAAGCGACAATATTCCAGAATACAGGCCGCCGAGCACGATGAACGGAATGGCCAGGGCAGGCAATGCGCGTCCAGTCACTCTCAATCTATCAACCATCGGAACGGAGTTCTTGTTTATATAGTTCCTGCGTCGACCCTGAAGATAGATGAAACCAATCAAAAGCGCAGCCTGGAGCAACCCGGGAATCATGCCCGCGAGAAACAGCCTCGGGATGGATACTTCGGCGATGATTCCGTAGACCACAAAGGCCAGGGAGGGGGGAATGAGAATCCCGAGCGTCCCGGAAGTTGCAACGATACCGGATGCAAAACCAGTTTCGTAGCGGTCCTTCGCCATGGCGGGTAACAGGATCGTTGACATTGCGATCGCGGTTGCCACGGATGAGCCGCACATGGCTGCGAAAACTGCGCATGCCGCTACGGCAACGATACCAACGCCTCCATAGAGACCACCCAGCCAGACTCTTGCGGCATCGATCAGAATTTCAGCAATTCGCCCCCGTTCCATGACATATGCAGCGACGACGAAATATGGAACGGCAACCAGAGTATCCGAATTCAGTTTGTCGAGAATTATCTGGACTGGTGGAAGCAAATTTCCTTCCAGAACATATTGAACGATCGGCGGGATCCCCATGCTGAGGTATATGGGAGTACCGAACAGCAGCAGCCCGAGAAAAAGCAGAATATAAAGCATTATCATGCTATGAACTCATCTTTCGATTTTCTGGTTTTCCCGATATCGCCTCGCAAAGACATGATGGCTGATCATTCATCTGAACAGCCCTGTGTCGGATCCGGAATCATGAAGTCTGTGATTGGGCATGCATATCGGCAGGCTACTTCTGGGAGCGTTGGAATGACTTCCTCAATTGCCAAGCGTAACCCAAGGTCAATCCAAGGCCCCCGATCACGATCGATGCATCATAAATCCAGATCGGGAATCGCAATATCGTGCTGGAAACCTCATTGAAACTCCACGCGTCCCAGGTAATCACATATCCAATGTATACCAGAATAATCCCGAACACCAATCCCAGGATATTTATCGTGAAGGAAACAATCGACTTCAATCTCGAATGGAGTCTATCGTATATGAACTCTGCTTTGATATGCCGATCCTGAAGCGTAATTGAACCAATGCATAACATGAACGCCCAGACGGTGACGTATATCTGAATTTCCTGGAACCCATCAAAAATCCATTGTGGAAAGAGCCACCTGCTGAGGATGTTGTAGAGCGCCATGAGCAGGGCTCCACACAGGAGTGCCCCGACAAGAGTGGAATGTGCGGAAGACAGGAATTTGGAAATCCTTGAACTCTCTCCGGATGATTGAGGGAGATCCGGGTGACCTTGCGGGGATGGATCATGCATGATTTATTCTACAGGTTTCGTCCATATCGGTAGCCAAACTATTTCAGGGCGAACTGGCGACCTCGCGAGGCCGCCATATGGGAAGATCATCTTCCGAGTACCGCAAAAAATAATCAATACTTGATACCCATCTTTTTCAATTCAGAAAATACATTCTGTACTAATGTATCATTCATTTTCATTTTTTTGACGATATCTGGTTGTACTAGTATGACTTTCGCGCGGATTTGTGCGAGTTCCGATTCTGTTGGAGAACTTACCTGAAGTCCATGGTCCTTGACCATCATTTCGATGGCCTTCCGTTGCGATTCATCCGCAATGCTCTGTCCCTCTGCTACCGCAATTGCCCAGGATTCCGTGATTGCCTTCTTTATCTCGGCCGACTGTTTGTTCCAGAATGCTGCATTGATCATTGGTGCATAATATGCATAGAACTGGTTGTCCAGAAAAGCATATTTCAGACCAGAATCCCAAAGTTTGGCCGAAGCAATGCTCACATTGCTGCTTAATACTGCGTCAACGGTATTTTGCGATAGGGCAATCGGCAAATCCGGGTAGGGGATGAGAACAGGATTTGCGCCGAGTTCACGGAGCACTGTTGCCGATGAGATTCCCCCGGGATAACGGATCTTCAGTCCCTTGTAATCGCCAAATGATTTGATTGGTTTGACTGCGAATGTGCTGGTACTTCCCAGGTTCAACCACTGGCCAGGCATATGCACTTGGAGCGCTTTCCCCAGCTCATTGGAAATCAATTTCCCGACATTGCCACCAATCAGCGGACCTATTTGCTCCTGCGGGATCCCGAAGAACATTGGAAGACTTGGAAGCGATGCCTCAGGTGCGTATCCGTCAAGTTGCCACAGGCCGGGTACACCCATCTCGACAGCACCCTGCCTCAATGCCTTCGGAATATCTCGATCTGCAAAGAGTTGACCGCTCGGATAAATTGTGATATCAAACACGTCGACACGCTTCGTGAGTTCGGCTGCAAATCGCTCGACTGTCTTGTTTCTGAAATGGGATGGATTCGTATCAATCGAGATGCGGAACCTTTCCTTGCCGAATGCCGGTTTCGTCGCGGCCACGCCAGTTGCGAGTGCCGTCAGTCCGATGGCATGTATGAATTTGCGTCGTTGCATGATATGTGATCCTTTGACTATATAAATAAAATCACTGCTGTCCGGTTAAATGCCCTGCGCCGCGCCTGAGATCAAGCATTGGCGCGGGCTGCAGGCTGATTTTGTTTGGTGCCGATTTGAACTTTGACTTCCAAGAACTGGGTAGCTTCCCGGGGTTGACATCCCCGAGGAGTGCGTGTGAACACAGGCAAGACCCTGTTTGCCCAGGTCATGGAATTCGTACCTTGGACGAGCTTCGCGCGCATCGTGCATCGCTACTCGGGCAACGCGGGTGTGCGCACGCTGTCGTGCGCCGAGCAGTTCCGTGCGATGGCCTTCGCTCAACTGACTTGGCGCGAGAGCCTGCGCGACATCGAGACCAGCCTGTCGGCCAATGCCGCGAAGTTGTACTCGATGGGTTTTCGTTCGCCAGTCAGACGCTCCACGCTGGCCGACGCCAACGAGCGGCGCGATTGGCGCATCTGGGCCGATCTGGCCACCGTGCTGATCCGCCGTGCGCGCAAGCTCTATGCGAGCGAGCCGCTGGGCGTGGAGCTGAACAACGCCATCTACGCGCTGGACTCCAGCACCATCGATCTGTGCCTGAGTCTGTTCGGCTGGGCGCCCTTTCGATCCACCAAGGCAGCCATCAAGCTGCACACGCTGCTGGATCTGCGCGGCGCTATCCCCGCCTTCATCCACATCAGCGACGGCAAGCTGCACGATGTGAATGTGCTGGACATGCTCACCTTCGAGGCGGGCGCGTTCTACGTGATGGATCGCGGCTATGTGGACTTTGCGCGACTGTATGCGCTGCATCAGACCGGTGCCTTCTTTGTCACCCGTGCCAAGTCGACGATGGATGCGCGGCGGGTGTACTCTGCGGCCACCGATCGCAGCACCGGCATCATCAGCGACCAGCGTGTCATGCTGGGTGGGTACTACTCGGCAAAGAAGTATCCCGAGCATCTGCGGCGCATCCGCTTCAAGGACCCGGAGTCGGGCAAGACGCTGGTTTTCCTGACCAACAACACGGCGCTGTCGGCGCTCACCATCTGCGCGCTGTACAAGAGTCGTTGGCAGGTCGAGCTGTTCTTCAAGTGGATCAAGCAACACCTGCGTATCAAACATTTCTTGGGCACCAGCGAGAACGCGGTGAAGACGCAGGTGTGGTGCGCCGTGGCCACTTACGTGTTGATCGCCATCGTCA
>JACFNF010000058.1 GCA_019454985.1 Bacteroidales bacterium
TGGAAGCCGCCGGGCCGATGCTGCGAAAGGAGCGAAGCGGATTTCGCAGCATCTTGTTGCTAAACGCACCCCTATTGCATATATCTTCACTTTGGCCGAAGCTTCGCCGGTGGCCAAAGCATTGGTTTTCAGTTTGGTTGTGAAATTTATACAATGTAGTTGGTTCATGGTATAGCGTTTATCACCTTAAAAATAAGTCAAATCTCCATTGGTTCAACACAGGCCGTTAAATTTTTATAAGATCGCCCGGGCTCATAATTTTGGCAAGATTCAAGTTGCTTACATGGGTATAAATGTCGGTTGTTTTCGAACTTTCGTGGTTCGAGAATCCTCATTAATAACCATGGATAGCGCTGGTTTTTAAGCAGATCCAGGGAAATGAAAATAAGAGTCTTTCTCGTCAACCTTCGAGTTCGTAGGAAACATAATTTAGGTTCCCGATTTTTGGGAGAAGCTCGGTCGCATTAATGCGGTGTTTACGCGAAACCATTTTCGTAAAAAGATGGTTTGTTTCGTCCATCATCAGGATGCTGAAACGATGGCGTCCGTGATGATGTTCTTTGATCAGCCGGATGAATTCGTTCACATTTTCCCGGTCAATTTCATCAACCCTGAGTTTGAACAAAACGGATCGTCCTGATTGTTCCAACACATTTTCAAGCAGTTGGATATCTGTTACCTTCAATTCCATTTCCTCTCTATTACGGAACGAGGGAATCACGGTGGCGTGAATAAGCACAAAGGTTCCGGGCTCGAGGAAGTGTTTCAGTCTGAGATAGGTTTCGCCAAAAAGGGTAGCTTCGATGGACGACAGGCTGTCTTCAGCTTTGAAACGTCCATAGCCTTTGCCCTGCTGGGTGGTTCCGTGAACGGCTGAGATGATCTGGGCTGCAAAACGTAGCTGTTGATTGTGGAGTCTGGGCATCTCATCGTTGATATAGCGGATGTCGCAATTGGTGAAATAGCGGATGGTGATTTTGTATTCGTCCATGGGATGAGCGCTGAGGTAGAAACCGATGGATTCGTATTCCTCGCGCAGTTCTTTGATTTTGCTCCATGGCTCGCATTGCGGAAAAACAGGTTCAATGGCTTCGTCTTCGGTTGATTCGCCGAAAAGATTGATTTGCACCGATTTTTTGGCGTTTTGCACCTGAGCGGCATTTCGCAACAGCTTTTCAAGGAAAGTGAGCGTATCGTTATCTTCCTTAAAGAAAAACTGTGCCCGATGGGTGTTGCTGAACGAGTCGAAAGCGCCCGAGGTCACCAAAGCCTCGATGGTTCGCTTGTTGATGATGCGCAGATTGCTCCTGACAAGGAAGTCGAATACACTTTTGAAGCGGCCATTTGCGCAACGTTCTGCCAGAACGCTTTCGGCTGCCGATTCACCCATATTGCGTATGGCGCCCAAGCCGAAACGGATCTCGCCTTTTGCATTTACGGTAAACGTCTTTTCCGACTCGTTGACATCCGGGCCTAAGACTTTGATGCCGAGGCGCTTGCATTCTTCCATAAAGAACGTCACCTGTTTGATGTCGTTGAGGTTATTGCTCAACACGGCGGCCATATATTCAGCCGGATAGTTGGCTTTGAGATAGGCCGTCTGAAACGAGACATAGGCGTAACTGGTGGCGTGCGATTTGTTGAAGGCATATTTGGCAAAGGCGTTCCAGTCTTCCCAAATCTTTTTCAGCACCCCGGCGGGGTATCCGTTGGCTTTGCCGCCTTCCATAAAAGTGCTGTGGAGTTGTTTCTGCAGCTCGGGCAGTTTTTTCCCCATGGCCTTACGCAGGGTGTCGGCCTGGCCACGGCTGAAGTTGGCGATGCGTTGCGAAAGCAACATCACCTGTTCCTGATACACGGTGATACCGAAAGTTTCCTCAAGGATCTCTTTCATCACCTCCAGGTCGTAGGTGACCGGCTCAAGCCCGTGTTTTCGTTTGATATAATTGGGGATATATTGCATGGGGCCCGGCCTGTAAAGGGCAACCATGGCGATGAGGTCGTAAAAATTGGTTGGCCTGAGTTCGCGAAGGTATTTTTGCATGCCTTTGCTTTCGAACTGGAAAATGCCAATGGTTTCACCCTTTTGGAAAAGCTCGTAGGTTTTGGGGTCGTCGAGAGAGATCTTGTCGGGATTGATGGTTTTTCCGAATCTCTGTTGTATGAGTTTGATGGTGTCGCGAATGAGCGAGAGGGTTGCGAGTCCCAGAAAATCCACTTTGAGCAGGCCGGCTTTTTCGGCCACATCGTTGTCGAATTGGGTGGCCCACATGTTCGAATCTTTGCTCAATGTGACGGGAACCATATCGCGCAGGTCGCCGGGTGTGATCACGATGCCGCAGGCGTGGATTCCGGTATTACGCACAAGGCCTTCGATGTTGATGGCGTTGCTCAGTATCTTAGCCTCAAGGCTGTCTTTCTCTTTCTCCATTCGGGCTTTCAGCAAATTGCCTTTTTCGAGCTGATTGCTTTTGTATTTGTCGGTAAGCTGTTTATCCGTCAGCCTGAAAAAATCGGCAAGGCTCACATTTCCGGTGGAATCCGCCAGTTTGTCCACCACTTCCTTGCTGGCCTCCAAAGTACGCCCCACATCGCGGATAGCCATTTTTGTGCCTAAGGTGCCATAGGTAATGATTTGTGCAACTCGGTTTTGCCCGTATTTACTGATGACATATTCTAACACTTTTGGCCGGCCTTCGTCGTCGAAATCAATATCAATATCGGGCATCGAGACGCGCTCAGGGTTCAGGAACCGTTCGAAAAGCAAACCATATTTCAGAGGATCAACATTGGTGATTCCCAGTACATAAGCCACCATTGATCCGGCAGCCGAGCCACGTCCGGGGCCCACCCATACGCCCATTTTTCGGGCTGTGGAAATGAGGTCCTGAACGATAAGAAAATAACCCGAATAACCTGAATTGATGATGACATTGAGCTCGAAATCGAGCCGCTCGCTTGCTTCCCTGGTAAGTTCGCCATAGCGCTGCCTAGCTCCTTCTAAAGTTAAATGTTTCAGATAGTTGTTCTCAGCTTGTTTGGGGTTTTCGGGGTCAGCAAAAGTTGCGGGAATGGTAAATTCGGGAAGGGCCACATCGCGTTTGAGGCTGTATTCTTCGACCTTATCAATGATTTCGCCGATGGTTTCGATGGCCTCGGGCAGGTCGGCAAAGAGGCGCAACATCTCATTCTCGCTCTTGAAGTAGAATTCATCGTTGGGGAAACCAAAACGTTTGCCATAGCCCCGCCCGATGGGGTCATTTTTTTTGCTGTTGTCTTTGATGCACAACAAATAATCGTGTGCATCGGCATCACGACGGTCGAGATAGTGCACGTTGTTGGCTGCAAAATATTTGATCCCGTGTTTATGGGCCATTTTCAGAAGAAAATCATTCAGAAAATCTTCTTCTTCAAGTCCGTGGCGATTGAGTTCGATGTAAAAATCATCGCCAAAGTGTTCTTTCCACCAAAGCAACGCGTTTTCGGCCTGATGTTCGCCAACATTGAGCAGGAGCGAGGGTACCTCGGCCGAGAGTCCGCCGGTGGTGACAATGAGATCGTCCTTATATTTCAGCAAAACCTCGTGTGTGATGCGCGGCACATAGTAGAAACCTTCGATAGAGGCAATAGAGCTGAGCCTGCTCAGGTTCTGATAGCCGTTTTTGTTTTTGGCGATAACCGGCACCAAATAGCCGTTGTCTTTGGTGGTTTTATCCGTATGGTCGCGGCAGATGTAGAACTCGCATCCCAGCACGGGCTTGAGGTGTTGGGCCGCGAGCTGACGCCCTTCTTTAACGGCCTTTTTTTCTGCAGCGTTGTGGTCGGCAATCTTGGTGATGAAGTTGAAAGCGGCCATCAGATTGGCTGTGTCAGTCAGACCGAGGGCCGGCATTTTTTCTTCGACTGCCCTTTTGATGAGGTCGGGCAGATCAATGGTAGAATTAAGGATACTATAAGTGCTGTGGGTTCTCAGGTGTGCAAAACGATGGGGATGTGCGTGCAATTCAGTTTCGACTGTTTCACCGATGGACTCTTCCCGGATTGTTTCGGTTTTTGCCAGCCCGGTGACGACTAAGGCAGGGCGGAAGGGCTCGGGATTGGCCTCTTTGAAAAGACGGAAAAAATCGGGGCTGAGCTGATGTTCGCCCGAACCAATCACTTCTTGCCGGAGCAGCTCGAAAAAACAGCGTGCAGTGGCCACCACGTCGGCCTGTGCATTGTGTGCGCTGTCGAAGCTCTCGTTGAAAAGCCGCTGGTGAAGTTCACTCAGAGTAGGAAGCTTGAAGCGTCCGCCCTTGCCACCCGGGAGCTGACAAAAAGCGGCGGTGGTTTCGCTGCAGGTGTCAATTTGAGCCGTTTCAAGAAAGGAGGCGTTGCGTTCCAGTCTTAAATATTCGACTGCCAGTATAGTCCGATCGAAATCAATATTGTGGCCAACGATATATTGAGTTTTGCCGAGGGCCAGATCAAACTTTTCCAATACCTCGGTCAGGGCGATCCCATACTGGGTGGCATAATCGGTGGTGATGCCGTGGATTTTTGCGGCATTAAACGGAATGGTGAAACCGTCGGGCCGGATGATGAAATTTTCAGATTCAACAAGTTTCCCCAACTCGTCGTGAAGCTGCCACGAAAGCTGAACAACCCTTGGCCAGTTCTCGAAATCGGTCAAAGGGGCGTTCTTGTCGCGTGGAATACCCGTGGTTTCAGTATCGAAAATTAAAAACATCTATAAATGATTAAATAACTCAAAATGAGCAAGTTAAAATAAGAAGCCATGCTTTACAAAGGTATTGTAAAAAGACGGGATGGTATCCGTCTGAGTCATCTTTTCTTTAAAAAAGTGACTGACTTTGGCCGATGATGTTCAGTTTCAGGCGATAAGGCCCGATCATTCGGATTTGTATTTCAAGGCAATTTACTGAAAGTAAAATAGGGGAGAACTGGTTTTTGAAGAATATAGGGCTAAGCAATTCATGATAAATTTTTCGATCATCAAAAAAAACAATGTGCTGTTATTGGAAAAATTGAAGCATTTATTTCGTCGCATTCATCTTTTTTGCAAACCGTAGCAAAACACTCATTTGCAGTCAGCATCTGTGAGCGCATCGTCGGCATATCTGATGAGCTTTTTCAACTTGCCGGGCTGTGCCCAATTCATTGTTCCTTCCATCCTGAACGAGCGCAGAAAATCTTCGATGCGCGGCGCTGCCAATTCGGCCTGAATTCGTTGGGCTTCGGCGAAGGTTCTGACCGGGATAAATGCCTGCAAAGACTTGTTTGCCTGCCAGTTTCCATGGAATATTGTCGGGTTGAATTTAGTTTTACCATAAGCTTCCCAAACCACTTTGTAAGGGAAATAACTGTATTTCCCGATGCCCAGCATCGCCCACCAGTAACCGTGCCTGAGCTTGGCGTGGAGCATCAGTCCCTTTCTGCGTTGTAAAATATCTTTGTTTGTTTCGAGATATCGCATGAGCTCCGGATATTGCTGTATCTCGCTCCATTCCAATGGTTTACCATTGTGTTGATAAGGCATAAGAACCCATTTTGAAGGTGTTGGGTTTTCCGTTGTGAACGCTTCGGATGTAAGAAGCGGAAAGATGAATTTCGCGGGCAGAAAAATCTCGCCGGAATGTTTGTTCGAGACAAGAACGAAATCAGTATTGATGACTTCCAATTTGCCGAAGAAAAACACCTCATTGGCGCCGCAACTGTTCACCCCCTGCCGAGGGGCGGATTCTTTTTTGATGACAATCGGTTCGATTTTGTCAAAACGGTGGCTTTCATCAACCCGCATGATACTCAATGGGTCGGTCTCGTGAAACAGCGGCTTTGCATCATACTTTTTCCAGTGGCCATTTTCATTTCGGAAATAGGGAAGTAGGTTTTTTGATTCCTGATCAAATGGCATAATCCATAACGAGTTGATGCTGAATACATCAATGTCGTTGAAGTCAAAAATCGTTGCAAGCCGGAAGTTTACCTCGCCACTGCGATATGCCCTGAAGCTGCTGTTTGCCCCATCGTTCTGAAACAACGAAAGCGGCAAAAACAGGATGGCCTCACCGTTTTGTTTCAAAAAATCTTTCATGACGATTTGAACCACGAGCGCCGACAGTTCTATTCTGCTCCCGCCCAGCAAAAGATGCCGGGGATTTGCAGCCAAGCCGTATCGGAAAAAATCGCTTTTGATTTGCTGTTTTCTGAGGTTTCTCAGGATAGAACAATCAATCCAATAGGAAATTCGGCTGTGTGGAAAACACAGCCGAATTTCTCAAAATTAAATATCATGTATTCGACAAGCTGTCGGGTAGATTTATTCTATCACAAACTTTTGCCTGATGGTTTCATTCTCATTGCTCAGTGAGATGATATAAACACCGGCAGGCCAGTCGGAAGTATTGATTTTGCCGGTTTTTTCGGCTTGTTGCTCCAATATGACCTGTCCTGAGAGGTTGCT
>JACFNF010000059.1 GCA_019454985.1 Bacteroidales bacterium
GTTGTGAATTGCTTTCAAATTTGTATCTTTGACCTGATTCAAACAGCACGATCGGCGTAAAAGCATGAGATTCAAACTATTGAATAAGGTTTTAGAAGAAAAAATCCGGTCAATGACAAACAAAAAATCCGTCCAATGGGCGGGTTTTTTGTTTTAGAAAAGTTCGAGCTGTTGACTGGGTGCTGCCAGTGCCTTTTCTTTTCGTCCATAAAAAAGTTCCATTCGACCAAATTGTTTATCGGTAATGCACAGTATGCCCACATGACCTTTTTCGGGGAGCAATTGTTTAACACGGCGGATATGAACCTCTGCATTTTCTTGGCTCGCGCAGTGGCGCAAGTAAATCGAAAACTGAAACATAGCAAAGCCATCGTCGAGCAAACCTTTACGGAATTTCGCATAGATTTTCTGCTCTTTTTTGGTTTCGGTCGGCAGATCAAAAAAAACGAGTACCCACATAATCCGGTATTGATTAAAGCGCGATTCCATCTCTGCTTCTTTTTATTTTTCTATATCGGGATATTTTATTTTTCTCGCTTCGCCTGCAAAACACTGCGCGAGCGATGCTGTGGTTTGTCCTGCTGCAATCATCAATGGGCTGCGTTGTCCATTCAGATAGACATCGAGCACAGGAATAGCCAATAACTTTGTTTTCAGCTCTTTGTTCAAATCGCTGATATCGACGCCGAACGCTACAATGTCGAAAACCAGTGCATCGACAATGGGTCGGTAAGGCTCCATAATATCATCGGCCAGACAGTAGGCATTGTACTTGCTGCGGTGATGAATGCCCAGCGTTGGCAATAAGCCGCTCCCTACAAGCGAGCGAGCTATTATTGCCCGAAGTATGGCGTAGCCGTAATTTAATAAATTGTTGGGAGGGATCCCCTCCCGATTGCGGCTAAAACCGGGAATACTCCGAAAGAGATTGCCCCAATAATAGACGGCAGCGCGTGCCTCGTAATTATCCGGGTCGCCACTTTTCACGTCATCAGCCCATACAAGCATGTTTTTCACTACTGCGCCGGTCTTAGCATGAAGCACTGCTGCCTGGTTTCGGATTTTAGCCTGTACCGTTTGCTGCCACAACTGTTTTTTCAATGGTTTGGATGCGTCAGTTTGAAACATAAATCGTTCAGTCTGTATTGTGTTAACATCCAATGGCAGCATCAGACCAAAAGGCATGCGGTTGCTGTCGCAGCTAATCAGGGCGCAATTATTTGCCAGCAGTTTTTCGATTAAGCCTTGCGTAATGGTAATCTGCTTATTGTCGAGTATCACTACCCCTATATCTTCAACAGGAATCGTGTGTACCGCGTCTTGTTTAAACTTTTCAGAAAGTTTATCACTTTTCTCCACCTCCGGCAGCTTAATGCAGAGTTGTTCATTGCGAAGAGACAGGTAAGCCGGGTTACCAAAATAAAGGGTGCGTTTGATCATGGCGATAAAAATTTAGTAACGTAAACTATAACTTTTCCAAAGTTTTGAACTTTGGAAAAGTTGTATAAAATCAAACATCCAACGACTGCGATTGCTTGAACTTATCCAATCCATCCTGATGCATACGGACAAACTGCTGTTCGCCACCAAAAACTTTGATCAGTTTCTCAATCTGAATAATCTCACTTTTTTGTTCCCGGATTTCTGAATAAGATGTATATGACCAATCTAAGTAAGTAGTGCAGAAACCATGATGAATGGGGTTGCGATGCGTGTAAACAATAGCCGAAAGAAAAAAATCCCTATCAGAAATAAGTTCCCGTTTAAAATTCTTCATAAACAACGAGCCCATCCGTTCGTTTCTCTTGTTGAACGACAGCGTATAAGAACTGAAGAAATTGGAAAATTGTTTGGAAAGGAAACGTTCAATCTCATTGTTGCTAATTGCTTCCTCAAGTTTTCCAAAGTTTTGAACTTTGGAAAACTTAGTCGCTACAATCAAATCTTCTATTTCTTCTTTGCGACGAATCCTTAGCACCAAATGAAAATGATTAGGCATCAGACAATAAGCATAAGTCTCTGCAATGGGTGAAATATACGTCCGGTATTTCTCTAAAAAATAACGGTAATTTTCATCCTCCGTAAACAGATTTTCAGAACCGTTGGCGTGGTTGAAAATGTGATAGCTCTTGTTGGCTTGCAGCTTTTCCATAGCGCTTTTTGTTTGCTTGTTTAGCAATCAAGTTTTCCAAAGTTTTGGACTTTGGAAAACTTAGACGCTCCAATTAAAATCTCAATTTCTTCTTTACGACCAATCCGTACGACCAAAATAACACTAAATTTTCGGTATTACGCCATTATTTATCCGAAGACTTGGAGTCATCCGATGAATAGCATCATTTTGACTCTTGTTGACTTGCAGCTTTTCTTTTGCGCTTTTTGTTTGCTTGTTTAGCAATCAAGTTTTCCAAAGTTTTGAACTTTGGAAAACTTAGACGATTACTACAACGAGATATTGCCAAGAAGGTCGATTTTGAGTTTGTATGGGTTTAAACTAAATAACGCTCCCAAACTTTGGATATTAATGAACCTCTTACTTATCTTAGAATTAGAGTCATCAATTAGCTGAGTTTCTAAATGATGCCTAAATAATAAATCAATTTGACCGCTACTTGGTTTAATAGACATTTTCTGCACTCGGTACAGTCGCTCACTAATTGCTTTATAATTCATAGTTTCAATCGCCATCTGAATATCTTCACTTGCCATTCCCAGTACGAACATTTCATTTTGCTGCATGCTTAACTCTAAGTTTAGTTGAGCATCCGGTAGTTTTTCCAGAAAACTTTCAGGATAAGTCCCATCCGGTTGCATTTGGATCTTGTCCCACACTTCGGATGCGTCTTTAATGATAACCGGAATTCCATATTTCTTCCGCTCTACGGCATGCCAGAATGTACAAACATGTTCAACTCTTTTTCCCTCTTTATCTTTGTAAATGGCAATATGATGATTATTCCCAGGTTTTACAAATCCGATATCTTTACCTGCATCATCTTTTTTCACGGGAACAACAGCCGATAGACCGGTAAAGCAACGAACAGATTTAATTGGGCGCTCCAAGCCTTCGTCTTCGTACCATTTAATGATTGATTTGTCATCTAATTGAACATCTTTGAATGCTTCTTTGGCTTTGCCTCCAAATTTATCTAAGCGTTGTTGTAAAATCTCTTTTATCTTGCCGTCAATAACCTTATCTACTTTGTTGAAGTTGATATCAACAGTATATTTAATAACATATTCGGTTTTGTAACAGGAAGCATATTCAAGTAAAATCTCTTTTTCCTTGTCCAAATAAATAGGGTCTTTCTTTAAGGAAGCTATCGCCTTTTTGATATCCCCTTTGTTAACTTCGATTCTTTCTTCAACTAATTGTTTGATATACGGTTTTAATATTAGTTGGCTATTTTCAAAAATGTATTTGAGTGGTTTTCTCTCGTCAATTGTTTGAATCTTGCCATACACACTCTCTTCACTGAGCTGTCCTCTTGGCACAATAATACCGGTCTGCACTACTTTCTTGTTACCTCGTTTCCCTGTTTTACGCGTCCCGACTACTGCCACTTTCTTGCCCGATTTAAAGGAAATAAGAATGTTGGCTACAGCCTTTTCAACCTCTGCCACCGGAATAGGTCGCTCGCTGATAATATACTTCTCAAGAAGTGACCGCTTTTCATTGAACACAACAGAACGTTCCTCAACCACTGCAGACATATCTTCCCTGGTCTTTTCTGCACTTAAGGTGTTGAATCGCTGGATGTAGCCTTGTTTGGTGCAAGCTATCGTCAGGGCATCAATGGCGTGGTGGCGATGGTCGTCCCTTTTGGTCCAACCGGATATAACTTCTTTTTGATGTTTGTTTCGTCCATGGTCGCTTTCCCATTCCACTATTTCAGTTAATCCTAATTGTTTGTATTTATCAAATTGAAGATTCATCGTGATTTCATCCCAGCCCCATAAATGCCTGAGTTCGGCAGTAACCGTTCCGCTTGTTGCCCATACGTTATGACAAATGGTTTGAAGTATTTCTCTTGCTTTACGTGAAATATATTGACTTTCGCGAAGTTGTCGGTCAATAAAATTATCCGGTATTTTATCTTCCGGCATCAGGAGTTTGTCGCGCTTTGCTTTATTGATGACATAATTGGCATACAATGTATTAACCCTTTCGATATAGGCTTCAAACACTTCCGTTGGCTTACTTTTCATAAAGTCATAGGCCGTCCTGTCATTTTTATCTTTGTTGCAATGCCTGTGAGCCAGTGTTTTGTTGCTTTGCGAATCGTCAAAAAGTTTTGATTTGGGAATAATGTGTTCAATGTCCACATCGTTGCCTTTGATTGCCTCGGTCAAAGAAATAGGTTGTCCGCAATAAATACAAACAGCATTCAGTTTCTTTTCTTCGTTATCGATTTCTTCATACAATCTCCATTTGATAATGTTGTTACGGGTTGCTTTTAATCCATATTCAGCTAAGCGTTTTGAGATGTTTTCATTTTCTCGTTGGCGTTTGCTCATGGCTTTGTCTGTTTCATTGCGCTCATCCTTACTTTGTTTCAATTCGCGAGCAAGCTCTACTCTTATCTCATCCGGTTTACCATATTTATCAATAATTGCATTCACAACGTTTACCATCTGATTAAGAATCTTTTCCACAATTGGTTGACGGAGTGAATTTTTTTCAATCGGTTTTAATTTGTCCAGTAATTTCCGTTTCAGGTTTTCATCTTTGGTCAACGAATCGGAATGTTCGTATCCGGCATAGCTCATGGCTTCACTGTATTTATCGCCCTCCATCAAGTAAGGTAGTATTTTACGAATAGCCTTGGCTGATTTGTTTCCAAAAGCATGTTTGCTGAAGTCAATATCCGCCAACTTGTCAGCTATCTCGGGTTCAATACCAAACTTGGCTTGCAGGGCATTGCTACATTCCGTTTTATCCTGAATGGAGTAGATGGTATGCCACAGTTGATAGAGTGGTTCAAATTCAATTTTGGGGTCAACCTGCTGAATTGATTTTTCATTCAAGATTTCTCCTGTCTTTTTATCAACCAGATAGTCCTTTTTGTCGTCCTCAACGATATCAAAATCCAATTTCAATAGACGATTATACTGTGTCGAGTTTCCAAAACATTGGCGAATGGCGTGTTTTGTAATATTACCGGTCAATCCTTTTTCTATCTGCTTATTGATATAACAATTATTTTTGTCGAGCCGAAGTATTTTCAACAAATCTGTAACCGTCAGTTTCTCGTTATTATCCAAGTGTTGGAAGATGGCTTGTTTTTGTTCAAGGCTTATCTCAATATCCCCGCCTGACCTGGAGCCCACTTTGATGTTATTGATATTCTCCCACATCTTTGATAATTGAAAGATGGGCGAACTCTTGGGCGCAACTTTCGGTCCAACAAAATATTCTTTACCATCCTTTCCTTTTCGCCAAAATCCTTCAAACTCACAAACGGAAACCAAGCCTTTTTGCGATTTCAAAGGACGTTGATAATAAATTATCTCATTCCTGACTTTTGAAATAAACGATTCGGTCAAAGTTTCCGGATAATATTGCTTTTGAGTATTACAAATTGCATCAAACTCTTCAATGTAAGCTTCACGGGGAAAGATATTTTCCTTCACGCGGTAAAATGGATCGTTAGATAATTCCTGATAAAAGAATTGGCCTATTGTCTGATTCAGTTCTTTTATCTTTTCATGTCTGCTTTTCACAGCAGCTACATATTCAGTATCCTTTTTACCTAAGTTAGCGTCGCTGCGGCTGCTTTTATAACCTCGTTTCTGATTGAGCCACAATAGTAACCGACCAAGTTCATTAAGTGTAATCTGAGAAGAGACAGCTTTGTCACGAAGAGCCCAAAGTTCAATTTTTGGGAGATTTTTTAATGTTTCGTCAGGAAATATATTTGCTTTCAATAAAGCATCGACCAGGTATTTTCTTCGAAGCTGATATCGATCGTAGCCTTTTCGGGCTGTTCTTGCTTTTGTGCGAAGTGAGTTTCTGCTCTCTCCGGTACCTTTAGCAAAGTCCTTACCTTCTGTACCTTCATAAGGTATAATCCGACTGCCCATGCCAATGATGGTTGTTTTATCGTCGTGTTCGCCAATTAAAGCCCAGCCAATAGATGCCGAACCCAAATCTAATCCTAATATTTTCTTCATGGTTTTATCTTCCTTATTAAATTTTGACCGTAATTATAAATAATTTTTATTTAATGTCACTAGTGTCTCGTTAAAATAGATTGAGTTCCAGTTGGTTAGAAAAACGTTCTTTGAC
>JACFNF010000060.1 GCA_019454985.1 Bacteroidales bacterium
ATTCAGCCTTATAGTCCGGCTGCCGGAACCGGCCTGAGTACCCACGAACTGAATCAACCCGGCTGTTACCGCGATGTGAAAGATACCTCGGCTACGGCACAGTTTGAACTTACTCACGACCAGAACACGGCCTTTCTCAACGCCGACAGTAGTATTCCGCTTTTCATTCTGGCCTGGACGACTACACCCTGGACCCTGCCGTCGAATACCGCTCTTGCCGTTGGCTCCGACATTGACTATGTGTTGGTGAAAACTTTTAACCCTTACAGCGGTCTGCCCATACAGGTAATTTTAGCCAAAACACTCCTGTCGGCCTATTTCGACGAAAAAATGCGCGATGCCGATCCACAAACCTATAAAATCGGCGACAAAGCCATTCCTTTTCACCTTGCCGGCGAATTCAAAGGCGAACGACTTATCGGGCTGCGTTACCAACAGCTGATTCCGTGGATTAAACCAATGGGCGATGCCTTCCGCGTGATTGGCGGCGACTTTGTCACCACTGCCGATGGTACGGGAATCGTGCATATCGCACCTACTTTTGGCGCTGACGACGACCGTGTTGCCAAATCTTCGGGCATAGTACCACTTTTGCTGATTGATTCCGATGGCAACAAGCGCCCGATGGTTGACCTGAAAGGACGCTTTTACCCCATTGAGGAACTTGACCCTCAGTTTGTTGAAGAATATGTGGATGTCAGTCGTTATTCGGAGTTTGCCTCACGTTTTGTCAAAAACGACTATGATGAAAACCTGACCGCCGATGCCCCGAGCCTTGATGTGGATATTGCCGTAATGCTCAAAAAAGAAAATAAAGTATTTCGGATTGAGAAGTTTGTGCACAGCTATCCACATTGCTGGCGAACCGATAAGCCGGTACTCTATTATCCGCTCGACAGTTGGTTTATCCGCACAACGGCCTACCGTGACCGCATGCTCGAGCTCAATAAAACCATCAACTGGAAACCTAAAGCCACCGGCGAAGGAAGGTTTGGCAACTGGCTCGAAAATTTGGTTGACTGGAACCTGTCGCGTTCGCGTTTCTGGGGTGTGCCATTGCCAATATGGACAACTGAAGATCGCAGCGAACAGCAATGCTTTGGTTCGGTGGCTGAACTAAAAAAGGCTGTCGGCAAAGCTGTAGAAGCCGGGCTGATGACAGAAAATCCGTTCAGTAATTATCAGGAAGGTAATACCAACGCCGAAAACTATGCCTCCTTCGATCTTCACCGCCCCTATGCCGACCGCATTGTGCTGCTCTCGCCAAAAGGCAAGCCGATGTATCGCGAGCCCGACCTCATTGATGTCTGGTTCGACTCGGGAGCGATGCCATACGCACAAATGCATTATCCTTTCAACAAGGAAAACGATTTTGAAGGAAATTATCCGGCCGACTTTATTGCTGAAGGCGTTGACCAGACCCGCGGCTGGTTCTTCACCCTGCATGCCATCGCCGTGATGTTGTTCGATTCAGTAGCTTTCAAAACAGTAGTATCCAATGGCTTGGTATTGGATAAAAACGGCAACAAGATGTCGAAACGCCTTGGCAATGCCATTGATCCTTTTGAAACCATCGAAAAATTTGGCCCCGACGCTACCCGCTGGTATATGATCACCAACGCACAGCCCTGGGACAACCTGAAATTCGACCTGAACGGCTTAGACGAGGTAAGGCGTAAGTTTTTCGGAACACTTTACAACACTTATGCATTTTTTGCACTATATGCCAACATTGATGGTTTCACCTACAGCGAACCCGACCTTCCGTTGGCCGAACGGCCTGAGATTGACCGTTGGATCATTTCTGAGCTCCACTCCCTCATTCGGGTTGTCGGCGAAGCCTACGAGAACTATGAACCTACCCGCGCCGGACGTGCCATTCAGGATTTTGTTGACGAACATCTGAGCAATTGGTATGTACGTCTTTCGCGCCGCCGCTTCTGGAAAGGACAATACACCACCGACAAAATATCGGCCTACCAAACTCTGTATAACTGCCTGATTACCATTGCACAATTAGCCTCGCCCATCGCTCCTTTCTTTAGCGAACAGCTTTTCTTAGATCTTAACTCGGTAACCCGAAAAATAGACGCTGAATCGGTTCACCTGTCTGACTTCCCCGAATCACGACCCGAATTGATCAATCCCGAGCTGGAAGAACGGATGGAAATGGCACAGACCATCAGTTCAATGGTTCTCTCCTTGCGTAAAAAGAGCAATATCCGTGTACGACAGCCCCTGCAAAGCATCATGATACCGGTTTTGAACAGCCAGATGGAGCAGCAACTTCGCGCAGTGGAAACACTCATTCTTTCTGAAGTCAACGTTAAGCAACTCAACTATTTGAGTGATGAAAGTGGAGTGCTTATTAAAAAAATTAAACCCAATTTCAAAACCCTGGGCCCGCGCTTTGGCAAACTGATGAAAGATATCGGCATTGCCCTTACCGGTTTTTCACAATACGATATCCGCAATTTTGAGCAGCAGGGATCTTACAACCTCATGATTGGAAATGAGCAAATCAATCTTTCGCTCGAAGACGTGGAAATCAGCACAGAAGATATTCCAGGCTGGTTAGTAGCTACTCAGGACAGGCTCACTGTAGCATTGGACATCACGCTGACCGAAAAGCTACTAAACGAAGGACTTGTGCGCGAATTGGTCAACCGGGTGCAGAATCTTCGCAAAGACAATGGCTTTGAGGTGACCGACCATATCCTGCTCGAACTCGAAGCAGGCGAGAAATTGCACCAGGCTATCGAGGCCTTCAGCGAATATATCAGTTCCGAAACTTTGGGGAAACTTATTTTTGTAGAACAGCTTGAAGGAGACAATGTATCTGAGAATGAACTTATTGACGAAATAACCCTGAAGATTCGCATCTCACGGCAGTCCTAAAAGGCATTTTTAACAGATTATTTCTGCCTTTCGTTGCGAAATTGTGCTATATTTATACCGGAATATAACGATGGATTTTGGATATTTAAAAATAGAAAGCCATGAAAGAAAGTGAACAAAATCAAGAGCCCGAAGTAAAAAAGACCCGATATTCGGATGAAGAACTGGAAGAATTCAGAGCGATTATTTTAAAAAAACTCGAAAAAGCCCGTTCCGACCTGAAACTGCTGACCGAAGCGCTTTCAAACGAAGATGAACACGGAACCAATGATACTTCGCCAACTTTTAAAGTGCTCGAAGAAGGCTATCAGGTACTTTCGAAAGAAGAAAACGGGAAATTGGCCGCACGCCAGCAGAAGTTTATCAATAATCTCGAAAGCGCACTGATTCGTATCGAAAACAAAACCTATGGCATCTGCAGGGCAACCGGCAAGCTTATTGCCAAAGAGCGTCTGCGCATTGTACCGCATGCCACACTGAGCATTGAAGCCAAACTGCAACAAGGCAGTAATGTTTAATGTTCGGCTCCTTTAATTCATTGTCGTACCCCGGACAAACTTATGGTTTTCTTTGTCCGGGCTTTGTATTGTGCCCAATAATCTCCAACCATCCGTGAAACGTCCGCTTCTCATCGTTTTTTTGGTTCTGCTCATTGACCAGGCATCAAAATTTATTGTCAAACTCACGATGACCATTGGTCAGGAGATTCCCTATATCGGAAACTGGGCCATTATCCATTTTACCGAAAATCCCGGCATGGCCTATGGCCTGCAGTTTTCCGGCGAGTGGGGCAAACTAGCGCTCAGTCTTTTCCGTATTCTTGCCGTCATCGCCATCGGCCTTTATCTTTTTTTGCTCACCCGCCGCAAAACCCCGTTTGGCCCGGTGTTTGCCATCACGCTGATTCTGGCCGGAGCCCTCGGAAACATCATTGACAGTGCTTTTTATGGCCTGATATTCAGCAAAAGTACCTATCAAACCGTAGCTACATTTTTACCTGAAGGCGGAGGTTATGCGCCGTTTTTGTACGGAAAAGTGGTGGATATGTTTTACTTTCCCCTGATTGTGCTGCAACAAAACCAACTCCCACAATGGCTTCCCAATTTTCTTTTTGGCAGCGACGGCTATTTTGTGTTTTTCCGACCAGTTTTCAATGTAGCCGATTCGGCAATCACCATTGGAGTGGCTTGGCTGCTGCTTTTTGAACGAAAATTTTTAAAAAAGCTTTAAGAACCTTAAAAGCAGTATTTTTTCGGTAAGGATGTTGGCAAAATCATTCAAAATCTTATCTTTGCGCCAAGTTTAATAGAATTTAAGAAACCCGATTCAAATGAATAAGACCGTCACAGGACAAATCGTTCAAATCATTGGCCCCGTTGTTGACGTGGCCTTCGACCAGGAAAACAATCTGCCCGACCTTCTTGATGCACTTGAGGTTACACGCGAAAATGGCGAAAAACTAATCCTCGAAGCGCAGCAGGCCATTGGTGAGAATACCATCCGCACCATTGCTATGGATTCTACAGACGGCCTCAGGCGGGGAATGGAAGTACTTTCACTTGGCAAACCGATTTCCATGCCTACCGGCGATGCCATCAAAGGGAGGCTGTTCAACGTCATCGGAAATGTCATTGACGGTCTGAAGCCCGTTGAAACTTCAAGCTCTTACGATATCCACCGCAAACCCCCTACCTTCGAAAACTTGACTACCCAAAGCGAAGTGCTTTATACAGGTATCAAAGTGATTGACCTGATCGAGCCTTATGCAAAAGGTGGAAAGATTGGCCTCTTTGGTGGCGCCGGTGTCGGCAAAACGGTAATTATCATGGAGCTGATCAATAATATCGCTAAGTCGTACAGTGGATTATCGGTTTTTGCCGGTGTGGGAGAGCGCACCCGCGAAGGCAACGACTTGCTTCGCGAGATGATTGAGTCGGGTGTTATCAGATACGGAAAAGAGTTTCTCGAAAGCATGGAAAAAGGCGGCTGGGATCTCGATAAGGTGGATTATTCCGAATTAGGCGAGTCGCAGGCTACATTAGTATTCGGCCAGATGAACGAACCTCCGGGAGCCCGTGCCCGTGTGGCTCTTAGCGGCCTTACCTTAGCCGAATATTTCCGTGATGGTGATGAAAAAACAGGTGGACGCGACATCCTGTTCTTCATTGACAACATCTTCCGTTTCACCCAGGCCGGATCAGAAGTGTCGGCACTGCTCGGACGTATGCCTTCAGCTGTGGGTTACCAGCCTACTTTAGCTACCGAGATGGGGTTGATGCAGGAACGCATCACCTCTACCAAACGTGGTTCTATCACTTCCGTACAGGCGGTGTACGTGCCTGCCGACGACCTTACCGACCCGGCACCTGCAACCACCTTTGCCCACCTCGACGCCACCACCGTACTCAATCGTAAAATCGCCGAGCTGGGAATTTATCCCGCCGTTGACCCCCTCGACTCAACCAGCCGAATCCTGAGCCCTGAAGTGGTAGGCGAAGCTCATTACAACACTGCCCAACGCGTCAAAGGAATCTTGCAGCGTTACAAAGAGTTGCAGGATATCATTGCCATCCTGGGTATGGACGAACTCTCAGAAGACGACAAACTCATCGTTCATCGCGCCCGCCGTGTGCAGCGTTTCCTGTCGCAACCTTTCCATGTGGCCGAACAGTTTACTGGTATTCCAGGTACCATCGTATCCATTGAAGATACCATCAAAGGATTTAATATGATCATGGACGGGGAAGTGGACGAATATCCCGAATCGGCATTCAATCTCGTGGGAACCATTGAGGAAGCTATCGAAAAAGGAAAGAAACTATTGGCCGAAAGTGGCGCCTAATGTAAGCGGACATGAATCTTGAGATTATTACTCCCGACAAAACTGTTTTCACCGGCGAAGTGGACTTAGTGCAACTTCCGGGCATTGACGGATTGTTTGAAATTCTGAACAACCACGCGCCCATGATTGCTGCTTTGGGTAAAGGCCGGATTAAGACCATGGATGCCGAGAAAAAACTTCAGTATTTTGAAATCAAAGGCGGCATGCTCGAAGTGTTGGAAAACAAAGTCTTAGTTTTGGCCGAATAAGACATATAACAATACAAAAAAGCCCGCTTCCTTTT
>JACFNF010000061.1 GCA_019454985.1 Bacteroidales bacterium
AATGGAATTTTCGACAAGGATATTGCTTTTATAGGCATAGAGCCCACCACCCCAATAAAATGAATAATTATGGTGGATATGGCTGTGACGAATGCTCACTTTACCAAAATTGCGCAGCCGAATGGCTCCGCCAAAACAATTTAACGAGTCGCCAACAGCCTTGCCATAGCTGAATTTGCAATAGGCAAAAAGGGATGAATCGCTTGTTTCAGCTGTGTTTTCGAAACGAATGCCATTCCAGCCGCCCGAAGTACTGTGTATATCAGAAAAGCCTGTTGTGTCGGCGCTGGCAAAACAAATGGTGTCGCCGGCTTGACCGATGGCTTTCAACACACCTTCCACAAACATTGAGTAATGTCCGGTGAAAAGCACCTGTGTGCCCGGCGCAATCTCGAGTTGGCTTCCTGCGGGAATCAGTACGTTGCAATGCACAAAAACCGTGTCATAATTCCACACTCCGGATTGCTCGCCACAGGCATAGTAATTTTGGCTTTTTGCAGTAGAAAAAAGAAAAAAGAACAAAAGCAAAAAATAAAATTTTCTCATCATCATTTGGTTTGAGGCAAAATTACGAATTGAAGGCCAATGACCAAAAAAAAGAAACAAGGCTTTGTAACGCGCTATATTGGCTCAATAAGCCTCACGTATTTTTTGCTGAAACTCGAAAATGGCTTGTTGCACTTTTTGGGCACTTTCGATGGTCTGCGGATGAAAACGGCTGTTGAGCAGCAACATCTCACAACTGTCAACAAGCAGGCGGGCTTTCTCAAGCTCATCGGTTTTAGCCTTGCCCGATCTGCCATCTGTTTTGGCATTAAACTCTTTTACATAAATGTTATAAGCGCCAACTGCCTGATTGTAAATAGCCTGAATTTGTTGAATCTGCCTCACTGAACGGTTGTAACTACTCAGTTGAATACTGTTTTCAAGGAAAGCCATACGCTGTTTCAAGGCTTCAAAGTAATGTGGCTGTTGCATGATTCGGTCAAGTTCGGTCCTTAGCCGTTGCTCATCGTCAAGCCCAAAAAAGGCCATCAAACTGTCGTGGTGATGAAGATAGTAGCCCGGAATACAACGATTTTTATCGTTCTTGTAAAATCCTTCGTGGGTTTGCGGTGAGGCCAGAAACTGCCACAGAGGGTCATAAGGGATATGGGTTTCGATGGCTTTCTCGGGCGACATCATCAAATAGGCTGGTTTGTATTCAAAAACAAATTTTCCGTTTTCCATTGAACCTGAGCCAAAAGTCGGATCGCTGAGCAGCCAATGGCCATCAATCAGGCTGGCTACCCAAACGTGTGGTGTAGGGTCGGTCTGGCCATGAAGGCGCGTGTAACCACAAACCAGATGCGAAGGGATGCCCATCAGCTTTGCTAAGCTATCCAAAACACCGGCATAGCCTTCGCAAACAGCCTTGCCGCTCCGAAACGCCTGAATCGTCACTTCGGACTGACTTCGTTTGGCCGGGTTGCCCTGAGCCTGCATTGCATCATACCGGATATAATGCGTAACCCATTGATACGCAGCTTCAAAACGTTTTTTGGAAGTGGAGTATTGCTGCATCAGGTTTTCGGCAAGCGCTAAAATGGACTCTGGCCGGCTTTTTTGAGCCTCCACTCTGAAGTTCAAAAAAAACAGAAAACCTAACAGGAAAAATAAACTTCTTCTCATGGCTTTTAAACGCAAAACCGGACAAAATCGTTTGTTAAAATAAAAAAATGCCATTGTGTCTTCCCCCCTTCAAGACGACAATGGCAAATGGCTGAATGATTCGACCCGAAATTTGAACAATACCTCCATTCTTTTTGATTTTTGTTTCAGCTTTCTACCAACAACACAATGATCATCAATCTGATACAAAAAATGTAGAACAGAGCCTGCTTTGATTTTTCAAAAAAGATGATGCTTTTGTGGATAAGGTTGCTTTTCACATGTATTTTTTCAGATATTTTGGTTTCTCTTTACTTTTGTAAAATATAATATAGTATCTCATTAATAATAAAGAAACTGAATTTCAACGATCTAAATCATTTGGTGAGAAACAGACGCATGAGAAAAAGTGCAGAGGAAGATCAAACGATTGCCTGTGAGTGGCACATCAACGGACTGGTTCAGGGGGTAGGTTTCCGGCCTTTTGTCTATCGGATTGCACGGGCAAACGGCCTTAAAGGCTGGGTGGAAAACAACAATCTGGGTGTCACTGTTTTCACCGAAGGATCGAGACAACAGATGGATGCTTTCAGGCGCGATTTGTTTGCACAAAAACCAGAGGCTGCTCGTATCATCAATTTGAACGTAAAAGAGTGTAACATACAGGGATACACCGATTTCCAAATCAGAAAAAGCCATAATTATTCGGATCACATCACATTGGTAAGCCCGGATATCGCCGTATGTTCCGAGTGTCTGGCCGATTTGAAACGCCAGCCCCATCGCATTGACTATCCTTTTATCAATTGTACCAATTGCGGCCCGCGCTTCACCATCGTCCGGGATTTGCCATATGATCGCATCAACACAACGATGGATGCCTTTGAGATGTGTCCGGTATGCCGCAATGAATATCAGGATATCAACGATCGCCGTTTCCATGCCCAGCCGGTTTCGTGTCGGCAGTGCGGACCAGTTTACAAAGTGATGAATGAAGATGTGGCAACGGCGGAAATTCCCCGTGCTATCGCACAATGGATTGATGACGGAAAGATTGTGGCATTAAAAGGACTTGGAGGCTTTCATTTTCTGTGCGATGCTTATCAATCAGAAGCTGTTGAGCTGCTCCGACAACGAAAACACCGCGATGGCAAACCAATGGCCGTCATGATGCCCGATTTGGATTCTGTCAAAAAACGTTTTTTCGTGTATGATGATGAAGAAAAGGTACTCACTTCATGGCGGCGACCCATCGTTTTGCTGAAAAATAAATTCCCGCTTGCGCCTGCCGTAAGCAATGGGCTGGTCACAACCGGGATCATGCTGCCCTATATGCCGATTCATTATCAGATGTTTGACTTTCTGAAGACAGACGCTATCGTGTTTACCAGCGGAAACCTTTGCGAAGAACCGGTAACCATTGATGAAACACAGGGAGTGGATGTCCTTCAGCAGGTGGCCGATCACGTCGTGTTTTATAACCGAGACATTCACAATCGTGCCGATGATTCGGTGTTGATGTTGGCTTACGGCCACGAGCGTTTGATCAGGCGCTCGAGGGGATATGCTCCCGAACCCGTTCTATTCCATCTGGATACGGAAGGAATTTTTGCTGCCGGAGCCGAACTGGCCGGCGCCTTTGCCCTTGGAAAAGGCAATATGGCCATACTGAGCCAGCATATCGGCGACCTGAAAAACGCTGAAACCTACGACTTCTACAGTGAGGCAGCCAACCGTTTTAGAAATTTGTTCAGACTGAAACCCAGTCTGGCAGCCATTGACCTCCATCCCGACTATCTATCGGGTAATTATGCCCGGTCATTGGGAATAGAAATCATTGAAGTACAGCATCATCATGCACATATCGCTTCCTGTATGGCCGAAAACGGACTCGATGAAAAAGTGATTGGCATTGCTTTCGATGGAACCGGTTTGGGCGACGATGGAAGCATTTGGGGCAGCGAGTTCTTTCTTTGCGATCTGAGCCATTACGAACGCAAATTTTCCCTCTTGCCCGTGCCTTTGCCTGGCGGCGACAGAGTGACCGAAGAACCCTGGCGAACGGCCGTTTCTTTTCTCTATCAATATATGGGAAAAGAATTCATCGCACTGAAACTGCCTTTTTTAGAAACTGTCTCGCCCGAAGAGTTGCAATGGGTACTTCTGGCCATCGAAAAGAAAATGAATGCCCCGCTGAGCTCAGGAGCCGGAAGGCTGTTTGATGCGGTGGCTGCACTTACCGGACTTTGCGTTTATTCCGGTTTTCATGCCGAGGCACCCATGCGATTAGAGGCAGCAATTTTGCCAGATTGCAAATCAAAATATCTTTACGATGTTGTGGACGGAAAAATCATATTAAGAAAACTGTTCTATTTGATTGTTAAAGATTTACGTGAGGGAAAACCCGCAGGACTGATTGCAGCTAAATTTCACAACACTATGTTAGCTCTTTTTGTTGATCTTGCGAAAAGGATGCGAAAAGAAAGTGGAATCAATAAAGTTGTACTCTCTGGGGGCACTTTTCAAAACCGTTATTTGCTCGAAAATTCGATTCAACTATTAGAAAATTTGGGCTTTGAGGTTTTTTCGCACCGGCAGGTTCCTTCCAACGATGGGGGTATTGCCCTTGGGCAACTTGCTGTGGCAGCAGCCTTGCGTCGGGAGAAGCAAAAAAATGAAGAACAAACTGAAAATAATGTAAATCCTTTTAAAAGATAGGGAACTTTGATTTCGCTTGACTTATTCGCTATCTTTAAACCGCCAAAAACGAATTTATGACCATCCCTGTTTTTTGCTTTCGGAGATTTACCCTATTCCTGCTTCTTTTTCTTTTTGTTGGCCAGTCCATTGATGCTCAGGTGAGTTTTGAGGGAATTCCTATTCGGGTTGAGTCAGTTCAGTCTGCCGAACCTTTGAAAATCAGTTGGGACGAGGGGCGTTTTAGGTCAATTTCGAAAAGCGAAAGCAGCCTTCCTTTGGCAGGGATTACAGTTCCGGCGATGGCTGATTTGGTTACGCACGGAAAATGGTTTGTGGACGTTAAACAGCGGGCAAAAGTGTGGCAATTAGAACTGCTGCCAACAGGAATTGAGGAGTTTAGCCTGTATTTCAGCCAGTTTGATCCCGGCGAAATGGGACAGTTTTTTATTCTTTCTACTGATGGAGAGCTGATTGCCGGAGCTTTCACGCGCCAAAGCCACACCCATGGTGGACCGTTTGCTATCGGCCCCCTTCCGGCCAAACCGGTGATATTGCAGTTTCAAACAGCCTTGGATGCCGATGACTATGCGATTGTGCTTAACGAAGTAGGCTTGCTCAAGTCGGTGAGCTCGCAACAGGGTTTTGGTACATCCGGAAACTGCGAAGTCAATGTGAACTGCTCCGAAGGTGCCCGATGGCAGAAGCAAAAGCGTGGCGTGGCGCGCATCGTGGTCAAACAAGGTAGCGCACTGTATTATTGCAGTGGCTCATTGCTGAACAATGTGCGTGAAGACCGTACACCGTATTTCCTTACCGCGAATCATTGCGGAGCACAGTCGAGTGCGAATGATTATGCTCAATGGCTGTTTGCTTTCAATTACGAGTCAGAAGGATGCGCACGCCCGGCAACCGAGCCGGCAAAAAACACCATGTCGGGCGCAACGCGCGTTGCCGGTACCTCGGGCAGTGTAAACGATAATTCCGATTTCAAGCTTTTGCGCTTGCTTCAGGATATGCCAGAATCATACCAGCCCTATTACAACGGATGGTCGCGTAGCAGCGCTGCCGCCAGCTCGGGAGTGGGCATTCATCATCCTGACGGTGACATCAAAAAGATTTCAACTTTCAATACAACGGTAGCTTCCAGTGAATACAGCATGGGTGGCACTTTCCCGAACGGAAAATACTGGCGCCTAGGTTGGGCAGCCACCGAAAATGGATTTGGTGTTACCGAAGGCGGAAGCTCAGGTTCTCCTTTATTTAA
>JACFNF010000019.1:0-7475 GCA_019454985.1 Bacteroidales bacterium
CAACATAAGAATATTGAATTTCGTAATGCCCCTGGGGTAAGGTGATTGAGTAAAATCCATAGTTGTTGGTGATGGTTCCCGTTTTTTGTTGCGGAAGATAAATGTTGACACCGGGCAAAAGTTCGCGGCTTCCCTTCTCGCGAATGTAGCCACTGAGCGTATAACGATTTTGTGCCCAGATGTTGAGCGTGAAAAACAGAAGAAAGATGGTGAAAAGGCGTTTTTTCATATTGCGTTGGTTCGTGTGGCCAGATGGGATCATTCAGTTAACGTGATTGACCGTCGCCAAAATTAGTGTGATTTCTTTTGCAAGAATTTTTTTGTTGTGATTTTGAATCCAGAGTCTCGAAAATTTTATTACTCCGGCAGGATAGAAACCGCAAAAATCGAACCAGAAGAGTATCTTCTAAATTATTCACAATGTCGTGTCAGGCAGGCTTTGCGAAAAAGAAAAAAGCGTTTACATTTTTGTAAACGCTTCATTTTCATGTTGCCCGATCAGGGGTCGAACCTGAACTCTTCTGATCCAGAGTCAGACGTGTTGCCAATTACACCATCGGGCAATGAGGGTGCAAAGGTACAAAATGATGTGAAACGACAAAGAACTTTTCGACAGTTTTTTTTCGAAACCGAATAGTGGGATTATTTGCCGCTTTGTTTTGCCCAATTATCTTTGAGCAGTACTGTGCGGTTGAATACCAGTGCACCAGCTTTGCTGTCTTTGTCAACACAGAAATATCCGATTCGTTGAAACTGGAATTTTTCATCTGGAACGACTCCGGCTAAGGATGGCTCTAATTTTCCGGTGATGATTTTCAGCGAGTCGGGGTTAAGAAATTCAAGCGGGTCGCGGTCTTTGTGCCCTGCCGGGTCTTCGTCCATAAACAGGCGGTCGTAGAGTCGGATTTCGGCATCAATGGCAGTTGAAGCCTCGACCCAGTGCAAAGTTCCCTTTACTTTGGGTTGTTTTGGTCCTGTTCCGCTTTTTGTTTCTTCATCATAAGTGCAGAAAACGGTCTGCACCGTACCGTCAGTATCTGTTTCAAAGCTTTCGCACCGGACGACATAAGCTCCTTTAAGCCTGACTTCTTTTCCGGGAGCCAGCCTGAAATATTTGCTCGGCGGATCAACCATAAAATCGTCGCGTTCGATATACAATTCTCGTCCGAAAGCTAGGTTCCGTGTGCCGCTTTGTGGGTCTTCGGGATTGTTTTCAAGCTCCACATATTCGATTTTGCCGGTCGGGTAGTTGGTAATCACCACTTTAAGCGGGTCGAGGACGGCCATCACACGTGGAGCTATTTTATTGAGGTCTTCGCGAACGGTAAACTCAAGAAGTCCGACATCAATCACATTGTCGCGTTTGGCAACTCCGATACGGTCGGCAAAAGCCCGTATGGAAGCCGGTGTATATCCCCGACGGCGTAGCCCGGCAATGGTAGGCATCCGGGGGTCGTCCCAACCATTGACGTGACCGTTTTTTACCAATTCGAGAAGTTTACGTTTGCTCATCACTGTATAGCTCAGGTTGAGACGTGCAAATTCAATCTGGCGAGGTCTGTAGCTTGTTTCGATAATCTGATCAAGAAACCAGTCGTAAAGCGGACGATGTACCTCAAACTCAAGGGTGCAAAGCGAGTGGGTGATGCCTTCTAAATAGTCGCTCTGGCCGTGAGCATAGTCATACATCGGGTAAATCTTCCAGGTATTGTCTGTGCGATGATGTTCGGCATGTAAAATTCGGTACATCACCGGATCGCGCATGTGCATATTGGGTGAGCTCATGTCAATTTTGGCCCTGAGTACACGGCTGCCATTCGGAAATTCACCATTTTTCATCCGCATGAATAGGTCGAGATTCTCCTCAACGCTCCGGTTGCGGTACGGACTTTCGATGCCTGGCCGCGTGGGTGTCCCGCGCTGCTGGCTGATCACTTCCTGCGATTGATCATCAACATATGCCAACCCCTTTTTTATCAGAAGCACAGCCCACTCAAAAAGCTGCTCAAAATAATCGGAAGCATAATATGGCTCTTTATCCCATTGAAAACCAAGCCAACGCACATCGTCCATGATGGATTCCACATATTCGGTCTCTTCTTTCTCGGGGTTGGTGTCGTCGAATCGCAGATTGCATTTGCCTTGATATTTTTCGGCCATCCCAAAATTGAGACAGATAGATTTGGCATGCCCGATGTGCAAATAGCCATTCGGCTCGGGAGGAAAACGGGTGTGAACACGGGCTTCGTTTTTCCGATTGGCGATATCTTCTTCGATGATGGTTTCGATGAAATTCAGGGAGCGTTTTTCTTCTCCAAAAGATTCTTCGCTAAAGGTTGATGTCATTGTGCTGAAAATGTTGGATTTTAATTTATCAGGCCGCAAAAATAAGAAGAAATAATCGAACACCCTCCAAGAACAAAAAGGCCGAATAACTGCTTCATGTATCGCTGATTTTAAATGTTGCGCGATGCAACGAAATGGACTCATCGAATCGTTTTGATGATAAAAACACCTCATTATGAAAATGTTATTTTAAAACAGTTTAGGCGTTTGTCAGAATCTATCCGGAGAGTTGACTTTTGAAAATTCAGTTCCGTATTTGAGTATCAATTATCCCAGCATTGAACCTTGCAGGGCGAAGTTTGAGAAGTGGTAAAACTCATTCAATTTGCGATGGATGAAACTTTTGGCAAGATAATCTGACAGATATTTCAAAATATTATGTTAAAAATATCTGGAAAGTTGAAAATTGACTTATTTTAGCAAATAACCTATCTTTGTACAGGGAACAATCAATTTATTCAATAACCAATACCAATGATTCTATGAAAAAACATTTTTACCTGCTTTTCCTACTGACCATCTTTGCTGCCTCTGATTGCTGGTCACAGGTGGTGGAAGAGGGCGGAACACAACCTCCTGAACCTAAAGAAAAGAAAACCGATATTGGATGGGCTGTTGGTCTTAAAGCCGGTACTCTTGCTCCCGGTGCTGAAGTGATCATGCAGCTTTATCCGCGGCTTCATCTCCGTTTAGGCGGGTCGTATTTTAATTATAATCTGGATTTGACGCCTATTGAGGATGTGGTTGATGGCACCGGAGCAGTGAATATTGGTGGAGTTAACTTGCTGGCCAACTATCACTTTGGGCGTGTATTCTTCCTTTCGGCAGGCGCCATCTACAACCTCACACGAATTGATGCAAGTGGCATCTCAGCCAAACCAGTCTATGTGGGCTCGGTTGAAGTAGCTCCGGAGGATGTTGGACGCCTGGAGCTTACCGTAAAACCCAAAATGGCCGTTTCGCCTTATTTTGGCATTGGACTAGGTCGGGTTATCTCAAAATATCACAGGGTTTCTTTTGCTTTCGAACTGGGAACCACATACATCAAACAGCCTTTTGCCGATTTTCAGACAACCGGTATGTTGAAGCCAACCTCATCTCAGGAACAGGTTGACCAATTGAACGAAAATCTTTCGTGGATTTATTTTTATCCCATTTTAAACTTCCAGCTTGGATTTAGAATCATATAATACCCCATGCCTTATGAAAAAGTATAAAAATTTTCATCCAATCATTTTCATTGCTGTCGTAGCTGCTGTTTTGCTACCTGTGAATGCCTGTAAAAAACCGGTAAGCCCACTCGAAGGTCTGGAACTTATCATTGATTATAATCTGATTAAAACGACCACCGATGTTCAGTTTACGGACGTTACCACCGGACAGACTCTGTCGGGGGAAGCCAGTCGTGGCGCTTATGTCAGTTATGACGGACCGGGGAAAGAAATGGTCGTTGATGTGCTGGGTATTGCACCAGCCAACAAGCAGTTTGCCATCAACCGTGGGATTGCCACTCTGGCCTATATTCCTGGTCAGGGTAATGAGCCGAGCATGAATAAATCCATTGATCTGAACCTGATTACCCATATTCCGGGCTATTTGACCACAGTAAGGCAGTCGAGTGTCACAAAAACCGGCCGTAGTTTTGTGAATGTTAATGTTGTTCCCTTAGACAATCCACCTTCAGGGGTGCATGTGCGGCAGGCCCCCAATGCAACAAATACACAACATGGACGGGTAGTTGTTCCTGTTGAAGTGCAAACACCCGGAGGAAATGCAAGAGTGATAATCCCGGAAGGTATGCTCGTCCGCGATGCCAATGGAAATCAGCTTCAGGGGAATCTGAATGTTACTTTGGTGCGTTTTGACAATACCAACCCGACCGCCCAGAAATGCCTCCCCGGTGGCACCATCCCCAGAGTGCAGCGACAGGATGGATCATTGCAGAAGGGAATGTTCTTCTCGGCAGGTTTTGTAGCGGTCGAAATCAGCGATGAGGCCGGCAGGAAAGCTGCAAGCTTTGATGATGGGACGGTAACACTTGTTAAACAGATTGATCCACAAACCTATAATCCCCTTACCCGAACAACCGTTGCACCTGGAGACAAAGTATCAGTGTGGAGCCTGAACGAAGAAACCGGCAATTGGAAAGAAGAGGGTTTAGCCACCGCCGAGTTGGTGAACAATAAACTGCAATTTACTGCTTACCTCAAACACCTTTCATATTATCACTTTGCTTGGTTTACTGAAACCTACTGCCCCAGCGGAAAACCCGTCAGTTTTGTAACCGATGCACCTCTGCCCGCCCCATTCCTCATTAAAGGAAGTATTTACAGACAAGAGGATAATACTTTTATTGACGAAATCCTTTTCTGGGTTGAAAACGACCAGCCGCTGTTTATCACTAATGCTCCTGCCGGAACCCCTGTATATATCGAATGGGACACCGAAGGCTCGCCGTTTATCAATGTGGCGCCGGATTCACAGGTGACTTATATTGACGATCTATGCAGCTCCCAACCTGTGACAGTCAACCTGCACATTACTCAAGATCCGAACCAAAGAACGGTGAATATCCATATATCTCTCTTCTGCCCGACTGACCCGATTGTGACAATAAAGCCCACATTTACTGCTTATTATGTTCCTTCGCAGGGTAGTCAGGTCCCCATCCCGGTAGAAATGGTGGAAGGCGTGGCCACCATACCCGGAATCTATCTTGGGGAAAGTTACTATGTGTGGGTTGTGTACGATGGAGAAGAATATGGAACAGATGTAGTTGTTACACAAGACACTTATACCTATTTGGATTATGAAATCCCCGCCGAAATCTGTGACGAGATCAATGGATTGTAGATAATGGTATAAACCGGAGGAAAAAAGAGAGCTCAAATTATTTTGAGTTCTCTTTTTTTAACTTTGTTGAACAAATACAAAATCATGTTGAGGTCATTAACTCTCTCTGTGCTTGCCTTATCGTTATATGTTGCCGGCTCAAAATCAACCGTTGCGGCTTCGCCGCAAAGACATTCACAGGAAAAAAATGCATTTGAAGACCTGAGTTTTGCGCGAAAAATTGTGTTTGAAAACCGTGATACTACATTGAAGATACTCCAGCGCTATGCTCCCATTAAAAACCAGTTTGGAACTGAAACCAAGGCGCTTTTTTTCAATACTTATGGTTTGTATCACTGGTTTGAGCGATATTTCGAAACTTCGATTCAGATGTTTGATTCAACCATTTTGTTGCCCGATATTGATAAATACGTTGAATATCAGGTTGAAGCAATCAATAATGCTGGCGCATTATCGTCCAAACTGGGCAGGGTTGACAGCGCAATCGTCTATCTGGAACAGGCTTTAAAAATTGATGAAGATCGGAATAACACTGTCGGAATTGCCAAAACAAGCTACGATCTGGGAATGGCTTACGGGCGAAAGGCTCAATATTATATTGCATTGCGACATTATCTGAGGGCAAAAGACATTCATGAGACCAACGAGAATGTGGAACCTAGCCGTCTGATAACCAATTACAATGTGTTGGGAAATCTTTATCTCGAAATCAACGACACGACAAATGCCATTCATTACTACCGGCTTGGGCTCCAACTTGCTGAAAAAGTAGAAGATAGTACCGCATTGGGAATGATTTCCGATAACTTGGCCGCTTTGTACTTAGATGCAAACCAACCTAAAAAAGCACTTACGTATTCGAAAAAAAGCCTCGGGTATTATGAAACGTTGGAAATGGTTCCTGAAGACATCGTGGCTATCTATGGCAATATGGCAACGGCATTCATGGCTTTGGGGATGAAAGATTCGGCGCAATATTATTCAGTAAAAGCAAAACGATTTTACGGCGGCCTACAGCCCGAAATGTTGAGCAAGATTTTTGTAAATCACGCCAGTATCTTGCTCGAAACCAATCGCCTTGATTCGGCCAAACTCATGGCAAATCAAGCTGTTACTATTGCAAACAGCATCGAAAACGGCTCCACATTGGCACAGGCTTACCATATTTTGTCGAGTATTGACAGCGCATTGGGAGATTTTAAATCCGCTCTCGGATTTTATCAACGCTATACAGCAATTCGTGATAGTATTTTTGATGATAAACACAAATCACGGGTAGCCGAATTGAATATCATCTACGAAACCGAAAAGAATGAAGCAGAAAACATAAATCTCCATACCCAAAACAAGCTCAAACAACAACTCATCATTGCACAATGGTTAGTGCTGGCTTTGGCCGCTATTGGCTTTACCCTGATGTTCTATTTTATACGCAGGCTGAAACTATCCAACCAAAGAATTCAGCTTCAGCAACAAACCATTCTTCAAAAGAACGATGAACTCCGCGAAATCAACAAAACGAAAGATAAGTTTATTTCCATCATCGCCCACGACCTGCGAAGCCCTTTCAACGGATTACTCGGTCTATTGTCGGAATTAATTGAGAATTTTGATTCTTTTGACGACAAAGAGAAACTTGAACTCCTCGAAAAAACCTATAAAAGCAGCATTAACACCCACAACCTGCTCGAAAACCTCCTCGATTGGGCAAAAGGTCAGTTGAATGGTTTTGAAAACAAACCGGAAATGGTTTATGTGGAACACTCTTTGGCCAAAGTGATTCAAGTGCTCGAGCCAAGGGCATCCAAGAAAAACATCAAGCTTTCAACCGAAATACCAACGGGAATTCAAATATTTGTTGATCCGAATATTCTAACCAATATTTTGATCAATTTGGTGAATAATGCCATTAAATTTACCAATCCGGGTGGTGAGATCAAAGTTGAAGCTTTTGTTGTAGAGGCGATGGTGCGTGTTTGTGTGAAAGACAACGGAATTGGAATCCCCGTCGATAAGCTGACTGACCTTTTCGATCTGGGTCAGGAATTCAAACGGTTTGGTACTTCAAGGGAGCCGGGCACGGGGCTTGGACTTATCCTGGTGAAAGAATTTTTAACGGTAAGTAACGGCTCTATCACTGTCGAAAGTGAAGAGGGCAAAGGTAGTGTTTTCTGTTTTTATCTGCCCGGGATTCAACCCGCTTAAATGGGATTTGATCAAAGCTTAAATGGGATTTGATCAAAGTTGATAAAAAGAAAAATGCAGGCTGCATGCTG
>JACFNF010000019.1:7575-47366 GCA_019454985.1 Bacteroidales bacterium
GCTTAAATGGGATTTGATCAAAGTTGATAAAAAGAAAAATGCAGGCTGCATGCTGAGTATTTGGCTTCAGATGCAACCGGCATTTATTTTGATTTACTGTGCAAAAAAGAACTTCCCGTGCACAATAAATCATTTGACTATTTTTTAACCCGCGTCCATTCTGTTGTACGGCCGATGAGCGAAAAACCAATATAGCCTCTGATTTTTAATAAATCGTGACCATCCATTTTCATATAACTGCTATAAGTTTTGCCACTTTTTGGATCGTAGATTTCTCCATTAGCCCATTCGTCTTTCCCGTTGAAACTAAAGTTTTTAAGCATCTCCATGCCTAAAGTTGGACGGCTCCTTAAGGAGGGGTCAGGATTTTTGGTGTCTGTTTTTGGTTTACCGGTATTCGTGTCAATAGGGTCTTTCAGCCATACGATTTTCCCAAAATACTTGTCGCCTCTTTTGGTAATTTCAACCTGAGCGTCTTTATCACCACTCAGCCAGATGCCCAATACGTCATCGGCTTTGTTTTGCGAGAATACAGACTGAATTGGAAGCATGAAAAACATGCCGAGCAATAGCAGAAATAATTTTGTTTTTTTCATTTTCTTGAGGTTTTGTAGGTCAATAGAATATTTCTCTAAACAAGCGGAACAATTTGTTGAACGGATCTTGTTGGCTGAATTTCTTCAAGCTTTGTGCCACAGATTGAATAACTTCGGTTTGAGCCGTTTTATTGCAATGGGGCAACCTAAAACGAAGTTTCAGCAGGTCAAAAATAACGACTTATCGTAAGAAAGCAAAAAATTGAGCCATTTTGAATTTTTACACATTTGAAAACACACGGAAACGCATTTGCGATGAGTTTATGATAATTGAGGCAATAGAATAACTCATTCAGATGGAGAAAATGATAGTTCTACCCAGTGTGGTAAACATTTTCTTAATTTTGTGCCGAATTTGAGGTTTAGTTAACCTTTTGCGTGAATGCATACACTGACGTCAATGACCAATTGTTCACCTTTTTTTTAATTTTATGAGAAAGCCAGCTTTTAACCGAAGTATATTGATGTTGTTTATCATTGTTTTCATAAGCAGTTGTGGGAACGGTACTCAAAAAAACAACCTTAAAGGAAAGTGGATGGTGGCCGATGTGAAAACTGAGTTTGACGAAACAAGGGTAAACCCTGCTACATTGCAGCAAGTGGCTGAACTTGAAAGGCAAACAGTCCTGAATTTTGAGAATGATACACTACTTGTACTGAATGTAGGTGATTCAAAATTCAACACATTTTATACTTTCGACGCTGCAAGTGCGAAAGTCTTTTACAGCTTTGATGCCAAGGGGGTCAATATGAATGAATTGGGGTTTGTGCGCAACGATACTTTGGTTGCCATTTCGGAAACGCCCGTTGGTAAAATCCATGTTTTTTATAGCCGTGCGAAGTAAAAAACTTTTACTGTCCGTCTTCAGCTTTTTTCCCGTATCTTAAAAAGTAATACTATAGAGCAGTGCCTCAAGCTGCCGCAGCAAGTCACGCTTATCCTTTCCGGGGGCATACACATAACCCTCGGCCGTAACGAGTTGCTTCGATACGGGGTTGACAAAGGTGAAAGATACATAAGGGCCAGCCATAAAATCACCGGTTACATTCCACATCCCGCGCATTTCGACAGCATAATCTGTCACAAAATGAGCTGTGGGATGGCTGACAGGAGGCGTAAATTCACGTTCGGTTGACATAAAAGAGCCATCACTGGGTCCGGGAATATGCTGCATGACAAGCGAATCGCGCAAACGAACGAGCCGGTTGAGGGTAAATTGTGTTGTGTCGCGATATGGACGCTGATAGAGTATGAAACCTTGACTGAAATCGTTTGTTTCTTTGCGAATCCACATGAAACCGGGTTCACTCTTGGCAATGTAAAAACCTTCAGGAATTGTCATTTTGAGGGCAAAGGCCTTAAAAACAGCCTCCATAACATCAACTTTGGCCGTAGGGCGGAAGATATTCATCAGGCGTTCACGTTCTGTCTGGTCGTAAAGAAGCATGAGTCCTTCCTTTTGTTTGTCGAAAGCATCAAGCCATGTAGTGGCATCGGGCGCTGTGATTTTGATGATACGCTGAGGCTTCGACCATACATCGGTGCGGGCTTCCACAATAGCCTCCTTGAGCTTAGGATCTATTTCAATGACAAACAGATTCCGATGTTTTTTAAACATATCGGATAACTTGGCTACATTGATCGAAGTGACTTTGTAGGTGGGTTCGCCCTGTGGCAAACCATATTGTTCGCGCCCGAAAAAGGCTCTGACAGCTTCACCAATAGGACCATTCCACTGTCCTTCGTTTTGGGTGACGACCAATATCTCGGAAGTGGCGCCAACCGATCGAGCGATACGTGGTTCGCCTCCGCTGCACGAATACAATATAGCGATAACGGACAATGCAAAAAAGAACGGTTTTATTTTCATAGCTTGTGTTTTTAAACAGGTTCGGTAAAAAACAACAATGTCCATCATCTCAAAAAAACAATAAACTCAGGAAACGATGGCGATTTTGAGTTTTTGTCCTACCTGAAGTTTCGATTTGTTTGTCAGGTTGTTGAGCTTTTTGATTTGTTCAACCGTCACTCCATCATATTTTCGGGCAATATCCCAAAGTGTATCACCGCTTTTTACGGTGTGAATGATGTAATTTGTTTTTCCAGAATCTTTTGCCTTTTCAGCTGTCTGTTTATCGGCAGGATAAACTCTTAACTTCTGGCCAATCTGTATGTTGTTGTTTTTTAAACTGTTCCATTCTCTGAGATCGGTTACCGTACATTTGTATTTCGAGGCGATGATACCAAGGGTTTCTCCTTTTGCAACGATATGAGTTTCGGAGCGCGTCGAACGTGCAACAGGAGTTTCGCTTGGCGTGTTGATCGGGGTTCCCGAACTGTAAACAACCAGTTGCTGACCAATATGTAAACTGGTGTTGCGCAGATTGTTCCACGATTGGAGTTGCTTCACCGAAACATGATATTTTTTTGCAATCAGGCCAAGATTTTCCCCCTTTTTCACCGTGTGAACGCTGCGGTCGCTCACTTTTTTTATTTCTGCCTGAAGAGTTTCTTTTTCAATTCCTTTTTTAGTTTTGAATGCATACAGGTTTTGCTCATTGTTGATAAAATCACCGATATATTCCGAAGGAATCCTGATCATATACGGGTTTTCGGGCGAGGCCGGAATGATCCCTGCTTTGAACTGAGGATTGAAAAACCGGAGATCTTCTTTCGGAATCTTCAGCATTTCGTTCAACTGATCGAACGATAGTAAATCTTTTACCGTAACTGTATCGGTGCCAATCATCATCATGCCGGGATGAACCGGATAGAGGTTGTGTTCGGCAGCATAATTCATCAGATAGGTAACGGCGATGAAAGCAGGGACATAACCACGGGTTTCGCGAGGCAGGTAAGGCCAGATTGCCCAGTAGTCTTTGGCGCCGCCTGCCCGACGAATCGCACGGTTCACATTGCCTGCACCCGAGTTGTAGGCAGCCAGCACCAAAAACCAATCTTCATAAATATTGTAAAGGTCGTTCAGATGCTGGCAGGCAGCTTCAGTAGCTTTTAAAGGGTCGAAACGGTCGTCAACAAGAGAGGTAACTTTTAAATTATAGACTTTTCCGGTGCCATACATGAACTGCCACAGTCCTTTGGCTCCCATTCGCGAGCCGGCTGTAGGGTTCAGTGCCGATTCCACCATTGCCAGATATTTCATTTCAAGTGGGATGTTATAGCGGTCGAGCATTTCCTCAAACATGGGGAAATAGACATACGACAGACCGAGCATCCGGCTCGAGAGGCCTCTTTTCTTCACAGCATAGAGGTTGATGAAATCCAGCACATGTTTGTTGTAAACCAACGGGATATTGGTTTCGCGGGCAAGTTTTTCGATACGGCTGTTATAAATACTATCCGAGAAAACCGGAACATCATAAGGCGCATATCCGTATAGATTGAGTCTCGCAGCATCAAAAATATGCACGCTGTCGTTGAAATATCTGATTTGGTACAGGCTGTCGAGCATCTTCACGATGGGTGAATCCTCAAAAAATGGCTGATTGCCTAAATCGTCAACGAAAAGATCGGATATGCCGTTCAAGGTGTCGCCAGCCATCATCTCAGTGGAATCGGGCAGTAGTTCCTCTACTTCTGATTGGGCAAATGTAAAGCCCGAAAACAGAAGTAACGAGCATAAAAACAACAGTTTAGAATTCATCATAAAAGTTCCCGGGTTTTGTTAAGCCGTATTGGGCAACAAGTCCAACGTAAGGAATTGTTGATTATTGCAGGTAAAATAATACAAAATGGCACTTCTTCCGATTCTTACAGTAGAACAATCGGAATGAAAATGCCGGTTAAAAGCTTGGTTATTGTTCTTCTTTTTCTTTTTTACGCGGTTCATTTTCGTCAACGCCATTCAGGCCGTCTTTGAATTCCTTAACACCCTTGCCGATACCACGCATGAGTTCCGGAATTTTTTTGCCGCCAAAAAGCAGAAGGATAACGAGAACAATAATCAGGACTTGCGATGGGCCTACAACGCCCAAAAGAATGGATTGAAGCATGGTGAACAGGTTAAACTTGTTGGCAAATATACACTTTTTTTAAAGTGGGTGTGAAGTAGCTTTTTTACCTTTGCACGGGCAGGCAAAAGCATTGTCTGTCTAATTAAATCTCGTCCTATGAATGTAAAAGCATTACCCTTTTTTTTGGTCACACTGACTATTTTTTTGTTTTCCGGTTGGGCCAATGCCCAGGGCGCAAGCCCAAAAACAAAAGATTTCCGTAGGCTGCATTATCTTTCTGAAGCTGAAATGACAAAAGCCGTCGAAACAGGGGTCAATTTTGTAGAAACCCCGCCGCCGCCTGGCCCGGTTCGTATGGTGGGCGAATTTGAGCCGCAACAGGCTGTGCTCATCCGTTACACTTTCGGTATCCCCTATTCGCTCATCCGCGAAATGGCTGCCGACATCGAAGTGGTGACACTAGTGGCTAGCAGCAGCCAGGCAACCACCGTGCTCAATCTATACAATACCAACAACGTGAACACGGCAAATTGCAGCTTCCTTATCGCCCCGACCGATTCTTATTGGACACGCGATTATGGCCCATGGTTCATCTTCGATGGTAACAACCAGCCGGGCATCGTTGATTTTCCGTACAACCGGCCACGCCCCAACGACAATAATGTGCCGCCCAAAGTGGCTCAAAGTATGAATGTGAATCTTTTTGGAATGAATGTAACCCATACCGGAGGAAACATGATGGCCGATGGATTGGGAATGGCTGCGTCCACCGAGCTGGTTTATGAAGAAAATAACAATGCCGTTGCACAGGTGAACGCCAAAATGCTCGACTATCTTGGAATCGCACGCTATGATGTGATCAATGACCCTCAAGGAGAATACATCAAGCATATTGACTGCTGGGGAAAATATCTGGCACCTGACAAAGTGCTGATTGGCCGCGTTGCAACAAACGACCCACGTTACAATGACTATGAGGCTGTGGCAAACTATTTTGCTACAACGCCAAGTAGTTATGGCTACCCGTATAAAGTGTATCGTGTTTACACGCCTGGCGGAACGCAGTCCACACCTTATACCAATTCACTGATACTGAACGACAAAGTGTTCGTGCCTTTAAGCGGAAGTCCGCATGATGCCGCAGCAATTGCTTCCTATCAGCAAGCTATGCCAGGCTATCAGATCATTGGAATAACCTATTCCGGTTGGCTCGATACTGATGCCCTGCACTGCCGTACACACGAAATTGCTGATATCGGAATGCTATTTATTGATCATCGCCCGGTTTATGGTCAAATTGCTTCTTCCGACTCGGTTGAGATTATGGCAAAAATCATTGCTTACTCGGGGCAACCGCTGATTGACGATTCGTTGAATGTTTTCTATCAAATCAATAGCGGTCCATATCTTTCGCTGCCTCTTCATCAAAAATCAGGAAACCAGTTCAATGCCTGGATCAAGAATTATGGAAGTCACGATACCATTCACTATTATATCGCCGCTGCCGATCAGTCGGGGCGGAGTGTGCGTCATCCCTATATGTCGAAACTCGATCCGCATCAGTTTATCACCCCGGTTCAGCCTGTTGGCGCGTTGACGATGACGCCCGATACCGTGTTTTTTATTGACAATGTGTTCAGTCAGTTTACGATCAATAATACAAGCCAGGTGCCTGTTACGATAGAAAATATCACAGAATCAAGCCTATTCCTCGAATTGGTCAACCCTCCGTCTTTTCCGTTGGTACTTGCTCCGGGTGATTATTGGGTACAAGACCTTAATTTGGATCTTATTGTGAATCGGCCCGAAGCATGGGGCTATCTGACCGACAGCGTGATGATTCACTCTTCAATCGGAATCATTAAACTTCCGGTAATGATCAATGAGGATTTGCTTACCTCGCTTCATTCGCCTCAGACGTCGGATTTTATTGTTGGACCTAACCCGATCAGTGAGTACGTTAATTTTCACTTTTCATTGACACAAAACGATCAGGTTAGCCTGACAGTGTTTGATAGTTTTGGAAGGGTAGTTTACAGAATCCGTGAGAAACTTGTGGCCGGCGATCAACAGATGAGCTGGACCGGAACAGCGAACAATGGTGTTAAATTGCCCAATGGGATGTATTTCTATAAACTCGAAATAACGAACCGTTCCTTTGAAGGTAAACTTATCCTGAAAGGACGATAAAAAAAACAGAAAAAACTATACCAGCACTTGCGACAGGTAAATAGCTGCTGCAAGTGCTGCTACGACGATCCAAAACATGAAATTGCGCGGGAGATCGTCCTTTTCTGGTTGATAATTGAATTCGTTATTGGCCATGATTTGCTGAATGAGTTAGCAAATGTAGTTAAATTGTATTTTATGATCCTGACAGAATGATAAAATCTTCACAGCTAAGGTTTAACACCAATGCGTTTTCCATCGCGGAAATAAACCAGAAAAGCATCCGGAGTAGCATGGTCGCGGCGAATTTTTTGCATGGCCTTCAGCGCTTCCTGATGGTCTTCATACAAACCAGTAACGTAAATATACAGGCCGTTAAACATACTTTCTTCGATCAAATCGGGATTAATCTTCGTCTTTGCAGCCAATTTTGCTTTGTCATACGGTTTGGATGTGGCCAGTAGTTGTACTCTGTATCCTGTTTGAGACGGGGCTTTCTCTTCTTTCTCTACCACAATAGGCACAACAATCGTTGGCTCTTCCACAATCACAGGTTTGGCCACTTCTTCAGGTGTAATAACCGGCAATTCAACCACAGGCTCATTCTTTTCAGAAATTATCTGAGGTTCAGGCATTTGTATTTCTGCCACTTCGGTGTATTGGTCATCAGCCGGGCGTCCTTTCAGATGTTTGAAAGGTTTTTCACCAAACTTATAGGTTAAACCGATCGCGGTAAAATTGTAAACATCGTATTTGAATTGCGATGCGGTGAGGTCAATCAGATCGCTGTTAAAGGCTTTGTTGCTGTTTTCGATACTGATGATCCATTTTTCGCTCAGCAGAAAGTCAATACCGAATCCGGCTGACAACACTGGTTCAAAGGTTCGTCCCATCAGACCAATCCCATTTCCACTGCCTGATGAGGCAATGACATTGTTGGTGCTGAGATTGTAGAGCTTTGAGTTGAAGTTTGATAAACCAATTCCTCCCATAAGATAAAGATCAGCGATACGCCCATTACTATTGGAAAAGATATTCACCGGATAGAGAAAAAGATTGAGCGAACCTTCGAACATATCGGCCTGAAAATAAGTGTTGGTTTTGCTTTTGGCTCCAGCCAATTCAGAATAGAGGGCTTTTCCTGCCAGGCTGAAAACGGGGCTAATCCTGTATTCTAAACCAAGCTGTCCGCCAAATCGCCATTCATTGAACGGGTTGGCCGACGGCAAAATCGGTTCTTGTTTTACATCTCCTAAAAAAACGGCTGTTCCTCCGCTAAGCCTGATCGCCCAACGGTTGTAAGTTTCCGAGCCATCATATTCACCATAGCCGCCCGATTGTGCAAAAAGACCTGAAAATGCTGTTAGTATCAGCAAGACAATCAGCGTCGAGGCATATTTCAAATGAAGAGTTGCAGTTTTCATTGTGCGATGTCTTAATCAATGCGTAAAACAAAGGTGAGTTTTTGGTTGTTGAAGAGGCGAAAATATGAAATAAAAAAAAGAATAGCAACTTTTGCTTTTGAGCTTGATCATCAGAAATAAAATAGCGTCTTCGATGGTCAGAAAAAATGATCAGAAAACTTTATCCGATGGATCGAAAATGAGTTGTGCGGAGCCTATGTGTGGGATAGAGCGAAAAATAGAACGGGCATCCGCTTCGGTCATCCTGAGTTTTATGAGCACAGGCAGATCATCCGGCATGGGTTGAATTAGTTTTTGGAGGAAACTACGATCAAGCACTGAATCAAGCCTTTGGTTGTAATGTTTAACCAATGTAATCTCTTCTTCGGGAACAACCTCCACTTGTTCGATCTGAAGTACCAAACCTCGGTCGAACATCAGGGCGAGGAAAACGGAAGTTTTTTCTGGCTCGAGTGGTTTCTTGGGAAGTTTGGCTGCCTCGGTAGTGTCTTTTGGTGCATCTACCACTAAAATGGGTACTTTTGGAATGGTGGCAAGCTCGTGTTGCAAAGTAAACGGCTTTTCAAGCCAGCGAAGCATTTCGTCATGTTTAGCCACTTTTAGCCTGTTGGTTGATTCGATGCCCAACAACTTGCAGCGATGAACCGGTAAACCTTTGATTTCGATGTCAAGCAAACTATCGTTGAGGTTTAAAACTAAGTAAATAGAATCTTGCCTGGCAAGACGAAGACGATTCTGCAAATAGTTAAGCTGTAGTTCTTTTTGATGAATTTTTAAGATAGTGGACAAATCGGCAGCCACCGACGCTTTTTGGGGAGATAAGCTGTCTTTTAGAGTTTTTTCGTTGACGACAACTGGCAGGGGGTTAAATCGCAAAACCGGTAATACAACGAAATAGGTCAGGGTGAGAATGGGGAGCAATAGTGCCAGCAAAACAAACAAAAGTTGCATGCCGGGTCGTCGGATAAACCAGGGAAAAAACCAAAGAATAAATGGTTTCTGTGCTTTTTCAAACTCAGGTTTGACGGGATTTGATTGACTATCGCTCATATGATACTAATAGATATACACTTTCGAACCGATTTTCAGGTTGTTGAACACTGCTTCTAAGTCATCGTCACCCATTCTCACACAACCATGTGTGACCGGAAGCCCCAAAAATCGTTTATAAAGTGTTCCGTGAATAAGGTATCCATCGCCTAAACTAATGCTGTAATCGCCTAGTGTGCCATATTCAAAACGTGAGGGATGATTAGGCGAAGGAACCTTGAGCCCTTCTTCAATGAAAGCCCAGTCCGGGCGTTTCCAAACAGGATCTTTGGTCTTACGCAGCACTTTGAGCTGACCACGCGGAGTTTTAAACATCCACTGCTTGTTATCGCCGGCTTTCAACACCGTATAACTACCCGTTGAAACCAATCCATTACGAAGCTGATTCCCGTCTTTATCATACAGATTGAAAGTGTTGCTGGTCGTGTTGACGACGATATAGCTTTGTAGAGGAAGAAATGCTTTCAGGGCTTTTTCAGTCTTTAACAGGCTAGATTGCAATGTCTCAATTTGTTTTTCGGGCGTCATTCCTTCGCCTGTTTCGAGGGTAAGCTCGGGTTTAGCAGTATGGAAGTAAAGTAAGGCCTTTTCCTGAAGCGATGCTTGTTTCTTGAAAACGACAACCGAGAGGATTATAGAAATGAGAAAAGCCGTGTATATCACAATTTTTGTACCTGTCCGTACTCTTTGTTTGTAGAGGTTGGTGGCTTGAAGGTTGCCTGTGCTGGCTATGCTATGAGAATTGCTCATCGTTACCTCCCGTTGATTTCGTGAAGACTTCTCAATGAGCCCACAATGGTAACCGGAGTCCCAGGCCCGACAAATTGCCAGAGTTTGTCAATATCGTTGTTGGTCAAAGCTACGCAGCCATCTGTCCAATTGATCCCTTTGCCACCATCACCGTGAATTTCAATCAGGTTCCCTATCCCTTTGCGGGGGATACTCCCGTTTTTCAGATTTTTGCTGTAACGTGCCTTATCTTCATCGTTGGGATAGTTGATCAGCAGAGCTTTGTAATAAATGGTTTGCTTTCCCGATTTCTTCTTGGTGATGTGATATTTGCCTTCGGGGGTGGCTTTGTCACCCCGAAACTGCTTTGTCCCGATCCAGTTTGGTCCAAGCTCAGCAACAAAACGTTTCGTCTCTTTTCCGCTCTGGTAAACAATACAGGTATGCGCAAATTTGTCAACCACTACAGCCGCAGCGCTGTTTTGCCTCGACCAGTCCACAGTTTCCTGATGCCAGCGTTTCCATTTTGGGAGATCTTCAAAATAACTGCTCAGATGTGAGTGTGCGGCATCCACCGACTTGCTGATCAAGCGGTTGGCCTCATCTAAGTTATTGGATACAAGCAGAAAAGCATTGCGTTCGTATGCCTTTTTCGATTCAAGATATTTTAGTTTGGCATTTGTAAAGTCTTTTCGTGCAGCCTTGTTTAAAGGCAAATTGGCATAATTTTCTTCGAAATGCTCAATTTTATGGTTGACGATTTCAAGCTTTTCGAGCAGGCTTCGGCTTAGATTTGCTTTGTCTTCAGCCATTTTTTTTGTGGCTTCGGATGCTTTTGAACCGGCTGTCTCAACTAAATGAATTACAGTTTTGTAGTTGCGCAGAAAAAAGGCTTTTTCGTTTTCTTTCGTCAATGCTTCCCTGGCGCCTTCATAATAAATCTCGGCTTCTTTGATCAATTCAGGAGCATATTTATCGGCTTCCTGTTCGATGGCGTCAGCTATGGTACGATGGCACTGTTCGAGGCTCGACAAGGGAGGCTTTGGCGAAAAATAATAAAGTGTTGCAAAAGTAGAAACGGTAAAAAAAAGAAGAACAACAAGAATAAGGAGTGTTTTTTTCATTGGTTTTCTTGTGGCTGTTTTACGTTTAGTTTCTTTGTTGCGGATAAGGTAACGATTTTTCACGTCTGCAAAATTATCTTTTTTTACCTTACGTCATGCAAAACCCTTAATTGACGGTATATAATTGGTTTTCAATCAAAAACCCCGTAAGGAATATACCTTTCGGGGTTTTTGAGTGGTTTGACTTTCATGGATGAAACCGTGATTTCATCATAAAGCCGGGCTTCTCTTACTTGCGGCCACCTTTTTTCTTGGCAATAGCTTCTTCTAGTTCAGCTTTCAGTGAGTTAGCTTTTTCACCGGCTGCTTTCACTTTGTCATTAGCGGTCAGGTAGTCGCCGTTGTTGATGAGGGTGGAAACCTCGGCAAGGAATGACTCAACCAAAACCACATCCCCCTGGATGGCTTCGAGAGCTTCCCTGCCTTCTTTTCCTTTAGGAGCTTTGGCCAGTAATTCTTTTACTTCGGTAACCAAAGTGGTTACTTCGGCAAGTGACTGCTGGGCTTCTGCTTTAACTTCTTCTTTGCGGGTAGCAGCATTGCTTTTTACTTGTTCTGAAAGTGTCATAACGTTGTTCAAGGTGGCAGCAGCTTTCTTATAGCTTCTGAACAAGGCAAATTTTGCGTTCTGGTTTTCAACTTCCAAAAGAGCAACGTTCAAAGAATCCTGTAAAGCTTTGAATTCAGCGGGAACATAGCGGTCGGCTTCGGTAGCTTTTGTAGCTTCAATAGCAGCCTTGGCATTGGTGATTTCAACTTCAGGAGCTTTGGCGCAGCTGGTGAAAAGTACGCCGGCAATTGCAAATGCAAAAACGGTTTTTACGAAATTTTTCATTGTGTTGATAAATGTTAAGTGATACATGAAATGTTTAACGATCACCTTGGTAACAATTCACATGCCAAACATTGTAATGTACACATAATCAGAAAGATAATGTGAATATACAAAATTAAAGAATGAATTCTTTACTGAATTTACAGCAAAAAATGACCGGATTTCAGACAGCCTGCCTCAAAATCAGACATCTTTTTCTTCGCCTGACTGCACCTCAATGCCAAATTTATCAATTCTTTCGTAGAGCATTGCACGTGAAATGCCTAAAAGCTTTGAAGCGCGCGACTGATTGCCTTTGGTATGTTGGAGTGTACGTTGGATCAACTCTTTCTCGGTCTGCTCGATGACAAATTTATAGAGATGTCCGTCGTATTCGTCAAGATTTTCAGGAAGTATCGGCAGGGCTTTGCGTGGTAAGCGGATTTCTTCGGAAGAGCCTGAACTAAGCTCATTTTCGAGGACTTCGGGAGTGATGACGTTGTTTTTGCTAAACAAAATAGCACGTTTTATCAGATTTTCGAGTTGTCGAACATTGCCGGGCCAATGTTGTTTTTCCAGGATTTCAATGCTTTCTTCAGGAAGTATAGTGGGCGGTCGTTTCAGGCTTTTAGTGTAAAGGTTGAGAAAATGAGAGGCCAGCAGCGGAATATCGTCTTTTCGCATGCGTAGCGGCGGAATGGTGATGGTGATTACCTTCAGGCGGTAATAAAGGTCTTCCCTGAACTTTCCGTCAGCAATGGCTTCATCTAAATTTTTGTTGGATGCTGATATGATTCGGACATTGCTTTTGATGGTTTTGTTACTCCCAAGACGTTCGAAAGTGCCTTCCTGAAGCACTCTCAGAAGTTTTGCCTGAAGGGTGAGACTCATATCGGCAACCTCGTCTAAAAACAAAGTGCCGCCATCGGCTTGCTCAAACTTGCCTGCTTTGGATTGTCCGGCATCGGTGAAGGCTCCTTTTTCATAGCCAAAAAGCTCGCTTTCGAGCAGGTTGTCGGGAATAGCAGCGCAGTTGATGGCAACGAATGGTTTTTCGGAGCGATCGCTGAAACGGTGGAGCGCTTTGGCAACCAACTCTTTGCCTGTACCGCTTTCGCCGCTGATCAAAACACTCACATCGGATGCGGCCACACGGCCAATCATCTTAAACACTTCTTTCATCTCCGTGCTGGCTCCTATAATTTTATTATGGCTTTCAATGTTTTTTGTTTCGGATGCAGGCGGAGCTTCATTGGCGCTCAGATACTTTGTGGAGAGGGCTTCTTTGACGATTTCTTTCAACCGGTCAAGATCGAATGGTTTTTCAATATATTCAAAAGCGCCATATTTCATGGCGGCAATCACCCTTTCGGTGGTTCCAAAAGCCGTCATGATGATGACGGGTAAATTTGGATGCATTTTTTTAATGTGTTGTATGGCTTCGAGCCCACTCAAACCAGGCATCTCAATATCCATCAATACCAGATCAAATTCTCCCTTTTTAAGTAAATTGATGGCTTCATTTCCATTTTTTGCCTCGGCAATCGTGGTTTGGCCGTCACGGAAAAATTTTTTGAAAGAATACCTTACATTTTCTTCGTCGTCAACAATGAGGATTCGTTTCATGGGATTAGTTTTCGTCTAAAGGAAGATAGAGTGAAAAAACAGCGCCTTTTCTACCATTGTTGCCGGCTTTCATAAAGCCCTGATGCAACTCTACAATGCGCTGGCTGATAGAGAGTCCCATACCGATGCTTTGTTCTTTGGCACCCACAAACAAATCGAATAGTGTGTCTTTGATCTCGGGCGGAATACCCGGCCCCGAGTCAATGACTGAAATCATCAGCATCGGACGGCTATGCCCTTCAACGATTTGTCGCTTGCTCAAAATCTGAATCCTGCCCCCCTTGGGCATCACATCAATGGCATTGTTGAGCAAATTGATCAGTACTTGTTTAATCATATTCACATCAACCAGGAGGTTAGCGTCGGGGTCTTCAATCGTGTTTTCCACTTCTATCTTACTTTGTTTGAAGCGTGCCTGCATGAGTTGCAACACCGGTTTGATAAAATCATCCGGGTGGGCTTGTTGCAACTGTGGTTTGGCCGGTCGGGCATATTTCAGGAAGTTTTGCAGAAATTCTTCCATACGGTTGATTTCGTGCAACATGATTTCGAGGTCGGCTTTTTGCTCCTCATTGCCTTGCAAATCATTGAGCAGGCTGTGAATCAGCATTTTGATGGAGGTAAGCGGATTTCTGATCTCGTGAGCCAGAGCCGGAGCTATGCGTCCGATGGTGGCTAACTTGGCTGAACGCTCGAGCAATTCACGGTTTTGGCGCAAATCTTCATTGGCTTTCGAGATACGGCTGATGAGCCGGTTAATGTGTAAATCGAGTTCCTCGAGTTCTTTTCCGGGTGTCATCCTGATGTGTTCGACCACTTCGCTGCCGGCCGCATCGCGCACTTTGAGCACTAATTTGTATATTGGATTGAGGATGATACGGGCAATCATCCAACCCAGAATGATACCCATGATGATGCCACTGATTCCCAGCGAATAAACAGCGGTGGTAATGATGTTGTCGTTGCTCTGAATGCTTTCTTCGAGCTCGGCATGACGTTGTTCTTTGATTTGAATCAATGCATTGGTTTTGTCTTCGATGGTGTTGATCAGATCCTGGCTTGCAAGCACAATGAGCGCGTTAGGCTGGCTGAGCTTCCCCTGCCGGTGCATCTCTAAAGCGTTACGCATAGTTTGCTCATAATTGGAAAATAAGGCCGAAATCTGATTGATGAGTTTTTTCTCTTCTTCGCGTTGGGCTGACTGATCAGCTTTGGTGAGCAGGTTGAGAAATGTTTTTTGTTCTGTTTCTACCACCCTGAGCTGTTCTTCGCTTTTATCGAAAAGATGGGTAAGGGAGGCTGCCCGAACCCGATAAAGGGCAAAGCGAAGTTCCTGCGCGTTGCGTGTGCTGATGACATTTTCGGTGATTAACTGCCGTGTGTTTTCCTGAAGCTGATAGATGTATGAAATGATCAAATAACCGCCGGCAAGCAATAAGGCAATGCTAACGAGCGACCAGACAATCATCTGATAGCTCAGGTGGAATTTAAACTTTGGAAAACGCATGGCCGAAACCGATCATCAGTTGTTGCAAATGTAGGAATATTCGCATGTTTTCTGACAAGGATAGATGTGTCTTCTCAAAATATTTTTGTTGACGGTTCTGTTTTATACGAATCAGGGTCGGATTCACCGCGAAATCCTTTGCCTATCCATTGCTGGTTTCTGAAAATGTTGGCTACAGCTTCTTCATATTCATCAAAACTGCGTGACCGGCGAACACTACGCCATGCCTCAGCCGGCTCACTGAATGATAAATGCAGATAAGACCACAATTCCTTCATCCGCCCCAAAATAGCCGGATTATCGTTTTTTGCTTTTCGTCTGCGCAGATATAGGGAGGTAACGAAACGGTAAACCTGCTCTTTGCGCTCAGACGCTTCAAGCGAACATTGTTGCTTGATATCGGCGGCTAAAAAAGGATCGGCCAGCAACCCCCTGCCTAACATCCAACGGTTAATCTGCGGAAAAAGGCGTTGATTTTCTTTAAAATCCTCCCACGAGAAAATGTCGCCATTGTAAACCACCGGACAATTTATCTTTGGAACAAGCTGAGCAAACTTCATCTTGTCGGGAGTACCCGCATACATCTGTTTGCCAAGTCGAGCATGGATGATGAGCTCGGTCAGATTCAAAGAGTTGAAAATTGGAAGCAAACGGTCAATTTCTGTATTCTCATAATAGCCGAGCCGGCACTTGATACTGAGCTTCAAACCGGTTTCATTGCGAAGGGTTTCGGCCATTAGGGCTACTTTTTCCACATAAGGCATGAGTCCGGAGCCTCTTTTTTTAAGGGCAACCTGTGGATAGGGGCAACCCATATTCAGGTTAACTTCTTTGTAACCAAAAGCAGCGCATTGTGAGGCAAAACGCACGACTTCCTCTCCATCGTTGCTCAAAAGCTGCGGACAGAGCGTTTCGGTTGGATTGAGGGCAGGATCAATCTCAGGTCCTCGAAGATTGCGACTGTTTTCAGTGTGAATACCTGAAAAAAAAGGGGTAAAAGTGCGGTCAATTCCCGTGAAAAAAGAGTGATACTCTTGACGAAAATACACATCCGTTATTCCTTGAAACGGACCCAGTTGAAGGTGGGTGTCGGATTGTGATGCAGTGATCATCCCTTGCTTTTTTTTCGAAAATCGGGTTTGATGGCCATGCGTACAAAAGTCATCAGGGCAAACAGGCCACTGATCAGTGCAGCAATGCGCGAGAGATAATCGCCGGTTTTAACGTAAAAAGTGATGTTGTCGTTCAGTGTTAGATTCTGTTTAATCACTGCTTGTTGGGCATATGCTGTTGCCTGAAAAAGATCTCCGCGTTGATCAAAAAAGCCCGAAATTCCCGTGTTGGCCGAACGGGCGATGCTTCGTCGGGTTTCGATGGCGCGCAGGCGGGCAAAACTCAGATGCTGACGGTGGCCGGGTGTGTTGCCCCACCAGCCGTCGTTGGTGATGATGAAAAGCAGATTTGCGCCGTTTAAAACAAACTTGGCGACAAATTCGCCATAGATGGATTCATAACAAATGATGGTACCCACTTTCGACTTGCCATCGCGATGGGTAAAAACAGTTCGGGTGTCGGAGGTTTTCAGTGTGCCGACAGTTCCGCCAAGGTCAATGGCAAAATTTTTCAAGGGTCGCAGCAGCCGCCACGATGGCATCATTTCGACACCGGGCGTCAGTTTCGACTTATAGTAAAACGGGAAGTTTCCAGCCGAGTCAACAAAAAAAGCAGTGTTATGGGCAAAATAATAGCCATCGCCCCTGCGAAATTTACGCGCGGCAGGATCATCTTCGTGGTTGGCCGGTACGTGGCTGAAGGTACTGGCCCCAATTACGACAGCAAGTTGAGGGTGAGCCTCAGCGAAAGATTTCACGATCTGAAGGCCTGTCGAACTGTCGGTGAGCTCCATCCAAATTTCTTCCTGTATGGCCGACTCGGGCGAGACTACAAATTTAGTTTCGTGGCTAATCTCAGCAGATGCCAGATTCAGGTTGCGTTCAATCACTTGTTCTGGCGGCACCTCGTATTGTTCTGTATAGGGGTCGAAATTAGGCTGAACCACCACCACTTCCACCTTTTCACCGGTTTCCTGATAATTACGATAAATCATTTTAGAGATGAGAATTGGTGCAAGCAGGATGATTGAAAGGGATGCAACCTGAAGCTTGAAAGTGATCTGGGATGTTTTCTTTTCAAGAATCAGTTTTAATATTTTGAAGACCAAAATATTCACAATCAATACCCAAAGCGTTCCGCCGGCAGTTCCGGTGTATTCATACCATTGAATCCAGGTGTGTTGCGAGGCAAAAGCATTGCCCAAATTGAGCCAGGGCCAGCTTAGATCCCAGTCGAGATGAAACCATTCCCAGGTCATCCAGTAAATAATCAAGATAAAATGACCTTTACCGTTTTGGAAAAGCTTGCGTTTGGTGTAGTGAAACAACCAAAATACAGTTGTCATAAAAAGGCTGTTTAAGCCGATAGCCATGATGGCCCCAAAACCGGTGGAGTTCCATATCCACCAGGTAGTCAGTGCGTTCCAAACAACAAAGGTGAGATATGCGTAAGCAAAAAGCCCTTTTTGGGCTGCTTTTCCGGCATTGCTGCTGAACTTGTCTTCCACCATGAGCAGTGGTACCCATGCAATGAAAAGAAGCGGCACAAAACCATTGGCCGGCCATGCCAAACTCAAGAGAAAGGCCGAAAGAAGTGAAAGGCCAATAAAATATTTTCTTTTCATTGCAGGTTTAGATTTCGGACAAAAATAGGAAACTCCTTTCAAAACGATGCTTTGTGCTATGGCCGGTTTGATGACCGACAGGCTTAGTAAAGGAAATTGTCGTAAGGATAGCGAATGGCATGCATATCTTTGATTTCCTGATACAAAAGACTACGTAACTGGTGATAGTTTTCTTTGTGAAGGGCGCTGATAAAAATGCTGGTTTGACCATGCTTTGCCATCCAGCTGTTTTTTAATTCGTCAAGACTGAGGCGTCGTTGAGCAAAGAGATCAGTTTCGTCAAAGGGTTCTGTATCAGTATTGTAAGCGTCTATCTTATTAAAGACCATGATGGTTTTTTTGTCGGAAGCGCCAATTTCCTGAAGCGTCTGGTTCACTGTTTCAATTTGCGATTCAAATTCGGGATGCGAGATGTCCACCACGTGCAGCAGGATGTCGGATTCGCGCAGCTCATCGAGGGTTGATTTAAACGATTCGATCAGACCGTGAGGCAGCTTTCGGATGAAACCAACCGTGTCGGAAAGTAAAAACGGAAGGTTGTCAACAACCACTTTCCTGACGGTAGTGTCGAGTGTGGCAAACAACTTGTTTTCGGCAAAGACATCCGACTTGCTCAACAGATTCATCAGGGTTGATTTGCCAACGTTTGTGTATCCAACCAAAGCAACACGGATCAGTTTCCCCCGGTTTTTGCGCTGTACGGCCAATTGTGTGTCAATTTCTTTGAGTCTTTCTTTGAGCAGGCTGATTTTATCACGAATTACGCGACGGTCGGTTTCAATTTCGGTTTCGCCCGGCCCGCGAAGGCCAATGCCGCCTCTTTGTCTCTCAAGGTGAGTCCACATGCGTGTCAATCTTGGCAGAAGATATTGGTATTGTGCAAGTTCAACCTGTGTACGAGCGTGCGAGGTGCGGGCGCGTTTGGCAAAAATATCGAGGATGAGATTGGTACGGTCGAGCACTTTGCAGTTGAGCTCACGTTCGATATTGCGTAATTGCGAGGGGCCAAGATCGTCGTCGAACACCACCAACCGAATTTCTTCGGCTAAAATATATTGTTTGATTTCTTCCAATTTCCCTGAACCCACATAAGTCTGAGGGTTGGGTTGGTCTAAAACCTGAACAAAACGCTTCTCGGGAAGTCCGCCGGCCGTTTCGAGTAAAAATTCCAGTTCCGACAAGTATTCTTCCACTTTTTCTTTTGGCTGCTGACGAGTGATCAGGCCGACAACAACGGCTCTTTCGGGTGGGGGTGGAGTAGTGGGAAGTCGTGACATATTTTTACTCTTGGGAACTGCTTTTTCTCCTCTTCCCTGAATGATGGTGTGTGTTTTGGGTACGCCTCAAGTCTTTAGTGACAAAATAAATAGATGTGATGCCCACATAAACATGAATCAATGCGTCGGGCATCGGGTTTTTGCCAATGATTGTCACAAAAAACTGAAAAACGGACGCAAAAAACACAATGAAAAAGCCATAAAGGAGAAAATCCTCTCTTTTCAGCACAAAAAACAACAATGTCAATGCGCTTAACCCGGCAATCAATCCCCAGCGAAGCATCCAATTACCCACATTACTCTGGAAGCCGGGATCTGATAGATAGGGAAACACAACGGCCAATAAATAAGTTGCAGCTGCTGTTTTGAGGAGCAGAGTGACAATTTTATTCAGATTATGCCGATACAGTTTGCTCATAATGAACGTGTTAAAAATGACGGAAACCGATAATTTCTCTTACTTCCCTGATGGTTTTCGAAGCGCTTTCGCGTGCTTTTTCGGCTCCCTGACGCGCCACCTTGCTGATATAGGCTTCGTTGGCAGCCAAATCCAGGATTTTTTGGCGGATTGGAGCAGTGAAAGCAACCATGTCTTCGGCGAGTTGTTTTTTTAGGTCGCCATATCGGATGCTGCAATTGTTATATTGCTCGTCAAAATGATTCACCACTTCGGGGGTTGAAACCACTTTCAGCAGACTAAAAAGATTTTCGATCACTTCGGGTTTGGTTTGGTTTGGTTGTGTGGGACCCGTGTCGGTTACGGCTTTCATCACCTTTTTGCGAATGGTTTTTTCATCGTCAATCAAAAAGATGGCGTTGCCTTCGCCTTCCGACTTGCCCATTTTGCCACTTCCGTCCAATCCCGGAATTTTAACCAACTCAGCGCCAAAATTATAGGCTTGCGGAATGTTAAAATATTCTTGTTTATACATTCGGTTGAAACGGCGAGCAAATGTACGGGCCATTTCAAGGTGTTGCTCCTGATCTTTTCCAACGGGCACCTTGTGTGCGTTGTGAATGAGGATGTCGGCTGCCATTAGGCTGGGGTAGGTGAGCAACCCGGCGTTGATATTGTCGGGCTGTTTGCGCGCTTTTTCCTTGAATGTGGTTACTCTCTCTAATTCACCCAGATAAGCATTCATATTCAGAAAAAGATAAAGCTCAACAATCTCAGGGACATCGCTTTGTACGTATAAAGTTGACTTATCGGGGTCGAGGCCGGCAGCAAGGTATTCAACAAGTACCTGTTTTACATTGCCATGCAGATCGGCAGGAGTAGGGTGTGTTGTAAGCGAATGATAATCAGCAATAAAAAAGAAACATTTGTTTTCTTCCTGCATCCTGACGAAGTTTTTTACCGCGCCAAAATAGTTGCCTAAATGAAGATTTCCTGTGGGCCTGATGCCGCTCAACACTATATCCATGGGTGAATTTTTTTATTGTTTAAAAAATTCCCGTTTTTCGATGTTAAACGGGAATTATATTTTTTTGAAAGTAATGCAGGGTTATTTGTCTCAGATCGTAAGCAAATCGTTGTTTTGGTTAAAAAACTTATATTCCATCACATGGAAATTTCTCATTTCCTGCACTTTGAAACGTTTTTTGTATTTCAGCATCCATCTCATTCTTATAGAAAACAGACCTTTTGTGATGAAGGCGTAAATAAACGGGTGCAGGGCGAGGGTGATATTTTTTTCGTTTTGATCCTGAAGGAGGTATTTGAGGTTGTTTTCAATTTCGTCGAGGAAAATGATCGAGGGTTTTATTTTTCCGCTTCCTTCGCAAACGGGACATTGTTCAAGGGTTTCAACGTTCATCTCGGGCCTGACGCGCTGCCGGGTTATCTGTACCAAACCGAATTTGCTGGGCGGCAGAATAGTGTGTTTGGCATGGTCGCGGGCCATTTCCTCTTTCAATTTGAGATAAAGGTCGCGGCGATTCTTGCTGTCGTGCATATCAATGAAATCCACCACAATGATGCCGCCCATATCGCGAAGCCGGAGCTGACGTGCAATTTCGACGGCTGCTTCCAGATTGGCTTCGAGGGCATTTTCTTCCTGAGAATTTTCTTTGTTCACACGATGACCGCTGTTTACGTCAATCACGTGCATGGCTTCGGTGTGTTCGATGATCAGGTAAACTCCGCTGCGGATGGTTACTGTCTTGCCAAAAAGTCCTTTAATTTGCTTGTCAATACCGAAGAAGTCAAAAATGGGGGCTTTGCCTTTATAAAGTTTCACGATGTCCACCTTTTGAGGGGCAATGGTTTGAATGAAACTTTTGACTTCATCGAACAAAACGGTGTCGTTTACGTGGACACTGTTGAAGGATTCATTGAGCAGGTCACGTAGGATGGTAGATGTGCGATCGAGCTCGCTCATGATTTTCACCGGAGCCTTGGCATTGAATAGCTTAGCCGATGTTTTCTCCCATTTTTCAATTAAGTTCCGCAGGTCGGCATCCAATTCGGCCACTTTTTTGTTTTCGGCAACAGTGCGGATGATCACCCCATAATTGTTTGGCTTTATACTCTGAATCAGCCGTTTAAGTCTGTTTCGTTCTTCGCTGCTTCTGATTTTTTGCGATACGGAGATGCGTGATGAAAATGGCACTAAAACTAAATAACGCCCGGCAAAAGAAATTTCCGACGAGATTCGGGGGCCTTTTGTGGAAATGGGTTCTTTGGCAATCTGAACTAAAATCTGAGCTCCTGTGGCCAATACCTGGGTGATTTTTCCCGTTTTTTCAATATCGGGCTCTACCCTGAAATTTTCCATCGTGATGCTTTCGGGTTTACCCCCAAGCGCAAGCTTCACGTATTTGTTCAACGATTTGATTTGAGGGCCAAGGTCTAAGTAGTGCAAAAATGCGTCTTTCTCATAGCCCACATCCACAAAAGCGGCATTCAGTCCCGGCATGATTTTTTTTACCTTGCCTAGATAAATATCGCCAACGGCATAGTTGTTATTTGTCTTTTCCTTATGTAACTCTACTAAAAGTTTGTCTTCCAGCAGCGCAATGTCAACCTCCGAAGCCCGAGAATCTATGATAAGTTCTCTGTTCACTTGTATGTCGGGTATTAATTCAACAATCTGATTATCTTCAAGTAAGGCTTGATTTTGAAGGGTGTTTCAAAAGAGGTTTTACTTTTTTGTTTCAAAATGCAATAACACAACGCCGCATCTTCAAAAGAGCAGCGTTGTGTTATTCCTGCGTCATAAGCCATAGAAGCTATTTCTTCTTATGACGATTCTTTCTCAAGCGTTTTTTGCGCTTGTGTGTCGCCATTTTATGTCTCTTTCTTTTCTTCCCGCTTGGCATAATGTTAAAAATTAAATAAACGTAAACTGATATTATTTTCCACTGTTCTTAACCTGGGCAACAAATGATTTGGCCGGTTTAAACGAAGGGATGTTGTGGGCAGGAATGATAATGGTCGTATTTTTGGAAATGTTACGTCCGGTTTTTTCAGCCCTCCTTTTGATGGTAAAACTGCCAAAGCCCCTGAGGTACACGTTTTCACCATTCATCATGGAATCTTTTACGGCTTCCATAAACGATTCAACAACTGCCTGAACAGCCGCCTTTTCTACTCCGGTTTTTGCAGCGATATCAGCTACGATTTCTGCTTTTGTCATTTCTTATAAATTTAAAAGATTAATACTGTGGTCTTTTTTTGGCTGACAAAGGTAAGAACTATTTTAATTTTGAAAGCTTTTTTGTGATTTTTTTTTCTACTAACACTCTCTATATAAATATTTTCCCAAATGAACGACGAGCTCATCGCTATACTGAACAGCTGGTTTGTCCTGAATCAACGCGATTTGCCCTGGCGAAAAACGACCGACCCGTATGCCATCTGGATTTCAGAAGTGATCTTGCAGCAAACACGTGTTGATCAAGGAATTGCTTATTATCAGCGCTTCCTCGAACAATGGCCCGACATTGCCTCACTGGCGGCTGCTCGGGAACAGGAAGTACTAAAAATGTGGCAGGGCCTGGGCTATTATAGCCGTGCAAGAAATCTTTTGACTGCCGCAAAACAGATCATGAGCTTGCACAAAGGTGTTTTTCCTGAGGATCCGGGAAAGTTGCGACAACTCAAAGGGATTGGCCCTTATACCGCTGCCGCCATTGCCAGTATTGCTTTTGGTCATCACGTTGCGGTGGTTGATGGCAATGTGAAGCGTTTCCTAAGCCGTTTTTATGGATTGGATTTGGCGCTTGATCGCGGCGAAGGAAAACGTCAGTTGGAGAAGTATGCCCAATCTATCGTTGAAAACGGACATCCCGGGCTTTTAAATCAGGTAATGATGGAGTTTGGAGCGCTGCAATGTGTGCCACGAAATCCACTTTGCAACAAATGCCCGCTGGCAGAACAATGCGTGGCTTTACGGCAGAATCTTGTGCAGCAATTGCCGGTTTCAATCAGGAAAAAGGCTTCCAGAAACCGATACTTCAACTATTTAGTCATGGCTCAACCACACGATGACGGGTTGGTTTTTGTTGTCAGGAAACGTATTGGCAACGATATCTGGAAAGGGATGTTTGAGTTTCCGCTCATCGAAACTGCCAACGAAACCGATTTTGGTCAGTTGTCGCAAACCGTAGAATTTGACAAGATCACGGCAGGACAGCATTTTTTGCTTTCGGGTCAGCCTTTCAGAATCCGCCATATTTTGACGCATCAAAATATTTTTGCTTGTTTTTATCTGCTCATTTTTGACCATCTCGGTTTTGTTGAAGAAAAAAATAACGTATTTTTGATGAACCAAAACAGGCCGGACGATTATCCGTTGCCGCGACTCATAATGAAATACTTACTATCTTTGGAAAACCAAAACTGAGCTTAAACACATCAAAACTTTCTGAAATGGCCGGATTGAACAAAGTAATTCTCATCGGGCGACTTGGCAAAGACCCTGAAGTGATTTCCTTCGATAACGGAGGGAAGAAGATGACCGTAACCTTAGCAACCAGTGAGCGTTATCGCGACCGCGACGGCAACTGGCAAGACCAAACAGAATGGCACAACATTGTTGCCTGGGGAAACCTGGCAGCCGATATTGCCGAAAAAAGAAGATCCTATGTCAAAGGCGACTTACTTTTTATTGAAGGAAAGATTAAATCAAGACAATATACGGATAATCAGGGTATTAACAAAACAATTACTGAGATCGTTGCGGAAAAGATGAACCTGATTTCAAAGGGTGGCGGAGGTGGTCACGGCTATAATGAAAACCGCCCTGAACGATCCTCTTCACACGAACAATCACTGCCCCCGGAAGACCATTACGGTGCGATGACTGATACAGCTGACGATTTACCCTTTTAACCAAAATAGGATATTTCAACAGAACTTTATTAATTTTGCACCGGAATTCTAAATAATATATTTTGGAAACACCTGACCCCGACCCTTATGCGAGTTTAGGCTCGTTGATCTCCACCATCGTTTTTCAAGGTATAAACCTACCCATTGTGCTCGGTTTTCTGTTGCTTGCCTTGCTGCTTATGATATCGGCTATGGTATCGGGCAGCGAAACGGCTTTTTTTGCGCTCAAACCGGCCCATTTGGCCTTTTTGCGCAATGAAGCCGAAAACAGAGGACGTTTGGTGTTGCAGTTGCGCGAATCGCCAAAACTCCTGTTAGCGACCATCTTGGTTGCAAACAATTTGGCCAATGTGGCCATTGTTATCCTTTCCAGCTTTCTTGCCAATGCCTTAGTGGATTTTGGCGGCAATGCCGTACTTGAGTTTTTGATTCAGGTCATCCTCATCACCTCGCTCATTCTACTCTTAGGCGAAATCATGCCCAAGATTTATGCCAATAAAGAACCGGTGAAACTTGCAATGAAACTTGCGCCATTTCTGAAGGGATGTGTTGTGATGTTGAAACCGGTAAGCAGCCTCCTAGTAGCTTCAACCTCGTTTATTGATCGTCGGTTGGCCAAAAAACCCACCGGCCTTTCGATGACGGATATCACTGCGGCAATCGAAATCACCAGCGATGAAACAACATTGCCCGAACAGAAAAAAATGCTCAGAGGAATTGCCACTTTTGGCGAAAAGGAAGTAACGAGTGTGATGCAATCGCGGGTAAATATCACCGCTGTTGACAAAAGTGTGAGCTTCGACCGGCTTTTGAAATTAGTCCTCGAAAGCGGTTTTTCACGTATCCCGGTCTATGAGGGAACGGTGGACACCGTGGTGGGTATCTTGTATATCAAAGACCTTCTTCCTTTTTTGCACGAAGAGGAAATGGATTGGAGCAAATTGATTCGACCAGCTTTTTTTGTGCCTGAAACAAAAAAAATCAGTGATCTCCTTCAGGAATTTCGCGAAAAAAAGATCCACATGGCCATTGTGGTAGACGAATATGGGGGAACTTCCGGTTTGCTTACCTTAGAAGATATTTTGGAAGAGATTGTTGGCGAAATCAGTGATGAGTTTGACAAGGATACGCGAAACAATTATTTCCGCAAAATCGGCAAAAACACTTATCTCTTCGAGGGGATGACCAATCTGAACGACTTTTGCAAGGTGCTGGAGTTGGATGACTACTATTTTGAAGATGTGCAGGGTGAATCGGATACTTTAGCCGGCTTGCTGCTTGAGCTCGAAGGACGAATTCCAGAAAAAGGCAGTAAAACTACCTGCAAGAACTTTTGCTTCGAAGTAATGGATGCCGATAGCCGACGTATCAAACAGATAAAGGTGACCTTTGAACCGGATGAACATACGTAGTCTATTGTCCCTTTTGTCGGGCTTCGCCGTTTTTTGTGCGATATGCGGATTCACCTCGTGCGATGATCATATTGTGCCCAAGCCAAAAGGCTACCTTCGGATTGATTTGCCCGAAAGGGCTTATCAGCCATTCGATTCTGCCCAACATTTTCGGTTTGACTATTCAGCTTTTGCCCGTGTGGATCGTGCCGATCAAAAAGCCGGTCATGACGATTGGTACACAATTGTTTACCCTCAGTTTAAAGCCGAAGTTTATGTGAGTTATAAAGCTGTGGATAAAAATCTGCCGGTTTTCCTGGAAGACGCCCGTACTTTAGCGCTCACACACCTGCCAAAAGCCAGCGGAATTGCTGACAGCATTGTGATCGTTCCCGAAAACAAGGTTTATGGTAATTTTTATTTCATTCAGGGAAAGGGCGTTGCTTCGCCCATACAGTTTTACCTGACTGATTCGGTCCATCACTTCGTTCGCGGAGCCCTTTATTTTGGCTTCCGGCCCGAAAATGACTCCATTGCCCCAGTGATTCATTTTCTGAAAGATGATCTCAGGCATCTGGCGGGCTCACTCGAGTGGAAATAAAGCATTTCATTGTTTTTTGAAGTCCGCCTCTTGGACGAAAGGGAAGATTTCCTAATTTTAGCCCTTCAAAATTAAACCCAATCCGATGAAATATTTCTTTACTCTTTTAATTGCCGTTGTGTTCGAAATGAATGTGACGGCACAAGAACAATCTGTGTATCACCGTGTTAGAGTCTTGCTCGATGGCCGGGATATGGTTGCTCTAGCACAAACAGGTATTGACCCGACGGAAGGTGTTTTTCGCGAAGGCGCCTACCTTGAAACTGATCTTTCCGAAGTAGAAATAGCCCGTGTAAAAGCAGCCGGTTTTACCGTTGAAACTCTCATTGAGGATGTAGCGGCTTTTTATCGCGAACGTTCTGCCCATGCTGACAAAACACCAATCAATCGTAATCCGGCCGATGAATTTCCGGTACCTCAAAACTGGGAATATGGCAGTATGGGCGGATTTTATACCTACGACCAAGTGTTGGCAAAACTCGATTTTATGGCAGCCACCTGGCCCAATCTGATTACGGTGAGGCAGCCCATCAATCCCACAAACCTCACTTTGAACGGAAACCCATTGTGGTGGGTGAAAATCAGTGATAATCCCAATGAAAATGAAAACGAACCTCAAGTACTTTACACTTCGCTCATCCATTCGCGCGAAGGCATCGGGGTGCAGCAGATGATTTATTTCATGCTTTATCTGCTCGAAAATTACGAAACAAACCCCAGTGTACAGAACATTGTCAATAACAGGGAATTATATTTTGTACCTATTGTGAATCCTGACGGTTACAAATACAACCAACAGACCAATCCGAATGGCGGAGGAATGTGGCGTAAAAACCGTCGCAACAACGGCGACTCGTATGGTGTGGATCTGAATCGCAACTTTGGGTACAAATGGGGTTACGACAACACCGGCTCTTCGCCCTATGGTTATGATGAAACCTATCGCGGCCCCGCTGCATTCAGCGAGGTAGAAACCCAAAACCTCAAACAGTTTGCCGAAGAACATCAGTTTGTCATTAATCTCAACTATCATTCTTACAGCAATTTGCTGCTTTACCCCTGGGGCTACACCCTGACACCCTGCCCCGATGATGACATTTTTAGTGCCCATGCCAAGATCATGACGCGCGATAACCGTTATACTTACGGCCCGGCCAGTTCAACCATTTATGTAACCAACGGAAGCTCCGACGATTATATGTATGGTGATACCCAGGGTAAAAATGCCGTTTTTGCTTATACTCCCGAGGTTGGCAGCGATAACGATGGATTTTGGCCATCAGTAAACCGCATCATCCCTTTGTGTCAGGAAAACATGATCCAAAATGTGATGGCTGCCTATCTTTCGGGCAGTTATGGTAAGCTGACCGATTTGTCGGAACCGATTATCGGGGAAAAACAATTTTACCTGCCATTCTCTCTTCAACGACTTGGGTTTGGCGATTCAGAGGGCTGGATGGTCAGCCTGGTTCCACTCGACGACATGATTACTTCTGTGGGTGATCCGGTGAGCTTTGGTAATCTGGCCATGCTGCAATCGGTACTGGATTCCATTCCGGTTACACTTGCCCCCGATATTCAAAGCGGTGATGAATTTAAATTTTTACTTCAGCTAGATAACGGCGATTTTGTTACGACTGATACCATCACCAAAATTTATGGCCATACGGTAACCTTGTTAAATGATCCTTGTGATCAGATGCTGGCATGGAATTCATCAGGTTGGGGGATAACCACTTCCTCTTTTGTATCTGCACCGGCCTCCATCACCGATTCGCCAAACGGCAATTATGGCAATAATGTGACCAATATCATTACCCTTAATCAACCCGTTGAACTGCCCGAAACCCCTTATGCCCGACTCAGCTTTTGGGCAAAATGGGATATCGAGGCCGGATGGGATTATGTTCAGCTTCAGATTAAGCCAACCAATGCACTTCAATGGATGGCTTTGAGTGGAAAATATACCAAACCGGGAACCGGCTACCAATCTGCTGGCGAACCAGTATATGATGGTACTTCGGACTGGGTGAAAGAGGAAGTTGACCTCACTCCTTATGCCGGAAGTGCGTTCCAGTTGCGATTTATTTTGAAGAGTGATGTCTATGTGAATGGCGATGGTTTCTATTTCGATGATTTGAAGTTGGAGATGTTGGATGTAGAAACGGCCATTGGCGAAAAGACCCAGGAAACAGCGCAGTTGCTTATTTATCCTAATCCTGTCACTGATGTCGTCAGCCTTCGTTTTTTGGGCGAACGCTCTGCCACTCAGCAACTTTGCATCACTGATGTGCAGGGGAGATTGATCAAAATGGTTGAGCTTGCCCCTGAAATACAGCAAATCACGATCGAACTTAACGATCTTAAACCGGGATTATATTTTGTCAGGTTTCATGGTACAACCCATGCTCCGGCACGTTTAATTGTGCGTTAGACCGACCTGTTTTTTAACAAATATTCTTTACACACCCGGCCGAATTTTTGGCCGGGTGTTTTTTGCACTATACCAAAAAAATTGTACCGGTCAGAAAGCCATAACCTAAAAAAGTGTACCTTTGAAGCGAATCCGGGCTTTAAAAGCGGATGAAAACAACCAAAAACAGGATGTTTAAAACGAAGGCCTATGATTGAAACGGTTAAAATGGGGAGGTTGCGCTGGCATCATATTCAGCAGCCCGTTGAAGAGGATTTTGAATTTTTAAGAGATAAGTTTCATTTTCACCCATTAGACATCGAAGACTGTAAGTCGGTCAACCAACGTCCGAAAATAGACAGTTATGATGACTATTATTTTTTGATTCTCCACTTCCCTAATTTCGACCGACAAAACCTGTTTATCAAAATCAAGGAAGTGAAAGTGTTCTGGGGCGAAGATTATGTGATCACCATCGAAAAGCGCCCCTGGATTACCACACAGATGTTTGGCGAATATCAGAAAGCCGAAGATAATGACGACGATTTTGAAGTTGGAACCTCCGATACTTTGCTATATAAACTTCTGGAAAGACTGATTTCCGAATCACTTTATCTATTGCGCAAAACCGGCCTTGATCTGGAGCTCATCAACCGCGAATTGTTTAACAACAAACCGGTGAAAATCATCGAACGCATCTCGGTAACACGCAAAAACATTATCCTGATCAATACGATTTTCAAACCACAACTGCGGATGTTCCATAAGTTTGAAACCGGACAAATCAGCGGTTTTGCCGATAATATGGAGCAATACTGGGGTAATATCTTGGATTATTATCAAAAAGTCTGGGATATGACTGAAGATTATGAAGACCTGATCGAGGGATTATCGAAAACTTTTGATTCGATGCAGACCAACAAAACTAACGAAATCATGAAAATCCTGACCCTGATCTCGGTGGTGATTCTGCCGCTTACCTTTATCACCAGTCTTTACGGGATGAATGTCAGTCTTCCTTTAGAGACGCATCGGGCTGCTTTCTGGATTCTGATGTCGGGAATGGCTGTTCTCACCCTTGGCATGGTACTCTTTTTCCGCCGTCGTCGCTGGATGTAGAGCTATTCTTTGCGAAAGATGTTCTCTTGCCGCTCTATAGAGGTTTTGTGAACCAGTTCAAGCAATTCTACCAAAAAGTTTTTATCGAGCCCCAGATGCAGCCCGATGGCCGAACGATCGTCCATGATGTGCTGCCAGCGCTTGAGCTGAAGGATAGAAAGATTGTGCGCTTTTTTGTGTTGCCCGATCTCGTCAATGATCTCCATGCGACGCGCCAGCAGATGAAGAAGCTCGCCATCGAGTTTGTCAATCTCAGTACGGAGCCTTTCCAATACAATATCAAAGTCGTTTCCTTCCGGACGTTTGCGCACATGGAGTTTGTTCACCATTTTGAGTAGTTCGGCCGGTGTAATCTGTTGTGCGGCGTCGGTTTTGGCCGTCGAAGGGTCATAGTGCGATTCAATCATCAGTCCGTCGGTGCCAAGGTCGAGGGCTTTTTGTGCGATTTCGTGCAACAGGCTTCGCCGTCCACTGATATGGCTGATGTCAGTGATCACGGGCAACTCTGGCATCAGGCGTTTGAGTTCGATGGCAATCTCCCACATCGGTGCATTGCGATAGGGTGAGCGGGCGAAGTAATGAAAACCACGGTGGATAGCCGAAAGAGTTCCGGCTTCGGCCTTGAGAAAACGTTCGATGGCGCCAATCCAGAGATGAAGATCGGGAGTGACAGGATTTTTGATAAAAACAGGCAACTTTGTTCCGCGGAGCGCTTCGGCCAGCTCTTGAACCGAAAATGGATTAACTACTGTTCGGGCGCCAATCCACACAGCATCAACCCCGTACTGAAGGATAGCCTCAACATGCTCAGGACTGGCCACTTCCACCATCAGGCGAAATCCAAAGTTATCTTTCACCTTTTGCATCCACCGTAAACCATTGATTCCCACGCCTTCAAAATCGCCTGGACGGGTGCGGGGTTTCCAAATGCCGGCTCTGAAATAATCGAGCCGGAGCAAAGCACTCAGCCCGGAGGCCGTGGTCATCAACTGGCTCTCGCTCTCGGCGCTGCAAGGCCCGCAAATGAGCATCGGCATCATTCCTTCTACAGAATCCTTGCTAAAAGTATTGCGGTCGTTTTCAGGTGGTTTTGTCATTTAGTGTTCAATCCTTTTCAAATGGCAAAAATAATGATAAGCCGGTATGTAATGAATGTGGCCCTCATTTTACGAATAAAAACAAGCTGTTCCTAATTTTGTTTCAGGCTGAATCCCGAAAATCCAAAAATGGATCGAAATGAGTTAAAAGCAGCTTAGATGGTTGAAGTTTGAAAAACATAGCGGTTTTTTTCGTTTTTTTGCAATTGTTTTCAAATAAACCGAAATATCCGTGAAACGTACAGAAATCAAAGACGCATTGCAAAGTGATAACTTTGAAGTGGAAATGAAGGTGATGGGCTGGGTTCGTACCAAACGCTCGAGCAAAAATGTAGCTTTCATTGCACTGAACGATGGTTCAACAATTCATAACCTTCAATTGGTGATTGATCTTGAGAAGATTCCTGAAGAAAATCTGGCCAATGTTCATACGGGATCCGCCCTTTCAGCTTCTGGACGTTTGGTTCCTTCTGCTGGCAGTGGCCAACGCGTGGAGTTGGCAGTGGAACATCTTGAGTTATTGGGCGAGGCCAATCCCGATGAATATCCTTTGCAACCCAAGAAACACTCTCTTGAGTTTCTGCGCGAGAAAGCGCACCTGCGTTTTCGGACTAACACCTTCAGCGCTATCACCCGGGTGAGACATGCCATGATTTTTGCCATTCATAAATTTTTCAACGACAAAGGTTATTTTAATATCCATACTCCCATTATCACCGCATCAGATGCCGAAGGTGCAGGCGAGATGTTCCAGGTGACGACTTTAGACCTTAATAATTTGCCGCTCAACGACGACAAGACCGTAGATTTCAAACAAGATTTCTTTGGCCGTGCTGCAAACCTTACCGTCTCCGGACAGCTTGAAGCTGAGCTTGCCGCATTGGCTCTTTCAAAGGTTTATACTTTTGGACCAACTTTCCGTGCCGAAAACTCAAACACTTCGCGCCATCTGGCCGAATTCTGGATGATAGAACCCGAAGTGGCATTCTTTGACATCAACGACGATATGGATCTGGCCGAAGAAATGCTGAAGTATCTGATATCTTACGCTTTAGAGCACTGTGCCGATGACCTGGCATTTTTGGCCAAACGCCTCGAAGAAGAAGAAAAAAACAAAAAAGCCGAAGAAAAATCAATGGAGCTCATCAGCAAGCTCAGGTTTGTGCTCGAGCAACCTTTTGAACGCATCACTTATAGCCAGGCCATCGAGATTCTGAAAAACTCAAACCATAATAAAAAAGGAAAATTCAGCTATCCCATCGAAAAATGGGGAGCCGATCTGCAATCCGAACACGAACGCTATCTCGTTGAGAAACACTTCAAAAGGCCTGTTATCCTGACCGATTATCCTAAAGAGATCAAAGCGTTTTACATGAAGCAAAACGATGATGGGCTGACTGTTCGCGCCATGGATGTACTTTTTCCCGGAATCGGAGAAATCATTGGAGGCTCCCAGCGCGAAGAACGCTACGACAAGCTGCTTCAACGTATGAACGAAATGAATATCCCGCAGGAAACCATGTGGTGGTATCTCGAAACGCGGAAGTTTGGAACAGTTCCTCATGCCGGATTCGGGCTCGGTTTTGAGCGCCTGATGCTTTTTGTGACAGGTATGGGAAATATTCGCGATGTGATTCCTTTCCCCCGAACCCCACAAAACTGCGAATTTTAAGCCGATTTTTATTAAAAAAACAAGCGAAGCCAAAAAATGGCACGGCTTTGGTAATAGGCTGATATGTGATTCATTATCAGACAACTAACATTTTTTCCTCTTTTTTCTTGTTTTGAAAAATAATCTTTCGTTAATTCGTAAAAAAATATTAGAAACAGCTTAACCCTTTTCGATTCATTCTCCAAAGTTTATGCTCAACCAAAGGCTCCAACAAAAACTTATTCAGAAGCTTTCGCCTCAGCAGATACTGCTGATGAAGCTTCTGCAGATACCGTCAATGGCTTTGGAGCAACGCATAAAACAGGAGATAGAGGAAAACCCGGCGCTCGAACTCGAAGAAGGACAGGAAGAACCACCACAGGAAGAGATGTCGTTTGATGAAGATTCCGATTTTGACAATGAACAAGACGATGAAGAGGAATATGATACAAAAGACGATGAATTCTCGATTGACGACTATCTCTCTGAAGACGACGATGATTACCCTGATTACAAAACGAGTGTGAACAACACCAGCGCCGATGACGAAAGATATGAAGTCCCTTTCACCAGCGGCCTGAGTTTTCAGGAATTACTTATTCAGCAACTGGGTTATCGCAGATTGGACGAACGGAAATATAAGATTGGGACTTATATCATTGGCAACCTCGACGATTCGGGCTATCTGAGCCGGACATTGGAAGCCATCACCGATGATTTACTTTTTGGTCTCAATATCAAAACCAACAAACGGGAGCTCAACGAAATTCTGGCCATCATTCAAAGCTTCGATCCACCGGGTGTTGGTGCCCGCAACCTGCAGGAATGTCTGCTTATCCAACTTAAACGTATTGATGAGGAAAACCCTTCGCCCGCTATTGAGCTGGCCATCCTCCTCATTGATCGCTATTTTGATGAGTTTGCCAAAAAACATTACGACAAAATCATTAAAAAAGCCGAAATCACTGAAGATCAGCTCAGGGATGCCATGAACGAAATCCTGAAGCTGAATCCCAAGCCTGGAAATAGTGTAGCGGAAACAGCCAAAGATAATCATTACATCATTCCTGATTTTATCATTCAAATCAACGACGGCAAACTCGAACTCAGTTTGAGCAGTCGCAATATGCCCGAACTCAGGGTGAGCAAACTCTACAACGAAATGCTCGAAACCTTGTCCGAAGGCAAAAAAGGACGAGCCGAAAAAGAAGCTTTAGTCTTTATCAAACAAAAGATTGACTCTGCACGCTGGTTCATTGATGCGATACATCAGCGCCAGAACACCCTCTACAATACCATGTTGGCCATTATGAAATATCAGGAGGCATATTTCCTAACCGGTGATGAAACAAGACTCAGGCCAATGATTCTCAAAGATATAGCCGAAATGGTGAAGATGGATATTTCCACTGTTTCGCGCGTGGCCAACAGCAAATATGTGCAAACACCCTTTGGCACTTTCCTGCTCAAAAGTTTCTTTAGCGAGAGTATGCAAACCGAAGAAGGCGAAGAAGTTTCGACCCGTGAAATCAAGAAGATATTGAGCGACTGCATCGAAGCCGAGTCAAAAGATAAACCACTGACCGATGAGCAGTTGATGAATATTTTAAAAGAGAAAGGTTACAATATTGCCCGCCGAACGGTGGCCAAATATCGCGAACAGTTGAATATCCCTGTGGCGCGACTGCGAAAGGAGCTTTAGCACATGGCTCGTAAACCGCCTTTTACTATCGCATTAGCCCGTGTAATTTCCGTTGTTTTTCATCCCTTATTGATGCCCACCTGGGTATTTATCGTCATGTCGTTGATGGGATCTGTGGCGTCTGGAAGTTCGGAATGCAATCTGCCTCTTTTATATGGACTGGCTGTTTTTGGCCTTACGTTTGTGCTACCGGTATTGGTGTTTTTGGCCATGTTGCGTGTCGGTAGAATCAGCTCGCTGCAAATGCCCCGGCGTGAGGAACGCCAACAGCCCATCCTGTTGACAGCGATTTCTTTCTATGGACTCTTTTTTTGGTCGAAAGGATGGAGCGTAGAGCCTTTGTTTAAGGTTTATATCATTGGAGCCACTTTGCTCAGTTTGATTGCTTTTCTCATCAATTACCGATGGAAAATCAGCCTTCATATGGTGGGCGCAGGCGGCGTGACAGGTTGTATGGCCACTTACGTCTATTTTATGAGCCCGGAGTATTTTCTGATTTTACCTGTGGCTGTTGTGATTGCCGGACTGACGGCTTTTGCCCGTCTCAGACTTTCCTCCCACACTCAAGGCGAGGTTTATTTTGGCTTTCTTCTTGGATCTGTGCTGATATTCAGCCTGTTTGTCCTGATAACAGGTTAACTGGTAACCGGTAGTTTGTAATTCGACCTCTCAAGCCCGATTAATACGGCGTGATAGTAATCCCCAGTGAAAGTGGATAGATTTCCGGGCCTAGATCGCGCTGGAAGATGCGCGAAGGCTGATAATAAGCATAAAGATTTACCCATTTGTAACCAACGCGTAAGGTGGGTCCGAAGGTATATTTCTCTAAGGCATTGATGCGTTTCTCTTTGATCAGACGATAAGGGCCGTCTTTGACGGTCTGGCCACGATATTTGGTCTTTGAATCGAGCGCAATGCCCATCTTGAAACCGATACCGATTTTCCAGTTGTCTTTAAATCTAAGCCGAAATTCGGCGGGAATGTCAATATAGGTCAAACCCAGCTTGCTGCGCTTGTAGTTGAGGTCTTTGTTGATGGGGCTCATCACGATGGTATCGGCTTTCACATCGCTGATGATACCGTTGCTGTAAAAATTGTGCATCCTGAGTCCGGCACCCATCGCAAAGATGTGTTTAGTTTCGCCAACCTTGAAATTGTAGGTCGTTGAAAATCCAAAGCCTTGGTTAATGGCCCGCATCTTGATGCCATCAGGCGATTTGGTGAAAACATCGGTGAAGATATCAAAGCCTGCTGAAACATTGTTGCTTGACTTGGTGGCCACAACCTGTGGACGTGCAGCAATAAACACGAACAGTAAAGCGGCTAATAAACTCAGTTTTTTCATTTTCCGGTTCTAAGGTTAGTGAAGTGGCAAAGATACATTTTTCGTAAAGATGAATTATGGCATTGTAAAAAATCAGCGTTTCGGGTGCTGTTGGTCAATCAGCTTGTGCATGGATGAGCTGTTCCATTTTGCTGCGCCGGTTTTGCGAATGATGATTTTGCCTTCGGGGCTTATCACCCAGGTTGTTGGGATGCTTCCGGTGGCAAAATCAGGCGGAGTTTCTGAAAGTTCTTGGTAAACAGGCATCGTAAAACCTTTCTTTTCCATGAAACTATTAATCGTTTCGGCTTTTTCGTTGCTCACGAGTACAAAGGTGATTCTGTCCGATTTGTTTATGTAAAGTTCTTGCAGATCTGGCATTTCGGCAATGCAAGGCGGGCACCAGGTGGCCCAGAAATTGAGCAAAATCGTTTGACCTTTCAGCACGCCAAGGCGGATCTCTCGGCCATTGGCATCGCGCAACTGCCAGTTCCAGGCTTCATCGCTCACGGTGGACTGTTTTTCGGCGGATAAGGTTTTAGGTGAAACAGCGGTCAATCCTGCCATAAAGGCACTGATTTCTCGGCGGCTGGCAGGAATCACAAGACCAATCAGCAGCAAAACAAAAAGCAGGTCGGAAGCTTTGCTCAACCAGCTTTTCTTTTGCCAATAAGTCTCCCATCTTTTTTTGATGATGTCTTTCAAATTCATCTGATTAGTTTTTATGACCGGCTTGCCTCATCCGTCAAGCGCATGCGCTCGTCGAGCAAACGGTTAATTTCTTCTTCGCTCAATTGAGGGTCTCTTAATCTGGCGTCTATCTGGGCAATGCTTTCAAGCTGTTCAGAATTTTCTGTAGTCGGCTGTGTTTTAGTTAATTCGGGCTCGCCCAGTTCTTCGCGCAATTGCCTGATAAACATTCCGATCATTTGATATATATGCTCGTTTGCCTGACCAAACATCTCAAACGAGATGTGGTCTTTCATCAATTCATAGTTCTTTAAAAAAAGGCGCATCTGCTCAAGCTGCACCTTGCTGAGGCCACTGATCTCGTCCATCGGATGCTTTTCCATCAACTTGTTGAAGAGTCTGAAAAGCTCATCGAGCTGCTTTTTAAATGCGTCGTTGTCCATGATATCTATTACGATTTTGGTTGGGTTAACACAAAAACCATGCAAAAAACTTCGGTTGACAGGAAATTATTTGCGAAGCTGGTTGAGGGAGAATAAATTGTCGAAAAGTTTTCCCTTTCGTTGGGTAGGTCTGAAATGGCCTTCGTTCACCTTTTGCACCTCCTCAATGGTATAAAACGCATTGGGATTGTGGGTGTTAATGATTTTGAGAGCTTCGTTCAGGTCTTTCTTTTTAACAATGCTAAAAAGAATTTTGACAGGGCCTGATTTTCCTTCCGCATCAAGGGTGGTTACTCCGTAATTGGCTTCACGAAGCCGTTCGATGAGTTCCGGATTGTCTTTTTTAGGGATAATACGGATGACCACACTTCCGAGCGACATTTTTTCAACAATTCGTATTCCGATGTAGTTGCCTGCGCCAAAACCGGCCCCATAGCCAATATACGACATGAAGTTGTCGAGCTGCTGCATGATCTGACCAATAGCCAACAGCCAGATGATGACTTCGAGAAAGCCCAGAAATGGGGCATAGTTTTTAAGTCCGCGCGAGACAAAAATCAATCGGATAGTGCCGATGGTTACATCCATGATGCGTGCAATGGCGATGAGCAAAGGCAAAACCACCCAGTTGTAAACGTCAGCGCCAAAAAATTCCTGAAGACTTGCTGTCATAAATTAAAGCCTGAGATTTGCGGCCAAAGATAGGGCATTTTCGATGTCGGTTGTCCCGGGTTTTGCCTTGTGGTCTAAGTTTGTAAATTTGCCGCAAAATTTACCCCTTCATGGCGATTGATTTCCAACCTACTCAATATCGTTTGCAGTCTTTGGCAACCGGCCGTGTTTTTGACGATTCGGGCTGGCTGCTCGAAGCTCCGGGCGAGGATATGCCGGGGCTCGTCAGGGCAGTGTATGAGCAAAATCAGCTTCATCTGAAAGACGAAAGCTTTGGTCTTTTCCGCTTTTCCGATTGGTTGCCTGCTCAACGTTTCCTCCATGGCTCTTCGGCTCCGGTTACCTATAAAAGCAAAGAATTGGCCGCCTTTTTAAGGCTTCATCACCTCTACATCACTTTTAGCGGATGGTGGCCCGAGCGCGGCGCGATAATGACAAGCTGTTCGTTCAAAGAGACGGAGGCTTTCTCGGTTTGCAGCCGGATGCAGCCGCAAAACTCCCAAAAGGTATTGGTGGTTGCCTCGGCGGGCAATACCGCACGGGCTTTCGCGCAGGTGTGTTCCGACAACCAGATTCCACTCTTGCTCTGTGTCCCCGAAGATAATCTGGACGCTCTTTGGTTTGATAAGTCATTGAACGAATGTGTAAAATTGGTGGCCACGGCAAAAGGGAGCGACTATTTCGATGCCATCCACTTGTCTAATATAGTTTGTGGCTTCGATGGTTTTTATGCCGAGGGGGGGGCAAAAAATATTGCCCGCCGCGATGGCATGGGTACAACCGTGCTTTCGGCCACCACTTTTATCGGACGCCTCCCCGACTTTTATTTTCAGGCTGTTGGAAGCGGCACCGGCGCCATCGCTGCCTGGGAGGCAAACCTGCGTTTTCTGGCCGACGGCCGCTTTGGGAAACATAAAATGCGGCTTATGGTGTCGCAAAATGCCCCCTTCCAGCCAATCTACGATGCCTGGAAGGCCGGATCGAGGGCTATTTTGCCTTACGATGACGCCTTGGCCAGACAACATGCTGAGCTCATTGCTGCCACAGTACTCTCAAACCGTAAGCCGCCGTACCCGGTGATTGGCGGGCTTTTTGATGCCCTGAAAGATACGCAGGGCGATGTGCTTTTGGTTCATAACGAAGAAGCCGACGAAGCAGCCCGACTTTTTGAACAGCTTGAAGGAATTGATATTCACCCGGCTGCTGCTGTGGCAGTGGCCTCACTGAGGCAGGCCGTTGCCAAGGGCCGCGTTCCCACCGATGCCATCGTGATGCTCAACATCACCGGAGGAGGAGAAAAAAGATTTAAAGCCGAACATCAACTGCATTACCTGAAGCCTGAACAAGTTTTTGAGGTGGATGCCTCTCCGGAAGAAATAAAACGGAAAATCGGCCTGCTGAAATGGTGAGCCGGCTACCTTTTGCGTACGATAAGTGCTAAGATGGTTGTGTTATTGATGTCAAGCCTTGCAACGATTGGTCATTCAATGGATAGTTTATTCGAGAATTTGATAATAACCGTGTAATCATAAACCTGAAATTGTAATTGCACGATTACAAACTTCATAAGCAGCACTGCTTATCTTGCCAAATAGCCTTATCTGCCGAATGTTTTGACTTTGTAAGAAATATTCAGATGCCATGCGCGGTTGAAAAACCGCAAATCAGTGTTTTCTTTTATCCCTACTCCAAAAACATCCCGAATTCCGTAATAGTAGGTAAAGCTGGCTTTCCAGTTACGAACTTTAAAATATACACCAGGCTGTAAAGCGGCGTCCCATATCCTTGACTCGACAGCGATGATTTCGCTTGATCGGTTGGATAGCTGAAAACTGTTCAAAATTGAGAAGTCAATGCCGAAAGTTTTATATAAAGGGATGCCAGCCCCAAACGGGATGGTGATATAATTGTGCGTGAATGAATAAGATGTGCCCGGGTTCACATGATAGTTTTCTCCAAATTTATTGATCGAGCCAAGCATTGTGTACTGAATGCCTGTAAAAGGGTGAATGAAGTTGTGCTTCGACCACTCCACTGATGCACCCAATTTCAGTGAGGCTGCTGAATTCAAAGTAAACCCCGACATTTCCTGATGCTTGTGGTCAAAACTGTAATGCTGGCTTTGGCCGGCGCCACCAGTAAGATAAAGATCAAATTGGCCGAAAGCCGTGCCAGATACAAACAGTAAGATCAGGAGTAGTTTCAATGGCTGGAAATCATGAAAATGAGATGTTTTCATGCGGAAGGAAGGAAGGAAGGAAGGAAGGCACAAAACCTTTGCCCATGCGGCTTTTGTTGATTGGGTTGGCCGCAGAAAACCCCGTT
>JACFNF010000062.1 GCA_019454985.1 Bacteroidales bacterium
TTCAAGTCAAAAGGCAGGAGAGCGCGGCAATGACTGGCGCTCGGCGGAGCGCCTGGGATGGCAAGCACGAGAGTCCCCTGCCCTATTGACCCCCTCCCAGCCTCCCCCAAATCCATATGTAATAGGCTGACCATTCTATTTTTTGTGGATTTGGGGGAGGTGTCCCGAAGGGACGGAGGGGGTTATCCCCTGCCCTGCCGCGGGTGTCGGGTATAATCGTTCCTTACAGCAAACTTTAGGTTTCTTGCAGCAAATTTCAGGTTTCAAGTCAAAAGGCAGGAGAGCGCGGCAATGACGGTTCAACTCATCCAGAAATACTACGCCGATGTTGACAAGATCAAGCGCTACAGCGGGGCGAGCAATGAGTCGTCGCTGAGGAAGCCGTTTCAGGATCTGTTGGAGCAGTACGCACGGACGAAGGGACTGGCGCTTGTGGCGGAGGTCGAGACGGAGTCGACGCGCGGGACGAGGATCCGCCCAGACGGGGTCCTGAAAGACGCGCTCCGTCAGGATTGGGGATTCTGGGAGTCGAAGGACGAAAAGGACGATATCGAGGCGGAAATCCAGGTTAAGTTCAATAAAGGCTATCCCGACTTCAACATCCTGTTCGAGGACACGCAGACGGCGATCCTGTACCAGGGCGGGCAGAGAATTGGACGGGCCGACTTCAGCGACGCGGCCGCGCTGGACGCGTTGTTGACCAAATTCGTCGGGTACGAGCCGAAGGAAGTTTCGGAGTTCCACAAGGCGATCGAGTTGTTCAGCGCGGAGGTGGGAGGGCTGGCGGAGGCGCTGAGGGAAGTAATCAGCGAGCAGTTATCGGTGAACAGTCAATTCAGCGGGGCATTGGCCGAGTTTTTGGAGTTGGCGAAGAAGGCCATTAATCCGAAGATCGAGATGGCGGACGTGCGGGAGATGATCATCCAGCACGTGTTGACGGAAGATATTTTCATGCGCGTGTTCGACGAGGCGGAGTTCCATCGCGAGAATGTGATCGCGCACAAATTGCAGGAGGTGGCGGGGACGTTCTACAAAGGCGAGATGAAGCGCAACATCCATGCCAGGATCGCGCCGTATTACGAGACGATCAACGCGCGGGCGTCGCAGATCAGCGACCATCACGAGAAACAGAAATTTTTGAAGGCCTTGTACGAGAGTTTCTATAAAGCCTACAACCCGAAGGCCGCCGACCGCCTGGGGATCGTCTATACGCCCGACGAGATCGTGCGCTTCATGATCGAGAGCGCCGACCATTTGGTGTTCAAGCATTTCGGCAGGACATTGGGCGACAAGGGCGTGGAGATTTTGGACCCCGCCACAGGGACAGGCACGTTCATCACCGAGTTGATCGAGTACCTGCCGCCCGCACAGTTGGAGTACAAATACGAGAACGAGATCCACTGCAACGAGGTCTCGATCCTCCCCTATTACATCGCCAACCTGAACATCGAATACACCTACAAGCAGCGGATGGGAAAGTTCAAGGAATTCGAGAATATCTGCTTCGTGGACACGCTCGATAATATGGGCTTCGAGCATACGGGCAAACAGTTGAATTTCTTTGGCATTACGGACGAGAACGCGGAGAGAATCGTCAAACAAAATAGCAGGCCAATTATGGTCGTGATTGGCAACCCGCCGTACAACGCCAATCAAGCTAACGAGAACGACAACAACAAGAACCGTGAATATCCTGAAATTGATCAGCGTATCAAGGATACTTATATCTATTACAGCACGGCACAAAAGACAAAACTTTACGATATGTACACGCGCTTTCTTCGCTGGGCAAGCGATAGGCTCGATAAAGATGGCGTGATCGCTTTCGTTTCAAACAACTCTTTTTTAGATGCGCGCACATACGACGGATTTCGAAAAGTGGTTGGAAAAGAGTTCAATGAAATATATATCATTGACATGAAAGGAAATTCTCACACAAGCGGCGAAAGAAGACAACGTGAGGGTGGCAACATATTTAGCGATCAAATTCGCGTTGGCGTCGCTATTTATTTTTTGGTAAGAAAAAAAGGCGTAAAAGGATTTCGTATTTACTATAACGCAGTTCCTGATTACGCAAAAGCAGAAGAAAAGAAAGCATACTTACGCGGCAATCAATTAGGGGAATTAGATTTTCAGCCAATTCATCCAGACAGAAATAATAACTGGCTGAATCTTACTGATAACGACTGGGAAGATTTAATCCCAATCGCGACCAGTCAAACAAAATATTCAAAATCATCTAGGGAGATAAATTCGATATTTGAAATTTTCGTTCCTGGAGTGAACACCGCGAGAGATGAATGGGTCTATGATTTTGAAACAAATAATCTTCAAAACAAGATTGAATACTTAATCCAAAAATACAATACCCAGGTAAGAACACAGAAGTCAAACGATGATGATCTTGACTTGTCTATAAAATGGAGCGCAAAATTAAAATCAATGTTGCTCCAAAAACAAACGTATAAATTCAACGACAAGCTTATTGTTCCATCTTTATACCGTCCATATACTAAACTGTTTTATTATGCAGAGAGAGGAACATCTGACAGATTAACATCGGGTCATTTTGAAATATTTGGTAAAAACCTTAATCAACCAAATACTTTATTGAGTGTAAAACAAGGTAAGAGACTGGAGTTTGCAGTAGTAGCAACAAATTTGCTCCCTAACTTTGCATTCTATTCTGCTGACCCTGCTCAATGCCTTCCCCTCTACCGCTACGCTGAAGACGGCTCGCGCGTGGAGAACATCACCGATTGGGCGTTGGGTCAATTCCAGAAACGTTATAAAGACAAGAGCATCTCGAAAGAAGACATTTTCCATTACGTCTATGCCGTCCTGCACCATCCCGCGTATCGGGTCAAATATGAGATCAATTTGAAGCGCGAGTTTCCGAGAATCCCGTTTTACGAGGATTTCCGTCAATGGGCGGATTGGGGCAAGCGGTTGATGGAATTGCATTTGGGATATGAGACGATAAAACCCTATCAGTTGGAGCGCATTGAAAACGTAGGGGCGGAGCTGCGTCTCCGCCCAGGAGAGGAAGGCGCGCAAGGGCAAGGGCAAGGGCGGACACGTAGGTCCGCCCCAACGACCACCCCAACGGCCACCCCAACGGCCGCCCCAACGACCACCCCAACGACCACCCCAACGGCCGCTCCAACGGCCGCCCCCATAACAAGATTGATGGCGCGGAAAGAGAAAGGCGAGATCGAGATCGATTCGGTCACCACGTTGAAAGGCGTCCCTGCGGAGGCGTGGGAGTACCGTCTCGGCACGTATTCCGCGCTGGAATGGATCCTGGAACGCTATAAAGAGAAGAAACCCAAAGACCCGACGATTGCCGAGAAATTCAATACGTATCGGTTTGCGGAGTATAAAGAACAGGTCATTGACCTGCTGTTCCGCGTCTGCACGGTCAGCGTGGAGACGATGAAGGTTGTGAAGGAAATGCCTTGACCCCTAAAAGCAAAAATCGGCTAACGCTCCCAATCTCCAATCTCCACTTACCACTTACCAACCCCCATGTCCCCCTCCCCCGACCTCCTCATCCTCGGCGGCGGCGTGCACGGCGCCAGCCTCGCCTACCATCTCTCCGTTCGCGGCGTCAAAGCCGCGGTCATCGAGAAACGTCACCTCGCCGCGGGCGCGACGGGACGCTCCAGCGGGCTCGTCCGCATGCACTACGACCTCGAAACCGAAGCGCGTCTCGCCTGGGAATCCTTCCAGTGGTTCCGCGATTGGAACGAACGCGTCGGCCCCGATCCCTGCGGCTTCACGCGCACGGGCTTCCTCCAACTCGTCGAGCGCGAACACGTGGGCGCGCTCAAAGCCAACACCGCCATGCTCCAGCGCGTCGGCGTCCCCGCCATGCTGGTCACTGCCGACGACGTGAAACGCCTCGCCCCCGCCTTCGTCACGGACGATTTCGACCTCGCCGCCTACGAACCCGAATCGGGCTACGCCGACCCCGTCTCGACCGCGGCCGCGCTGATGAACGCCGCCCGTCGGCGCGGCGCCGTCCTCGTGCAGGATTGCGCCGTGACGGGCATCCGCGTCCGCGCTGGGAAAGTGACGGGCGTGGACACGACGCAGGGCGTTTTCTCCGCCCCCATCGTCGTCAACGCGGCGGGCGCCTGGGCGCGTCGAATCTGCGAGATGGCTGGCGTCGAAGTCCCCATCGGCACATGGCGGCACGACGTGATGTTCGTCGCCCGTCCCCCCGAACTGCGCCTGCCTCATCCCACCGTGATTGATTTTCCCAATTCGATGTACTTCCGTCCCGAAGGCGGACTCACCCTCGTCGGACTCGAAGACGGCAACCCGCTGGACGAAGACCCCGACGGCGATTCAGACCACGCCCGCGCGGGCTTCGTGGAGCGCGCCGTGGACCGTCTCTGCAAGCGCGTCCCGCTCATGGAGCGCGGCGGACTCCACTCCGCGCACAGCGGCTACGACGGCATCACCCCCGACCAGCATCCCGCCATCGGGCCGATCGGTCCCGAGGGCTTCTGGCTCGACTGCGGGTTCAGCGGCACGGGATTCAAGATCTCGCCCGCCGTCGGTCTCTGCCTCGCCGAATGGATCCTCGACGGCGCGCCCAAAACGGTGGACATCTCCGCCTTCACGCCGACGCGCTTCGCGCAGGGAATCCGCCTCGTCAGCGAGCATCCCTACGAAAGCATCTGGAGATAGGTTGGATTTTTGTTGTGATTCGCACGCGGAAAAATGCTATACTGACAACGTCGTATCCGCTTGAGCAAGATTCAGCCAAAGGAGGCTCCCATGATTCTGCTCAGACCCGTCCCCGTGCAATTTCCCATCACCCAGCATTTCGGAGAAAATCCAAAGACCTATCCGCTCACAAACGGCCACAACGGCATAGACTTCGGCCTGCCCGAAGGCAACCTCGTCATGGCTGCGGCGGATGGCGTCGTCACCCGCGCCGAACTGGACACCGAAACGGCGGCGAAACCGAATCGAGGCTACGGCTACAACGTCCGCGTCCAGCACCCCGACGGCTCGACCAGCATCTACGCCCACTTCCAAAAGGACAGTTTCCTCGTGGCGACCGGCGACAGCGTCACCATGGGGACCGCCCTCGGCCGCAGCGGGAACACCGGCTTCAGCACCGCGCCCCATCTCCACTTTGAAGTGCGCCTCGGCGCGGCCGCCACTTCCGCTATTAACCCCGAGCCGTTTTTCGTGACCGAGATCCCGTCAAAGGACCTGCTTTTCACCGTCAAAGTCTCCCCCGACGGAGACGGCGTCAGGCTGCGCATCGGTCCCGGCACGAACTTCAAACCCATCGCCAACCTGCACACCGACGATCAACTGGAGGTCTTCGGGCTGGCCGGCAACAACGTCTGGCTGCGGGTGAAGGATGGATTTGTCATGTACGACCCGAAGTGGTACGTCATCCAAAAGCCGGACGATAACGGCTAAATCAACAAACCCCGTTTTCTTCAAGAAAACGGGGTTCCGCCTTCCGCCTTCCGCCTTCCGCCTTCCGCCTTCCGCCTTCCGCCTTCCGCCTTCCGC
>JACFNF010000063.1 GCA_019454985.1 Bacteroidales bacterium
AATGAATTACTGCCCCAATTTCAGGGAAATGCCCATCGCCGAGTCTCCCCCAAATTCGACGAGCCAAACGATAAATTCGCATCCCAAATTCCCATTGTCGTATTTGGGGGAGATGTCCAACGGACAGAGGGGGTCAACCCCCTCTCCCCCAAGGGACAGAACCCAAAGCCGCCATGAATCAAAACTTGATCTTGGAAAGCCGTCACCGTCATCGAGCCAAGAAAAGAAGTCAACCCCATGCCCTCTCCATTTGGAGAGGGGCAAACCGATACGCCGATCAATCTCGTCAATCTGGGTGAGGTCCCAACCAAACCCCTCTCCCCCAAGGGACAGAAGCCAAAGCCGCCATGAACCAAAACTTTATCTTGGATAACCGCCACAACCCTCAACCGACCAGCCCCCTTCCCATTTGGGAAGGGCGGGGGGATAGGTCAACCGACACGCCGATCAGCCCCGCCAATCAGGGTGAGGGCTCCCGTCCTCGCCCCTTTGCTTGTGACTTCCTCTTCTTCGACATGTGTCGTAAATTTCTCAGCAAGATTCGGGTAGGTTGAAAACAAAATTACTCGTATAATAGGCATATCTAAGCCAGATCAAAAAGAGGAAATATGCGATCGGATGTCGATTTGTCGCACCCAGAAAGCGAAAGATATAAGGTAACTTTTGAAGAATATAAGTTACTTCTTGATTGGACCAATAAACTTGCAGATAGACGGCAAGCAACAAGCAATTTGTTTTTTGGCGTTAATGGTGCATTGTTAACTATTATTGGCTTAGCCATGGCACAATTAAATGATTTAGAGAGATTTGTGTTCATTTCGTTTTCCACCATCGCTGGAGGTATAGTTTCATTGGTTTGGGCATCTCTGTTGCAGAGATATCAAGAAATATTAAAGTTTAAGTACACCCATCTTGCCTTGTTTGAGGAAGTTCTTGGTTTAGATGCTAGTGGATTGGTAACTGCTGAAGACAATTTTTTTCATCGTGGTATTCCATTACAACTTGAAGGGAAAAAAGTAAAACTTGATCCACCAAAGAAAGCTGGAAAGTTCGGTATTACATTGGCAGAAAAGACGTTAGCCCAATTATTTCTCATCACTTTTATCCTACTTTTTCTCCTTTCAGTAGCCTTATTTGTACACAAATGAAACTCAAATTAGATGAACAAGCATTTGAAAGACCATCTCAAATTCAAGAATTTGTGCAAGGCTTACAAAGCCAGTTCTTGCCCTTGAAATTCGCTTATATCGGCTCTGCCGCGTTTACACATGATCAATTGGTGAAGTCACCGTCCTATCGTCTCTCTGACATCGAGTCAACATTAATACGCGAAAGGTTTTATACGGATATTGTTACAAGGCTTGGTCTATCTAAAAAGTCGCTGAACATTATTGATATTGGTTCTGGCAATGGCTTAAAGGCAGCGACAGTTCTTGATGTTTTGTTTAGCAATCAATTCTCTGTGAGATACCTTGGTTTAGATTACAGTCAAAACTTGCTTAAAATCGCTAAAGAAAATATCGCTAGTACGCTTCCTGCTTTTGGCATTATAAATACAGAAGTCATCGATTTTGAGAGCGAATCTTTTTCTGATGCTGTTTTAAAGTATTTGCCTATTGACCAGTATTCCCTGTTTGTGCTTCTTGGACACACTCTTGGAAATCCACTAAATCGAATAGCCGCCCTCACCAATATTCGGAAAAGCATAATTGACAAAAATAGTAGCGGTTTTTGTGTAGGTATTGAATTGTTTGACGAAGCCAAAGTTAATGAAACGCTCATGAATTATCAAAATGATGCGTTTCGTGCAGCCGTTTTTACTCCACTAACTTTCATCGGCTTATCGCCAGAAGATGGTTTATTGGATATTGGATTTAATCACAGCACAAAAAATGTAGAGGTGTATTTTGAATTTTATCAGGGAGTTCATATTGATTGTGGAGCATTGGGTTCTGTAGTATATGAAAAAGGAGATAGAATCTTATTGTTTTTATCTCACCGATTCGATTTGGATACTTTACATCGGAATTTCGCCGAAACCAAGTTTGAAATCGTCGCAACATTATTAAATCCAAAAGCAAATTATGCCCTGCTTTTCTCTGTGCCAGTTTGAAGCCTACTTTCTGGAGATAATATGAGAAACAAAAAACCCTTGATTTTTGTCGCAATGTCATTTGACGACAAATATTACAACATGTTCAATCTTATCCAGGCAATTGCAGGCGATAGGGGCGTGACAGCTGTAAGAGCGGATGAAGAAAAAACTGTCATAAAAAAGCTTCGCCCTGGTATCTTCTCAAAAATTAGGGACGCAGACTTAATTGTCGCAGAAATAAGTTCTGGCTCGCCCAATGTTCTTTACGAAGTCGGTTGGGCCCATGCAATGGGTAAACCCACAATGTTACTTGCCGAGAAGGATGTATCTATCCCTTTTGATATTAACGATACTATGGTTTTCAAATACGACACGGGAATAACTCCTTCTGCGCTAAGACGGTTATTAGAGATTGAATTTGACAAACATCTAAAGGAAGCATTACAAGCCACCAACTTGAAGCAACCTTTGGTTGAGATGCTTGGCTCGTTGGAAGAAATATCTTCTAGGGACGATCTGTTTACTCATTTATTGGGTTGGACGATCGAGGAATTTTCGCAGGAATCTCGACAATGGATTGGGGATTCAATTCGTGTTAACGCGTCTGATGCAATTAAAAAGGGTATAAAGGTGTTCCAACTTTTAAAATCTGGAGGTTTTGCCACTTATCTAGTTCCTTTGAATGCGTTTTGGAAATCTGACGACAAATACTCGGAAGAATGCCGTTTAGCGGCTCAACTTCGCGATGCCAAAATCGAACGAGTCTTTATTTTGCCAAACCATGAAGCGCTATTTAGCGAGTCGCTTAGAAGCCATGTTGCACTAGATGAAAATGCTGGAATTAGAACTTATATTGCGTTCATAGACAATATACCTGACAAAGATGCGATTCAGGACTTTGGTCTGTGGGACGATGAATTATTGTGCTTAATTGAGGCTGGTCTAGTTGGAGGTGAAACCCAAGTAAAAGGTTGCACATTTGGTCGTAATAAAGCGGCTATTGAAAAGGCTCGTTTATGGCAAGATACAATTCTTTCAGCGGCACAACCAGCCCCCGACCTGCTAAACGCAATTGACCATTTAGATGAATCAACAAAATTAATGTTGCGCTCAGCGGATATTATGAAAAGGCAAGCAAGAAGATATTGTCGAGGGAGTTATTTAACAGGGAACAAGGCTAGCTGTGAATGGTATCACGCATCTTGGCAATACTTAAGAATCCTAGGTTTGGTTTCAACCCCAGATTGGCACGATGAGTTTTATAAGAAATCTTTTACTGATGCATTTAATTCAGGGGCTCGAGATGTTTTGATCAGTGGCATGGCAGATTATGCAATACTAGATCATTTAGTTCGCTCAATCCCTAGTGCAATGGTTAATAACATTGTTATATCTGTTTTGGATATCTGCTGGACGCCTATAGAGATCTGCCGTTGGTTTGATAACTGGTATGAAGAAAAAAAGAAGGTACATTTAAATTTGCGGTATAACCAGCGGGATGCGCTTAATACTGATTACCATGATGAGACCTTTGACCTAATAACAACAGATGCCTTTTTAACTCGGTTTGATGAAGATGAAAGGGAAAGGTTAGTAACTGAATGGCATAGAATATTAAAAAGTGGCGGGAAAATAGTTACTACCGCTCGATTATCGAATTCTTCTCACAAAAAGGTGACAACCACAGAAGGAGAAATTGGAAGTTTCGTTGATCGGGCTAAAATGAGTATTGAAGATAAGAAGACTTGGCTGCGACCACTAACTAATACTATTTCAGAGTTAGCATTTGATTATGCAAGAAATATCCTGAGCTACCCCGCGATGTCTGAGGAATATTTGAATCAACTGTTCAAAAAATTTAGCAGTTGCATTGTTGAAGTTGGAATTACCTCAGGTGAATTTGAAGGTGCTACCAAGTATGCTCGGTTGGTTGTCACCAAATAACATTGGAGATTATTATGCGTACTATCAGTTTGTCTGTTGACCAATTTACTACATGGCTGGCACAAAAAGGGACGAAGATAAAAGAGCCTTTTTGGCAAATCTTAGTGGCTAATTGTGCGAGTCAAAGCTCGTTTGAACACGAATTCCTTGTTGAAAGCAATAACATTCATGGAGCAGTTCATATTTCTGCATTGTTTGTAAGTTTGGAAAAATTAATTTCTGCAGGATGGCAGGTTTCAAAACACGAGAGGTCGCAACAGAAAATATTTGTTACAACTATTGTCATAAGACTGTCTATTCACAGACTTCCCTCAAAGCACAAATCTTCGTATCTCACATCCTATTTGTCGGTTCCTGAATACACTATGAAGGTTGACGCCCCAAATATTGTTGATCTAGATTCGGCTTGGAAATCAATAGAAAGAATCGCGCCGAAAATAAATTCTCTTGCAATCAGTGTTTCAAAGTCCTTGGAATTTGAGCTTGTTAGATAGGTATTTCAATAGTTTGAGTCACTGCTCAGTTTTCATAAATGCAAATGGTAATATTTGTTTCTCAATTTGCTGTACTTTCCCGCACGGGCTAACAGCCAAGCACCACTCCCTTCGAATCAGAACCAATCTCCCCCGTAGTAAGAAGCGGGGGATTTTTCATCCCAAAACAATCATCGGGTAAAATCCCTTCACTATGAGTAACGAAACCACCCAAGTCATCTACTCCATGAACCGCGTGGGCAAGATCGCGCAAAGCGCTCCCAACAAACAAATCCTCCGCGACATCTCGCTCGGCTTCTACCTCGGCGCAAAGATCGGCGTGCTGGGGCTGAACGGCGCGGGCAAATCCACGTTACTGCGCATCA
>JACFNF010000064.1 GCA_019454985.1 Bacteroidales bacterium
CAATCGCAGAGAGCTTAGCGAACTCAAGCTTGATATCTTCTTTTGTTTTCATGCAACAAATATACAAATATTGCTGATATAATTGGAACTTAGCCATATTAACTAACTTTAATTTGCAAAATATAGGAATGAGTGTTCATTCCTTTATCAACTTTTGCTTACAACAAACGTGCTCCCCGATCAGGCTTAGGGGTTTTCACCACCAGAATACGCGCCTGACGTTCGGATTTATTGTAGAGGCAATGAATAATATCCTTTGGGCTTTCAACAAGTGCATTTTCGGGCACTTCCGTCATTTGGTCGCCTACCTGAATGGTTGGCGTGCCTTCGATAACAAAGAAAAACACATCCACAGGTGTGATGTGAGGTTTGAGCTGCTCGCCCGGCTGAAGCAAAATATGCACAGCCTGAGCATCCGGCTTGTCGTAAAGGGGCCGCACATCCACCTTGTGGGGAGTTTCTTTCACTTGAATGTCTTTCCAGTTTGTAACAATCATATTTTTAATTATTTAAGAGTTAAACACTGCTTTCGGGAATCATTAGTAGGCGTTTCAAACTCTCCATCAGCGAGCGTCCGGACGCTACCAAATCAAAAGAAAAACCATCCATCTGCCACTGTTTGATCAACAGACGCAACGCCCCCATCACCATCTGAACAAGATGAGGCGTTTCGATATCGGTACGCAACTGCCCCAAGCGTTTGCCTTCGTCAAGAATAGATGAAACAGCCCGCATATTGTCGTTCATGATGGCACTAACTTTTGCCGTTAACAGAGGCTCGTTGCGAAACATCTCTTCGGCAAAAACGACCGAAACAAAGGTAGGACTGGCCGCAAAAAACTGAAAATTTGCCTCGAAAATCCGATTGATTTTTTCAAGCGCAACTTCGCCCCGATACATGTCAGTATTGAAAATCATTGATGTCTGTTCAGAAAAATAACCCAACAGGCTCTCCAAAATGGCGATTTTACTCTCATAATGGCGATAGATGGCCGGCTCGGAAATGCCAATTTCCTTCGACAAATTCTTCAGTGTCAATCCCTGAATGCCACTTTCGGTGATGAGCCGTAAAGAACTCTGGATTATTTCAAGCTGCCGACCGGTGTAGTCCATTATTATCTGAATTAAAACGCAAAGATAGTGATTATTCACTAACATCGCAAGTAAATTATCATAAAAAAACTAAAATGCACGTATATTTCTCATTTCCATTTAGTTATGTGTTACAAAAACGCGACACCTTGTCATAGGTAAAAAAATGAGGCAAACGAACGGGCTCAACATTTTTGCTATCGGCAAAGGAAATATTCATGCCAGCTTATGAGATACAAAATTTGAAAAAACCTGAAAACGGCATATCTTTGCAAGCAACAAGGCTGAGTGATGCATACTTACGATTTAAAAAACTGGTTGCCGACCACCCGTAAAGAGGCGGAGCTACGCGGCTGGGACGAGATGGATGTGGTATTGATTACAGGTGATGCGTATGTGGATCATCCGGCTTTTGGGGCAGCCGTGATTGGTCGTTTGATTGAGCGCGAAGGCTTCAGGGTAGCCATTGTTCCACAGCCCAACTGGCAGGACGATTTGCGCGATTTTAAAAAGTTTGGCCGCCCCCGTCTGTTTTTTGCGGTTACAGCCGGCAATATGGACAGCATGGTCAACCACTACACCGCCAACAAAAGATTGCGTTCCAATGATGCCTATACGCCCGGCGGTGCCAAAGGCTTCAGACCCGACTATGCCCTGACGGTTTACTGCAACATCCTCAAATCGCTCTATCCCGATGTGCCCCTCGTGATTGGAGGTGTGGAAGCATCGCTGCGCCGCGTAACGCATTACGACTATTGGTCGGACAGCCTGAAACCCGGCATACTCATTGATTCACATGCCGACTTAGGAATTTATGGCATGGGCGAGCTGGCGCTGCTTGAGCTGCTGCACGAGATGGCCAATGGCAAAACTATTGACGAACTGACCGGCATAAGGCAGACGTTTTTTAGCCGAAATAAATCCGATGACTTTGAGAAATCAGTGTGGGGCGACATTCATTTGGCTTCGCATGAGGCCTGTTTGTCGGACAAAAAAACCTATGCCGGCAATTTCCGGCACATCGAGCAGGAATCAAATAAAGCTCATGCTGTCAGGCTCATACAAGAAGCCAAGGACAAACGTATTTTTATCAACCCGCCCTTCCCCACGTTCACTGAGGCACAGATTGACGCTTCATTCGACCTTCCTTACACGCGCATGCCGCATCCGAAATACGAAAAAAGAGGCGAAATCCCTGCTTATACCATGATTCGTCACTCGGTGAACCTGCACCGCGGTTGTTTTGGCGGTTGCAGTTTCTGTACCATCTCGGCCCATCAGGGCAAGTTTGTGGCCAGCCGAAGCCAACGTTCCATCCTTGCCGAGGTAGAGAAAATTACACAAATGGACGATTTCAAAGGCTATATCAGCGATTTGGGTGGCCCCTCGGCCAATATGTATAAGATGAAGGGCCGACATCAGCAGATTTGCGACAACTGCCGGAGGCCAAGCTGCATTTTTCCAAACATTTGCAGCAATTTAAATACCGACCACCATCCGCTGATCGAGATTTACAAAGCTGTGGACAGTCATCCAAAAGTGAAGAAAGCCTTCATTGGCTCGGGCCTGCGCTACGATCTTTTTCTAACAGACGACAAGGAGCTGAGCGACAAAATGGGTTACGATGAGTTTTTGCGACAGGTTGTTACGCGACATGTAAGCGGGCGTCTTAAAGTTGCTCCCGAACACACCTCGGACAAAGTGCTGAAAGCCATGCGAAAACCATCGTTTCAATTGTTTCACAAGTTGAAAAAAAAGTTCGACCAAATCAATGCCGAAGCCGGGCTAAAACAACAACTCATCCCCTATTTTATCTCGAGTCATCCCGAAAGCTCGCTCGAAGACATGGCCGATCTTGCTGCGCAGACCAAAGAGCTTGGTTTCAAATTGGAACAAGTTCAGGACTTCACGCCCACTCCGATGACCGTAGCTACCGAAATATATTATTCGGGTTACGATCCATTCACCCTGAAACCGGTTTTCACTGCCCGCAGCCAGACCGAGAAACAAGCCCAGCAAGCCTTCTTTTTCTGGTATAAACCCGAAAATCAGGCTTGGATCAGAAATACCCTCGACCGAATAGGCCGACCCGATTTGACAGCAAAACTGCTAAAAACCGGCAAAAACAACACGTCATGGAAAAAACCGCACCCCAACCCTCCGCACAAATCGGGCAAAACCTGATGTTGGCAGTCCATTCACTGGCGGTTTTCATCATCAGTTATTATCTGATTTTTATCGCCTGTGGACTTGCAGTGATTTATATCTCCTACGATTTCGACATTCCGGCTACGCTTTATCTGCACAAGATTATCTTTGCCATTGACGACAACGACCCTCTTTGGACTAGAGATGCAGTGAACAGTATTTTGCTTGCAACACCGGTTGCTTCGTTTATCATAGGGCTTGGAGCAGTATTCCTTTTTCTGATGCATCCGCGCAAGCAGGCACTCATTCTCTATTTTGTGGTTTGGGTTTTCATTCAGGCATTTAACATGACGTTTGGGCTGCTCAGCGAAAATCTGATTTCGCAAACCGGCTTGATCCGTGTAGCCCAACTGATGAACATCCATCCGGTGATGATGGTGGTGACCGTAGCACTTTCGCTTTTTCTGATGGTGAAATCGGGAACTTTTTCCGGCAAACTGTTTTATGCCCATTGTAGCAATCCGGCATCCACACCGCACGATAAACTCCGCCGAGGAACCGCATTTTTTATCTTCCCCTGGTTTGCAGGCAATGTCATCTTGTTGGTTATCAATAAATATCGGATTAAACCGGAAGATATTGCGCTAATGTTTTTTATGTTGGTATTGCTCATTCCGGCTGTTTTTGCCATCGCACCAACTGAAAAATTAAACGTGATGCCCAAGCCCAAAACACTTCTTTGGCTCCTCCCGCTTTCGGCGGCTATTGTCGCCCTGCTTCAGTATTTTTTCAGAAACGGAATCAGTATCGAAAGATAAGTCTTCAGCAATTCGAAGAGAAAATCTGAAACTTAATTGGTTTTAATAAATCAGGATCAATGCAGAAAAACCTGAAGGTAAACCGCTCCGGAATTATTTTAATGGAATAAATAGAAACGAATTTTAAAATATTCCCGTTCTTTTGATTAAAACTGACTTACAAAAACAGATTAAGGAGAATTTTTCTGAGCCTTTTATAACAGGGCATTGGAAAATAACCGAATCATCAACGGGAAAGGACATTGACAAATAAAAGGAGAATCACAACAGGCAAAGGGCAGCCACCTAACACTCATACGAATAGCCGAAAAGCCCTAAAAAAAAGCAATTAAACCGTTGAGGCGGAATGGCTTTTTGGTCTATGCGCTGTTGAGCGAAAGCCACAGTGGCTAATTTGCCTTAAGGAGAAAAGCAAGCATTTTTTTGGCGTTCGTGGATGAGCGTACACAACACAATTTCACAACCTGCGAAACTGAATCTATGGTTTTTTTTTGGCGTTCAAAACCAAAAAAGTACACGGAGTGAGATGGGGCAGTTTGGATGGAACTTCACTCTGACAAAAACCATTTTTATACGGCGGCTTTCATGTCAATGCTTGGGAGTATTCAGAAAACTGTGTCAGTCTCATTTGCGAATTTACAATTTTTTCT
>JACFNF010000001.1:0-141322 GCA_019454985.1 Bacteroidales bacterium
CGGCAAAAGCGCAAGAATAAATACTTTGACTATAACGATATTGGGCGGTTGAGCCAGTCGAAACCGCCACTCCAATTACGGTAAAGGGCGGTTGAGCCTGTCGAAACCGCCTCACCCTGTTTCACTAATCATTAACCATTACCATTAACCGCTCCCCCGAGGCTGACTCTAAATTGGAATGTTTCTAAATATTTCCTGTCTTATCCAAATATCTATATATGTAGTAATTTCGCCGCCACAAACTTCAACAGCTATGTTGTCAGAATTTGGAATTGTATTTCTCTATTTTGCGTTGGGAGTTGGCTTTGTAGGCATTGCCCTTGTAGCCGCCTGGCTCGTCCGCCCAAGCAAGCCCAACCCCATTAAAAACTCAACCTACGAATGTGGCGAAATCCCTATCGGCGACTCCTGGGTACGCTTCAACGTGCGTTTTTATGTGATTGCATTAGTGTTTCTGCTCTTCGATGTGGAGATCGTGTTCCTTCTGCCCTGGGCATTAGTTTTTAAGCAGTTGGGTTGGTTTGCCTTTGTGGAGATGATCCTTTTTGTGCTCATCTTAGCTGCCGGCTTCATCTATGTGTGGGGCAAAGGCGATTTAGACTGGGACAAGCCACGCCCGTATATTGCCAAACTCGAAGACCTCGTTGTAGGCCGCAAAAAACCATCAAAACTTTAGTCACACCTCATTATGGGATTACTCAATAAACTCGACGACCCTTACGAAGGCGGGGGTATTGTCCTCGGCAAGGTGGAGGAGCTGCTCAACTGGGGTCGAAGCAAGTCCGACTGGTATCTGCATTTCGGCTTAGCCTGCTGCGCCATCGAATTCATGGCCATGAACGCTTCCCACTTCGACTTTATGCGTTTCGGCACCATCCCCCGCACAAGTCCGCGCCAGGCCGACTTTATCATGATCACCGGAACCGTTACTTTCAAGATGGCCGACCGTATCAAGATTCTCTACGAACAGATGGCCGAGCCCAAATATGTCATCTCCGTTGGTTCCTGCTCCAACAGCGGCGGCCCTTATTGGGAACATGGCTACCATGTGCTCAAAGGCATTGACCAGATTATCCCCGTTGACGTCTATATCCCCGGCTGTCCGCCCCGCCCCGAAGCTTTTGAAGAAGGCATGATTCTGCTTCAGAAGAAAATCAGCCGGCAAGCCATCTTCAACAAACGCAAACGTCTCGGAACCGAATAACCTTTTCCCGACCATGACAGCACAGGAAATTTTCGAGAAACTCCGCACCGAAGCCGGCGATGCCGTCATTGAGTGCGTTGTTCAGCCATCTTACGACCCATTCATCCGCATTGCCCCTCAGGCTGTTTTCGACATCTGCCACAGCCTGCGCGATGACGAGCTGCTGGCTTTCGACTACCTGATGAGCCTCAGCGCCACCGACTTGGGCGACGATTTGGGTGTGGTGTATCACCTCTATTCGACAAAGTGGAAACATAAGCTTGTCGTCAAGACACAAGTACCCAAGGACAATCCTGTTGTTCCTTCGGTAGAGCGTATCTGGCGCTCGGCCGACTGGCACGAACGCGAAGCTTTCGACCTGCTGGGCGTGCGCTTCGACGGCCATCATAACCTCATCCGCATATTATTGCCTTACGACTGGGAAGGCCACCCTCTGCGGAAAGACTATCGGACTCCCGAAACCTATCATGGAATGAAAGTGTAGCAATACCCGTCCTTATGAGCGAAAAAAAGAAAATAGATATCGAATACAGTCAGCTCGACTCGGAGCGAATGCGTATCAACGTTGGTCCGCAGCATCCCTCCACCCACGGCGTATTGCGCTTGGAGGTGGAAGTGGATGGCGAAATCGTGACCGATGTCGTTCCTCATCTCGGCTATCTGCACCGCAGCTTCGAGAAGCACTGCGAATACATGACCTATCCGCAGATCATCCCCTATATTGACCGCATGGACTACATCTCGGCCATGAACAACGAGTGGCCTTATGTGATGGCCTTAGAGAAGATGCTCGATGTAAAAGTGCCGGAAAAGGTGGAATACCTCCGGGTGATCGTTGCTGAACTCAACCGCATTGCCAATCACCAGATTGCCGTGGCTACCTTTGGCCTCGATGCCGGTGCCTTCACCCCTTTCCTTTTCTATTTCCGCGACCGCGAATACATCATCTGGATTTTGGAAAAACTCTCCGGTGCCCGCTTGCTTTACAACTATTTCAGAGTTGGCGGCGTGGCCGGCGATGTATATCCTACCTTCAAGGAAGAATGCCACGACGTGATTGCCAAGGTACGCAAAACCAATGCCGAGGTGATGAACCTGCTCATCCACAACAACATCTTCATCAAACGTACGGCTGGTGTGGGTATCCTTACGCCTGATGTGGCCATCAACTATGGTTGCAGCGGTCCGGTGCTGCGCGGCAGCGGCATGGCCCACGACCTGAGGCGCGACGAGCCTTATTCGATTTACGACCGGTTCGACTTCGACATCCCCGTTGGGAAAGGCGAAGTGGGTGTGGTGGGCGACTGCTGGAACCGCAACATGGTGCGTATGCACGAGATGGAACAGTCGTGCCGCATCATCGAACAGGCATTGGAGCAAATGCCGATGGAAGGCGATGTGACTGCCGCCATCCCCAAACGCATCAAACTGCCCAAGGGCGAGATTTATTCCCGCGCCGAAAATCCCAAAGGTGAGCTCGGATTCTATATCGTCAGCAACGGAACCGACAAGCCCGAACGCCTCAAAGCACGCGGACCAAGCTTTGTCAACCTCTCGGTGATCCCCGAGATCTCCAAAGGGTATATGTTTGCCGACCTCATCCTCATCCTCGGAAGCATTGACATCGTGCTTGGTGAGGTGGATCGCTAAGTTTTTGTGAACAAAAGAACGACACATCCATGCAAAGTACAAACTTTATCTGGGATCTTTTTGGGGTGAACCTCTTGACGGTGGTGGCCGTAGTAGCCTTGCCGCTCGGTTTTGTGCTCATCTATGCCCTTGTGGCCATCTTGGCCGAGCTGAAAATATCGGCCTGGATTCAGGAGCGTTTAGGCCCCATGCGCACCGGCCCTTACGGCATTTTGCAGCCCGTGGCCGAAGTGATCAAGCTGCTTCAGAAAGAAGACATCACTCCCGACGCAAGCAGCAAGCTGCTCTACAACCTCGCACCCTTCATCATCTTCAGCGGAGCTTATGCCGCTTTTGCCGTCATCCCTTTCAGCTCCGCCTTCATGCCGGCCAACATCAACGTCGGCCTGTTTTATGTTTTCGCCATCGGCTCCATCAGCGCCATGGGCATTGTGATGGGCGGCTGGGCTTCGAGCAACAAATATTCGCTGATGGGTGCCATGCGTTCGGTGAGCCAGCTCATCAGCTACGAGATACCGGCAGCCATGGCCGTCCTCTCTATCGTGGTGCTCTCATCGAGCATGAATATGCAGGAAATCAGCCATGCACAGACAGGCTATTTCTGGGATTGGTATCTCTTTGGCGGACCGGGAAGCTGGACAAAGGTGTTTATCATCCCCTTCACCATCACTTTAGCCATTGCCTACTTCATCGCCTCTCTGGCCGAAACCAACCGCGTGCCGTTCGACATCCCTGAAGGCGAGTCGGAGTTGGTTGCCGGTTTCCATACCGAATATGGCGGGATCAAGTTTGCCATGTTCTATTTTGCCGAATACGCCAATATGTTTGTGGTATCGGCCATCTTCACCACCATCTTCCTTGGCGGATGGAACTCGCCCTTCGGCGAATTTCTGCAAGGTCCCGGATGGGGAGTGATGTGGTTCATCCTCAAATCGTTCAGCATCGTGTTCGTACAAATTTGGGTGAGGTGGACCTTGCCGCGTTTCCGCGTTGACCAGCTCATGTATCTGGGCTGGAAGGTGCTGTTGCCCGTCTCATTCATCTGCTTCTTTGCCATCAGTTTATTTGTCATGTTCAAATAAAACATTGCCATGCTTACATATTTCAAAAATATATGGATTGGTTTCTACTCGGCGCTTGTCGGGATGAAGATCACCTGGAAGCACATCTTTGCCAAAAAGGTTACCATTCAGTACCCTGACGAGCGTTTTCCGCTGCCGTCCAATGCCCGCAACCGCCTTCAGCTTATGCCTGCACGATGTACGGGCTGTACCCTGTGTGTGGCAGCCTGTCCGGTGAACTGCATCACCTTAGAGACTGTGCGTGTTGTTCCCGATGATCCTCATCAGGAGCTGTACGAAAACGGTACTCCGCGCAAGATGTGGGTCACGCGCTACGAGATGGACTTTGCCAAATGCTGTTTTTGCGGCCTCTGTGTGGCAGCCTGCCCAAGTGATGCCATCCATCACACCACCGACTTTGAGTATTCCTCGCTTGATCGTTCGCACCTTTATTATAAGTTCCAGACCCTGACGCCCGAACAGGCCGAAGAGAAAAAACGCCTCTTTGCCGAGTTCAAGGCCAGGGAAGCCCGTGAGAAAGAAGCCAAGGCACAGGCTGCCAAGCCCGATGCCCCACGTCCTGAAGCCGAAGTCTGACCGCAAAACGCACACACTATGAACCTTGTAACCCTTGCATTTTATTTCTTCGCGGTGCTCACGCTGGCTTTTGCCGCGGTGGTGGTATTTTCGCGCAACATCCTCCATGCCGCCTTTGCGCTCCTGTTCACCTTTTTCGGTGTTGCCAGTATGTATGTGCTGCTGCAGGCCGACTTTCTGGCCATCTCGCAAATCATGATCTATATCGGCGGCATCCTTATCCTGATCATCTTCGGGGTGATCCTCACCACCAACATCACGGGCGTAGAGGTGAAGTCGGACAAGACCGGCCGTTTGCAGCTCGTTTCTGCCGGCATTGCCACTTTGCTGCTGGCCGCCACTCTGATCGGAGTGATGACTACCACCCAATGGAACACGGCAGAGGTACCGGCTGTTGATGCCACCGCCGAGGCCATTGGCACAGGCATGCTCACCCGTTATCTGCTGGCCTTTGAAACTGCTTCGATGCTCCTGCTCATCGCCATTGTGGGAGCCGCATTTATCGCACGCAAAAAACCAGTCTAAGCCATGGAAATAGGACTCAACCATTATCTTGTCGTCAGCGCCCTGCTTTTCACGCTGGGGCTCTTCGGGGTCATCTCGCGCAAACATGCCATCATGGTGCTCATGGGCCTCGAGCTGATTCTCAATGCCGCCAACATCAACTTCGTGGCCTTTGCCAAATATGGCGGAATGAACATGGACGGACAGCTTGCCGCCGTGTTTGTTATCATCTTAGCTGCTGCCGAAGCCGCCGTTGCCTTAGCCATTTTGCTTAAAATATTCCACCACTTCCGCCATGTGAACATTGACGAAGTGAATCAAATGAAAGAATAACCCAAACCTGCAGATGAGCTTATGAACCACGATCTCATACTTCAACTCGGACTGATCATCCTGCTGGCGCCGCTCCTGAGTTTTGTCGTCAATGTGTTTTTTGGCCACCGGCTTCAAAGGCGAAGCGGATGGGTTGGAACGGCCATCCTCGGCATCGAGGTGGTGCTGGCCGCCATCGTCGCCTTTGGTAAGTTGGCCTTGAACGGCGACCTGCCCACCGTGCAAACCACTTATGAATGGTTTGTTGTGGGCCACTATCAGGTAAAAATCGGTTATGGCATTGACAATATCGCCGCTATTATGCTCCTTGTGGTAACGGTGATCAGCTTTTTGGTACACCTCTTTTCCACCATCTATATGGAAGGCGACCGCCGCTATCCGAAGTTTTATGCTTTTTTAGGGTTGTTCACCTTTTCGATGCTCGGCATTGTGCTGGCCAACAATTTCCTGATGATGTATGTGTTTTGGGAGTTGGTTGGCATAAGCTCCTATTCGCTCATTGGCTTCTGGTACGAGAAAGACTCGGCTTCCAATGCGGGGAAAAAAGCTTTCATTACCAACCGTATCGGCGATCTTGGATTCCTTACCGGCATCCTGATTCTCTTTGCCACCTACGGTTCTTTCATGTTCGATGATATATACGCAGGCATCGCCTCGGGTGCTTTACCCTTTGCCAGTCCGGCCATGCTCACCCTTGCCGGCGTCGGTGTTTTCATGGGTGCTATGGGCAAGTCGGCCCAGTGGCCGCTTCATGTATGGTTGCCCGACGCCATGGAAGGCCCCACGCCGGTATCGGCTCTGATCCATGCCGCCACGATGGTAGCCGCCGGGGTTTACCTCATCACAAAGGTATTTTTCATGTTCACGGCCGATGCCCTGACGGTGATTGCCTCCATCGGCACTATTACTGCTTTTGTGTCGGCCACCATTGCCATCACCCAGGTTGACTTCAAGAAGGTGCTGGCCTATTCCACTGTAAGTCAGTTGGGCTTTATGGTGATGGCCTTGGGCACGGGCGGCTACACCAACGGTTTCTTCCATTTAGTAACCCACGCCTGGTTCAAGGCCGCGCTGTTTCTCGCCGCCGGCTCGGTGATTCATGCCCTGCACCACGCCATGCACCAGCTTCACGACCACCACAGCGATCCACAAGACATCAACAATATGGGCGGTCTGCGCAAGACTATGCCCTGGACGTACCGCACTTTTCTTTTTGTTACTTTAGCTTTGGCCGGCATCCCGCTCACCTCGGGCTTTCTGAGTAAAGACGGCATCTTGGCCGGAACCCTCGCCTGGGCACATTTAGCCGGAGGGTGGCACTGGATTGTGCCGGTGATGGCATTCTCGGCTGCCGGCATGACGGCCTTTTATATGTTCCGTCTTACCATCATTGCTTTTCATGGCGAACCCAAAACCCCTATTGCCGCCCGCACCCACGAAAACAAGCTACCCATTGTGTTGCCGCTGGTAGTGCTCTCATTGCTCACTTTCTGGTTTGTTTACTCGCCCAATCCCATTGATGCCTCGTCAGGATGGTTTCATCAAAGGGTGGTGCAGCCCCAGACGGCTGTGCCGGCTGCCTATCAGTGGGATTTCCTGATTGCCGCCGATGGTCATGGCAGCAATGCCCTGCAGCACGCGACGCACCATTTCCACACCCTGGCCATGATCCTCTCGTTGCTCATCGCCGGGTCGGGCATTGCGCTGGCTTTTATCATCTACCAATACAAACTCGTGAGTGCCGACAAACTCGCACAACGTTTCCGCCGCCTGCACACCTTCTCCTATAACAAATGGTATTTCGACGAACTGTATCAGGCCACTGTCATCGCCTTTGTAATGGGGACGAGCAAGGCTATGGCCTGGTTCGACAATGTGGTGGTGGACGGCATCGTCAACCTGAGTGCTGCCTTCACCCGTTTGGCAGGAAAAATCACCGGCATCTTCGACCATGTGGTGATTGACGGCTTGGTCAACCTCATCGCAAGGCTCACAGGAATTTTTGGTGCTGGTCTTCGTAAGGTGCAAACGGGTCGTATTCAAAGTTATATCGTCTTTGTACTGCTCGGCCTGCTGGTGCTTTTCTATTTCTTTGTCTGACATTTTAATTAAGAAAATCAATAAACTTACACATACCCGGAACCATGAACTTCCCAATTTTAACCTGGATCACATTTCTCCCGCTCTTAGGGATGCTGATTATTTTGTTGATCCCTTCGGGGAAAGACGAAAAAGGGCAGGAGTTGTCGAAAACCATCATTCGCTGGATTGCAGCCGGCGTCACCTTTATCCAGCTCATCCTGGCTTTGGTGATTTTTTTCAATTACAACAAAGGGCTGACCGGCGTGAACGACCCCGCCAGCTTCCAGTTTGTTGAAAAGATAAGCTGGATCAATGCCGAGCTTCCGATGATCGGCAACATCAGGATAGAGTATTTCCTTGGTTTAGACGGCCTGAGTGTGCCGATGGTGTTGCTCACGGCCATCATCAGTTTTCTGGCCATCTTCCCGTCGTTTGGCATCAACAAAGCGGTGAAAGGATATTTTGCCATGTATCTGTTGCTCGACCTTGGGATGATGGGTGTGTTTCTGGCTCTCGACTTTTTCCTGTTCTACATCTTCTGGGAGCTGATGCTCTTGCCCATGTATTTCCTCATCGGAATCTGGGGCGGGCCGCGCAAAGAATATGCCGCCATCAAATTTTTCATCTATACGCTGGTTGGCAGCGTGGTCATGCTGTTGGTAATGATCGGGCTGTATCACAGCACGGGAACCTTCAACATCATTGAGATGATGGATCAGGGACGTTTCCTTCCGGATTCGATTTTCGGCGGCAGTGGCACCACCCTGCGCTATGTGGCGTTCATGGGACTGTTTATTGGTTTTGCCATCAAAGTGCCGGTATTTCCGTTCCACACCTGGTTGCCCGATGCCCACGTGGAGGCGCCTACGCCCATTTCGGTGATTCTGGCCGGTGTGTTGCTCAAGATGGGGGCATACGGTATGTTGCGCATTGCCTTCCCCATCTTTCCCGATGCTTTTGCCTATTTCCAGACCCTCATCGCATGGATAGGCATGGTGAGCATTGTTTATGGCGCTCTCTGTGCCCTTGGTCAGCATAAGGTGGGAAAACGCGACTTCAAGAAACTCATCGCCTATTCCTCGGTAAGCCACATGGGCTTAGTGATTCTGGGTCTGGCTTCGATGCGGCCCGAAGGCGTTACAGGAGCCATCTTTCAGATGTTTAACCACGGCATCATCACGGCCATGCTCTTTATGATTGTGGGTGTGATATACGACCGTGCCCACACCCGCGGCCTCGACGACTTTGGTGGTTTGGCTCGGAAGATGCCCGTTTATACCGGCATTATGACCATCGCTTTCTTTGCCGCCATCGGTTTGCCCGGCATGAGCGGCTTCATCTCGGAGGTACTCGTCTTCCTTGGCGCCTTCAAAGCCTATCCGGTGCTCACCGTCGTTTCCGGCCTGAGCATCATCTTAGGTGCAGGCTATATGCTCTGGGCACTGCAAAAGATTTTCTTCGGTCAGCTTCCCGAAAAATGGCAAGGCCCCTGGGATCCCACCGGCAAGCTCTATAAGACTGACGATGTGAACCTTCGCGAAATGGTGGCCCTCATCCCCCTTGGAATCTTGGTCATCTTCCTCGGCGTATATCCCAACCCTGTCCTTCACCTGATGACAGGCTCGGTGAACAGTTTTATCGAACTGATGAAACCAGTCCTCAATTAATCCCGTCCTCTGCGAAGGCAAACCCATAATAAACCAGAAAAAACATGATGAACGAGCTATCTAACTTTTCCGGCGAGCTGCTGCAAAGTCTGAGCCTCTTCTGGCCCGAGACCACGCTGGTGATCACATTCCTGATTACCCTGTTTGCCGACCTGCTCAGCCGCCACAAAAACCGTTTGGCAGGCTATATTACCTTAGCCGGACTCATCGTTACCGGACTGTTGCTTCTGAGTCAGCAAGGCGTTGCGCAGACCACCTTTTCGGGGCTGCTCACCGTTGACCCGTTCAGCTTCTTCATGCGGGTAACCATCCTGCTGAGCGCCATCCTCGTTGTACTGTTTTCATTTTCATCCAAAGAACTCGTTGAGGGACCTTTTCGTCTGGGCGAATATTATATGCTCATCACAGGCTTGGTGTTCGGCATGTTTCTGCTCTCCGGTGCTTCCAACCTGATCTTCATCTACCTCTCGATCGAGGTGATGAGCATCAGCTCCTACATCCTGAGCGGCTATACGAAACACTCCAAGCGTGCCTCCGAAGCCTCGATGAAATATGTGATTTACGGTGCCGTATCCTCGGGTATCATGGTGTATGGGATGACCATGATGTTTGGCCTTACCGGAACACTCAACCTGAACGAAATCGGCATGGCTCTTCAGACGAAGCCCGTTCAAACCATGCCGCTGCTGTTAGCCAACCTGATGATTTTGGTAGGTTTCAGCTATAAAATTTCGGCCGTACCTTTCCATTATTGGACACCCGATGTATATGAAGGTGCTCCTATCACTGTTACAGCTCTGCTTTCGGTGGCCAGCAAAGCGGCAGGTTTTGCCGTGATCTTGCGTTATTTCCACAGTGCCCTCACCAATGGTGGCGAGTTGTGGCAGGTCATCGGCCAGATTGACTGGCATTTTGTGATTTCGGTGCTGGCCGTACTCACCATGACCGTGGGCAACCTTGTGGCACTGTGGCAGAACAATATGAAACGCATGTTGGCCTATTCGAGCATTGCCCATGCAGGCTATCTGCTGATGGCCGTGGCCGTGCTGAACAACACAGGAATGGCCGCCGTGCTCATCTATTTCTTTATCTATATGCTGATGAACCTCGGCGCGTTTTATATCGTGCAGTTGGTAGCCGACAAAACCGGCTCGGAAGATATGGAAGATTATGTTGGTCTGGGTTATCGCAGCCCGCTCATTGGTGTGGCCCTCACCCTTTTCTTAGTCTCGCTCACCGGCTTGCCCCCAACGGCAGGATTCATCGGCAAGCTGTATGTGTTTACCGCTGTCGTCAAAGCTGGCTATGTGTGGTTAGCCATCATCGGTGTGCTCAATAGTGTGGTGTCACTTTATTACTATGTGCGGGTGGTGCGCAATATGTATCTGCGCGATGTGGAAAGCCAAGGCGAAAAAATCGTCTTCAGCCGTCCGGTGCTGACGCTTGTTCTGCTATTGGCCATCCCAACGCTTATCCTCGGCCTCTATTTCGGCCCACTGGCCGACTGGGCTTCGGCTTCGATGGCATTTGTGACCGGACATTGACCCTGAGCAGGAAAGCTGAAATAACGAATGGTGGTGGATATTCCGTTGATTGGAATGATGGCTTTGTTACTGTTATCGTGTGATGTGATCACGCGGCTTCGCCGATGACTTCAACTTCCATCAGCCATTGGCAGGATTACTGTAACACGATAGGTTTGAATTATTACTGTCATATTCAAAAAAAAACCCGAAAAAATAACCTTGGGATGTACCTTTAAGTTAGGCGAAATTAAAACCTTGATAATAAAAGCGAACAGATTGTTCGCTTTTTTTTATTCAATAATTCTCCTGACTTCGACACGCGTCACCCGTCAAAACCTTATTTAATTGACATACAGTATAATATAAATTCAGATTTCTCGATTTGGGTGACGCAAGCTGAACTAAACTGTCTTTGTGTATGTTTGTGCGCAAAAAGAAAAATCGTTCCGGAACTACGAATATCGTAGTTGTTGACAAAAGCTGAGGAAAATTCAGAGAACTTGTCAGAATAGATTTTGCAAGGGATGAACAAGAGATTAACCAGCTTATAAAAAAGACGAGGAATGGATTTTTTCTTATACTGGTACACGAGATATTTTCAAAGAGTTTGAGCGAAACGAAGAAGAGAATAAGCTAATAGAATACTTTCTCTCAAATGTCGAGAATGTGCTGTTAAATGGCACACAAATCATACAAAATTAAAGTAAGATTACCCTCAAACGGATCAGTCTTGACCAAAACATTACTACTTACACCAAAACATAAATCAATAGAGAGGTTATTTGATAAAAATTTTTGGAAAGCATTTTAGGGTGACGCATTGTCGAAGTCAGGAATAAGTTCTGGGATATATCGGGTGGAAAGTTTTTAAGGTAATTGAATAATCCGGACTAAAGCAGGCCACCCAATCCGGAATATTCACCCGAAATAGGGGGTCAATATCGTCCGGAATTTGCACTTTAATCAAAGCAGCCTTAATAGCTACTTGGTTTATACTCAATACATTTGCAATAAATATAAATATGTAAGCTGCTTGTTTTACTTAGACTATTGCGGATTTTTCGTCAGGTTTGTAAGTCAGTTGAGAATAAAGGATGAAGCCCCAGACCAGGATGCATGGAAAGGCTTTCATGACGTATGGTTTCACAAAAGCTTCGCGCAACTGGCGAGGGAAGATGTCGGTTGGCGACAAGGAAACGAAGACGAATGCAACTGCAAAGAGCAGAATATTGAAAGTGTTTTTTGGGCTTTGGACAAACCAGATAGCAAGACCCGTCATGGCGATGACAAAAGTGGGCGATTCGGCTTTGTGGTTAAAGATGACCATCCAGATGAGGGCAGAGGACAAAATGAGCATCCTGAAATCCAGGTGCTTGTAACTTTTTATTTTCGCGAAAGGCAACATAAAGGCGAGCGCACCACTTGCTACCACCATATTTTTGTCAATGTCAATTGAAAACCATGCCTTTAACCAACCCATAACCGAATAACCCATCGAAGCATCGTAATCTTCCGAAAGCATACGAAAATAACTAGCAATCAGTTTCAAATACTGCTCATTATCCACGAATATCAGAGGTAAAAGTGCGAAAACGACTGTCCAGAACAGCACATAAAGAGCAGATTTTGTCTTTTTTGGATAAAGCAGAAGAAGGGCAAGGGCCACGATGCCAAATAGTTTAATGAAAGCTGAGGCTATGATGCACAAGGTGGCCAAAAAAGGCTTGTCGCGCTCGAGCAAGCCAAAGGAGAGCAAAATCAAGCCGGCAATAAGGGCATTGGATTGGCCGTTTTGCATAGACGTCATCGTTTCGATAAGGACAATGAGCAAGATAAGCCCTTTCCGCAGATTATCAAGACCGGGCAGCAAATACACAGCGGCAACAAGCAAAAGTGCATTAAGCAGATTCCAAAGATTTACACCAAACCAATCCGGGAAAAAGCCAAAAAACCCAAAAAACACAGCAAAAGAAGGGGTGTATTTAAACAAATCCCAATGCTCTTGCGGATACAGTATATAAAGATCCTGATTGTTGACAAGGTGGTGGAACGAGTTGACGAAAATCGTGTAATTATTGTAGCCGTTATAGGTTATCCCTCCATCCTCGTATGTTTTGGTGCCAAGGAGCGACTGTATTCCGGCGGCCAGAGCCAGCAGCGCAAACAATGCAACAATAGCCTTTGGGTTAGAAACAAATTGTACGAGTTTTTCTTTCACCTCCTTCATTTTCGGACAAAATTACGGTAGATTATCCAAGCCACGAATCACACCACAAGATTTATTGGGCAAGATAGCTTTTTAGAATAGGTGCAGCCGGCTTCCCGCTGTTTAAAAGCTATTTAATTTTTTTCATAAATGAGGAGTAAAACCATCAATTTTTAGTCGTTGGCAACCCAACAGGTTCTGCAAAAAACACCTTCTTTTAAATTATTGTGAGGCAATAAATTCATTGATGGTAAAATGTTTTCGTGCGAAACAGAAAAATTTAACATAAGTTGTATTGGCTCAAATGTTTCGTTTTAACTTTGTGATGTTTCGAAAAACAAAGATGTGTGAAACATTAAACCAGAGCATGATATGAGTCGGTTTACGGGGTTTTTGTTTTTTTTCCTGCTGATACAGGCCACTGTCTTCGGGCAGCAATATGGCATCAGCGGCCGTGTCACCTCATCGGAAGATCAGTCGGCTATTCCCGGTGTTACGGTGAAAATCAAAGGCAAGCCGGTAGGCACAACCACCGACATTGACGGCCATTATTCATTGACGGCCAATCGGGGCGATGTTTTGGTTTTCAGTTATATCGGCTATGCTTCGCGGGAAGCTGTTGTCAGTAGTCCGGCGAAGATTGACATGATCCTTTCGCCTGCCGACCGTCAGTTGGACGAGGTCGTGGTGACAGCTTTAGGTCTCAGGCGACAGAAACGCGAGGTCGGCTACACCGTTGAGTCGGTACAAGCCAAAGAGATACAGCTTTCCAATGCCGACAATTTAGCCAGTGCCTTGAGCGGGCGTTCGGCAGGGGTTCAGGTCATCAATGCCAACGGCGTGGACGGTGGCACCACCCGTTTTGTCATTCGGGGCGTGCGCAACCTCAACGACCGCAACCACAACCAACCCCTGATTGTGGTTGACGGCATCCCCATGGAAAACGAGCCCGGCCTTACGGATATTGGCCGCGGTGTTGACTGGGGCTCGGCGCTCAACAACATCAACAGTTTCGATATCGAGAGTGTTGACATCCTGAAAGGACCTGCGGCCTCGGCACTCTACGGCTCGCGGGGCGCCAACGGTGTAGTGATGATTACCACCCGCCGCGGCAGCCGTCAGGGCGGCATTGGCATCACCTACAACCTGACACACAAGTTCACCCAGCCATACCGTTACCGCGAAGTGCAAAACATTTACGGCGCCGGCGGTCCCCTTAGCTTTCTTGAACCCGCCTTTCAGCTCAATGCTGAGGGCGAGCCGATGTATCCTGCCGACATCTATTCCGATTTCGGGCCGCTGGGAGAACATACCGCCACCACTTTTGGCTATTATGGCTCAGCGGTTTCGTGGGGACCCGAGATGAAAGGCCAGATGATACGCTGGTGGGACGGACAGATGCGACCTTACTCGCCTCAACCCGACAACCTCCGGCTCTTTTTTCGCGATGCCGTATCCACCACCCACAATATCGCCTTCAGCGGCGGCGGCGAGATGGGTTCCTTGCGCGTCTCGCTCACCAACACAAGCCACGATGCCAGCATCCCCAACAGCAACTTCAAACAAACAACCATCAACCTTGGTAGCAACCTCCGCATCTCGGAAAAAGTAACTTCCGACATCTCCATTTCGTATATGGACTATTACCGCCACAACAGCCCCACCATCGGCGAGTCGGAAAACTCCTTTGGCAAGGCCATGCTTTACAGCTGGCCTCGTAGCTACAAAGGCATTGAAAAAGAACATTATGCAAATGCCAACGGAAGCATGGTGGACTATCGCAGCAATTCACCTTTCTATTATATTGACAAAAATTTCTGGTGGGGTGTCTATAACAACAACACCAACCTGAGCCGTAAAAAACTCATAGGTACGGTAGCCCTCACCTACCAACTGACTCCCTGGCTGAGCGCCATGGGACGCTTTGGATTGGACAACACTTACAACGAATTTGAAACCCGCAACCGTCCGATTGACTCGCTGGGATTAGTCGGCGGTTATTATGGGCACAGCATGGGCCGCGATCAGGTGACCAATGGCGAATTTTTGTTTGTAGCCCAAAAAGAAAACTTCTTCAACAGTGGTATTGATTTCAAGTTTTCTGCAGGAGGCAATGCCTGGTCGCGAACGCAATACGGCCTTTCGGCCCATTCGGGCACCTGGACACAGGCCTGGGTTTATGCTTTGAACAACGCCGAACGTCCTGAGCAACGCGGCATCTCCGAAGGCCGTTACGAAAAGAAAATCAACTCCCTCTATGCGCTGATGAACCTTGGCTGGCGCAACTACCTTTTTATGGAGCTGACCGGCCGTCAGGATTGGTCATCAACCCTGCCGCCATACAGCAACAGTTATTTTTATCCTTCGGTCTCATTTAGTTTCCTGCCATCGGAAGCCTTCCGGTTCAATCAACCGTGGCTCAGCCAGTGGCGTCTGCGCGGGGCTTATGCCCTGACAGCCATTGACACCGACCCCTATAAGCTCGATTTTGTCTATGGCGCCGGCAGCTTTGGCGGCGACAAAACCTCCTCACTCCCCTACACCATCCCACCCTATTCGCTCGAACCACAGTTTTCGGCCTCGTGGGAGGCCGGAACCATTATCGGCCTTCTCGACGACCGCATTGACCTGAACTTCACCTATTATTTTATCCGCAGCTACAACCAGATCATGAACTCGCCTCTGCCCGTCTCGTCAGGAGCCGGCCAAATCACCATCAATACCGGCGAGCTTCAAAACAAAGGGATGGAGTTGATTATCAATACTATTCCGATCCACAACAAAAAGCTGACGGTGGAGGCAGGCCTCAATTTCACACGCAACCGCAACAAGGTGGTGAGCCTTGGCGAAGCCGCCGAGATTTACGAAATTGCCAATATCTGGGGAGGCAACGGCCCGGCCATTGCCGTGAAACCCGGTCAGGATTTTGGTACTATCGTGGGTTGGGATTATGTGTACCATCCCGACAACGGCCAGCCTATCCTGAACGATGCCGGTACACATTACCTGATGACCGAAGGCCGTGTACCCATCGGCAATGCCTCGCCCGATTTTTTGGCCGGGTTCACTACTCGTTGGCGCTGGAAAGGATTCATGCTCAGTACGCTCATTGATTGCAAATGGGGTGGCGACATCTACAGCGGTTCGTACGTCACCGCCATGCACACCGGCCAAAGCCCTTCGACCCTCGTTGAACGCCAGGGCGGCGGTCTGCCCTATACCGACCCTGAAGGCAATGTGCGCAATGTGGGCGTGATTCTGCCCGGCGTTTATGCCGATGGCACTCCCAACGACAAGGTGGTGCACTATTATTTTAAATACATGCCCAATTTCGGTGGCTGGGGTAAGTTTCTCTCCAAGCCCGGCATCCTCGAAAACTCGTGGATAAAGATGCGCGAAGTGGCTCTGACCTATACCCTTCCGCCATCGCTGCTGAAAAAAGTAACTTTCGTGCGACAGCTCTCGCTCAACCTCGTGGGTCGCGACCTGTTTTATCTCTACACCACTCTTCCTGACAAAGTGAACCCCGAAGGAGCCAACGGAGCCGGTAATGCTCAAGGCCTCGAATGGGGCGCTTTCCCAAGTTTCAGATCGTTCACCTTTGGCGCCAATATCCAACTCTGATTCTCTGAGCCATGAAAAAGATCCTCTTTCCCCTGCTGCTGACCATCATCGCGCTGCTCCCCATAGCCTGCGACAAAGGTTTTGGCGAGCTCAACAAAAACCCTTTCGACTCCATTGAAACCGATATCGGACCTTTGTTCAACAAGGTAACCGCCTCCTTGGTGCAAGGCTGGAACGAACAGTTTTATATCAACAACGAAGTCCTTTACCGGCAAACCGAACTGGGAGCGCTTACCCAATATGCCTGGCCCAACGTCAATATCGGCGCCGAAGAAATCTGGTCGAACTATTATACCACTCTGGCGGTCATCCGCGACCTTGAAAAACGTTTTGAAACCTATCAGGGAAGTCAGGATGAGTTGGTAAATGCCAAGGCCATGCTCTATATCCTGTTGGCCGTGAAGACTTTCAAGGTGACCGACCTGTTTGGCGACATTCCCTTTTTCAATGCCGGCCGTGGCTTCGAGTCACTGGAATACGCCCGTCCGGCCTTCGATTCACAGAAAGACATCTATCTTTATCTGCTCGACAAGCTTCAATGGGCCGATGAAAACATCAATGCCGTCTCAAGCCCGCAAACCCCGGCCGGTGTTCCGTTATACAGCCTGGCAGCCTACGACAACCTATTTAATGGCGACATGATGAAATGGCGGCGCTTTGCCAACTCGCTCCGGCTGCGCTATGCCTTGCGTATGTCGAACCGTTTGCCCGAAGAGGCCGGCCAGATCATCTCCGAAATTGTCAATGGCAACAAGCCCATCCTTACCGGAACGGGTAACGATGTGGTGATGTCGCCGTTGGCGCAAGGCTGGGAAAACAACGCCGTCAACTGGTCGTTTCGCGAGCACGGTAAGCTCCGCATGGGCGAGACCATCTGGCAATGGCTCAGCAACAATGATGCAACTGATGGTAGCGGTATCTTCGATCCAAGGGCATACATATTTTTCGAAACCAATAATGCCGACGAATGGAAGGCCTTCCCGCAAACACTGACGCCCGAAACCCCTACCGAAGGCGGTGTGCCATACAACCTCCATCGCGACAACAGTTACAACGTCAAAGGCTCGGCCTGCATCTATTCGCCGTTTAACTACTACCTGATCAGGGAAGAGAAGACCATCCCCGAAATCCTGATGACAGTGTCCGAGGTGAAATTCATCCTTTCCGAAGCCTATTTCAGGGGCATCGGCGTTGCGCCTGACCAGAGCATGGCACAGGGTCTTTATGCCGAAGGCATGGTAGCCTCGATGACGTATTGGCAAAATATCGTCAAAAATACCGCACGTTGGGTGAACCACCAGCCCTTTCTGGGTGAATGGGATTTTTATGCCGTGCTGGCCAATCCGAAAACTGACATTTTCAGTGCTTCGTCCGAACAGCAGTTGCGTATGATCTATGCCCAACGCTGGCTCGATGCGTTCAGGCAGCCTGCCGAAGCCTTTGCCCTTGCCCGCCGAACCTTAGCAACACCCCGCACTGGCACCCCGCTGAGCTATTTCAGATTGCCCTATCCCGATTCGGAATCGCTCAACAACCACGAAAACTGGGCCAGTCAGGTTGAGAAAATGGGCGGCGCCGATGAGTCGGGAGTAAAAATCTGGTGGATGGAACCTTAAACCATTTGTAAAATGCGATTGAACAACAAAAACATCAATAATTCTAAAAATAAAACATCATGAAAAAGATCACTTTACATCTTTTATTTTTACTGGCGGCCTTTGTTGTGCAGGCTCAAACCGTTTCGGTTTACGACTTCAACACCTTACCCGACGGTAATTTAAACAACCAGGACGGCTGGAAGACCATCCAGCAGACCGCCTCCGGCTCGCCCGACTTCGTGATTGGCTATACGGCCGACGGAGTGGTGTCGCCCGATGGCAGCAAAGCAGTTTTCTATCCGTTTGGCGGGCCCGGTGTCGGACGTACAGCCACACGCAAATCATCGCCCAACTTCGAGTTTAGTTTTGCCGACGGCCTTGTGGAAGTAGAGGTAGATATGCACAAAAATTGGTGGGGTGTGTTCTTTGGTGTAGGTTATGATGCTGATGGCGACGGCCATATTGCCCCCGGTCTTCCTACCGAGCCCAACGACGGCGGCATCCGGCTATTTTGCCGCGATGTGCCTCCGGCCTTGAACCAGGTTGTATTGCCCAACGGCACCGAAATCCCTTTCACGGCCAACAATGACGGATGGACACGCTATAAGCTTGTCATGGACTTCACAGCCAATGGCGGTGCCGGAACTCTCGCCCTGTTCTATAAGCCCGGCGCCGTTGGCGAATGGATGCCGGCCAGCGAGGTACAAGGCGTCAGCATGCAGCTCACCCCGGGTTCAGGCGATAAGAACGACAACACCAAATGGGATGGAATATTTTTCCATTCACAAGGCGGAACAGGCGCTTTCGACAATATCTTGGTGCGCCAGCCCGATCTTTCAGGTTTATACCAGTTTATCAATTTCCCGGCCATCTCCAACAAGTTGACCACCGCAAACCCATTTGAGCTGGAAGCTACGGCAAGTTCGGGTCTTCCTGTACAATACAGCATCGTGGAAGGTCCGGCCACAATCAGCGGCAACGTCCTGAGTCTTACCGGGCAAGCCGGCATAGTGAAGGTGAAGGCATCACAGCCCGGTAACGATGTGTATGCTCCGGCAAACGATATCATCAACGAGTTTGAAGTGGTGGATGCCTCGGCCTATTTTGCCAGCCTGAAAGTACGGCGACCCTCCAACCTCACCAAAGTCTATATGCAAAGCCTTGCCCCTGTGATGTTTTTAGCCGAAACCCATGTGGAACATCCCGAGGTGCTGAGTGTGAACACTGTGGAGTTTATCATCAACGGAGTCCATCTGCCATTGATTGACAACGGAAACGGCTTCTATTCCACAAAATGGACACCGCCAGCCTTTGGCAATTATTCCATGACCGTGAAAAGCACCATCACCGAAGGCAATGTCACAACCCAAACGGTTGATTTTGAGGTGACAAACATAGTGAGCAACCTTCAGGTACAGACTTTTGCCGGTGAAACCGTAACGCCCAACAATCAGATTGTTACAGGAACATTTATCTTCCCAACATATGTTGGCAGTTTCAACAACATTAATTCGGTGTTAACGGTGAGTTGTCCTCCGGGAGGCTGCGACCCCTATGACCGTGTTTCGCACGTTGAAGTGAAAGACCCCAATGGAAACTGGATCGAGATCTATCGCTATATCACTCCTTTCGGCGTGGGTTGCTCCGATCAGGTGGACGTCACCGACTACGCTTCATTACTTCAGGGCGAGGTGGATATGCGCTATCATTGTATTCTATGGGATAAAGGGTTGAATATCAATATTCTTTACGAATTCACCGCCGGGACGCCCGCCTATTCCTATTCGTCAGTGACACCTATCTGGCGCGATGAATACCCGTTTGGCAACATGAGCAATCTTCAGCCTGTACCGCCGGCCTTTTTTACTTTCCCTGAAAATGTGCAGGCCGCCCGCCTGAAAGTGATTACCACAGGACACAACTGGGGCGAAAACAACACAGGCAATGCCGCTGAGTTTTACCATGCTACCCACTACATCAGGGTGAACAATGTGCGCGTTCACACCCAGGATTTATGGTCGATATGCAATCCAAATCCGGCCGGATGTCAGCCACAAAACGGCACCTGGGTCTATCCGCGTGCCGGATGGTGCCCGGGTTCCATCAGTAAAATTTTCGATTTCGACATGAGCCAGTACGTCAATGTACCCAATTTCAAAATGGAGTATGAATTTGACCCCAACTACAAAGACCTATGCAGCTCCGCCAATCCCGATTGCGTTTCGGGTGTAACCTGTCCGAACTGCGAAGATACCTTCAACCCCCTGCTCTTTGTAAGTGCCCATATCATCTCTTATAGCAACAACATCCTGGTTAACTCGCCCGAACGCCAGGCCTCCAACGTGCGCATTATCCCAAATCCGGCCAGTGGCTCGTTCCGTCTTCTGGCCGTCAATGTTCAGGGGACTGAAGGCTCGGGAGTGGAGATTCTGAATCAGGCAGGGAAAGTGGTTGAAGCATGCCTATGGGACGGTCAGGAAAAAACTTTCGACATCCGCCATTTGAAAGCCGGACTGTATTTCGTGAAAATCGTAAGTCCTGCAGGTACTGAGCTGAAAAAACTATTGGTATATTAAGCCTAACGTTCAATTAACATCCGTTTTTCTTTTGCTAAACCATTGAAAAACTAAAAACCACAAGAAAATCCTCCGCAGAAAAATTTCACCCTGCGGGGGATTTTTTTGGTTTTATTGGCCGGGCCATCCTGATTAAAAATCAATGTCATTACTATTTACTGCCAGCATTTTGATCAGGCCGCCAAGGCCGGTTTTTTGATTTTACATCAGCTTTTGGGCTGTCGTTTTGTTTAAAAACCCCTATTTTTGCCGGCTTTAAGACAAAAGATGCGAAGGTTTTCCAGATATTTCCTTGTTTTGTTTATTCTTTTTTGGGCCTACAACTGTGGCGGCGATCGCGACCGGCCCGATGTTTTCGATGAGATTGCACGCCTCAAGGTGATGCCCGCCTCGAAGATATATAAGTTAGTTCCCGAAAAAAATCTTATCCGCAAGGTGAATGCGATTGACAGCGTGTTTAACCGCTTGCAACAAGCCACCGGCTTCAATGGAACTGTGCTTTACGCCGAAAACGACCGGGTGGTTTATCAAAAAGCCTTCGGCTATGCCAACCCCGTCAAGCGTCAGGGTCCTCTAAGCCCCGACGGACAGTTTGAACTGGCATCGGTATCCAAGATGTTTACCGCCACCGCCATCCTCATCCTCAAGGAGAGGGGACAGCTTGCCATTGACGACGATTTACGCAGGTTTATCCCCGAATGGCCATATCAGGGTATCACTCTGCGACATCTGTTGACGCATCGCTCGGGCTTGCCACGCTACGAATATTTGGCCGATACCTATTGGCCCGACCAAAGCCGGCCAATGACCAATGAAGGCATGATACGGATGTTCGTGCAAAACAAGCCGGAAGTGTATTTTCAGCCCGACAAAGGATTCCACTACTGCAACACCAATTATGCCTTACTGGCTTCGGTGGTCGAAAAAGTGAGTAAAGTGCCGTTTTACCGATTCATGGACGAAAATATTTTCAAACCGGCCGGCATGAACAGGTCGTTTATCTATCATCTGCCTGCAGACAGTGTGGTGAGTGGTTACCGTCAGGTGGGTGTTCCGGGCTACGACCAGCATGGACGACGGTTGGTGAGGGTTCCCAACGACCGGCTTAACGGTGTGATGGGCGACAAAGGCATGTTTTCCACCGTACTCGATCTTTATCATTTCGACCTCGCCCTGAACCACGAAATCCTGCTCAAAAAAGAAACCCTGCGCGAGGCCTACTCGCCCGGAAGCCCGGTCAGAAAAATCCGAAAAGACAACTATGGCTTCGGCTGGCGCACCCATGCCGAAAGCGACAGCGCCGTTTACCATTACGGCTGGTGGAAAGGCTATCGCTCCTTCTTTCTGCGCGACCTTGGACAACATAAAACCCTGATTGTACTCACCAACAAATCGTCGGCACCCGGCTCGGAGCATTTCTGGGATATCATCAACGACAAACGCTATCCCATCGGAAAGGCATCAGCCTTTATGCCGGTTGAATTACGGCTGAAATAGACTGAATCCGGCCGTTCGGGGGAAAAGCATCTCCAATTCGTACATCTAAGAAGTTTGAGACTTCAGGTGTGCGACACATATATATGGCTCCCCTATTCGCCCATCGGCCCTATGAGGCATTTCAAAAAAAGCTATCCATCTTTATCATATCCAGCTTCTTTCATATATTTGTTTTTTTATCCTGACTCTTATGACACAGCAAGCCTCAACCATCTACAAACCCCTGCATCATTTGCGAATCGTAACAGCGGCATCGCTTTTCGACGGACACGATGCCTCCATCAATATTATGCGGCGCATCATCCAGTCGGGTGGAGCCGAAGTGATTCATCTCGGTCACAACCGCTCGGTTCACGAAATTGTGAACACGGCCATTCAGGAGGATGTACAGGCCATTGCCATCACCTCGTATCAGGGCGGCCATCTTGAATATTTCAAATACATGTACGATCTTTTGCAGGAGGCGGGTTGCGGACATATCCGCATTTTTGGCGGAGGCGGCGGCGTCATCCTTCCTGCCGAAGCTGAGGAGTTGCACGCCTACGGCATTGCCCGCATCTTTTCGCCCGATGATGGCCGCTCGATGGGGTTGCAAGGCATGATCAACGAATTACTGAAAAAATCTGATTTCCCCACCGGTGCATCCGTCACCGACGACCTTGACAAGCTCAGCCCGCGCAACCATCGCTTGATCGGCCAACTAATCTCGGCTGCCGAAAACTATCCCGAGACATCGGCTCCTTTGATGGAGAAGTTGCGCCAAAAAATCGTAAAAAAAGCTCCGGTGCTCGGCATCACCGGCACCGGCGGAGCCGGCAAGTCGAGTCTGGTGGATGAGATTGTGCGGCGTTTCCTACACGACCAGCCCGATAAGATGCTGGGCATCATCTCGGTTGACCCCTCCAAACGTCGTAGCGGAGGTGCGTTGCTGGGCGACCGCATCCGCATGAACGCCATTGATCATCCCCATGTGTATATGCGCTCACTGGCCACACGGCAGTCCAACTTAGCTATGTCGAAATATGTCCGCGATGCCGAAGCCATCCTGCAGGCCGCCGGCTTCGACCTTATCCTGCTCGAAACTTCCGGCATTGGCCAAAGCGACACCGAGATTATTGACCACAGCGATATCGCACTATATGTGATGACACCCGAATATGGAGCAGCCACCCAGCTCGAAAAAATTGACATGCTCGACTTTGCCGACCTCATTGCGCTGAACAAGTTCGACAAACGAGGTGCCGCCGATGCGTTGAGGGATGTGAAGAAGCAATATCAGCGCAACCACGGACGCTTTGCCGACGACCCTGCCACCATGCCTGTGTTTGGCACAGTAGCTTCGCAGTTCAACGACCCCGGCGTCAATGCCCTCTATCTGGCCATTCTGCAAATACTCAACGAAAAAGCCGGCGCAGCTTTCACCCCTCATACAAAATTATTGGGTGAGGCACCGGAAAAGATCTCTATCATCCCTTCAAAACGGGTGCGTTATCTGAGCGAGATAGCCGAAACTGTTCGTGCCTACAACGGCTGGGCACAGAAACAGAGTCGGGCAGCCCAGCGTCTGCAAAGCCTGAGGCAGAGTCGTCAGCTCCTCTTAGAAGAATCTGATCAGGCCGACACTCAAACGCTCGACGAGCTCATCCGGCGCGAAGAACGACGGCTCGATCCACAGGTGGCCGACCTCATCGAAGGCTGGGAAGAGAAGAAAAAACGCTATAGCGACCCATGGTATATTTACCAGGTGAGAGACAAAGAAATCAGGGTGGCCACCCATACCGAGAGTCTCTCGCGTCTTCAGATTCCAAAAGTAGCATTGCCGCCTTTCCGTGCCTGGGGCGAGATTGTCAGGTGGTCGTTGCTCGAGAATGTGCCGGGCGAGTTTCCTTTCGCGGCGGGCGTGTTCGACTTCAAACGTGAAGAAGAAGACCCGACCCGCATGTTTGCCGGTGAAGGAGGCCCCGAGCGTACCAATCGCCGCTTCCATTATGTCTCGCGCGGCTTGGCCGCCAAACGGCTTTCAACCGCCTTCGACTCGGTGACCCTTTATGGCGAAGACCCACACCGACGACCCGACATCTACGGCAAGATAGGCAATGCCGGCGTGTCAGTCGCCTGCCTCGACGATGCCAAAAAACTCTATTCCGGATTCAACCTCGCCGACAACAAAACCAGTGTCAGCATGACCATTAACGGGCCTGCACCAACCATGGTGGGCTATTTTATGAATGCCGCCATTGACCAGCAATGCGAGCTTTTTATCCGCAAAAACGGTCTCGAAAAGGAAACCCACGCCATCATTGACGAGATCTATCGCCAGAAAAGACTTCCCCGACCACGCTATCAAGGTCCATTACCTGAAGGGAACAACGGGCTGGGACTGATGCTCCTAGGTGTTACGGGCGACATGGTACTTCCAGCAGAGGTGTATGGCCGCATCAAAGCCGAAACCCTGCAAAAAGTGCGCGGTACCGTGCAGGCCGACATCCTGAAAGAAGATCAGGCGCAAAATACCTGTATCTTCTCGACCGACTTTGCCCTCAAACTCATGGGTGATGTCCAGGAATATTTTATCCGCCATCAGGTACGCAATTTTTATTCGGTTTCTATCTCGGGCTATCATATTGCAGAAGCCGGCGCCAACCCCATCAGTCAGCTTGCCTTTACGCTGGCCAATGGCTTCACCTATGTGGAGTATTATCTCTCGCGAGGGATGCACATTGACGACTTTGCCCCCAACCTGAGTTTCTTTTTCTCCAACGGCATTGACCCCGAATTTTCGGTCATTGGCCGTGTAGCCCGTCTGATATGGGCTAAAGCCATGAAGCTCAAATACAACGCCAACGAACGCTCACAGAAGCTCAAATACCATATCCAGACTTCCGGCCGCTCGTTGCACGCACAAGAGATTGATTTTAACGATATCCGCACCACTCTGCAAGCGCTTTATGCTATCTACGACAACTGCAACTCGCTGCACACCAATGCCTACGACGAAGCTATCACCACCCCGACGGAAGAAAGCGTTCGCAGGGCAATCGCCATCCAGATGATCATCAATCACGAACTGGGCTTGGCCAAAAACCAGAATCCGATGCAAGGCTCATTCATCATCGAAGAGCTTACCGCATTGGTTGAAGAAGCCGTGATGGCCGAGTTTGACCGCCTCACCGAGCGCGGGGGCGTGCTTGGTGCCATGGAAACCATGTATCAGCGCGGCAAAATACAGGAGGAGTCGCTCTATTACGAAACTTTGAAACACAGCGGAAAGCTTCCCATCATGGGCGTGAACACCTTTTTGAGCAGCAAAGGCTCGCCAACGGTAATTCCAGGCGAAGTTATCCGGGCTACCCCCGAAGAAAAAGAATACCAAATTCAGATGCTGGAAAATCTGCATCAATGCTGGAAAGATGAAGCCGCCGACAAGCTCGCATCGCTGCGAAAAGCTGCTCTGAACAACGAAAATGTGTTCGAAGCCCTGATGGAAACATCAAAATACGCTTCCATAGGCCAAATCACACGATTGCTTTTTGAAGTTGGTGGGCAATACCGCCGCAATATGTAAGTTGTTCATTTATTGAGTTTTACCTTCTTTATCATTTTGCCTTTTTCAAGAAAAATAAGTAATTTAGATTCGTTCTAATTAAAAAAGGTTAATATTGCAGTTTAAACTACGGTATGAGGCAGGTTCTATTCCTTGTTTGTAAAGCCTCATCAAAAACAAACACATACTTCGATTGACTATGAGACAATTTCTATTCACCATCGTTTTGCTTTTATCAGTAATGCTGATACACGGGCAGACGGGTGAACCGGTAAAAGCCAGTTCCACCGGAAATCTTCCTGCCCCATTGAGTGTTCCATCCATCGCGCAGCAGTTGCGCGACGGCACTTTCAAAGGTGTTGATCCGAACGAGCCGGTTCGGATGGGGCATCCCAAGCGCAAAGGCGCCAACATGACCATTCCGGGCAAAGGCCTTCCGATTGACAAAGACCCTTTGGTCGAACATCAAAAATCGGCCCGGCGAACACCCGGCCGTGAACCAAAATTAGTTTTCGACGCCAATACTTCTAATTATACCCCCTCAGACCCAACAGGGGCAATTGGGCCAAATCATTATGTCGGCGGGTGGAACACTGGTTTCCGGATATTCGATAAGCAAGGAAATCCGTTGACCCCGACAGCCTCGCTCTCCACCCTTTTTCCGGGAAACAATTTAGGCGACCCCATTGTATTCTATGATGTGGCTGCTGACCGTTTTATTATCACCGAGTTTGACCAGAGCCCCAATGGCTTCAACGTAGCCATCTGCAAAGGCCCCGACCCGGTAAACGACGGTTGGTGGATTTACACCACAGGCTTCACCACCGGCCAGTTTCCTGATTATCCTAAATTCAGTGTTTGGTCTGATGGTTATTATGTCACGGCCAACATCAACACTAACAACAAGTTGTTTGTGATCGAAAGAGATTCTGCTTTGTTGGGTAGAACTGCACGTTTTGTGTCGTTTCCGCTCACCGGTATCAAAACCTCAGGGTTCTACAGTCCGCAGGCTTTCAACGTCACCAACGGCGACCTTCCGCCACGCGGTAATGCCTCTGTCGTTTATATGCAGGATGATGCCTGGAGCGGCATCACTTTTGACCATCTGAAAGTGTGGACGGCCAATGTCAACTGGGACAATCCATCGCAAAGCACCATCTCACAGCCACAGATTATCGAAACAGCACCATTTATTGCCGTTTTCGACGGGGGTTCATTTTCCAATCGTCCGCAGCCTTCGGGCCCTCAGCAGGATGTGCTTCAGGCTACTATCATGAATCAGGCACAATATCGCCGCTTCCCGGATCACAACAGTGCAATCTTCAACTTTGTGGTGGACACTGACCCAACTGCCGGTGAGCTGGCCGGCGTGCGCTGGTACGAATTGCGGCAATCGGCCGATGGAGAGCCCTGGGAAATCTATCAGGAAGGCACTTACATCTCGCCCTATGGCAACAAAGACGCCTTTTCGGCCAGCATGGCCATGGACGGACAGGGAAATATCGGCATGGGCTACACCACCGTCAGCATCAACGAAAAGATTGCCATTTATTATACCGGACGTTTTGCATCCGATCCGCCAGGGCAGATGACAGTGGACGAAACCCTGATTGCCCAAAGCCAGGCCAATAATCCATCGAACCGTTTGGCCGACTATGTTCACCTGACCGTTGACCCAACAGATGATAAGACTTTCTGGCATATTGCCGAATATTTCAATAACAGCCGCAAAGACGTTGTTGGTGTTTTCCAGATTGCCGGTGAAAACCACAATGATGTTGGCGCCACTTCTATCCTGACTCCTAACGACGGCGTATTGAACCAGGAGGAACCCGTAACCATCCGACTGTTCAATTACGGAATCGCGGGGCAACGCGATATCCCTGTTTTTTACCGCGTTGACGATGGCCCAGCAGTTGTTGAAGTCTTTGCCGATAGTTTAGCTCCAGGAGCAACGGCAGATTATGTTTTCGACACCAAAGCCGACCTGAGCATTGCCGGAAAAACTTATGTCATTGTGGCCGGATCGGCGCTCGAAGGAGACGAAGGAGCTGCTAACGACAGCATCACCAAGACGGTGACGCATCTCAACGCGAATGACATAGGAGTATCGGCCATCACCTCACCACAGTCGGGAACCGGAGTCAACATGCCCGAACCCGTGACGGTAACCATCAAAAATTTCGGTGTCGCTCCCATTGCCGATTTTAGTGCAGGCTATCTGTTTGGATCACAAACAGTGATTGAACCTGTAACCCAGTCTGTAGAGCCGGGCCAGCAAATCAGTTTTACTTTCCAGGAGCCCGTTGTTTTTCCGGCCTTGGGCAATTACACCCTGAAGGCATTTACCAACGCACCTCAGGATGCCAATGCTGCCAACGACACCACCACAGTAGTCATTACAAAGCACAACTGTATGCCCACCTCCGATTGCTCGTATGGCGACGGGTTATCGCTCTTCAGGCTCAACAACCTGAGCAACGCCACTTCATGCAGCGAGGGAGGCTATGCCGATTATACCAATATGGTAGCCTTCATCGAACAGTCGGAAACCTATGAATTAGAAGTAGAAACCCATTATGGCGATCAATATGTAAAAGTTTGGATTGATTACAACGATAACTTTCTTTTTGAGGATAACGAAGTGATTATCAACAATATCGTCCTTGGAAGCGGGCAAGCCTCCGGCACTTTCAATGCCGTTGTTCCGATAACGATTCCCGACACAGTGGCTCTTGGTGAACATCTGTTGCGGGCTCGTACTTCGTGGGATGTGCCTGTGGAAGATGCGTGCGGTGATGTGGAATATGGCGAAACGGAAGACTATAAAGTGAATATCGGTATGTACACAAGCCTTACCACGCGCGCACTCAACGATGCAAAACTTCAGATCAAAACCTTAGGTCAAAACCGTTTTGAAGTGGTACTTGATACGCCTGATGTGAATGAGATTCTGGTTCTCAATCTTCATAACGCTCTTGGGCAAAAACTCATTGAAAACCGGGTGGCCAAGGTAAATGGAAAATACACCTATCCGTTAGACCTCTCTTATGCCGAAGCCGGAGTTTATATCCTGCGCATCGGCACTTACACATACGGAAAAGTGGAAAAGATACGGGTAGAAAAATAAAACCTCCCCGAAACCTGCCGTTTTGGGCGGCAGGTTTTTTTCTTAAAAAAAGCCATATTTACACTAACTTTCAAACGTCCATAGCCACCAATACCTCATCATTTTTTAGCTTTTCATGGCTCACGATCACTGAGCTACACTGAACAATAAACGCTACCTTTGTGTTGTTTTTCCGAACTTTAAAAAACAGGTTCGGTTGCCAGATACAACACATGAAAAAACTTCAGATTTATCTACCTTTACTTCTTTCGATCGTCCTTTCGGCTGGTCTTTATTTTGGTTATCGCATCGGGGTGAAAGCCGGCAGCGGTGGCTCTGTTTTTTATCTCCCCATCGGTTCCGGCGGCAAACTCGATACCATTCTAAAATTCATTGAACAGGATTATGTGGATACGGTGAACAGCCAAAAACTCGAAAATAACGCCATCAACAGTATGCTCGAGAAACTCGATCCGCACAGTCAGTACATCACTGCCGAAGAATTTCACGAGATGAACGACCCGCTCCTTGGCAGCTTTGAAGGTATCGGGGTTTCGTTCCGCATCGAGAAAGATACCATCATGGTAATCAATCCGGTAAAAGGCGGGCCTTCGGAAAAAGTAGGCATCATGGCCGGCGACCGCATTGTGCGCATTGACGATTCATTGGTGGCCGGGGTTAAGATCAACAACCGCGATGCCATGCGCAAGCTCAAAGGCAAGAAAGGTACAAAAGTGATGGTAGAGGTGTATCGTCGCGGCGTTGCCGGGCTGCTCCCTTTCACCATCACGCGCGACGTGATTCCCACCTACAGCCTCGATGTGGCCTATATGGTCAACAAAACTACCGGATATATCCGCCTGAATAAGTTTGCCGCCACCACCTATGACGAGTTTCTCGATGCAGCTTATTCATTGAGAGACCAGGGGATGCGTTGCCTGATCCTCGACCTTCGGGGCAATTCGGGTGGATACCTCAAAGCCGCCACTGACCTGGCCGATGAGTTTTTGCCTAACGGCAAGCTCATCGTTTATACCCAGGGTAAGAACAGACCTAAATCCTTCACCTTTGCCAACCGTTCCAGCGTATTTGAAAACGATGAGCTGATTGTACTCATTGACGAAGGTTCAGCCTCGGCCAGCGAGATTGTCGCCGGCGCCATTCAGGACAACGACCGCGGTACCATTGTCGGCCGTCGCTCGTTTGGCAAAGGTTTAGTACAGGAACAGATGCCCCTGCGCGATGGCTCAGCGCTAAGGCTCACCGTGGCCCGATATTATACGCCCACCGGACGTTCGATACAGAAGCCCTACGATGGCGATTTTGAAAAGTATCATCACGAGTCGTGGAATCGTTTTGAAAATGGTGAGATGACAAATGCCGATTCAATCCCTCATCCAGACAGTCTGAAATATGTGACGCCAAAAGGCAAGATCGTCTATGGCGGAGGCGGTATCACCCCTGATGTGTTTGTACCGCTTGAAACCGACAGCAGTCTTTATTTCTATAACCGGCTGGCCAATAGCGGCCTGATTTTCCAGTTTGCCTTCGATTATGCCGACAGTCATCGCACCCAACTTGCAAAATTCAAAGATGTTGCAGCTTTCAAACAACACTTTGTCATGGACGAGGGGCTCTTCAACGAGCTGCTTGCCTTGGCAGCCGAAAAAGGGATTACAAAGCCGACACGCATCAGTCAGCAAAGTCGCCGCCACATCAAAACGCTGTTCAAAGCCTATGTGGGTCGAAACATTTTGGATGATGCCGGTTTTTACCCTATTTATCAGGAGATTGATCCTGTTCTGCTCAAAGCCATCGAGTTGGCCAGTGGCAAACCATAGACTTATATGATAGCTATTCCGGTAATCATCGGCTCAATGTTACTGCGCATCGCCACTTTTGTGGTGGTGATGAACTACTACAAAGTATCGCGTCACCGCACAGCCTGGCTATTGATTGCGGCGGCCATGATTCTGCTGGCCCTCGAAAGTCTATTTCAATTGTTTGCATTGACGGGCTTTTCGTCCTTAGTCAACACCCATTTTGTGCCTCCTGTCGCCGGCTTCGCCGTATCGGTACTCATGCTGATCGGTACGGTGAAAGTGCGCACCATTTTACGTCGTTTGGCTGCCACCGAACAGAAAAGCCGAATGATGGAACACCGCTTTCAACTGCTTTTCAACAGCAGCTCCGACCAGATATTTGTGCTGACTCTCGAGGGGCGTATCGTGGAGGTGAACCAAGCCGCCTGCGATTGGCTGGCCATGAGCCGCGAGGAGCTGTTGACCTATTATTTCAGAGAGATCAAAATAGGAAACGCTGTCGAAGGCGTGATGGATCATATCCATACCATCCTTAAAAACAAGAAACATATCTTTGAGACCGAACTCCGAAGCAAAACCGGGAAAAGCTTGCCTGTTGAAATCAATTGCCGCATAGTAGATATTGACACTCAACAACATATTATCTGTGTGGCTCGCAACATTACCGAACGACGCGAGTTAGAGAAAAAAATCCGTATCGCCATCATCGAAACAGAAGAAACCGAGCGGCGACGTTTTGCCAAGGAGATTCATGATGGGCTTGGCCCATTGCTTTCGACCATCAAGCTATATGTGAACGAGTTGGAGTGTATGGCCGAGCCATCAGACGAGAAGAACGAGTTTGCCGGACATATCAACCGGCTTATCAACGAAGCCGTGGACTCAGCACGCAATATTGCCAACAACATCACTCCAAAGGTGCTGACCGACTTTGGTCTGTCGCAAGCGCTGATCACTTTTTGCGATACCATCAACGCCACCAATCTTCTGCATATCCACACTCATTTTAAGGGCATTGACCAGAGCATCGGCCCTACCTTCGAACTCATTTTTTATCGCATCGTCACCGAATTGATTAACAACACCATCAAACACGCCAACGCATCGGAAGTAGAAGTACAGTTAGAAGCCTCCAATCAGAAACTACGGCTCACTTATCGTGACAACGGCCGTGGCTTCGACCTCCAGCAGGCCATTGACAAAGATGACGGTCACATGGGCGTGAAGAACATCATCAGCAGGGTACGCACCATGGGCGGCATCTTCAACTTCCGGAACACCTCGCCCGGTATTCTGATCACCATCAGCGTTGACCTGAGCGCACAACCTCCGACAGGTTAAGGCTATCCCTTCTTTTTCTATGCTAAGGCTACCTTTAACTTTTTTGTCAGAAAATAAAAAAACAGAAAAACTATTTTTGAACTGTGGGAACAAAACCCCCTACAACTTTGTATTATCTATATTAAACTAAAGAGATGAAAAAGAAACTCATACGCATTACGGGTATTTTGGCCACTATAGCATTGCTTGCGTTGATTATTTTCAGCAAGAAAGGCTTGCTCAGTAGCGAAAATGACCGTTCGGGTTTTGTAAGTGGCCGCAATGCCACCGTCCTTCCGGTGAAAGCCATGCGTGTTGTTCCGGCTCCGCTCAACGATGTTTTGGTAGCAGCCGGAACAGTGCTTGCCGACGAAGAAGTAGAGATAGCTGCCGAAGCTTCGGGACGTATCACCAAGATTTATTTTACGGAAGGTCGTCCGGTAAAGGCCGGCGAACTTCTGGCCACCATTAACAATGCTGAGTTGTTGGCACAAGCCGAACGCAACAGCTTTCAGCTACAGCTTGCTCAAACGCGTGAAGAGCGCCAGCGGCAACTACTTGAAAAACAAGGCATCAGCCAGCAAACCTACGATCAGGTGCTTACAGAGCTCAACGCGCTTCGTGCCGAAGCTGCCCTGCTGCAGGCGCAGCTTGACAAAACGATGATCAGAGCGCCTTTCGACGGTTTACTTGGATTGCGCTACCTGAGCGAAGGAAGTTATGTGAGCCCAGGCGGAAAAATCGTCCGATTGGCACGAATCAACCCGGTAAAACTCGAGTTTGCCATTCCCGAACGTTATGCCCAATATGTGAAACCGGGTGTTCAGGTTGATTTTAAGGTTGACAACAGCGCTGAGACTTATACAGCCCGGATTTATGCCATTGAGCCGGTTATTGATAAGGAGTCGCGCAGTATCACCGCCCGTGCACAATATCAAAATACCGATGGCGCCGTGCTGCCGGGTTCGTTTGCCAAGGTTGAGCTGCCATTACTCAACCTTGCCGAAGTATTGCAGGTGAAAGCTGAATCTTTGATTCCTGAGATGGGAAAAAACAAAGTATTTCTCTATAAAAACGGCAAGGCTGAGGCCCGTACGGTGGCCACCGGAATACGCACCGAGCGCATGGTGCAGATCACCGAGGGACTGAGCGAAGGCGACACGGTGATCACCAGCGGGCTGCTGCAGCTTCGTTCGGGGATGGAGGTTGAACTTCAGAATGTTGACCAGCCATGAGTTTAGCATCAACCAGTATTCACCGGCCCGTTTTGGCCACGGTGATGTCCATCCTTATACTGTTGTTCGGTCTCATTGGTTTATATTCCTTAGGTGTGCGCGAATACCCCAGTGTTGACACACCCATTGTCACCGTTACGACCAATTATGTGGGGGCCAATGCCGATGTCATTGAGTCGCAAATTACCGAGCCTCTTGAGGAATCTATCAATGGTATTGCCGGTATTCGTACCCTTACATCAGTAAGTCGCGACGGTAAAAGCACCATCATCGTGGAGTTTGATTTATCTATTGACCTTGAGGCTGCTGCCAACGATGTGCGCGACCGGGTTTCGCGGGCGCTCTGGCTACTCCCTCCCGACACCGACCCGCCCATTGTGGCCAAGGCCGATGCCGACTCCAACCCCATCCTTTTCCTGAACATCCGAAGCGAGCAGCGTTCGCTCCTTGAGCTCACCGATATTGCCCAGCGCACCTTTAAAGAAAGTCTGCAAACCATTCCCGGCGTGAGTTCCATTGCCATCTGGGGTGCCAAGGAATACTCCATGCGTTTATGGATTGATCCTTCGCGCCTGTCGGCCTATAACCTCAGCCCGCTCGATGTGCGCAACGCCTTGTTAAAAGAAAATCTTGAGCTGCCTTCCGGCCGAATCGAGGGCAATACAGTGGAGCTTCCTGTGCGCACACTCAGCCGACTTGAGACTCCGCAAGACTTCAACAACCTCATCCTGAAAGAGACTCCTGCAGGCATCATTCGTTTCAGCGATGTAGGTTACGCCGAACTGGCCCCTCTTAACGACCAGAGTATCCTGCGCCGCGACGGTATCCCGATGGTAGGCAACGCCATCATCCCGCAGCCCGGATCGAACCATGTAGAGATTGCCGATGAGTTCTACCGCCGTATCGAAAAGATCAAAAAAGACCTGCCCGCCGATATAGAGCTGGGCATTGGTTTCGACAACACCGACTATATCCGCCATGCCATCACCGAGGTGGAACAAACCATCTATCTGGCTTTTGCCTTGGTGGTGTTGGTCATCTTTTTCTTCCTTCGCGACTGGCGTACTTCGCTTATTCCGGTTGTGGTGATTCCCATCTCGCTGGTGGGATCATTTTTCATCATGTATTTAGCCGGCTTCTCGGTGAATGTGCTCACGCTGCTCGGACTCGTATTGGCCATTGGTCTGGTGGTGGACGACGCCATTGTGGTGATCGAAAACATCTACACCAAGATTGAAAAAGGCATGGATCCCATGCAGGCAGGACTTCAGGGATCGGCCGAGATTTTCTTTGCAGTGGTAGCAACCACGGTAGCCCTTGCAACAGTCTTTCTGCCGGTGATTTTTCTGGAAGGCCTCACCGGTAGGCTGTTTCGCGAGTTTGGCATCGTGCTTTCGGGCTCGGTCATCATCAGTGCGTTTGTGGCACTCACACTGACGCCCATGCTCTCGACGCGTCTGCTCAAAAAACGCGAAAAACACAATGCCTTTTATGAATGGAGCGAACCGTTTTTCGTCTGGCTTACCGAGGCATATTCCAAAAGTCTGGCAATATTCCTTAAACGCAAATGGTGGTCGTTTGTCATCATTGTCATTTCGGCAGCCATCATATTTGGCATTGGCCGCACTTTGTCGTCGGAGTTGGCGCCGATGGAAGACCGTTCGGGAATTTCCATCATCTCCACCGCTCCCGAAGGAACCACCTTTGAATATATGGACCTCTATGTTCACGAGCTTATTGACATGATTCAGAAAGAGGTTCCTGAAACCTATTCGCTGCTCACCATTACCTCGCCCGGTTTTGGGGCTTCGGGCGGGATGAACACAGCCACAGCAAGGTTAAGACTTGTTGATCCAGACAAGCGTAAACGCTCACAGCAAGATATTGCCGATGCATTGGCCATCAGCATGTCAAAACTTACACAGGTGCGAAGCTACATTACCCAGGAAATGTCCATCAGCACCCAACGCGGCGGCATGCCCGTGCAATATGTGGTACAGGCACGCAACCTCAACAAACTGAAAGAAGTGATGCCGCGTTTTATGGAAGAGGTGAACAAAAGCCCTGTTTTTCAGTTTGCCGACCTCAACTTAAAGTTCAACAAACCTGAGCTGCAGATTAAAATCAACCGCGAGAAAGCCCGTTCAATGGGCGTTTCGGCACAGGACATCGCACAAACCCTACAACTCTCCCTCAGCGGACAACGTTTCGGTTATTTCATCATGAACGGCAAACAATATCAGGTTGTCGGGCAGCTTGAGCGGGCTTATCGCTCGGCGCCTTTGGATCTGAGTACAATCTTTGTGAAAAACAATGCCGGACAGATGATTCAACTCTCGAATCTGATCGAGATGCACGAACAAACCAATCCGCCCTCGCTATTCCGCTATAACCGCTATGTGTCGGCTACCGTTTCGGCCAGTCCGGTGAAAGGAAAAACCATTGGCGATGGTATTGCAGAGATGGACCGTATTGCCAAACTCGTGCTCGACGATACCTTCAGCACTTCGCTGGCAGGCGCCTCGAAAGACTTTCAGGAAAGCTCCTCGAGCCTTGTGTTTGCGTTTGTGCTCGCGTTAGTGCTGATTTATCTGGTGCTTTCAGCCCAGTTTGAGAGCTTCCGCGACCCTTTCATCATCATGTTCACGGTACCTTTGGCTTTAGCTGGCGCTGTACTCACTTTGTGGTATTTCGGTAAGACCCTGAATATCTTCAGCGAAATCGGCATCATCATGCTCATCGGATTGGTATCGAAAAACGGTATTCTTATCGTTGAATTTGCCAATCAGCGCAAAGCTGCCGGTTTGAGCAAGGCCGAAGCCATCCATGACGCCTCCGTGTCGCGTTTCAGGCCCATCCTGATGACCAGCCTCTCCACCATCCTTGGCGCAGTGCCCATTGCTTTGGCTCTGGGCGCAGGCTCGGAAAGCCGTGTTTCGATGGGAACAGCCATCATCGGAGGGCTGACTTTTGCCACCATACTTACTTTATATGTTATTCCCGGAATCTACAGTTATATCTCTGAAAGCCAGAAGGCAGTCTCCAATGTAACCTCCGAAACAAATCCGGAACCTTCATTAACAGAAAAATAACCATGAAAATAAAACTCATCGGCCTGCTGATGCTGTTGTCGGCGGGTTTGCTCCACTCACAGAACCATCTAAGCATTGACGAAGCCATCCGTACAGGGCTCGAAAGCAATTTTGGCATCCGTTTGGAGAAAAAACAGGTGGACATAGCCAAAAACAACAACAGCATTGGCAATGCGGGTATGCTTCCAAAGCTCGGACTCACTGCGTCTCAAAGTAACAGTGTCAACGATTCGCGTCAGGTGTTTCTCACCGGTCAGGTGAACGATAAGAGTGGTGCCACCAGCAATCTCCTGAGTGGCGGAGTTCAGCTCAACTGGACGATTTTCGACGGAATGAAGATGTTTGTTCGCCGAAACCAGCTTCAGAACATAGAAGATGTTGCCAATATGGAGTTGTTGCTTACGGTTGAAAATACCATCAGTCAGATTCACCAGCAATACTACACCCTTGTTCAGCGGCTGAATCAGCAAAAAGTGATCGAAAAAACCCTTGCTCTGGGCAATGAACGCCTTCAGCTTGCCAATGATAAGCTCACTTTTGGCTCAGGATCGCGGCTCGAAGTACTCCAGGCTTTGGTTGATCTTCATAGCGACAGTGCAGCCTATCTAAACCTGTTGGATCAAATCAACCAGGGAATCATTGGCCTGAACACCCTGCTCGGGCGACCCGTTTCGACTGTATTCACCGTGGATGACCAAATAAGCCTGACTAACGGATTACGGTTAGATAGTCTTGAAAGCCTGATGCTCCAACGCAATACCCAGCTTCGCTTAGGCCAGAAAAATGAAGATCTGGCTCGTCTTGCCCTACGGGAGATCCGATCGACGATGTTTCCAGAAGTTGGGCTCAACTTAGGCTTCAACGCATTAAACCAGCAAAGCCAGTCAGGATTTTTAGCCGAAAACCGTACAAAGGGTATTAGTTATGGCGTCACGGCCACGATGAATCTGTTTAACGGCTTCAACACTAGGCGCGAACAACGCAATATGCAGTTGCAAATTGAAAGCAGCCATCTTCGTACCGATGAGTTGAAAAACGAGTTGACAGCTGCGCTCCACGCTGCTTTCAGAAGCTACGAATTCAAAAGTCAGCTCCGGGTAATGGAAAACCAAAATCTGTTGTCGGCCAGCGAAAACCTGCGTATCGCCACTGAACGTTATACCATTGGCGATCTTTCAGGCATTGAATTCCGTGAAGCCCAACGCAATTATTTGGAAGCTGAAACACGCCTGCTTACCGTTGTGCTCGAACTCAAAATCCTTGAAACCCAATTGTTGCAATTGGCCGGAAGCCTTACTAATTCATAAGTCGGCCGTCATCTTAAAGACAGATGAATGCCCTTTTTTGAAAGACAAATATCGGAATTGCAAAAATTTATGTGAGTTTGTGTGTATAACCAATTGATTTTGCTTAATTTTACATTCGGCAAAACTGCTGTTTTGGAATAGTTAAATCAATTTCATATTCGCCCGGGTGATGTCGGAACAAAATCAACACCTCAATTTACCCACATTGCTGCAAGTGATGGATTCATTGAACCACAAAGTGTTCGTGGTAGATCCGGAAGCTCGCATCGTTTATGCCAATGCTGCTTTTCGTACCATGCTGGGCAACGGATTTACTTTGTCGGAAGGTGATGTGATTCCACTCAGCGATGATCTGCCTGACTTCATAAAACGACTCGCTAAAAATGATTTCGGAGATGAATTGCCTCTTTCGTTTCAAACATCTTCAGGAACCATCACACTGATGATGCACTTGAGCCCGCTTTCTGGCGAGAAACCTCTCTGGCTTTTTCAGGAACAAACACTGTTAAATAATTCATTGATACAGGAAGCCCTCACCCAGCGTGAAGTGCTTTTCAGGAGTTTCATCGAACAGAGCAACGACGGGATGGCCATCATTGATCCCGAAGGGAGACTGATTCTCTGGAATCACCGTCTGACCGAGTTTACCGGAATCAGTGCAGATGAAGCTCAGGGTCGGTTTGTTTGGGATGTTTATTTTCAGATGCTGCCTAAAAACCACCAGGCTATGTATCGTTCATCCGATGAGGTGAAACCCCGGTTTGTCAATCTGTTGAAAAATCAAAACTCGCATCAGCTGGGGAATGTCACTGAATTTGAAATCATACGCAAAGATGGCGCCGTAAGGCTAATTTCGGCTATGATGTTTTCCATCGAGCTCAACGGACAACATATGCTGGGCATCATTCAGCGCGACATTACCGACATCAAGAAGTCAGAACTCGAATTAATTGAAAATCAGGAATATATCCGCACCCTTTACAATGATTCCCCCATTCCGGTGCTTGTGATTGAGGAAAAAAGCCTTCAAATTTACACCCTGAATAAAGCCGCTCTGAGGGCTTTCCGCTATACCGAACCAGATGAGATCATCGGTATTAACATCAAAGAACTGTTGCCATTACCCGATGAAGACAATTTGTATTTCAACCGTCAGCAAATTATCGAAAAGCTTGAACTTATCTCTAAGCCCGAATATCAAACCTTCGATTGTCATTTCCGCACCAGAGAAGGCAATATCTGGGATGCGAAAATTTATCCTTTCAGGCTGCCCATCCACGACAACGACCTTATTCAGCTTACCCTGATTGACACTACGGCTCAAAACCAAGCCATAAAAGCTCTTTTCGAGAGTGAATCGCGTTATAGGGCGGTGGCCGAAAATGCCAATGCCGGAATCGTTATCGTTGACCTGGACGAACGCATCCTTTTCTCGAACGAAACTTTTGCCGGTATGTTGGATTATTCCAAAGACGAAATAATCGGGCAGCTGATCAGTCGTTATGTACCGGAAGACACCTATCATCTGATGGTCGAAAAAACACTCCGTCGTTTCAGTGGTGTGGTGGATCAATATGAAGCCGAGTTTTTTCATCGCAACGGGGATATCCTTACGTTATCCATATCAGCATCCCCGCTCTATTCCTCCGAAAAACAAATGGTGGGCACCGTTGGCGTGCTGATTGATATTACCGAGAAAAAATTAGCCACTCAAAAACTCCTCGAAACCACTGAGAAACTGCAAGCCATTCTTGCTTCGATGCCCGATATGATTTTTATCCACGATCGGGAAGGCAGATATCTCGACCTTTATATCAACCAAAAAATCTATACCGATATTGACCATCAACCCAAGCCCGGACAAACGCTTAGCGATGTTTTTGGAGCTGAGCAGGCGAGCCGGATGAAAAAACATATCGAGAAATCCCTTGAAAAGTCGGAAACAGTCGTCGTACCATTTGATTTGTTAGTAAATGACAAAGTACGGTATTTCGAAGCCCGTATCAGCCCGATGGGCGAAGACAAGGTGATTTCGGTGGTGCGCGACATCACCACCCTCATCCAGCTCGAAAACGAAGTGATGAGCAGCAACGACCTTCTGCGTGTGCTCAACGCCTTAGCCACACGTTTTATCAATCTTCCGCTCGACCAGATTGAACCCGAAATCAATCGGGCTATCGCCGAAATTGGCAATTTTACCGGTGTGGATCGGGTGTATATCTTTGATTATGACTGGGAAGAAGACAGCATGTCAAACACTTATGATTGGTGTAGCGAGTATGCAGAGCCCGCCATAAACGAGCTTCAGCACCTACCCAACAGCCTTGTTCTGGAATGGGTTAAATCACACCAATCAGGCGAGATGACCCGTGTGCCGAGCGTTGACGACCTACCCAAAGATGAGAACCTCTATCACATCCTCAAACCGCAGGGAATTCGCTCGCTCATCACCATCCCCCTTATGGAAGGAGACAAGTGTTTAGCCTACATCGGGTTCGACACCGTAAGAAAACACCATCAGTTTTCGGACAATGAGATTTCGCTATTGCGCATTTTTGCCGAGCTGCTCACCAATCTGAAAATCAAGCAACGCACCGAAGGAATGTTAGTGCAAACAAAAGAAATCCTGCAAAAGCAAAACGACCAGTTGCTGAGCCTGAACAACCTGCTTCGTCGTCAAAACGAAGAAATTATCCAAAAGAACAGCGAATTGGACCTTCAGCGCGAAAGAGCCTTAGCGAGTGATAAGCTGAAAACAGCCTTCCTGAATAATGTGAGCCACGAGCTCCGTACACCCCTCAACGGCATTGTAGGTTTTGCCCAGTTTCTGGCCGACGACAATCTCTCAGCCGAAGACAAAATGGAATTTGTGTCGGCCATGAACATCAGTGTTTCGCGCCTCACCGATACAGTAAATGATATCATGGATATGTCACTCCTCATGTCGGGCAATATGATCGTTCGTGATGAGGTGGTTGATATGCAAAAAATGGTTGCCGAGTTATATCGGAAATTTGATCCCGAAGCAAAATCCAAAAATCTCAGCCTTGAACTATCAGAAAAACCATTACCTGATACTGCTCAGTTTCATTCAGATTCCGGATTACTGAAAAAAGTATTCAATGAATTGATTGACAATGCAATAAAATATACACAAAAAGGATTTGTACGCTTTGGTTATGAGTTTTTGGGCAACGAACTGCGACTCTTTGTTGAAGACAGCGGAATCGGCATCTCGAGTGAGGCCAAACTCAAAGTGTTTGAGCCTTTCATGCAGGAAGACAACTCGAGTACCCGCAAATACGAAGGCAGTGGCTTAGGCTTAGCTATCGTGAGCGGCATCACACAATTGCTTAACGGACAAATCAATCTCGAAAGCACATATCCACACGGAACCCTTTTTTCGATCAATATACCATCTATGCTCCAATCACAACCAGAAACAAATCCAGCTACGCTTACTGAAGAAGCTACCGGCCCTTCGATTCTTATTGCCGAAGACGAAGTGCTTAATGTTCTGTATCTCAAGCGAATACTAAAAAATTCCGGCTTTAACTTAGTTTACGCTCAAAATGGCGAAGAAGCCGTTCGGATTGTTGATGAAGACCCCAATATCAAAATGGTTCTCATGGACATCAAGATGCCAGTAATGGATGGACTCGAAGCCACACGCATTATCCGTGCCAGCCACAGCAAACTGCCGATCATTGCAGTTACAGCCTATGCGGCCAACGACGACCGTTATACCTGCATTGCTGCCGGATGTAACGATTATATATCAAAACCATTCACCGCCGACGATCTGAAACATTTAGTCAAAAAATATTCGAATCTTTCCGAAAGCTAATTTCTTCTGCATAAAATGATGCCATAAGCTGGCCCTCATACCAAGGCTGGTTGTATGAAAAGAGCTTTTTCGAACAAAATGCGGGTTACCGGAAACAGGACATTGGATTTTTTTGTAGCCTTGCAACTTTTATCCACCAAAAGCCTGACAAGATGAGTCGTCCCGGTATTCTGTACCGTTTCCTTAAACTTTATGTTCCTTTCGGTTATCGGATGTATTATCATCGGTTTCGCTTACACCATGCAGAGCTTGTTCCGCAACATGGACCACTTATCTTGGCCATCAACCACCAAAATGCGTTCATGGATGCGCTTGCGGTAGCCATTGCCACAAAACGTAACCCCTGGTTTATTACACGTGCCGGAGTTTTCACGCATCCGGTGGCACGATATTGGCTTGGCCTGCTCCAGATGCTCCCCATCTATCGTTTCCGCGATGGGCATGCCCAAATGAAAAAAAATGATGAAGCCATGACTGCCTTCAGGCAACTTTTGGATCGGAACGAAGCCATTCTGATTTTCCCCGAAGGCAACCACAATCGCAACTGGAGTCTTCGTCCCCTTCAAAAAGGCATTGCCCGCTTAGCCTTTGGCTTCGAAACAGAAAATGACTGGAACTCTGGGCTGAAAATCGTTCCCATTGGCTTGCAGTACGAAGAGCATCTGCACAGTTATAGTGATTTATTGGTAAGCTTTGGCCAACCCATCGCCACGGCTGACTATCGCAGTATCTACGAACAAAATCCTGCAATTGCCATCAACCGCCTGCTCAACGAGCTTTCCGGACGGATGAAAAAGCTCATCATTCACCTTGAACCCGGGCCCGATTACCAGATCATGGCCACGAAGCTCAAACAGCGCCCTGGCCGTGAAACAGACCTCGTACAACGTCTGATTTCTGACCAGAAGATCATTTCCGAAATGGAGGCCGGGGTTTTTTCTGAGATGGCAGCCAAAACTGAAAGCAAAACCTCGCATTGTCTGCTTCTTTGGCCGTTGTTTGCTTCCCTCGTACTGCCACATCTGCCGCTTTTAGCGCTGTCAAAATTCATCGTAAAAAAGACGTACGTGACGACCATTGGACTTCTTCCATCACTTTTGGCACTATGATTTTAGTAGGGCCATTGATTTATTTAGCAGAAATCTTGTTGGTGGGCTGTTTGACGTCGGGATGGCTTTGGGCGTTGTTATTTGCAGCATGGCTCTGGCCTAGCGGCAGACTAAGTCTGATTTTTCGAAAATATTGCCTTTCAGAAAATGAAACTTTAGTTCAATGAGTTGGATTATCCTTATCATCGCCGGTTTTTTTGAAGTTGGTTTTGCCGCCTGCCTGAGCAAAGCCCGCACAACTGCCTATCCCGTTGCTTTTTGGTGGTTTCTTGGTTTCTTAGTAAGCCTTACGGTAAGCATGTATTTGCTTTACAAAGCCACCCAGCATCTGCCAATGGGCACAGCCTATGCCGTGTGGACGGGCATTGGTGCTGTAGGTACGGCAATTGTCGGAATCCTTTTGTTTGATGAACCAACCCATTTCTGGAGGTTGTTTTTTATTTTCACCCTTATTGCCTCCATCATTGGGCTTAAAGTAGTATCAGGCTGATTTCCAACCATACATCATACACAGTATGGCACGGGAATTGCAATTTTTATCCAATAAAACACATGAGGCATGAAAACGATTCTTCTTTTTTTCGTCTTGCTTGCTTTGACTGTTTCGTGTCAGAGCACGAAAAAGACTACTACGATTCCAACACCGGCCTCAACCGAAATCAGTGTAGAAGCCGATAGCCTTCACCACGAAATTCTCATCCTCGATCCGGAATTCGACCGCTGGTATCTCAGCCGTTTTTCGCCTGCTGCTGATCGTTCCAACGAGTTCTATCTTTCGATGAACCGATTGGGAATTTCCAACTGGAATCATTATTACAATACCGGCCGGTATCAAAGGGTAATCAGCAATTATATTGATTATCAGCCGTTTACTGATTATGGAATTGAGGTCAACCGCAAATTGTATTGGTATTTCAGTTATATTGAAGAAAAATTCCGGATTCCTTTGTTAAGGTGAACCAAAAAAGATTATCGCTGGCTTACAACGTATTCAGCCGGTTGGCATCGAGTTTCAAAAAAGTAAACAGCATGATGGTAAAAGCCCAAAGGCTCGATCCACCATAACTGATAAACGGCAGCGGAATACCGATCACCGGAGCGAGGCCGATGGTCATAGCTATATTGATAGCAAAATGGAAAAACAATACGGAAACGACTGAATAGCCATACACCCTTGCAAAGGTCGTTCGTTGGCGCTCCGCCATGCGTATCAGACGCATAAAAAGCAGCACATAAAGTCCGATGACAACGGTGGTTCCTACGAATCCCCACTCCTCGCCAATTGTACAAAAAATGAAGTCGGTACTCTGTTCGGGTACAAAATTGAATTTGGTTTGTGTGCCTTGCAGGAATCCTTTTCCAAAAAACCCACCCGAGCCGATGGCTATCTTCGATTGATGGACATTGTATCCGGCGCCCCGAAGATCGTCGTCAAGCCCCAACAAAACATTGATACGCGACTGCTGGTGTGCTTCGAGGATGTTGTCGAATACAAAATCAACACTCAACACAAAAACTGAAGCAATCGCCAAAACGCCAATCAACCGAGTGATATTTTTGAGATTGCGTTTTCTGAAAAACATAAATACTGTGAGAAGAATCGCCACACCAAGGATGACATAAGTCGGGCCAAAATAGAGGGTCAACACAAACAACAACACAGCCACAAATGCAAGAACTAATGGCAGGCCCGACATACCTTCGCGGTAAAGTACCAGGATAAAAGAACTGAAAACTAAGGCAGAACCGGTATCGTGTTGAAGCAGGATGAGAAATGCCGGCAACAGGATAATACCAAAGCTGATCACTTTGGTACGCAGTTGACCGATATTGGTGTCGAGGCGACTCAGAAAGAAAGCCAAGGCTAAGCCGGCACTATACTTGGCAAATTCGGCAGGCTGACCGCCAATCCCTCCCACCTGAAACCATGATTTACTCCCTGAAACCGTGGCACCGATAAGCAAAACCGCTACCAACATCGCTATGGTGAGCACATAGATGGCCATCGCAAAGCTTTCGAAAAAACGGCTATCGGTGAGTAACACAAACAGCCCCAGTACCAGCGACATGCCGATCCACAGCAGTTGCTTCCCATAACGTTGTGAGAGGTCGAAAACGCTTTGATGTTCTTCGTCAAACACTGCCGAATAAATGTTCATCCACCCGATGAGCATCAGTGCAAAATAAAGAAGCACCACCGAAACCTCCAGATGCCTCCAGATACTGTTTCTTTCACTTTTGATCATGGCGATGGGCTTGTTTCGAGTAAAAACTTCTCCAGTTCGGGACGTTTGATTTCTCCGGTGATATAAAGCTCCATCATCAGGCTGGCGATAGGTGCAGCCCATGTTGCGCCGAAACCGGCATTCTCAACCACAACGGCAATGGCAATGGTAGGTTTGTCGTATGGGGCAAAAGCCATAAACAATGAGTGATCCTTGCCGTGGGGGTTTTCGGCTGTTCCGGTTTTTCCGGCAGCCTGAAAATCTTTCACCTTATATCGCCTGGCTGTACCACTTCCTCCTTCAAACACATCGAGCATGGCGCTTTTTACTAAGCGAAAATAACGGGCTTCGATACCCGTTTCACGTCTTTGGGTGAAATGAGCCGGCAGCGTATCGCCTTCATCACCCAATCTTCGGGCCAAATGTGGCGGATAATAATACCCCTCATTTCCGACAAGAGCAGCAAGATTGGCCAATTGCAGAGGCGTCACCAAAATCTCACCTTGCCCAATGCTCAGCGATCGAATAGTCATGGCATTCCAGCGGCCGTTATATACTTTGTCAAAATAATTGCCCGAAGGTATATTACCTGACACTTCGAAAGGAATATCGGTTTTAAAACGCTGACCAAGTCCAAAATCGAGCATCTTGTGATACCAAAGATCGAAAGCTTTTTTCTGACCGTGCAACGACGGGTTGCTCAGAATACTGCGGAAAGTATTCCAGAAAAAGGGGTTACATGAGTTTTCGATGGCAGCATGAACCGCAAGCGGGGTGACATGGCTGTGCGTACAACGAATGGGTGAGCTATTTTTACCCTGACAGGTGAAGCGTGTTTCTTCGGTAATGGAGCCGGTTTGCAATGCTATCAAGGCATTAAACATTTTAAATGTTGAACCGGGCGGGTAGGTACCTCCAATGGCCCTGTTGATGAGCGGTTTTTTCTCGTTTTGAAGCAGCTCGTTGAAATTTTTGCCGCGAGCGCGGCCTACTAATAGATTGGGATCGTAATTAGGGCTGCTTACCAAAGCCAGAATCTCGCCCGTGGCAGGATCAATGGCCACGATGCTGCCCGTTTTGTTAACCATTAGTTTTTCGCCATACTCCTGAAGGCGGGCATCCATGCCCAGATAAATATTTTTTCCGGTAACAGGCAAGGTGTCGAAAACGCCATTTTGAAAACTGCCTTTTTCGCGGTTATGCACATCTACCATCATGATTTTCATCCCCTTGCGCCCGCGTAATGCTTTCTCGTAGAACTTCTCAAGTCCCGATTTCCCGATATAATCGCCCATCTTATAGACAGGGTCGCGTTCCATTTCGGCAGCGTTTACCTCCCCCACATCGCCCAGCACATGCGCAGCGATAGGGCGGGGATATTTACGCAATGTACGTGCCTGAAAAAAGAAACCGGGATAATGATACAGTTTTTCGATGATATAGCCGTAATCCTCTTTCGAGATCTGTTCCAAAAACACTGTCGGCCGATACATCGAATATTTTCGGGCAGCTCGCAGACGATGGCGAAAATCCTCTAAATCAATCTTCAACAAACGACAAAAGGCTAAGGTGTCTTCAATTTTTGCCTGCCGAGGAATCACTAAGAGGTCATAAGCAGCCTCGTTATAAACCAAAAGCTCGCCGTTGCGATCGAAAATGGTGCCACGAGCCGGATATTGTGTCACAAATCGCAGCACATTGTTCTGCGATGATAACTTATAGGACTGATTGATGACCTGGAGATAGAAAAGTCTTACCACAAACACCCCCGCAATAACAAGGATGATGAGGGTAATAACCTGCCGCTGCGTGTTATATTTGTAGCTTTCCATGGCCATTTTTAGCGTTGCAAAGTTACGGCTATCCTTGAAAGCGAGAAGACAAAAGCTGCTTTTTGCCAAAATTGACTGACAGATCAAATCCCGGCCTGAACCCCAGCTCTGCAAACGGCTTTTAATCCATTCTTTTCAATGATATTCTGAAAGCGGAACATTTCTTTTTATTTTTGTCTCAACAATAAATCTTTTGTTTTCAAATCAAAATTCAACCGCTATGAATATGAAATGGAGTTCCACATTACGATACTTCACCTTGTTGCTGATGGTATCATTTTTCCTCATTCTCTCGTGCAGCCGGGTTCCTATCACCGGTCGGCGGCAAATCAACCTTCTGCCATCATCGCAGATGCTCAGCATGAGCTTTCAGCAATATAGCGAGTTTTTAAAAACCAATAAAGTTTCTACAAATGCAGAGCAGACAGCTTTGGTAAAAAAAGTCGGGCAGAACATTCAGCATGCTGTTGAAAAATATTTTGCTTCCAAAGGGATGTCGGGTGAGCTGAAAGGCTACAACTGGGAATTCAATTTGGTTGACAACAACGAGGCTAACGCCTGGTGTATGCCCGGCGGGAAAGTGGTTTTCTACACCGGTATTCTTCCCATCACTAAAGACGAAGTGGGCATGGCCGTAGTGATGGGGCACGAAGTGGCTCATGCCGTAGCCGAACATGGCAACGAACGGATGAGCCAGGGGCTGCTCACCGAGCTCGGCGGAGTGGCGTTGTCGGTGGCTCTTAAAGATAAACCACAACAAACTCAGGCTTTATGGTTGACAGCTTATGGGCTCGGTAGTCAGGTGGGAGTTTTGCTTCCTTACAGCCGCCTTCACGAAAGCGAAGCCGACAAACTTGGTTTGATTTTTATGGCTATGGCCGGATATAACCCACAGGAAGCCGTGGCTTTCTGGCAACGGATGGCTTCGATGAAAGGAGGACAGGCTGTCCCGGAATTCCTTAGCACACACCCTTCGGATGCCACCCGCATCGCTCAAATTAAGAAATGGCTTCCCGAAGCAATGACCTATTACAAAAGGTAAGCGAAAAACAACGCAAAAATCCTTATCTTTGTAAAAATCAATAATTAAGAAGGAAAATTCATGAAAAAATTTGCAGTAGTACTGGCAGGATGTGGTGTTTACGATGGGGCAGAAATCCATGAAGCCACCCTTGCCATGTTAGCCATTAAAGAAGCCGGTGCAGACTATCAATGTTTTGCTCCCGACATGGAACAATACCATGTGATCAATCATCTGACAGGCGAAGTGATGAACGAAAAGCGTAATGTGCTGGTTGAGGCTGCACGTATTGCCAGAGGAAAAATCCTGCCTTTGTCGCAATTCAAGGCCGGCGATTTCGATGTCCTTCTTTTCCCGGGAGGTTTTGGTGCCGCCAAAAATCTGTCAACTATAGCTTTCGATGGCCCTAAGGCCAAGGTTCAGCCCGATGTAGAAGCGGCCATCAAAGCCATTTCGAAGGCAGGTAAGCCCATCGGCGCCATGTGCATCTCGCCTACCTTTGTTGCCAAAGTACTTGGCGATGTGAATGTGACCATAGGCAATGATGATGGAACCATCAAAGTTGTCGAGTCTTTTGGCTCCAAACATGTGAAAACACAACATGGCGAGGTTGTTTCCGATCCGCAACGACGGGTGTTTACTACTCCCTGCTATATGCTGGATGCCACCATCAGCGACATCTGGCATGGAGCAGTGAACCTCGTTAAGGCCATTATGGATTCATTCGGCGAAAAGAAATAACCAGCGGAGACTTTCTTCCGGTCATTCAGTCCATCCCATAATCTGCATGATTCGCAAAAATTCCGGCTGATACGGCGCCTCGATGGTGCATAGTTGGTTGGTGACGGGATGTACAAAACAGAGCGACACCGCATGCAACAAAAGCGTGCTGTGCTGAAAGTGTTGCAGAAACAAACGATTCTGTTTGTTGCATCCATGCGGGCGATCGCCAATAACCGGATGAAAAATATGTGCCAGATGCCGTCGTATTTGGTGCATACGACCCGTTTCCGGCATCACTTCTAGCAACGAGAAGCGGGATGTGGCAAAACCTGCAGAAGGGATATCAAGCTCGGCCGTTTTGAGCCGACGATAATGGGTGACGGCTTGCTGATATTGTCCGGTTTCGTTGCGCAATGGTGCGTCCACTCTACCCTGTTCTTCGGTGTATCCCCTGACAATTGCATGATAGGTTTTTTGAGGCTGACGCAGCATAAACTGTTGCTGCATCATCCTGTTGGTTGTGTGATCAAGCGCAAAAAGCAATACTCCCGCCGTCTTCCGATCAAGGCGATGCACGGGATAAACATGCCGGCCTATCCTATCTCGAACCCATTGCACAGCAAAATCAGATGCATCGGCAGCAATCGGACTTTTGTGAACCAACAATCCATGCGGCTTGTTGATGGCTACGAGATATTCATCTTGAAGAAGAATCTGAGGCAACAATTCCATTTTGAGGGATGGGGAAAAAATGACCACAAAAGTAAAGCTCTTTTTATGGTGAGAAGTTAAAACCGCATCAAAAGTGGCTGTTAAACCTTAACAACAAGACCAATGAAATAACATGCTACCAGTCAATCGTCACACACTCCTGAGGCCGAAGGTCGAACCAAAAAATGATTTCGTCACCAGAAACTTTTCGGTTTTTCGTTTCCCGACCATTGATCTGCACGCTGTTTCCTTTCATCGCCATACTCATCCCCTTGATTGTGATCCTGGAAGGGTTGAACAATTCCAAAGAATGATCAGAAATTTTTTCCACGCGAATCTGCCGCAAACCCTCGTAGTGGCTCACTATCTGTTGCACGGTTGACGGCAAAACAAGACGTTTTTCCCGAAGTTGTTGGAGTGTTTTCAGTGCCCTGTTGAAACCGTCCATTGCCACCAGATTGCCATCAACATCACTTTTCCAATAACCTTTGCCTTCTTTCACCCAGGCCGGATAGATATGGGCAAAATAAACCGACCGGTTTTGGATAAGCTTCTCCATTCGTTTTGGTTGGAAAAGATAATCCCACACCTCATCGGTGGGAGCTTCGAGGGTTCCGGTGGTGCCCCAGAGCATTGCTTCGGGAAATGACGGATGGCGGCAAACCATCGGAACGGGGAAAGCGTCGCCGAAACCAGGGTAGGGAATCATAAAATGTCCATCAAAAGCAAAGTCGTTCCATGGGCTGACCTCTTCGTACCAAGCATTCCACAGGTAACGGATTCCGTGTTTTTTCCACAACCGACGAACTGCTACCGGCGATTGGGGATCAAGACCATCACAGCAAAGATTTTCGCGATTATTTTCGGCCTTATTGTTATAGCCATGATCAATCCAGCTTACCGATCCAAATCGCAACTGCATATCCTTTAGTGCTCTGCGAAGCATGGCAGATGTCGAAGTAAACTGTTCAGGGGTATGCAGGCAAAGTTCGTGACCTTTGTCATGAAGTTGCTGCATCAGGTTAGCAAATGCAGTATCGGTGGTAAGTGTAGCATGAAAACCCATAAAATGCCCGTTGCTGGCCTGGCTGTTGCGAATACCATCAGGATTGGCATAAAAGATACTCCGCGTCACCGGAATGTCATATCCGACAAAACCTCCTACCGCATCCGCAGGTCGAACAAGATTGCTTCTGCCGAAATTCACCGCCCGCTGAGTAGCAATATCAGTCCAGTCAGCATGTTCTGTCCACACAAAAGCAGCATCATAGCCATCGGGAATCCAAAGGATACGTGGAATATCATAGGATTCGAGACCAAAAAAGAACGAAAATGAGCCGCGGAAACATTGCTTTTTCTGAATGGTGGCTGCCGAAAGATCAACAAAATAGTCCGATGTGTCGGGAATCAGCGGATAATGCAACAAAGGATGGTCAGTGGCCAAATCGAGGTTCAGGAAAAGCTGACCTTTTTGGGTGTTGAGCTGGCTCGACGAAAGTTGTAAGCTGTTGTGCATCATCACACTGCGCTTATTTTCCCCGAAAACCACGCCTCCATTACGCAAATAATATTCAGGCTGGAAAGAATTGGTGTCCAACAATCCGCTTTGACGGATGACGGCATGAACCGAATCCAAAAAGCTTGTCACAAGACTGTTTCGCCAAAGGATAACAGGCCTTTTCGCAGTAGTTCTCACCTCACAACGAAGCTGATGATTGTTTGGTGAAATGACGATTTCCATCATGGCTGTCATTTCATCTATCCGGGCCTCAAAATGAAGTCGGGTTTGATGTCGGTGGCCAGACTTTTTTTTCAGCCTCCAGGCCTGAGTTTGCCGCCAAAGTGTACTATCCTCCTTCCTGCCCAATTCAACAATCCATGCTATTGGCCGACTGATGGGTGCGCCTGAACTGTCGGCTAACCTGAGCCATTGGTTTTCGGCTTGCCATTGCAGCTGAAAATTTTTTCCATAGGCTAATGTGTGATATCTGCTGCTGTCATCGTCAATGGCGTCAAAGTCGGGCAAAAAGGATAGAGGCGAACTATGATGAACCGATATTTCAACGGAATCCACAAGGAATTCTGCAGCTTCCCTGTTCCAGATATATGCTTTGATCCGGATATCATGACTGAGATCGGCTGGCAGCTTAAAAGTATAGTGAAGCTTGTTCCATTGAGTCCGATGCCGTAGAAAATCATCGCATCGTACCCCTTGATACAAAACAAGTGTATCGGCACGCATTACGGTGATGACAAACAACGCACCTGTGGAAAGTTTCTCGCTTTTTATGAAAGCTGTGAGCTGCCAGTTTTGATTTATCCCCGCAAGTTCTTCTGGCACAGGGGCATTGATGTTCAGTGCAAATGTTTGATCGGCACGGATAAGTCCGGCATATTTTCCTTGTGGCGAACTGCTATCGGCCACAGGGGTAAAATCCGTCCAAAACGTCTGAGCTTCATCCGGTTCAAATCCGATAAAATATCGCTGGGCATTTCCGGCTGACGAAAAAACCAAAAAGAAGAAAGCCAGCCAGAATAGCCTTTTTTTACTCATATTCAAGTACTTCCACCCCGCCACGCAGCACAGCCAATCCGTGAGCAGCATGAGCGTCAAGGTCATTCACCGAAGGAAACAGAGCCATGGGAGCCAGCTTACCAACGCGTTTTTTCACATTTTCCAGAAACAACTCGCTATTAAAAATCTGTCCCGAAAGGATGATGGCATCCAACTCGCCTTCAAGGGTAGCATAATGGCTGGCAATCTCTTTGCTCACCTGATAGGCACAAGCTTCGGAGATGAACAGCGCCTTGGGGTCTTTGTTGGCAATCATCTGATTGATCTGTTGGATGTTATCGGTTCCCAGATAAGCAGCATATCCGCCTTTGATACTCACCATTTCGCGAATTTCCTGTTCGGAATATTTACCACTGAAGCACAGGTCAATAAGTTGACCTACAGGTAATGTTCCAGTTCGTGCAATTGAGAAAGGTCCGCCCCCGTCGTAAGCCTGATTCACATCAATCACACGGCCTTTGCAATGAGCGCCTACACTGATTCCCCCTAAACCCACGTGACACACAATCAGATTGAGTTCATTGTAGTTGCGGTTAATACTTTTGGCATATTTCTGCGCAAAAAACTTATGGCTCAGGGCATGGAAGATCGAACGTCTGACAAAAAGCGGATGGCCCGTGATGCGTGCCAGATCAGACAGCTCGTCCACAACCACCGGATCGGCCATATAAGCATTCACCCCAATCATGGCTGCTAAGTCGAACGAAATCAGCCCACCGAGATTGGTTTCACGCATCCCTTGTATCCCTTTCATCAGGTCTTCCACCATTCGGGTATTGACTTTATAGATTCCCGACTTCAACGGTTTCACCAATCCACTGCGCGACATGATGATGTTCACCTTTTGGATATCGAAATCGTTGCGTTTGAGCTCTGCCAGAATGGCATCGCGGCGATATTCGCGCTGATCGGTAACTAAGCTGAAACGTTTTAGGTCCTCTTCGGGATGTTTGATGGCTTTCAGGAACATGGGTTCGGTATTGCGATATATGGCAATCCGTGTTGACCATTTCTCGGGATAAACGACTAAGATCTTTTTTTGGAGCGACATGCTGTAAATTTCTTGAGGTTTCTGGCTAGAATATTTGTTGCGGGATCAGATAAACTGTTCCCCTTTTTCCACTTTAATATCATTCACAAATTGCCGGATCTGCTGCTCGTCCTGTTTGCGGCAAATCAGCAGAGAATTATCTTCTTCTACCACAATATAATCATCAAGGCCCTGAATGACAACAAGTTTGTCCTTTGGCATATGAATCACACAGTTTGAGGTATTGTAGGTTAACACATTGTTTCCGATGATGGAATTGGCATTTTTATCTTTGGGTCTGATTTCATAGAGCGATCCCCAAGCGCCTAAATCGCTCCAGCCAAAGTCAACCGACATCACATACACATTGTCAGCTTTTTCCATGACGCCATAATCAATGGAGATGTTACGGCACACGGCATAGGTTTGCCGGATGAATTCGGTTTCGAGCGGGGTTCCATATTTTCCGGCGCCTTCGCGGAAAAGGTCTTCCACTTCAGGCAGGAAATATTCAAAGGCAGTGGTGATGGTGTTGAGAGACCAGATGAAGATACCGGCATTCCAGAGAAAATCACCGCTTTCTAAGAAGGAAATGGCAATGTCTAAGCTTGGTTTTTCGGTAAAAGTTTTCACTTTTTTTAATTCGGGAACTGACCCCAATACCTGTCCATCCAGATACTGGATATAGCCATATCCGGTGTCGGGGCGGCTGGGCACAATGCCTAAGGTGAGGAGCCAGGGGTTTTCGCCGGCTACTTTCAAGGCATCGAGTACATTCCGGGTAAAGACTTCTTCTTTCAGGATGATATGGTCGCTTGGTGCCACCACAATCACGGCATTGGGGTCTCGCTGACGGATCACATGGTTGGCATAAGCAATACATGGGGCAGTGTTGCGTCGGGCAGGCTCGGTGAGTATTTGCGAGGGGCTGATAGCAGGAAGTTGTTCGAGGACTTGTTTACGGTAAAGTTCGTTTGTGACGATATAGATATTTTCAGGCGGACAAATACGGGTCATCCGGTCGAAAGTCATCTGAATCAGTGTTTTGCCAACGCCCATAATATCAATGAACTGTTTTGGACGGTTTGTGGTGCTCATGGGCCAAAAACGCGCTCCAACGCCGCCTGCCATAATCACGCAAAAGTAGTTTTTATTGATTGGCATCATCTGAATATTTTTAACTGGATTTTTTTGTCAAATATAAGGAGAGAATTGGATTTTCGTTTCCAATAGGTTCAACAACTGCAAGCTGGCTAAAGAGATAAAACCGTTTATCGTTCATACACAGGCATTTAAACCTTTTGCGAAGAAGTTGACCTTTTTGAAAGATACGTCCGTCATGCACTTTGAAATAGCTGCCTTCTGTCAGAGTTTCTATCGTTGTTTTGTGTTCATCAAGCGGTTTATCGTAAGCTTTGAGCAGCCGCTTCAGATGCAGGTCGCTCCCATTAGCCGCTTTTGATATCAACACATGATATTTGATGGCTTCTTCGATCTCATCGGGGAAGATGCCACGGTGCAAAAAGGACACCATCAATCGGGCGAAGTTTTGTTTCCACTCTATGCCATGGGGCTGGTGTTGACGGCCATGCTTTTCGAAAGTGATCAGATGGGCCAGTTCGTGAACCCAGGTAATAAGCATCTCATAGGGATTCAGGTTGTGATTGAGCGAGATGCGGTGTGGTTTGCCGGCATGTGCCGGCCTGAAATCGCCCAGCTTGCTATTTCGTGCCCGGGTGAAATGCAGTGAAACCTTGTGATCCAGCACACTCTTGTAAACCTCATCTACAACGGATTCAGGCAGATAGGATTTCAATATTTGTCGGGGATCGCTTTTCATTTCAAACATTGAAAAGACAGGTTGATGGCTTGGGGCGATTCACCCAACGCGGGCAGTCGCAATCGCGTTGCCGTTTTCGTGCCCGGCCGGGATGGCTCACTCGCGGGCTGCATGAAGCACAGTGCACCACAAGCAATAAAAAGATCACAACTTGGCTAACTCTTTTTCCAAAAACGTAAGATAGCGGCTGTTTTATCACGAGTGCCCGAATTTTTGACAAAGGTAACAAGAATTTCGCGCCTGCCGGCTGATTATTCAGTGAACATTTTCATCTGCCAAATGGAGTTTTGAACAGATTTTATAAACAAAAAAGTGTCTTTTTCAGTCTGTTTTGTTGAATCCGACAGATTATTCGCAATCGATATCAGTGGAATACACGGGATTATTGTAATTTTATCGGCTCAACTCATTGCGCAGTCTATGATCAAATTGCTTGGAGAATATCTCATATTGCTTTATGAGATTTTCAAAAGACCAGATAAAGGGCCGGTTTTCAGGCGGCAGCTTTTGGTTGAATTCATTGGTCTCGGAGTGGATTCCATTGGTATAGTAGCTATTATTTCAGTTTTTACGGGCGCTATTGTCGCCATCCAAACGGCCACCAATATTGATTCGCCGCTCATCCCGCTGATGATGGTGGGTTTCACCACACGGCAGATGATGGTGCTTGAGTTTTCACCCACGATGATCAGTCTTATATTAGCCGGAAAGGTTGGCTCGCGGATAGCTTCTGAAATTGGAACAATGCGCGTCACCGAACAGATTGATGCCCTTCGGGTGATGGGCGTAAATCCGGCCAACTATCTCATTCTTCCAAAAATCACCGTGAGTATGCTGTTCAACCCCGTTCTGATCGTCTTCAGCATTGTGCTCGGTCTTTGGGGTGGCTTGATCGCATGCGTCGTCACCGGATTGGTGGCCACACCCGACTATATTGCCGGGCTTCGCGGGTGGTTCGACCCGTTCACCATCACCTATGCCATGATTAAAACAGTGGTTTTTGCCTTTATCATTGCCTCCGTTTCAGGCTTTCTGGGCTTCACTGTCGAAGGTGGTTCGGTCGAAGTGGGTCGCGCCAGCACCAAAGCCGTGGTGGCAAGCAGTATTTTGATTATCTTTTTCGACCTTATTCTGACTCAACTGTTGCTCGTATGATACTCGTCGAGAATATCTGTAAAACGTTTGGCGAAAATCAGGTGCTCGAAAATGTGAGTACGCGTTTCGAAAAAGGTAAAACCAATCTCATCATCGGACAGAGTGGATCGGGTAAAACAGTGTTGATGAAATGCTGTATCGGCCTCATCGAACCCAACCAGGGGGTCATCAGCTTCGACAACCGTCCGTTTTCATCAGTATCCGAACGTTCAAAACGGAGTATCCGCAAGGAAATGGGTGTGCTTTTTCAGGGTGGCGCACTCTTCGACTCGATGAATGTGGAACAAAACGTGATGTTTCCGCTCAATATGTTTACCGAGATGTCACTCGACGAAAAACTCGACCGGGTGAACTTTTGCCTTAAAAGGGTAAATCTCATCAATGTAAACCATCTTTATCCTTCCGAAATCAGCGGCGGGATGATGAAACGTGTTGCCATTGCACGTGCCATTTCCAACAGCCCGAAATATCTGTTTTGCGATGAGCCAAACTCGGGCCTCGACCCCAAAACAGCCGAGGTGATTGACCAACTCATCAGCGAAATCACCGAAGAATACAATATAACAACCGTGGTAAATACACACGACATGAACTCGGTGCTACAAATCGGGCAAAGCATCAACTTTTTATATAAAGGTAAGTTATGGTGGACAGGCGACAAGCACTCTATCCTAAACACCGACAATCAGGAGCTGAAAGATTTTGTGTTTTCAACTGAACTCACCCGACGTTTACGAAAATAGATGCAACATGAACACCGTTGATATCATTCTGGTTATCCTGCTCGCTTTAAGTGTGATCTCAGGTTTTCGAAATGGACTGATCAAAGAGCTGGCTTCATTGGCCGGTTTAATTCTTGGCATTTATGCCGCCATTCATTTTTCGGATGTGACAGCCGATTTTATCGGTGAATTTTTCAAAATCACTGGAAAATATCAATACATCATTGCCTTCATAATCACCCTGATCGTGGTGGTAGTGATTATTGCCGCAATTGCCAAAATCGTTGATCGTTTCCTCAAAGCCCTCATGCTCTCCTTCCTGAATCGTCTGGCCGGAGCCGTTTTCGGATTTTTCAAAGGAATGTTGGCTATCAGTCTGTTCATTATGCTGCTCAGTTTCCTGAAAATTGAAGACCGCCTCATCAGCCCAAATCGGCAGGAGGGATCGCGTTTTTATGGAGATGTCAAAGGCGTTGCCCCCTGGGTTTTTCGCTTTTTCGACCTCGACCAGAAAATCGAAAACCTCAAAAAATGGGGAGAAGACGAAACAAAAGACAACAACTCAAAGATCTGATCTACTCGGGTAAAACGATATTGCTTATAATCCCAGCGCCATGCTGACCAATTCTGCAATGTCGTAGTTTTTCACACGTTCTTCGCTGTTTTTGTATTTGATGCCATCGGTCATCATCACCATACAAAACGGGCAGGCAGTGGCAATGATATCGGCGCCGGTGGCCAATGCCTCCTCGGTACGCTCGATAAAGATTTCCTTATTCCCTTTTTCAGCTTCTTTGAACATTTGTCCGCCACCAGCGCCGCAACAGAGCGCAAAACTTTTATTGCGCGGCATCTCCACCTTTGACGATTTGATGGAGTTGAGCACTGTGCGTGGAGCTTCGTAAATATTGTTGGCGCGGCCCAAATAGCAAGGATCGTGGAAAACGATGGTGTTGTTGCTAAAAATATCTGAGTCTATTTTGATACCTCTCTGTGCCAATATCATCTGCAGAAACGAGCTATGATGCCACACTTCATATTTCCCGCCTAAATCGGGATATTCGTTTTTCAAGGTATTGAAGTCGTGCGGGCAGCAGGTCACAATCTTTTTTACTCCGTACATTTCAAAGATTTGAATATTTGTCAGAGCTTGCATCTGAAACAGCATTTCGTTTCCGGCCCGGCGAGCCACATCGCCACTATCCGATTCTTCGGATCCCAACACAGCATAATCCACGCCGAGAAATGTCAGGATTTTCGCAAACTCGCGGGTTACTTTTTTGTAGCGATCATCGAAAGCGCCTGCCGAGCCCACCCAGAAGAGCCACTCGGGTTGTTTTCCCTGGGCCGCCAGATCGGCCATGACGGGTACCTGAATTTTTATCTTGTTTTCCATGTTTTCGAAAGTTAATGTGTTTCGTTCATATAAAGTTCTTCGGCCCATTTCATACGGTCGTGAGGCGAGAACTGCCAGGGTGCTCCATTGTTTTCGATATTGGCAAACACGGTATTGAGGCCGGCTGGGGCTGCCGATTTCTCAAGCACCAGATAGCGACGCATATCCAAAATCAACGAAGGCTGATGGATGTTTACCGGGCACTCCTGTGCACAAGCATTACACATGGTACATGCCCACAACTCTTCTTCGGTGATATAGCTGCCATTGAGCGATTTACCATCCGAAAAATCCACTCCTTTTTTTATCATACCCGGGCCTTTTTCTTTCATTCGTGCGCGGGTATCCATCATAATCTTACGCGGCGAGAGCAGCTTTCCGGTGATGTTAGCCGGACAAACAGAGGTGCAACGACCACATTCTGTGCAAGATAACGCATTCATGTAGTTCACCCAGTGAATATCCTCAACATCTGCAACACCAAATCGCGACGGAGGTGCGGCATCACCATCAAAAACAGCCTGGGGATCAAGCATCAGCTTCACCTCACGGGTAATAGAATCCATATTTTCAACATAGCCCAACGGACTCACCCGGCTCACAAACACATTGGGAACCGACATGAACACATGGAAATGTTTGGAATAGGGCAACACGTTGGCAAAAGCAAATATGAGCAGAATATGGAACCACCAGTTGAACTCGTGCCAAAAATGAATGCTGGCGGGGCTCATGCCTTCAAACAGTCCGTAAAGCAATCGGCTGACAGGGAAAACGCCTTCTGGCTTATTTCCGCTAAAGGCACATTCGAGCAAATAAAAAGTGTTCATCCCCAAAAGGCTGACCATTAACAAGAGAATGAATGTCAAGGCTAAGTTGGCATCGGCTTTTGAAACCGGCTTCATCTCGGTTCCATAAAACCGGTTGATATGCATAAAAAGCCTACGGAATAAAAATATCACGATGGCAACCAAAATGATGGCAGCAAAAATATCGCCCGTTGCCATTAGGAAATCATAAACCGGGCCCAACACTGATAGCGCGCGTTCGCTACCTGCCAGACCATCAATCACCATCTCGATACTGCCAAACAAAATGACAAGGAAACCCCAGAAAACCAAGGCATGAAGCAGACCCATAAGCGGAAACCGGAAAATTTTCGACTGCCCTATGGCCACTTTTAGGGTCATGCGAATGCGCTCGGGAATCTGTTTTAAAGGCAGCTTTTTGGTAAAAGAAAAATACTTGAAGATGTTGCGCATTGTCCAGGCAAACACCGCCAAAGTGATCACCAATGCAAAGGCAAAAAGAATTTGCTTTAACATAAGCTATGAGTTTGTGGTTCGATGACTGCAATATTACAACTTTTTTACCCTGTAGGCTCAATGGGTCTGTCTTCCCAATGCCTTTGAAGCAGGTTTTAAGAGTGATGCTGCGGTTTAATCAACCTTCCAACAGGTTGATAATGTAGCGTTTATCAAGTTAAATAGGCATAATTTAGTCCTTTTCCAAATTAGCGGCCTTGTTATATAACGGAACCGGTTAGCACAAAAAAAGGCCGGGAAAACCCGGCCCTTTCTAACCAACACAAAACATATTAACTATGAGAAATTTCTTTGGTCATGGTTTCACAATTGAATCAAAAATTGCTTTCGTATCGAAGGGTATATCTATGATTTCAGACTCTTCTGTCATTTTAGGCAGATTTTCGTCCATTTTTATCACATTCAGCTTTTCAACGACTTTCTCCGTATCGAACGGAATATCATTGATATAGGCTTCATCGGCCACTTTGAAAGAATATTCAGCCGCCCGTTCTGGATCGGTAAAGGGATTCTGGAAAGTGTTTCGTTGTGTGTGGTGTTTTTCGGTTTGGTGGTCTTCGTGGCGGATAAATGTCATTGCTCCGGCCTGCAACCCAAAAGAAGCAACCAGAAAAAAGAACATAACCATCAGTGTTTTTAAGGTATTCATAAGACTAAATATTTACAAAATTGTTTGTACACTTAACGAAAACAAACATCATGCCAGTTTAAAAAACGACGTCTTAAAAAACCTAAATTTCTTTAGGAGTCTCCAAAAATTAGTCTTGAATTGAAAGTTTATGGAAGTGTCTAACACTCTGTGTAAGCACAAACTCTGAGGGTTAAATCCCTGAGCTTTAATCCTCAGAGCCTAATAATTTTTTAATTCAATAACCACTAACAGTCCATTAAAACAAACTGAGCCCGCCGTTGTTTCGGGTGAATGACCAAAAAGTAAAGCTATTTGTCTGTTATTCCACAGTTACCGATTTGGCTAAGTTTCGCGGCTGATCCACGTTACACCCGCGCATCACTGCAATATGATAGGCAAGTTTTTGAAGGGGAATAGTGGCTAAAAGGGGTGCAAAAATTTCTTCCGTTTCCGGAATTTCAATCACATAATCGGCCAGGCGTTTCACTTCCACATCGCCCTCGGTAACAATTGCAATGATTTGTCCTTTTCTGGCTTTCACTTCCTGGATATTGCTGATCACCTTATCGTATATTCCTTTGTTGGTAGCCACAAATACCACGGGCATATTGGCATCAATCAGGGCAATAGGGCCGTGTTTCATCTCGGCTGCCGGATAACCTTCGGCATGGATGTATGAAATTTCTTTCAGTTTGAGTGCGCCTTCTAAGGCAACCGGAAACAAATAGCCTCTTCCCAGATAGAGGAAATTGCGGACGTCTTTGAATTTTTCGGCAATTTCAATCACTTTTCGGCTCACTTTCAGAGTTTGTTCCACTTTTTCAGGAATCATGTTCATTTCGATAAGCAGTTCCATGAAACGGGATCGGCCTATGGTGCCGCGCATCTGGGCCAGGCGCAAAGCCATCAGGGTGAGCACGGTAACTTGTGCAGTAAAGGCCTTTGTAGAAGCTACGCCAATTTCGGGTCCGGCATGGGTATAGGAACCGGCATGTGTAGCCCGGGCAATAGATGAGCCAACCACATTGCAGATACCAAGTATAGTTGCCCCTTTTGATTTGGCCAATTCGATGGCTGCCAGCGTATCGGCTGTTTCGCCTGACTGTGAAATGGCGATCACCACATCGCGCTCGTAGATGACAGGATTGCGGTAACGAAATTCGGAGGCGTATTCCACCTCAACAGGTAAACGCGCAAGGTCTTCAAAAAGATATTCGCCAACTAATCCGGCATGCCACGAGGTGCCGCAAGCCACAATGAGAATACGGTTAGCATTCAACAGTTTCTGCTCGAAATCAACAATACCTCCCAGGGTAACCAGGCCCTGTTCAACCTGAATGCGGCCACGCATACTGTCACGAATAGAGTTGGGTTGCTCATAGATTTCTTTCAGCATGAAATGCTCAAAACCGCCCTTCTCCAAAGCATTCAGGTTCATTTCTAGTTTCTGAATGTAAGGCGTTTTTTCCTGATTTCGAATCGTCTTAATTTTCAAGTCTTTGTTTCGACGAATGAGGGCTATTTCCTCGTCGTCGAGATACACCACGTTTTTGGTATAGCCGATAATGGGTGTGGCATCGGATGCCACAAAATAATCATCCTTACCAATTCCAATTACCAAAGGGCTCCCCTTGCGGGCGGCTATAAGGGCATCGGGATCATTTTTCGACAATACGACAATGGCATAAGCTCCGGTAACCTGGTTCAGCGCAATACGCACCGCTTCAAACAACGTACATTCTTCATTCTTTCGGATATCTTCAATCAGATTGGTCAGTACTTCGGTATCGGTACTCGATTGAAATTCGTATCCACGGTTTTGTAACTCTTTTTTTAGCGAAGCATAATTTTCGATAATACCGTTGTGGATGAGGGCAATCTCTTTCGACTGTGAATAATGTGGATGGGCGTTCACCTGATTGGGCTCGCCATGTGTAGCCCACCGGGTATGGGCTATACCAATGGTTCCGCTTAGCCGGGCTTCTTTCACGTGCTCCTCGAGGTCGGCAACCTTTCCTTTGGTTTTGTAAACAGCAAGTTCGGAATTGAGCAAGGCGATTCCTGCGCTGTCGTAGCCACGGTATTCTAGGCGCTTCAAACCATCAATGAGAATAGGATAAGCTTCTTTCTGACCAATATAGGCAACAATTCCACACATGGTTTTTGTTTTGTTTGGTTAAATCTTCTATCGGTTGTAATTATTCGCTTTTTAAAAAGGCGAAAGTAGTGTTTTTTTGAATTAATCCTCATGTGCCTTTTTTCCGATTCGTCAGAAATCAAAAAAAACAGGGAATAATACTCAGGCATTCAAATATTGATCATGTAGTAGTTCAGAAAAGGATGTTGAGATAGAAAGCCTTCAGTAAGTTATCAGAAGTCGTTGACTACCGAATAATTCAATTGAAGTTGGAGTCGGATGAGAGAATCGGTTTGGGGTTGCGTTCCGTTGAGAATCAACCGGTGTGCTTTTGCCGAACCTCCTTGTATAAATAGATACAAACCCGGATCGTGCTCAAGGCTGTCGTTCAGCAGAAGTTCCTGCACATATTGATTGATTCGGAAACGATAGTTTTTCGACCCTTTTTGATAAGCTCCGCCAAAATCAAATCCGCTCAGGGTCTGATCGTCGAGCACTTTATAGCTTCCGTCTTTGTTTTTACGTAACAAGGCCAATTGTGGAGGCAACAGATAGGTGTTTGTGTCAACTACTGCTGGTGTCAGGATGAGTTTTGCTTCGTTGACGACAATTTTTCCATTGGTATTTTGCCTGATTCTAAACAAATCCGAGAAACTCAGTTTGGCCTTCACTCCACCCATAGCCTGAAGAAAAAATCGGTTGCGGCTTACTAACGAGTCGGCCTGAAACAATTGGCTTTGCAGGTCGGATGCAGCATCGGCATAATCTAAATGTGTATAGGTATTGTAAGCGGCTTCGTTGCTGGTAATAAAAAACTCGTAACGGAGTGAGTCGGCCGTATTGTTTCGATAATAAATCGTCATTTTGGAGTTTGTTACCGGCAGGTTGAACGACAAGATGGCGCCGCCCTGATTCACCGCTTCGGCAGTCACATAAATTCCTTTGAAATACTCCTGAAAGGCTTTATTCGAGCTGAGATTTTCAGGGGTAGCAGCCAGCAGTTTATTTCCAAGTTCGGGTGAGTGATCATTCAGTCGAATCCTGATCATAGCCGGTAGGGTGTCTTTTTTAACGACCACCCGCGATTTAGGTCGTGGATTGAAAGTATAGGCGGCGTAATCGGTAGCGCCGATATTTTTCGACTGGTTCGAATAATAAGTTTGTGTAGGGCTCAGGCTGTCGAGCAATTCATACACTTTCAGGGTTTGTGGGCTGAGGGTGTCGCCATAATAACCAGAATAGACGAGTTGAAGAACAAGGGAATCGAGTTGCGGGTTTTCGCCAAAATTGTGGGTGCTTGTCGAGAGTCTCACCTGGGTGTAAAAACCGGCAATGGTGGTTCCAAAAACAGGGTCTTTCATGCTTCCGGCAAGATTCGACTCGGTGTGGTCAGTACGTGCCGAGTCGTCGCGCTGGCTATAGGCCACAATACCCACACTATCCGTATAGACAAGGCTGATCAAACCCTGATTGGGTAAAATATCGGCTCCGATTTGGTTGGGGTGCTTACTGCATGCTGAGGCTATCAGGGACAAAAAAAACAGACTGATGAAAGCATTCCATCGGTTGCGGCGAAGGGCAATAGTTTTCAAATGGACAAAGTTTGCAGTTAATACTTACTTTTTTCCAAGCAGGCTGTCGAAGAAAGCGTTGTACGGCTCGACAATATCTTCGGCACTGGTGTGCACCAAGACAGGTTTCTTTTTTTCCTCGAGATAGGCCAACAGCTCGGGGTTTACTTTTTCGCTGGCCACAATTATAGCATCGGAATAATCAATGGCAGCTTTGGTGATATTAACGTAGGTTGGCTCTTTATAGTATTTAAGATCTTTGGGGGTAATGCCCGGAAGGCGTAATTTTTTCTCGAAAGTGCTGCGGAAGGTTTCTTTAAAATCGTCGCCATAAAGCGAATAAACCACTTTTGAATCGGTGAACAAAGGGTTGTCTTTGTAAGCACGTTTGACATAAAGAGGCACCAAGGCCGACATCCAGCCTTGGCAATGAACAATATCGGGCCCCCATCCGAGCTTTTTCACCGTTTCCAATACACCCCGTGAGAAGAAGATAGAACGGTCATCGTTGTCTTCAAAAAACCTGCCAGATTTGTCCTTTATCGTGAATTTGCGATGGAAAAAGTCTTCATTGTCAATAAAATAAATCTGCATCCGGGCTTGTTGGATAGAAGCCACTTTGATGATTAACGGATGGTCGGTATCGTCAATGATCAGGTTCATACCTGACAGACGGATGACTTCATGTAATTGGTTGCGACGCTCGTTGATCAATCCAAAGCGAGGCATAAAGGTGCGGATTTCTTTGCCTCTTTCTTGTATTCCCTGCGGGAGATACCTCCCGATTTTGCTCATGTGGGTTTCTTTCAGATAAGGTGTAATGGCCTGCTCTACGAAAAGAATCCTTGGTTTTTCCATTATATTAGTTGTTGGTAAGCAACACGTTTAGGATTGCAAAGGTAATTAAAAACCGATGAAAAACCAAACGCTGCTTTGTGATGGAAGGTTTGACAAAAAAAAGGGGAAGTTGTCGTATGATTCTTCCCCTTTCGATATTTTTTCAACGGTGAGAAATTATCCTCTGACAAACAATGCTTTAATGATTTCTTTGGCCATTGTTGGATTTTCCTTTAGCCGGCGGGTGGAATAGGCAAACCATTGTTCGCCAAAAGGTACATACACACGCAGGCGATGCCCGTTGTCAACAATTGATTTGCGCAACTGGGGCGTCACTCCATAAAGCATCTGAAACTCATAACGATCGTTGGGAACGGCATATTTTTCAATGAGTTTGTAGGCTCCCTCGATCAAAGGTTTGTCGTGTGTGGCAATGCCGGGATAAATCCCATTCTGGAACATCAGCTCCAAATCTTCGAGATAATGCGCATTGATTTCGTCGTATTTCTTATAGGCAATCTTCTCCGATTCAATGTAAATGCCTTTGCACAGACGATAGTTCACTGGGACTTCATCGGTGTGAAGATCGAGCATCTGATGAATGTCGTTGAAAGTACGGTGGAGATAGGCCTGCAAAACCAAGCCGACATTTTTCGGAAACTCAGCTTTCAACCGTCTGAAGAGGGCGATTTCCAGGTCAACACACTGGGAATCTTCCATGTCAATTCGAACGAAATTGTTGTAAGAAGCGGCTTTAGCCACAATTTCGCGAATATAATTGTAGCATACTTCGGTGTCTATTAGCAATCCAAACATGGTTGGCTTGAGCGAATAATTGCCATCAATTTTGGCTTCCTGAATGGTATCTATGATGGAAAGATACTGGTTTTTGTTGTCTTCAGCCTGCTTTAAGTCGGTAATGAACTCGCCCAGAAGATCAATGGTAACCATCATACCCGCTTCATTCAACTCGCGACTGACCCGAATGGCATCTTCAATTTTCTTTCCGGAAATATAACGCTTGGAAAAAATCCACACCAAGCTTTTGGGCATATAAGGCAGCATGCCCGCAATCATTTTATTCATCCACATCATGATTTTGACTGCTTTTAAAGGTTAAGTTTCGATGTTGAAACATTTCAAATTACTCCAGCAAAGGTAGTAAATGCACTTTTTTGTTAAGCATTTCACATTAATTTTTTATGAGTCTTTATTTATTGCATAACTATTTGTAGTAGTGGTTGTTATTTTATTCCGATTTTGATAACTCCATTTTTTTTTGCAAAATTTGTTTGATAAAGGGTCTTTTTTTGTTCTGTTTCGGGTTGAGTGTCTTAGCGTTTTTCTGCCACTGAAATCAAGCGTAAGTCAAGCAAATGTTTTTGTTATTTTTGCCGCGAAAAACAAAAGTTCAATATGGCAATCCTTGGTTCAATTATAAAAAAGGCATACGAGTTGCGAAACATGCCTGTGGAGTTGCGTAAGCGTATGCTCAATCCCGTAGCAGCTCAAAAACAGCAGCTTAAGAAGCTTTTAGGCAAGGCGCAGTTTACTGCTTTTGGCGAAGAATATGGTTTTGATTCTATTCTGGAGGCTAAGGATACCGAAGCAGCATTTGCCGAACGGGTTCCGGTTTTCGACTATAACTCCATGTATAAACAATGGTGGTATCGGGCGCTCAATGGTGAGGCATACGTCACCTGGCCCGGTCGGGTGAAATATTTTGCGTTGAGTTCGGGTACTTCCGAGGCATCGTCAAAACACATTCCCATCACCGGCGAAATGCTTTCATCCATCAAAAGAGCCAGTATCAGGCAATTGGTTTCAACCACCAAATATGGTTTTCCGGTTCGTTTTTACGAAAAAGGCATGCTGATGATTGGTGGCAGCACCCATTTACAATACAACGGAACTTATTTTGCAGGCGACCTTTCGGGCATCACGGCAGCAAGCATTCCATTTTGGTTTGAACATTTTTACAAACCCGGCCGCCGTATCAGCAAAACCTCCGACTGGGCCACCAAGCTCAACGAAATGGTCAAAAAAGCCCCTTCATGGGATATTGGTGTGATTGTGGGCGTACCTGCCTGGGTTCAGATTCTGCTCGAACGCATCATCAAAGAATATAATCTGAAAACCATTCACGATATCTGGCCAAATTTGACGGTTTATGTTCACAGCGGTGTATCGTTTGCCCCTTATGAGAAAAGTTTTGAAAAGCTCTTCGGAAAGCAGGTGATTTATTCCGAAAGCTATCTTGCCTCGGAAGGCTATATTGCTTATCAGACCGAGCTCGACAAACGCATCATGCAACTGATCGTGGACAATGGCATTTATTTTGAGTTTATCCCGTTCAATGCAGATAATTTCGATGATGACGGTAATTTACTACCCAACCCAATGACTGTTGCGTTGAAAGATGCCCGCGAAAACGTAGAATATGCCCTTTTGCTCACAACTAATGCCGGCGCCTGGCGCTATCTTGTAGGCGACACCATCAAGTTTACCAATGTCAAAAAATGCGAAATCATCATAACCGGCCGCACCAAGCAGTTTTTGAGCATTTGCGGCGAGCATCTTTCGGTTGAAAACATGAGTCGGGCAATCGAGTTGTTGCAGGACGATATGAATATCACCGTGAAAGAGTTTACCGTCACCGGATTCCGCCATGGATCCATGTTTGCCCACAAATGGTATCTGGGCAGCGACGATGTGTTTGATGCCGATGAGGCCCTACGCAAAATTGATGAATATCTGAATCGGCTTAATGACGATTATATGGTTGAGCGTACCGAAGCAATCCCCGAAATTTTTATCAAAGTATTGCCCTCTCAGGTATTTTACGACTATATGAAACTGAAAGGTAAGGAAGGTAGCGCCAATAAGTTCCCGCGAGTGCTCAAAGGGCAGCGTTTCGAGGAATGGGAAAACTACCTGAGGGAAAATGGCTACACAAACGGCACCTAAACCTTACAGCTAAGCACCCGTATCAATGTTAGGGATACTGATCGAAGGAGCATTACTCGGATTAGCTTTAGCCACTTTTTTTGGCTTCGGCCCTGCTTTCTTTTCTTTAGTGCAGACCAGCATTCACCGCGGATTCTGGCCAGCAGTCCTGTTGGCTTTGGGTGTGTTTCTCAACGACAGTCTGATGGTCATCCTTTGTTTGATGGGTGCCGCCCAAATCATCACTGAACCCAGTAATTACCTTTGGTTTGGTATTGCCGGCGGGTTGATTTTGATTATTTTCGGCTTAGTCACTTTCTCACGAAAGGTGGTCACTGAGGTACCGGAAAATCCCGGCCTGCCCGTAAAAATCAGTGGGCCGCGATGGTTTACTTATATCGCCAAAGGTTTTTTCATGAATATCATCAATCCTTTTGTTTGGGTGTTTTGGATTGGTGTGGTTGTGGGTATCTCGGCACGCTATGGCGGTGACGGTTTCAAGTTGACCTATTTTTTTGCAGCCACCCTGCTCACCGTGTTTCTGACTGATATTGCCAAAGCATATACAGCATTCAGCATCAAACGTTTCCTCAACCAAAAAGTGATTGGCTGGTTCAATAAAGTAGCCGGAATCGGTCTTATAGGTTTTGGGATTTTCCTGATTGTGAAAGTAATCTGGAATCATTTTACCTGACGAAACTGCCTCAGGTAAACCCACAAAAACCTAATCGAAAAACTGGATATCCTTCACATTAATCTGGGTATTGATCTTACCCATCCATTCGTTTTTCTCAAGATGGTAGCACACGCTAAACGGTTTGCCGGCTTTGATTTCGCTGAAATGATAACCCTGATGAAAAGCAATGGCAGGAAAGGGCTCGTATGGATGTTCGGGCTGCATCAGCTCAAGTTTCAGATGTTTTTTATCCCCAACCATTTTGCATCGGCCGGTATCCACCACCCGATCTGTACGGAAAATGGGCGACATATTTCCAGGCCCGAATGGAGCAAACTGTTTCAGGATACGTAAAAATTTAGGGGTAATCTCATCGAAATTGATGACTATATCAATTTCAGTCTCAGGGATAAGTATTTCGTTATCAATGGTATTTTTGACATATTCATTGAATCTTTCCTTGAATCGCTCAAGGTTCTCGGGTTTCATCGAAAGGCCGGCAGCGTATTTATGACCGCCAAAATGCTCTAACAGATCGGCACAATGGTCAATAGCATCATACACATCAAAATGTTTGATTGATCGGGCTGAACCGGTGATGAGGTTATTGGACCGGGTGAGGATGATCGTGGGCCGGTAATAATAGTCGGTCAGGCGTGAGGCCACAATACCAATGACGCCTTTGTGCCAATTTTCATTAAAAAGTACCGTACTTTTTGCCTCTTTCAAGTCGGAGTCGTTCTCGATCATGGCAAGAGCTTCCTCGGTGATGGTATTATCTAGGTTGCGTCGTTCGGTATTGAGTTCGTTGATGGCGTTGGCTAATTTGTTGGCATGGCTCATACTTTCGGCAATCAACAGCCGTACGCTATCGTTGGCTCTTTCGATTCTTCCGGCAGCATTGATGCGTGGCCCGATAAGAAATACCAGATCACTGATGGTGAGTTCTCTTTTGAAGATCAGCTCACCGGCCTGATGTTCGGGCCGGCGGTTGATTTGCGAAAAGCCAAGCACTGCCTCAATGCCCGGCCTGGGCGAAGTGTTGATCAAATGCAGGCCGTAGTGTGAAAGAAGACGGTTTTCGCCGGTGATCGGAACAATATCAGCTGCTATACTGATCGCCACAAAATCGAGATATTGTTTCAAGTCATCGAAAGGTTCTCCCTGTCTTAGAGCCAAAGCCGATATCAGCTTGAATCCAACTCCACAGCCCGAAAGCTCTTTAAAGGGATAAGAACAGTCGGCTCTTTTCGGATCCAATACAGCCACTGCATCAGGCAGTTCATCGCCCGGGCGATGATGATCGCAAATGATGAAATCCACACCCAAGGTATTGGCATAACGAATCTTTTCCACCGCTTTGATCCCACAGTCGAGCGCAATGACTAACTCAAACTTATGTTTGGCAGCATAATCAATCCCTTTAAACGAGATGCCATAGCCTTCGTCGTAACGGTCGGGAATATAAAATTCGATTTTCTTTTTGAGGAATTTCTTCAAATAAAGATAAACTAAAGCCACCGAGGTGGTTCCATCCACATCATAATCGCCATATACCAACACTTTCTGATTCTCGCGGATTGCACAAAGCACCCTTTCGACGGCTTTGTCCATGTCTTTCATCAGATAGGGGTCGTGAAGTTGATCAAAGTCGGGCCTAAAAAAGTTTTTGGCCTCCTCATAGGTTGTAATTTCCCTCTGCGCAAGAAGGTTTGCTATATTTTTATCAACCTTTAATAACTCTTTTAACCTCTCTATTACCTCATTTTCACCTTGTTGCTTAAGTACCCACCTGTTCGCCATTCGCAATTTGTTTAATCTGTAAAGATAGGTAGTTTCATACTACATGAAAAGCTTTTTTTTCACTTCTGTGTTTTTTAGTTCCGCTCTTTTGCAATTTATGATGTCCGAAAAAGGCCGAATATAAATTAAATCAATGGTGTTAAACGACTTAGCTTTTAAGTTCGTTTTCAATCTATCATTGAATCGTAAATAAAAAGATAAAAAAATTATCCTGTGTATTTGAAAGTCTTAGAAATTGGAACGCATGGCTTCGACAGGATCTAAACGTGAAGCCGCCCATGCCGGCAAAAAGCCCGAAACAAGTCCGATGAAACCTGAAACACTAATACCCAACAAAATATTTTTCAGGCTCAATGTCAGGGCAAACGAAGTGGTATTGCTCACTACAACACCCAAAATCATGACAATCATCAGCCCTACAATACCGCCCATAATGGCCAAAAAGACCGCCTCGAAAAGAAACTGAAGAAGTACGAAATAGTTTTTTGCACCGAGCGACTTCTGAATTCCGATTTGGTTGGTACGTTCTTTCACCGAAACAAACATGATGTTGGCAATGCCAAAACCGCCAACTAACAGCGAAAATCCGCCGATGACCCACCCCACAATGGCAATAACCGAAAAAAGCTGGTCAAACGATTTGTTGATCAGGTCAATTTCGTTGATGGCAAAATTATCTTCGGCAGCAGGTTTCAGCTTACGTATCGCGCGCATAGCGCCAAGCAGGTCGTCTTTCATCTCATCATTGTTGATGCCTGGCTTTGCTTTTGCCACAATGGAGGTCCCGTTGCGCAGGTCAATCACGTTTCGGCCAAACTGTACCGGGATAAGAGCCGATTCATCGTTGGAGTTACCAAACATATTTTGTCCCTCTTTCTTCAACACCCCGATGACATCTAATTTAAGCCCAAAAACTTTGACATTTTGTCCAACAGGATCGGAATTTGGGAAGAGGTTCTCGGCCACTTCTGCGCCCAGAATGATCACGGCTCTGCCTGAGGCCGATTCCTGTGCAGTAAAATAACGCCCCGAGCCAAGATCGAAAGGCATTACCATGGCGTAATCGTGCGACACGGCATTCACCTGAACATTTTCGACAGTGGCTGAACCCGCACTCACACTTTTGTTGTCGGCTGTCATAAAAGCAAAAGCTTCCACGGTCTGCGTACGTTTTTCCAGTTCATCAAGCTCACGCAGGCTGGCTTCGGGGCGCTGCCAGTATTTCCACCATGGGTAATTGGCGCCACCCATGGCCCAAGGCCATTTTTGAATAAACAACACATTGCTGCCCAATGAGTTAATATTAGAACGAATGGAATTTTCCAAACTGTCGAAAACTGAAAAAACCGCAATAATCGAGAAAATGCCAATGGTAATACCCAATAGGGATAAAAAAGTGCGCACTTTATTCACCAACAATGCCGAAACGGCAAAGCGGAAACTTTCGCTCAGAAGCCTGAAATAGATCGGCATAGGGAGAACGATTTTGAAACAGTCAAAAGTACGCATTTTGAAAATGCCTTTGTTTTTTTGTTTTCCTTTTATTTTGTTCACCCGATATCGCAAGGCGGTCTTTGTCCGAAACCCAAAATGCTGTATCTTTGCCGCCCAAAATATCTGACAATGAGTGAAAAAGAGCCGGGCGGGAAACGCGCGCCGCGCAAACGGATTCAGCGTGATCAAAAAACTTCGGAATCGGGAAGTTACGAACATAAAGGGAGTATCGGCTCCGGAAACAAAATGAACCCGGATCATCCGCGATTCTCCAAAAATACTTCTGCACCTTCGCGCCCGGGTTTTGGCAAACGTGGTGAAACATCATCCCCGGGAAGCAAACCCACTAAAAGCCGCAGCAGCAGAACAGAACAATCACGGACTCAGCACGATAGCCGGATTTCTAATGATCGCCCAGAAAAATCAGGTTTCAAAAGAAGAAAATTCGGTGCTGACAACGAGCAGAAACCCGGAAACACGAGAAAAACCAGCCGAAACACTGAAGAATTCGTAAAGGAAAATAGCAAAATTACCCAGTCAGCACGCGGCTTCAAAGCAGATAAAACGCCTGAAAGCCGGGCTCAGAAGTCATTATCCGTTCGTAAAAAATTTGCCGATGAAAGCGGGGCAGGAAAAGGCGATTTTGGAAAACATACCGATCAGGCCGGAAAAGATCAGCGCGAGTGGAAGCCCCGCCGTGGAGTCAAGACTCAACAAGGTCGTACCAGAACTGATAAGAAAGAAATCATCAGACTGAATAAATATTTGGCTGATGCCGGTATTTGTTCACGCCGCGAGGCTGACGACCTCATTCAGGCAGGAGCTGTTTCGGTAAACGGAGTCATCGTCACAGAATTAGGAACCAAAGTCAGCATTCACGACAAGGTTAACTATGGCGGACAAACACTGCGTCGCGAAAAATTACGTTATGTACTACTCAATAAACCCAAAGGCTATATCACCACTTCCGACGACCCTTTCAACCGTAAAACGGTGATGGAATTAGTGAAAACTGCCTGTGAAGAACGCATTTATCCGGTAGGAAGGCTCGATCGCAATACCCTTGGCCTCTTACTATTGACTAATGACGGTGATCTGGCCAAAAAGATGATGCATCCAAAACACGGGGTGGCAAAACTCTATCATGTTTTTCTCGACAAACCGCTAACCAAACATGATCTTTTGCAGATTGCCGAAGGCCTCGAACTCGAAGACGGCAAAGCAGAAGTGGACGCCATCAGTTATGTGAACAAGGATGACACAAAAAAAGAAATCGGCATCGAAATTCATTCGGGCAAAAACCGTATTGTTCGACGCATTTTTGAACACCTTGGGTATCATGTCGTTAAACTCGACCGGGTGATGCTTGGCGGATTGACAAAATTAGATCTTCCGCGCGGAAAGTTCCGTCACCTGACTTCAGCCGAAATCTCGATGCTTATGCGCATCAGGTAATCAAACAAATATGCCAGCTTTTTAAAGCTGTTTGACAAGAATTATATATCTGAAAGCGATCTTTTTGCTTGTGAGCCACTGTTTATCAGTGATTCGATTCGGTGTCGGATTTCAATTTAAACACCTGTGCATAAAGTTTCATCTGCTTGATCATAGACAACAAACCATTAGAACGGTTGGGTGAGAGTTGATCTTTCAATCCAATATCGTCTAAAAACGAAAGATCGCTGTTGAGGATATCCTCTGGTTTTTGTCCTGAATACATGCGAATGAGCAGGCTGATGATTCCCCTGGTGATCACAGCATCGCTATCGGCAGTAAAAATCACTTTGCCATCTTCATAAGCAGCGTGAAGCCACACTTTAGACTGACATCCGCTGATCAGGTGGTTGTTGGTTTTGTAGCGGGCATCAATGAGCGGCAGGTCTTTTCCCATCTCCACAAGCAGATTGTACTTGTCGATCCAGTCGTCAAAAACAGCAAATTCTTCGCTGATTTTATTTTGTATATCAGTGATTGTCATTGTTTTAATTATTTTTCAACTAAGCATCAGGGCAGCTTTTTTCACTGCCGCAACAAAAGTGTCAATTTCGTGCGTTGTGTTATAAACGGCAAACGAGGCGCGCACCGTTCCGGGAATGTTGAAAAAGTCCATCACCGTCTGGGCACAGTGATGTCCGGTTCGAACGGCAATACCCATTTTATCAAGCAAAGTTCCCAGGTCGAAAGGATGGACGTCACCAATGAGGAATGAGATAACGGACGCCTTTTCAGGAGCCTGCCCGAAAAAACGAATTCCCGGAATCTGGCTCAATTGAGCCGTGGCATAATCCAGCAACTCCTTTTCGTGAGTTGCAATGGCTTCATAACCCGTATTGCGGATAAACCTCAAAGCGGTTTCCATGCCCAAAACTGCTTCCACATTTGGGGTGCCGGCTTCGAACTTAAATGGCAGCACATTGAAAGTGGTTTTATCAAAACTTACGCTGTCCACCATTTCGCCTCCAAACTGATATGGCGGCATCGCTTCAAGCCATTTTTCTTTTCCATAAAGCAAGCCAGCTCCCATTGGGCCATAGGCTTTGTGGGCCGAAAAAGCAAAAAAGTCGCAATCCAGATCCTGCACATCAATTTCGGTATGCGCAATGGCTTGTGCGCCATCAACCAACACTGGGATATTGCGATCGTGAGCCATGCGAATCATGGTTTTCACCGGATTGATGGTGCCTAAGGCGTTGGAAGTGTGTGTGATGGCAACAATCACCGGCTGTTGATCAAGGAGTTGGGTATAAGCCTGTAGGTCAATTTGGCCAAGTTCGTCCATTGGTGTTACCAACAGTTTTCCGTTGTATTCCAGGCAAAGCTGTTGCCAGGGAACCAGATTGCTGTGATGTTCCATAGCCGTCACCAAAATGCTGCTGCCGGGTTTCATCCGCATCCGACCGAAAGAATGGGCAGCCAAATTAATGGCTTCGGTGGCTCCTTTAGTAAAAATGATTTCGTGGGCTTTGACTGCATTGATCATAGAAGCCGCAAAACGTCGAGCCTCTTCGAAAGCTTCCGTAGCCTGCTGGCTCAGGTAGTGTACTCCCCGATGGATGTTACTGTTTTCGCAGCGGTAATAGTGACTGATCCGCTCGATGATCGCCAGCGGTTTATGGGTAGTGGCCGCATTGTCAAAATACACAAGCGGTTTGTTGTACACCTTTTGGTGAAGCGCCGGAAACTGCTCTCTGATGGCCTCAAGATCAAACATTTGGCTTTTTAGGCTTAAAGTTTCGACAGGTCAATGTCAAAAAAGTATTCCTTTTCGGGTGTGCCACAATGCAACACACAGGTTTCGCAAACTGAGAGTTCTCCTCTGAGACGTTTTTTCACCATATCATCAATGCGGTTGCGCAGCCCTTCGATGCTGATGGCATTGATCACATCGGCGGCAAACGCATACATCAGCAGCAGGCGGGCATTGGCCTGGCTGATGCCACGTTGGCGCAGATAGAACATGGCTTCCTGGTCGAGCTGACCCACAGTGGCACCATGGCTGCACTTCACATCATCGGCATAAATTTCGAGAAATGGCATGCTGTTGATGGTGGCAGTGGGCTTGAGAAGGATGTTCTTGTTGTTCTGGAAAGCCTCAGTTTTCTGAGCATCTTTCTTCACATAAATATAACCGTTGAATACAGCCGTTGCCTCATCGTCAAGGATGCCTTTAAACAATTCGTTGCTGGTGCAATGGGCTGCATTATGAAGCACTCGTATCTGGTTGTCAATATGTTGCTGCTTATCCATCAGATAGAGCCCCAGCACATCGGCATGTGCACCTTTGCCATTCAATGCCACTTCGATATTATTGCGAATCAGGCCGCAGTTGAAAGTAAGTGCATTGGTTTTTACCGCACTGTCCTCTTGTTGCCTGATAAAAGTGGAATTAATCAAAGCCGAAGAGTTGTTCAGGTTTTGAAGCTTGTATAATTCCAGATGGGCGTTAGACGCAACATAAATCTCGGTAACCGTGTTGATGAGGCAGGGTTTATGGTTGATGGAGTCGTCGCAGTGTATCAGGCTCAGGCTGCTGTTTTCTTCAAGAATAACCAATTGCCGGCTTTGAACGAATACTGGATCTTCGTGATTCACCATTTTGATGATCTGCAAGGTTCGTTTAGCCTGTACACCTTTTGGCACATAGATAAACACCCCGTCCTGAGCCATAGCGGTATTGATATTCACAAAACTGTTGTCGTTGCCATGAGCAGCCTGCCCGAAGAAGCGGTCGAACAGCTCCGGCATTACTTTTTTGGCATCAGAAAGTGAGCCGTAAACAACGCCTTCGCTATTGGTTTGCAAACCCGTTTTTTCGCTCAAATACCAGCCATTGAAAACCGAAATAATTTCGGACTGGAAATTGTGCACCTCGCAGCGAAAAATATCATGAATATTTTGGGGTGGTTTTTCGGGGGTCAGTTCGTGGATAAAAGGCTGATCCAGTATCTCTTCGAGATCGGTAAACCTCCATTTTTCCATTTCGCTGCTTGGAAATCCATTATCCAAAAAGCGTTGAAAATGTTCTTTACGGATGGCTTTCACCTTGTCTGAATCGTGCGCCATCAACTTATTTTCTCCGGCCCTGAACTGGTCGACGAGCAGTTGCTCCAAAGGTATGGAAGGTGAGTTATTCATGGTTTTTCAGACAAGATGTTGCTCTTTAATCCATTCGTATCCTTTGGCTTCGAGTTCGAGCGCAAGGTTTTTTCCTCCGGTTTTGATGATGCGGCCGTCAAAAAGCACATGCACAAAATCGGGCACGATATAATCGAGCAGGCGTTGATAGTGGGTAATGACAAGGAACGCATTTTCGGTGGTGCGCAATTGATTAACCCCATTGGCCACCACCCGCAAAGCATCAATGTCTAAGCCCGAATCAGTTTCATCGAGAATGGCCATTGCAGGCTCGAGCATGGCCATCTGAAATATTTCGTTGCGTTTTTTCTCTCCGCCCGAGAAGCCTTCGTTCACCGAGCGGTTGGTAAGTTTTGAGTGTATTTCGACGAGCTTCTTTTTTTCTTCCATCAGTTTCAGAAACTCACCGGCGGCAATGGGAGGCAGTCCGTTGAATTCGCGTTTTGCGTTGAGGGCAGTGCGCATGAAATTGGTCATGCTCACTCCCGGTATTTCAACAGGATACTGAAAACTGAGAAAAATACCCATATTGGCCCTTTCGTCGGGTGATTTATCCAATATATTGATGTCTTTATACCAGATTTCACCTTCTGTGATTTCGTAGCCATCGCGGCCGGTGATGGCAGCAGCCAAAGTGCTTTTACCCGTGCCGTTAGGCCCCATGATGGCATGCACCTCGCCTTTGTTGATGCCCAGATTCAAGCCTTTCAGAATTTGTTTTCCGGCGATTTCTACATGTAAGTTTTTAATGTTGAGCAACATAATCTATTTAATTCGATGATTTTCTGTGATTGTTAATTATCCCACACTGCCTTCCAAAGTGATAGCCAAAAGTTTTTGTGCTTCAACGGCAAATTCCATCGGCAGTTTATTGAGTACTTCCTTTGCGTATCCATTGACAATCAGCCCGATAGCTTTTTCAGTGTCAATTCCGCGTTGACGGCAATAAAAGAGCTGGTCTTCTGAAATTTTGGAAGTGGTGGCTTCGTGCTCGATGATGCTCGTTTCGTTTTTTGCTTCAATATATGGGAATGTATGAGCACCACATTTATCGCCCAGCAGCAGTGAATCGCACTGTGAGAAATTGCGTGCATTGGTTGCCCGGGGTAAAATTCTCACCAATCCGCGATAACTGTTATTGCTTCTCCCGGCCGATATTCCTTTGGAAACGATGGTGCTTCGGGTATTTTTTCCGATATGAACCATTTTAGTGCCGGTATCGGCTTGTTGGAAGTTGTTGGTAACGGCAACGGAATAAAACTCGCCAATGGAGTTGTCGCCCTGAAGGATACAGCTTGGATATTTCCAGGTGATGGCTGAACCTGTTTCTACCTGAGTCCAGGATATTTTGGAACTGACCCCTTTGCAAAGGCCACGCTTAGTTACAAAATTATATACCCCGCCCTGACCTTCCTTGTCGCCCGGATACCAGTTTTGTACGGTACTGTATTTCACCTCGGCATGGTCCATGGCAATAATCTCGACAATGGCGGCATGAAGCTGATTTTCATCGCGTTGCGGGGCAGTGCAACCCTCTAAGTAGCTGACATAGCTTCCTTTGTCGGCCACAATCAGGGTGCGCTCAAACTGTCCGGTATTGGCGGCGTTGATGCGGAAATAGGTTGAAAGTTCCAACGGGCAACGCACGCCTTCGGGGATGTAGCAAAATGAGCCATCGCTGAAAACAGCAGAATTCAGGGCAGCAAAAAAGTTGTCGGTATAAGGCACTACCATTCCCATGTATTTCCTGACTAAGTCAGGGTGATTGCGCACGGCCTCGCTAAACGAGCAGAAAATAATGCCGTGTTTGGCAAGAGTATCCTGAAAAGTGGTTTTTACCGAAACGCTGTCAATCACCGCATCAACGGCCACACCCGAAAGCATCTTCTGTTCTTCGAGCGAGATGCCCAGTTTGTTGAAAGTATCGAGCAGTTCAGGGTCAACCTCATCAAGGCTGGCAAGCTGCTTTTTTTTCTTGGGAGCAGCATAATAGATAATATCCTGATAGTTGATTTTCGGATAGTTGAGGTGTGCCCAGTTGGGTTCCTCAAGGGTTTGCCAGTGCCGGAAGGCTTTCAGCCTGAATTCGAGCATCCATTCGGGTTCTTCCTTTTTGGCCGAGATGAATCGGATGATATCTTCGTTGAGACCCACGGGTGCAAAATCGGTTTCGATATCGGTAAAAAAACCATATTTGTATTCACTCGTGGTGACCTGTTCTATGATGTTGTCGTTGTTGCTGGTTTCGTCCATGAAAAAGCCGGTTACGATTGCTTGAAAAGTTTACGAATTGCAAAAGTAGTCATTTTTGCCCTTCAACCTTATCTGTCATGTGTTAAACCATTTGAAAACCTAAATGTTCAGTCGGCTGAACTGTCTTCTGCCATGGTATTATCGGCGCTTTGCACATTCACCACTTTATAGACTTTGTCGTTTCGTCTGACGGGGCTATGGGTAGCAATGGAGCAATGTTCGCCTTTCACGGTTTTTTCCACCGTTTTCATGTCAACCCTTACCTCTTCGGGTTTTAATTCGAGCACGCCGGTTGTGGGTCCCATCACAAGCAATTCATCGCCCGGTGCAAACCATTGGGTTTCCATTTTCACCTCGGCCACTCCTGCCTTGTGAAAATAGTTGACCACTTTTCCGACATAAACTTTCTTTTTGGTGGCTTTCGACCCGTAGGTATCGGTCCATTCGCCCAAACGTCGGCCCAGATAATATCCGTCCCAGAAGCCGCGATTGTAAACGGAAGCTAAGCGGCTGTTCCATTCTTCCACTTTCTGCGGGCTAAACAGGCCGGCTTGCACAGCTTCAGCGGCTTCGCGGTAAACCTGGGTTACAGTTTTCACATAGTCAGCCGACCGACCGCGCCCTTCGATTTTGAGCACTTCAACGCCGGCATCGAGGATGCGGTCGAGGAAAGCAACGGTATTCAGGTCTTTGGGCGACATGATGTATTCATTGTCCACCTCCATCTCGATTTGTTGGTCGCGGTCTTTAACGGTATAAGCGCGTCGGCAGGGCTGCAGGCAGGCACCGCGATTGGCGGATGAGTTGAGCAGATCGAGGCTCAGGTAGCATTTGCCCGACACGGCCATGCACAGAGCCCCATGAACAAATATCTCGATTTTCACCAAACGACCCGAAGGCCCGGTAATTTGTTCACGTTCAATAGCGGTAGTGATGGCTTTCACCTGGTCGAGCGAAAGCTCGCGCGCAGTAACCATCACATCGGCAAAACGGGCATAATAACGCACTGCCTCGATGTTGGTGATATTGCATTGGGTGGACATGTGAACTTCCACACCGCGTTGACGGGCATATTGAATCACCGCCTGATCGGCAGCAATGATGGCCGTGATGCCGTTTTGTGCAACGGCATTGACAAGCTCGCGCATGGCCTCCAATTCATTGTCGTAGATTACCGAGTTGATGGTTACATAACTTTTAATGCCATGGGTTGTACAGATGGAAGCAATCTGTGCAAGATCGTCTAAACCAAAGTTTTGCGACGACTTGCTGCGCATATTCAAATTTCCCACACCAAAATAAACCGAACCGGCTCCGGCTTGTATGGCGGCCATCAGCGACTCATACGAGCCAACAGGCGCCATGATTTCAATCTGTTTCATGCGACAAAAGTAGGAGAATTTGCATTTCGGGCCGTCGGATGGTTGATTCGCCCGCCTTCAATGAACTTTTTGCGGTATAATTCCGGTGATGTGGCCGATCATCAGGCTTCGTCGGTTTCGGTGTCCGTGTCGTCTATGTCGGGTGGCAACAAGCGATCAGGGACGCGTTTATCCGATTTCAGACCCATTTTCCGCAATTGTTCGGCCTGATTAATCAGATTTCCACGGCCATCTTTGAGCTGCCCCAAAGCATCGCCGTATGCTTTCTGCGTTGCGTCGAGCTTTTTACCGATCTCTTCAAAATTTTGGGTGAACCCAACAAATTTTTCGTAAAGCAGCTCACCTCGTTTGACAATATCCATGGCGTTTTTGTTTTGCCACTCGCGCCTCCATAAGTCGGAGAAGAGTTTCAGACAGGCAATAAGGGTTGTAGGGCTCACAAGCAGGATTCGTTTTGAATAGGCATACGACCACAAATCAGGGTCGCCCTGTATGGCAAGCAAATAAGCGGGTTCAATGGGAATAAACATCATGGTAAAATCCAACGATGTATTCATGTCATCGTATTTTTTTGCGCTCAGTTGGTCAATGTGCAACTTGGTGGCATTGATGTGTTCGGTAAGGAATTTCCGTTGTTCATCGGCATCGTCGCTTGCCGAATAGTTGTCGTAGGCAATGAGCGAGACTTTGGAGTCAATAATAATGACGCGTTCATCGGGCAGATTCACCTTTACGTCTAAGCGTTGAGTCCGGCCTTCGTCGTCTTTGATGGAATGTTGCACAAAATATTCCCGATCTTTGGTCAGGCCCGAGGCTTCGAGAATCCGTTCGAGGATCACTTCGCCCCAGTTTCCTCTTTTCTGCGATTTACCTTTGAGGGCAGTAGCCAAATTATTGGCTTCGGCGCTGATTTTGTTGGTCTGCTCGATGAGGCCTTTGATTCGTTCTTCGAGCGAGATACGTTGTTTGGTGTCTTCGGTATGCGTTGATTCTACCTTCTCTTTAAACTTATTAATGTCGTCTTTCAGAGGGTTTAACAGCAATTCGATATTGATTTTGTTGGCCTCGGTAAATTTCTCCGATTTTTCCTCAAACAATCTGTTGGCAATCTTTTCAAACTGCAGATGAGCGGTTTTCTGAAGCTCTTCCATTTCGGTTTTCTGCGTGTGAAGCTTTTCGTTCAATGCCTGATAACTGGTTTTCAAGCTGCTGTTCATCGCGCTGAGTTCGGCATTTTTCGCGTTGAACTCTTCGATCTGAAGCGTTTGTTTTTCGGCAAGCTGCGACAGCCGCGAAGCGTTTTCGTTCAGCGACCGGTTGTTGGCCTGCAGTTCGGCAATGGTTTGTTTGTGGAGATTGATTTCGTCCTGCCGGCTTTGGCTTTTAGTTTGTTCGGCGCTGAGTTGTTGCGCCAGCCCTTCGCATTTGTCGTTGTTATTGGAAAGTTGTGTTTCAATCGAAACCGTTTTAGCCTGCAATTGCGACAATTCGGTTTCTCTCATCGTCAATCGTCCGGAAAGATGGTCGCGTTCTTCGCGTAACATCAGTACCTGATTTTCGGCCAATTTCTGAGTGGTGACAGCTTCATTGTATTTGAGATTCAATTCTTCAAATTGTTTTTTCGCGACTGTTTTTGTTTTGTTCAGTAAATAAGCAACAACCCAGGCTATGATGCCGCCGGCAAAAACGCCGATGATTAAACCCGATATCATCATTTTATTTTTATTTAATTATTAATCATCATTGATTATCAGCGCTTTGCAAAACTGAAGGCAGAATTTGACGATGATATTTCAAAAACTTCCACAGTCCAATTTCAACGCAGGGCTAAAGCCTCAAATTTAAGGAAAATACGATGCCCACATGATTTTGCCGATTCGTTTTTTCAACGAAACAGTAAAGCGTCGGATTTTTTTATGAAAAAGTCTTTGCCGGTGCTGATATTCTTCCGGCTTAGGCGCGGTTGAGTTTTGTTCCTTATTTTGAGAAATATGCAGTTTCACTCAATCGGGAACCATTTGCGAAGAATAGCCGCATAGGTTCCATCGGTTTTAGCAGCTTCGAGTGCGGTTTGCCATTGTGTCACGATATCATCGTTGGTACTACGTGAGAAAGCAATATAATAATCCGACGAAAGCAGGGTGGTTTCAGGTTGCAACTGATCGAAAGCGAAGCCTGCCTGCCGGACGATATCAGCAATGGTGATGTTCGTACATACGATGGCCTGCACTTCGCCATTCATCAGCATATTGATCATTTCCGTGGGATCGCCTACGGCCACCAAATTGGTGAAGCCCAATTCGCGAAGATATTGGTCGGAAAACCATGATGTCACTGTGCCAATGGCATTCAGGCTACGTGCTTCGTCCACGGTACTGATGCTGATTCCGGAACCTTTTTTCACATAAAAATAGGTGGCATTGGTTCCAATAGGGCCAACCCAACGAAAAAGGTTCTCGCGAATCGGGGTGCGATCCATCGTAAACAGGCAGAAGTTCGGATTGAGCAAGGCCTGCTGATAGGCATTGCTCCAGAGTGTCAGCCGGATATCGTAGAAACGTTGGTTGCGCCGCATGATTTCCTTTACCACATCAGTTCCAAAACCGGTAATTTCGCCATAACTATTCCGAAAAGTCAAAGGCGGATACTGTTCAGTAAAAACCTGAAGAATGCCCGGTGCGCCATTAGTTTGCATGAATTCTTGATATAACAGTTCAAGTTGCCCGTTGACTTTCAATTGATCGAGTTCGTATTGAAAATCGTGGATCACCTCTTGCGGAATGGCTTTATTGAAGGCAAAATAGACAAAAGAGTTTTCGAGCAGAAGCGATGGCCGCACATCATAGAACGACTTATTCAATCCTTTGAGGGCAGCCTGAGCAACGATATCCGAAGAAGGAACAAGGCTGACAGATCCATTGAGCAGTTTTGTAAAAGCATCCGCAATGTTTTCGCAATAAACAAGATTGGTAAAACCTTCGTCAACAAGAAATTCATTGATGGCATAATCAGGAATCAACCCGATGGCCGGCACTTGTTTAGCGTCTTCTATCGTATTGATTTCAAGCGGATTTGACGATGCGCCATAAAATCTCCAGTCGAGGGTGGCATAAGGCCCAACCCAGTTGAATTCGTCCTTCCTATCTTGGGTAATCACCGTTGAAAATAACACAGCTTTTGGGTCATTTTTTGCAAGCGTCATGGCTTCGCTCCATGGCAGAACACGCGCCTCGAAGGGCATATCCAGCTTGTTGCAAATCCGCCGCAGCAATTCGGGTGCCAGCCCTTTCAACTTTCCCCCTTCGGTATAATTCAAAGGTGGATAATCCTCGGTGAGAAAGACCAATTCGTGCGGATATGAATGATCTTCCTTTTTTGTACAGCCTTCAAACATAAAGACTACTAAGAATAAAACCAGTGTGATGAAGCAGAAATGTGTTTTCATTGAATCGGGTTTTCGGGTGAATGTATTGGTTTTAATTGGGATGCAAAAGGATTTCATTGACCCATGCCTTCCAAAGTTTCGTTTGTTTTCGTCAATTCCTGTTTTGTTTTCGTAACTTTCTTGAGTTCAAACAACCCAATCCGTATTTTCAAATCTTCGCCACAAAGTCCGGTTCGGCATTCTAAGTTCGTTTGACAATAACAAAAGTATCTTTTTTCAAAAGGTTCTATATTTTTTTGAATAAATTTTTCTTCTGTACTTTCAAAAAATCCGTTTATCCGATAACCTGAGCAAAGTATAAAGTTTTTTGAGGTTCTGTGTTTAGGTGTTAAAGTGTTAAGATGTTAAGGTGTTTTCAAATCAAAGCTTAATTTTTAAAAGAAGAATATTTCTGGAAACAAAGGCAGAAAAACTTCAATTCCTTGCCGGGTTGGGTACGTGGGCAGGCGCGAACGGCGGGCTTTTGAAAATCTTCAAACCAACAATCAAACAAATCAGCACATGACGATAAATCAGCATAAAAATGTACTTTTATCCGTTTTTCTAATCCCTACTACGATGAAAATAATCAAACGCATCATACAAGCCATGTTGGGGGCTTTGGTTATTGCAGCTCTTTTTTTAGGTATATTCCTTTTTTACATCAGCCAAAAAGACTATATCCCCAATCCGGTGGAGGAGCTTCAGGTGATTCACAAGGCAAACAAAATTGTAACGGGCAACACTTTCAATATGATCATCTGGAACTTAGGCTATGCCGGTCTGGGCAGTCAGATGGATTTCTTTTATGACGGCGGCAGCCGCACACGCGCCAGTGAAGCTGAAACCCGCCAAAACATGGAAGGCATAAAAAAATATATTCAATCGCAGCACGATGTTGACTTCTGGCTGTTTCAGGAAGTTGATTTTCATGCAAAACGTACCTACGGCATTGACGAGAGCATTGAACTGGCACATTGTCTTCCTGATTATAGCTATGTGGCTGCCGTCAATTACGATGTCCCTTTTGTGCCCGTTCCTCTGAGCGATCCAATGGGAAAAGTCAAAGCCGGTTTGATGAGCTTTTCACGTTTCAGTCCGCGTATGGCACGTCGCTATGCTTACCCTCAGATTGCCGGCTGGCCCGAACGGCTTTTTCTTCTCGACCGCTGTTTCAGTGAGTTACGCATCAATATTGAGTTTGGTAAAGATTTGGTTATCCTGAACACCCATAATTCAGCTTTTGTTGAAAAACAAAACCTGATGGATATGGAGCTCGCCGTGATTCGCAACAAGATTTTACGCGAATATGAGTCGGGCAATTATGTGATTGTGGCGGGTGACTGGAATATGAATCCGCCCGGACTTACGGCTTCGGGCTTTCGGGCAGGCTATGTTTTCAGGTCCACAAAAGTGTTTGTTCCCTCCGATTTTATGTCGGACGAATGGAACTATGCCTTTGATGGCAGCACACCCAGCAACCGCTGGGTTGATCAGCCTTATGTGCCGGGGAAAACGCCTGTGACTACCATTGATTTCTTCCTCACCTCACCCAATGTGGGGATATTGTCAGTGGAAGCTGCCGATTTAGGCTTCCTATTCAGCGACCATAACCCGGTAAAACTGCAGTTTGTCTTGCAGTAACAATCCATGATTTTCGGTTCTTTCCAAGTCGAATGTTCAAAATGTGATGAGGGGAAGAGTTTGGCCAAACCGATAATTCTGTTGAAATCGGAACGGCTTACGATTTGAGCAAAAGGGCTATTTATTGTTAAAGAAATTCATGGTTCTTTCAGCCCCGACACTGACAAAACTCTTGATCATTTCCACTGCAATCGGAATTTTAGGTTCGAGGATCAGCATTTCCTGCTTGCTCCACTCACCCAGCACAAAATCAACCTGTTTGCCTCGCGGAAAATCATTACCAATGCCAAACCGAAGTCGTGCAAATTCGTTGGTTCCCAATGTCTGGATGATATTTTCCAGTCCATTATGCCCGGCATCGCTGCCTTTTGTTTTCATGCGCAGAGTAGCAAGCGGCAGCGCCAGATCGTCCACTACGACAAGCAGATTTTCCTGTGGGATATTCTCCTGCCGCAACCAATATTGCACAGCTTTGCCACTAAGGTTCATATAAGTGGTAGGCTTGATCACGATTAACTGGCGGCTTTTGTAGCGCAAAAGAGTTGTCTGGGCTAATCGCGCTGTCTCAAACCTGCCCGAAAGGTCGGCACACAAGGCATCGCCCACCATAAAACCGATGTTATGGCGGGTGTTGGCATACTCGGCACCAATATTTCCAAGACAGGCGATGAGATATTTCATGGGCAAAAAGAGGGTTAAAGAAAGCGAAAAATAAAGAAAAAAGGCATAAAAACGTCGTTTTATGCCTTTTTTGATGCGTAAAAGGTTTTTATTCTTCTTCGGGGGTGAGGGTGACGCCACGGGCCGTGGCTACTTCAACAATCACCGAGTTTGCATTATCAATGAATTTGATCTGGTCAAATTCGAGATTTTTTACTTTGATGCTTTGGCCGATATTCAATTGCGAAAGACTGATTTCAACGAAGTCAGGCATATTGGCAACGAGACCCTTTGCGGTCAGGCGGGTGAGTTTATGTTTGAGTTTTCCCCCGCGGAGCACACCGGGCGAACTGCCGGTAAGCTTCACAGGCAGGGAAACAACAACCGGCTTATCGTCCGAAATCTCGAGAAAGTCGGCATGAATCACCTGATCGCCAACAGGATGATATTGAATATCCTTCAGCAAGGTTTTATAGGTTTTGCCATCAATCGTGATTTCGATGACAAATGTTTCGGGAGTAAAGATGATTTTTTTGAAAGCATCGAGGCCCATACTAAAATGAAGCTGCTGAGCGCCTCCATAAAGCACACAAGGCACCTGACCGTCGTAACGCAATGCTTTAGCATCCTTTTTCCCTACGTTCTCCCTCAGAGAACCGCTCATTGATACTGTTTTCATGCGATGAAAAATTTAGATAAAATGAATTGGGTTATTTAATCTGAAACAGCGAACTGATGGATTCGTAGTTGACGACTCGCCGGATGACTTCGGCAAACAGCTCAGCTGTGGACAGTACTTTTATTTTTTCGTGTTCAAATTTCAATGGGATAGTATCCGTAACAACCACTTCGGTAAAAATTGAGTTGGTTAGTTTTTCGTAAGCATGACCTGAAAAAACCGGGTGGGTACAGAATGCTCTGACGCTGGAAGCCCCATTTTCCATGATCAGCTCACCTGCTTTGGTGATCGAGCCGCCAGTGTCAATAATATCATCAATCAGGATCACATCGCGGCCTTTGACATCTCCAATGAGCGAGATTTCTTCAACCACATTGGGTTTTGTGCGTTGTTTGTAGCAAATCACAAAACCTGTGTTGAGGTTTTTGGCATAGGAGGCTGCGCGGCGTGTTCCGCCCGTATCGGGCGAAGCCATGGTGAGATTGGGCAAATTGAGGCTTTTGATATAAGGCACAAAAATGTTGGAAGCATAAATGTGGTCAACCGGTACATCAAAAAAACCTTGGATCTGGTCGGCATGAAGGTCAATGGTAATGATGCGGGTAATGCCGGAAGTGATCAAAAGGTTGGCAACTAATTTGGCTGCAATGGAAACACGCGATTTATCTTTACGGTCTTGCCTTGCAAAACCAAAATATGGGATAACGGCTGTGATCTTACGTGCTGAAGCCCGGCGAGCAGCATCGGCCATCAACAAAAGCTCGAAAAGATTCTCGGTAGGTGTGAACGTTGACTGAACCAAAAAGACATCGCGACCGCGGATATTTTCATCAAAAGAAGGCTGAAATTCACCGTCGGCAAAGGTGATCACCGATGTCTTACCAAGCGGAACACCATAGCTTTTTGCGATCTTGTCGGCCAGATTTTGAGACGCCCTTCCGGAGAAGATACTTACAAGGTGTTCAGACATAACGACTTGGGATTTTGAATAGTCGGCTGCAAAGGTAGTAATTTCATGAATAGACACGAAACTATTTTTACTTTTTCATACAATTTGATGTCATAGATTCAACAAATGGATAAAATAAAAAAACCGGGACGAGCCCGGTTCTAAGGTTTTCAACCTATTGGCATTAACCTTTGATTTCCTTAACGGCAGCTATCATTTCGGGGATCACCTTCAGGGCATCACCTACTATGCCATAGTCGGCTGCTTCGAAAATCGGGGCTTCAGGGTCTTTGTTCACGGCAACGATCACTTTCGATCCGCTAACTCCGCCCAGATGCTGGATGGCGCCCGAAATACCAAAGGCAAAGTATAGGTTGGGAGCAATAATTTTACCTGTCTGGCCAACATGTTCGCTATGAGGTCTCCAACCTTCATCGGACACAGGTCGTGAGCAAGCTGTAGCTGCGCCAAGAACTGATGCCAATTCTTCGAGCCCGCTCCAGTTTTCGGGACCTTTCATTCCACGACCGCCGGCTACCACAATTTCTGCTTCGCTGAGCAAAATCTTACCGCTCACGGTCTGTGTCTGTTCAATGATCAACCCGAAATCCGCATTTGTCAGACCCGGGTCGAAAGCCTCGAAAGTTACATTCACTTTATTTTCAACCAATCCAAAGGAGTTGTACGAAAGCGTCAACACTTTCACAGGGGTATGGATCACGGCATGACCGATGGCTTTTCCGGTAAACACGTGTTTATTTACTTTGAACGGATCGAGCGACACGGGCAATCCAACGACATTGCTTACTAATCCGGCCTGAAGCTTCACGGCAAGCCGGGGAGCAATAGCTTTACCAAAGTTATTGTGAGCCAAAAGGATGATTTTCGAACCCGTTTGGTTAGCAGCGGCAGCAATTGCTTTGGCCGAAGCCTGATTGTCGAGGCTGGCAAAACGGGCATCATCAGCCGTTAAAACCTTGGTTATTCCATAGTTGCCTAACTTTTGCAACTCATCTGATTCCACTTTACCCAATGAAACGGCAATAGCGTTTTCGCCGGCCTGCTTGGCAAGCGCTGCTCCGTAGGAAGCCAGTTCAAAGCCTGCTTTTTTAATTTTCCCTTCGGTATTGTCAACAAATATCAGTACTGACATATTCTTCAGATTTTAAATTCTTAAAAATGATCATCTTCTTTTACAACACCTTAGCTTCGTCGCGAAGGGCGTGAACAAGCTGATTCACCTGATCTTCGGTAAATTTCTTGCAGGCTGCTTTGGCCGGTGGCAAATCGAATGAAGCAAAGCTGACACGGATGTCGGTATCCACAGGAGTAATTACTTCCAATGGTTTGGTACGGGCCATCATGATGCCACGCATTGCCGGAATACGAGGCTCTTTGGCAATGCCTTTCTGAACGATAGCCAACAATGGGAAATCAAGACTGACCGTCTGGCTGCCTCCCTCGATTTCGCGTACCAATTTTGCTTTACTTCCCTCTATCTGAAGGTTACTTACTCCTGAAACTGACTGTATTCCAATCATTTCGGCAAGCATTCCACCAACGGCAGAGCCATTATAGTCCGAAGCTTCGATGCCAGCAAAAACTAAGTCGTAACCTTTTGCAACCTGCGCAAGCTGGCTGGCTACAAAAAAGGCGTCTTTGGGTTCGGAATCCACACGAATAGCTTTGTCGGCGCCAATGGCCAAAGCTTTCCGAAGAGTAGCCTCGGTATCTTGCTTGCCAACATTGGCCACTGTAACTGATTCTACGCCGCTTCCAGGAGTTTCTTTCAACTCCATGGCGCGCGTCAGGGCTAGTTCGTCCCAGGGATTGATAATCCACTGAACTCCATTTGTATCAAAAGCCGTTTTGTCGGCATTGAATTTGATTTTTGTGGTTGTATCGGGCACATTCCCGATAAGAACAAGTATTTTCATAGACAAGATGATTAAGTTCGCTAATCTGCTTTCGTTAAACCGTTCGAAAAAATACAGTTATTTGTTTTATTTGATCAGATCACGCGAGATGATGATCTTTTGCACCTCGCTGGTTCCTTCATAAATCTGGGTAAGCTTGGCTTCGCGCATCAGGCGTTCAACGTGATATTCTTTCACATAACCATATCCGCCGTGAATCTGAACGGCTTCGGTGGTCACCTCCATGGCGATATCGGCAGCATATTGCTTGGCCATGGCGCTGGCCACGCCGTAGGGCTTGCCCTGATCTTTGAGCCAGGCAGCTTTCAGGCAGAGGTTGCGGGCGTTTTCAACTTTCACTGCCATATCGGCTAATTTGAAAGCAATGGCCTGATGATTGGCAATGGCAGTTCCGAAAGCCTTACGCTCTTTGGAATAGGCTACGGCTCTTTCCAAGGCGCCCGAGGCAATGCCTAAAGCCTGAGCAGCAATACCGATACGGCCGCCTTCGAGCACTTTCATAGCAAAAGTGAAACCAAAACCTTCTTCACCAATCCGGTTAGCCTTCGGCACTTTCACATCGTTGAACATCACTGCATGGGTATCGCTGCTGCGCATGCCCATCTTGTCTTCGTGTGGTCCTAAGGTGATGCCGGGGCTGTCCTTTTCCACAATAAAAGCCGTGATACCTTTGTGTTTTTTGGAAGGATCGGTCTGTGCAATCAACACATAATAAGAGGCGCTGTTTGCATTGGTGATCCAGTTTTTTGTTCCGTTGACTAAATAATAGTCGCCTTTGTCTTCGGCAATGGTTCGCTGACTGGTGGCATCGGAACCGGCTTCGGGTTCCGAAAGCAGGAAAGCTCCCAATTTCTCACCTCGTGCCAATGGTTTCAGATATTTTTCTTTCTGTTCGTGTGTGCAAAAGGCGTTTATTCCATAACAAACCAATGAATTATTGACCGACATGATCACACTGGTGGAAGCATCAACTTTGCTGATTTCCTCCATAGCAAGCACATAAGAAACTGCATCAAGTCCGCCTCCATCGTAAGCCGGATCAACCATCATACCCATAAAACCAAGTTCGGCAAGAGCCTTCACATGCCGATGTGGGAATTCACAGCTTGCATCCCGTTCCAAAACATCCTGTATCAATTCGCGTTGGGCATAGTCGCGGGCAGCCTGCTGAATCATGAGCTGCTCTTCAGTAAATGCAAAGTTCATGTTGAGTGTACTTTAGAATGAAAAAAATAATTTATTTCGGGCAAAGTTAGTGATTTTCGGCTAACCCGGGATAATTGAACTGACGATCGAGCTGATTTTTCGCTTCTGAGAGGCCTTTGATCAGGTCATCGAAAATTTCCTGAACAGTTTCGATGTGATTCAGCAACACGGCTGCCTGCCCTATTTCGAGCTCACCCTGTTCGAGGTCGCCTTCGAAGATTCCTTTTTTAGGCCTCCCCCTGCCGAGCATTTCCTTTAAAACTCCGGGATCTGCACCATTGGCTTCTGCTTCTTTCACTGCTTGGGAAAACGGGTTTTTAAGCAGCCTGACAGGAACAAGTTTTTTCAACAGTAAAGCAGTGTCTCCTTCAGCCGAATCAAGCACAGCCTGTTTGAATGCGGGATGTGCCGACGATTCGGCGCTCACAGCGAAACGTGTTCCTATTTGGACTCCCTCGGCACCCATTGCCATTGCGGCAAGCATCTGGCTGCCGGTAGCAATACCGCCGGCGGCAATCAGCGGTAATTTGCTAAACTGCCGGATGAGCGGAATCAGGGTCATCGTAGTGGTTTCTTCAATGCCATTGTGTCCACCGGCTTCAAAACCTTCGGCTACAAGGGCATCCACCCCCGCAGACACAGCTTTGAGGGCAAAACGCGTATTGGCCACCACGTGAGCCACCTTCACGCCATGCGACTGAAGCAGTGCGGTATATGTTGCCGGGCTCCCAGCTGAAGTGAACACGATCGGCACTTTTTCTTCCAAAACAATACGGATCACTTCATCGGGTTCTGCATACAACAGTGGCAGGTTCACACCGAAAGGCTTATCAGTGGCCTCTTTGCAGCGTTTAACATGTTCGCGAAGAACATCGGGGTACATGGAGCCAGCGCCAAGAAGCCCAAGGCCTCCCGCATTACTCACCGCAGAAGCCAATCGCCAACCACTACACCAAACCATCCCTCCCTGAATGATGGGATAGCGAATACCAAAAAGAGATGCTACACGATTCGAACTCGTCATATACATAAATGAATCATCAAAAAGCCGCTCACTAATAAACCACTTTCCATTTTTCAGGAGCAGCCACTCCTCAAGACAGAAGTGTTGTGCTGTTTCCTATTCACTTTGTTCGCCTTCCTTAAAATCAGGATTTGGAATAGGTGTCTGGATATGCCCTTCCGAATCGGTATATCCGTAGATTCGATCGAACAACACTTTGTATTTGTTTTTTACCACATTGCGGCGGAGTTTTAAGGTTGGCGAAAGCTCGCCCGTTTCAGGAGTCCATTCGGTGCAAGTGAGCGCAAACTGTTTGATTTGTTCGTGCGGATTCAGTGTTTTGTTGATTCGGTCAATCTCTTCCTGATATCGTTCGATCACTTTCGGATGCTGAATGAGTGCCTTCGAATCGCGGTATTTCACATTATGAAGAAAAGCCCAACCATTGAGAAAATGGAAAGCCGGGCCGATGATGGCTGCCGTAAATTTTTCTCCGGCTCCAACCACCATAATCTGTTCGATGAACTGTGATTCTTTAAAAATATTTTCGATCACTTGCGGCGCGACATATTTTCCGGTAGAAAGTTTGAAGATTTCTTTCTTTCTATCGGTGATTTTCAAGATGTTCCGATCTTGAAGCTCACCAATATCGCCGGTATGGAACCAGCCGTCCGCATCAATGGCTTCGGCTGTTTTTTCCGGATCTTTGTAATATCCCATCATAAGGCTGGGGCCTTTCATTAATATTTCGCCGTCGTCGGCAATTTTTACCTGCACATTGCTCAGGAGAGGGCCAACGGTTCCGAAGCGCATATCAGGCCATTCGGAGTGGTTCACAGCGATAACGGGTGAGGTCTCTGTGAGGCCGTAACCTTCCTGAATTTTGATGCCGGCACAGCAAAAAACCCTTGCCAATCGGGGTTGTAGGGCCGCACCGCCCGAAATGACAAGCTTCACATTGCCTCCAAGTGCTTCGCGCCATTTGCTGTAAATGAGTTTGTCGGCAATCTTGCGTTTGAATTCATAAAGCCAACCGTTTGCGCCATTAAGTTCATATTTCAGGCCTAAATCAACAGCCCAGAAAAACAAGGCTTTTTTAATACCACTCAACTCTTTTCCTTTGAGCAACAACTTATTGAAAAGCTTTTCAATCACCCTTGGAACTGCAGCAAAACCATCGGGGCTTACTTCGCGCAAATTGTCGCCAATGGTATCTGTGCTTTCGGCATAATAAACCGATACCCCCTGATATTGAAGAAGATAGTTGACCATTCGTTCGAAAACATGGCATAACGGAAGAAAACTCAGAAAGCGTCCGTTGTGATCAACCGGCAGCAGATGAATACTGGCCTTCACGTTGGATAAAAAGTTATGATGACTCAGCATCACCCCTTTTGAAAGACCGGTTGTGCCGGAAGTGTAGATAATTGAAACTAAGTCGGTGGGTGCAATTCTATCGGCAACTTCTTTTAAAAGTTCTGGTTTTTGATTCTTTTTACCCAGCTCAAGAATTTCGCTCCAGTTTGGCAGTCCCGGAACAGGATCAATGACAAAGACTTTTTCGATATTGGGTGTTTTTTCTGTCAGTGGCAAAATTTTCTGGTAAAACTCTTTTGATGAGACGATGGCAAAGCGGGCATCGCTATGTGACAAAATATGCAGGTATTCGTCATTGCTGTTGTTTGGATAAACCGGCACATGCACGGCGCCCACCTGCGCCATCCCCATATCCATCATATTCCATTCCGGACGGTTGTTGCTGATGGTGAATATTTTATCGCCTTTTTTGATCCCCAAGGCCAGTAGCCCATAGCTGAAATTATCCACAAATTCGCGGTAAACTGAGGATGAGAATTTTTCCCAAACGCCATTGCGTTTAACGGCCAATATATCGTCTTTTGGGAAATTGGTTGCAATTTTGCCAACGATGTCGAAGGTTCTTAGAATTTCCATAGCAGCATGTTTTTGAAGTGGTTAGAGTGGTTTTTTTTGTTTGAAAGTCCAAATGATATGAAAACGGGCAATCGTTTCGCCCTTGCTGTCTGTTCCTTCCGAGAGTGAGGTAAATCGGGTTCCGTCAGGGTTTTTCAGAGCCTCGGCCACCGCTGTCTCAAGCGCCGCTCTGTCGTTGCAGCGGAAATAAGTTCGGCTGCGGGCTTTTTTCAAATATTCGGCCTGCATCCCCACAACGAGCATCGAAACGGGTTGTCCGGCCTTTTTCACTGCTCCAAGTGCCGGCAGTCCCGATGCGAGTTCGGCAGCCATGCTCAGCGGGGCAAAATAAATTGACCGGAAAGGATTCTTCGTGATGAAACGATAAGGCACCGACACCGTTGCGCCATCCGAATCATACTGTTCCACCCTGAGGCCGGCCACCCAGCCCAAAGGCAAATGGCGAAACAGATATAATCCAAAGCGCCAACGACTTAAGATGTTTTTCTCAAAAGATGAATCTTGCATACCCAGTTCTCAAGGAGTTTGTTTTTTGCGAATGAGCAAATTCGTTCGGGTCGTTGTGCCAAGGATTGACGTGATTTCTTTCTGGCATTGTGACCCTTATGCCCGATCAGCCTGCGTAAAGATACGCGAAAAAATGTTATTGTCAAAAAAATACGCAGGTCGGTCGGTGCAGTCTTCAAATTGTTTGTTTTTCCGGCAAGCCTGCTTCATGCTGCAGGCTTGCCAGGATAAAGATGTCAGAAAATATACGAACCCTGTTCGATGGTTTGTTGTGCAATGCGGCGTCGGGCAGCTACGCTGTTGACCTGTTCGCTACGGGTGAATCGTTTCATCCCCATGAGCATGGCTTGTCGTTCATCGCCCTGGGCAAAAGCATTAACTGCATCATTACCCTTCTTTAAAATCAGGGCGCTGATGTCATAAAAATACACGTCGGCAGCATCTTTCATCAGCAGAAGTTTCTGTTCAGGAACGCTTTGCTGAATCTTTTCGATGCGTAAAAGCATGGATTCTGCGGCATAGGTGTAGATGATCATATCGGCCAACAACATCATAATTTCCTGTTCATCGGCAAATTTATCGGTAAAATGCTGGACAGCAGCACCGGCCACCATCAATATGGCCTTCTTGAAATTGACCAATTGTTTTTTCTTGGCTTCGAAATAATCGGTTGTCACCGAGCCAAAATCTGGGATGGCCATCAGTTCTTTGGCCACTGCCATGGCAGGTGTCAGCAGGTCAATCTCGCCTTTCATGGCCCTCTTGAGCAATTCGCCCACGATGACCATTCGGTTGATCTCGTTGGTTCCTTCAAAAATCCGGTTAATGCGCGAGTCGCGATAGGCTCTTTCAACCGGAGTTTCGGCCGAATAACCCATTCCGCCATAAATCTGAACTCCTTCATCCACAATATAATCTAGTACTTCGGAGCCAAAAACTTTGGCGATGGAAGCTTCAATGGCATATTGACGCATGGCTTCAACAGCGGCCTGTCCTTTTTCCATGCCATTGGCCGACAGTATGCGGGCTGCATCGTCAATATTCTGGCTGGCGCGATAGGTCAGCGATTCAGAGGCAAAATTGAGGATGTTCATCTCGGCAAGTTTATGACGGATAGCTCCAAATCCGGCAATGGGCGCACCAAACTGTTTGCGCTCTTTGGCATACTGAACCGCATGGCTCACAACGGCTTTGCCGGCGCCCACAGTGGCGCCCGACAATTTGATTCTGCCCAAATTCAAAATGTTGAGGGCTATTTTGAAACCACCATTCCGTTCGCCAAGAAGATTTTCGGCGGGAACTTTCACGTCTTCCAGATACACCTGCACAGTGGACGAACCTTTGATGCCCATCTTTTCTTCGTCGGGGCCAATGGTTACGCCTTTCCATGCCGATTCAACAATGAAAGCGCTCAAGTTCTTGTCGTCATCAATTTTGGCAAACACGATAAGCAGATCGGCCACACCGCCATTTGTGATCCAGATTTTCACCCCACTCAAGGTGTAAAATGAGCCGTCGGGGCTGCTCAAGGCCCGTGCTTTCCCCGAGTTGGCATCACTTCCGGCATCGGCTTCGGTAAGGCAATAGGCTCCGATGAATTCGCCCGAAGCCAGTTTGGGGATATATTTCTGCTTCTGCGCCTCGTTACCGTAATAAAGAATCGGCAATGTGCCAATGCCCGTGTGAGCTGCAAACGACACTGCAAAACTATAGCCCTTACCCATCTCTTCGGTGGTGAGCATGGAAGTGACAAAATTCTGGCCAAACCCCTCATACTCTTCAGGAACCGAAATCCCCAGCAGGCCAAGCTGACCGGCATCTTTAAGCAGACGTGTAAGCAGGGCACGGTCGTGTTTTTCAAGTTGATCCATCACCGGAACAACCTGGGTTTCGGTAAATTCGCGGCAACTTTGGGCCATCATCCTTTGTTCGTCATTGAATTCTTCCGGCACAAAAATTTCGCTGGCTGGTGTTTCACGAATCAGAAACTCACCGCCTTTAATCATGTTTTTTTCGCTCATGGTATTTTGTTATTTTAGTGTTATTTTGCAGATAATCAGAACCTTTCAAAAATTCCGGCGGCTCCCTGGCCTGTGCCAACACACATGGTTACCATGCCGTAACGTGCGTTTCGGCGTTTGAGCTCGTTGAGGATTTGCACGGTGAGTTTTGCTCCGGTAGCCCCGAGAGGATGCCCCAAGGCGATAGCGCCTCCGTTCACATTCACCTTGGCCGGATTAAGCCCAAGCTCGCGTATTACGGCAATACTTTGCGAAGCGAACGCCTCATTCAGTTCGATAAGGTCAATTTCGTTCAGGCTGATGCCGCTATGTTTGAGCACTTTAGGTATCGCTGCTATCGGCCCAATGCCCATTTTATACGGTTCAACGCCTGCAGCCTGATAATCCACTAAGCGGGCAATAGGCTGCAATTGATACTCCTGAAGCACTTTTTCTGAAACTACGAGTACAAAAGCCGCTCCATCCGACATCTGGGATGAATTGCCAGCAGTGGATGTTCCATTGGCAGCAAAAGCCGGTTTAAGTTTCGACAACCCTTCAAGGGAAGTACCGGCACGAGGTCCTTCGTCGGTATTAAAAAGAGTCGTGCGGGTTTTGCGCTGATTGTTTTCAACATAAGTTTCTTTCACCTCAATGGACACGATTTCCTGACGAAACTTTCCCTCAGATTGTGCCTTGAGGGCCTTTGCGTGCGACTCCACTGCAAATTCATCCTGTTCCTGACGGCTGACATTGTATTCTTTCGCCACCATCTCGGAAGTAAGCCCCATTCCCATATACCAGCGCGGATGATGCTGAGCCACTTCGGGGTTGGGCACTTGCCGCCAACCGCCCATGCTGATGAGCGACATGGTTTCGGCTCCGCCGGCAATAATCACATCGGCCAAACCCGCTCTAATTTTTGCTGTGGCAATGGCAATAGATTCGAGGCCACTGGCACAATAACGGTTGATGGTTGACCCGGGAACTTCCACTGTATCGAGCGACATCAGCGAGAGCAATCTGCCCATGTTGAAGCCGCTTTCGGCTTCCGGAAAAGCATTGCCAACCACCACATCATCAATGCGTTTCTTTTCAATCATCGGAAAATCATCCATCAGCCGCCGGATGACGGTGGCGGCTATATCGTCGGGCCTGACAAAACGAAGGCTTCCTCTGGGAGCTTTTCCAACAGCCGACCGATAACCTCCTACAATATATGCATTCATCATATTGATTTCTTATTTTGATAGTTATTGATTTAGTTACGTAATATTTTTCCGGAAACGATGAGGCTTTGCATCCGTTCGAGGGTTTTGCGTTGCATACAAAGTTCAAGAAACGCCCTGCGTTCGAGATTCAGGAGATATTCTTCCGACACCTCTGTCAATGCCTGGGAAACATCGCCTCCCGCCATGACAAAGCCTAATTTTTCGGCAATAAGCTTGTCGTGTTCGCTCATATAGCCGGCTACGGCATAGCTGTCGGCGCCTACATACACCATTCCAAGAGCCTCGCGCCCCAAGATTCTGATATCGTTTCTACGGGGCGGCTGGGTATAGCCCTTTTCGGCCAAAGCCAAAGCTGCGTTCTTGGCTTGAGCAAGTTGCAGGCTACGACTGACCGCCACCTCGTCAACCCCCGGACGCAGATACCCCAAATCGAAAGCTTCATAAGCCGAAGCGGATACCTTGGCCTGTGCGATACTCATAAAACGTTGCAGGAAAGCATTAGTACGCACATCGCCATCGCGAAGCTCATCCGAAAGGCGCAAGGCAAACTCTTTCGAGCCTCCGCCTCCGGGAATAAGGCCTACGCCAAACTCGACTAATCCCATATAAGTTTCAGCATGAGCTACCACTTTGTCGGCGTGCATACAGAGTTCGCAACCGCCACCAAGTGTCATGCCGTGCGGAGCTGCCACCACCGGGATGGCAGAATAACGCATCCGCATGGTGGTTTTCTGAAACCATTGTACCGCCATATCCAATTCTTCAAATTCCTGCTCGATGGCCAGCATATAAATCATGCCCACATTGGCGCCTGCCGAGAAATGTTCACCTTCGTTCGAAATGACCAATGCTTTGTACTGGGCTTCGGCCAAATCAAGGGCTTTGTTCAAACCCTCGAGAACCCCTGCTCCAATGGTGTTCATCTTGGTATGAAACTCGATGTTCAACACGCCATCACCAAGATCAAAGATGCTGGCATCACTATTTTCCCAGATCACTTTTGTAGGGCGAAGGGCTTCGAGCGACAAACGGTTTTCCTGCCCGGGAATTAACGCATAATTCTGTATTTCAATATCGTAGAAGTATTTCAGACCGTTTTCAACCTTATAAAAGGAGTTGATTCCTTTTTCCAACATGGTTTTTACCCAAACTGCAACGGAATTCCCGCTGTCTTCCATTGCCTTGACAGTGGCTCCCACACCTAAGGCATCCCAGGCCTGAAATGGCCCGAGTTTCCAGCCAAAACCGGCATTCATGGCATCGTCCACCTTATATATAGCATCGGTGATTTCGGGGATTCTGTTCGAGACAAAACTGAACAGGCTATAAAACGAACTTCTGTAGAAATCGCCGGCACGGCCGGTATCAGCCAACAGAACCGGCATCCTGCGGGCAGGATCATCAATCCCTTTGGTTGCATCGAAAACCGACAATTTCGGTTTGGGAGCCTCCTCGTAGGTTAAGTTGGAGAAATTGAGCGACAAAAATTTCTTCTCTCCATTTTCATTCACCTTTTTAAAAAAACCCTGTTTCGTTTTGTCGCCTAACCATTTGTTGTCGAGCATCGTTTGTAAATACGGCGGAATAGCAAACACCTCATTGGCCTCGTCATGCGTTTGCTGACGAATGTTGTTTGCCACATGAACCAAGGTGTCGAGGCCAACGATATCGGCTGTACGGAAGGTTGCCGACTTTGCCCGCCCAATGATGGGTCCGGTCAGCTTATCTATCTCGGGGATAGTGAGCCCATATTTTTGCACATTGTTAAAAAGCTGCATGATGCTGAATGTGCCGATACGATTGGCAATAAAGGCCGGTGTGTCTTTGGCAACCACTGCGGTTTTACCCAAAAACCGCAAAGCATAATCCGACAGGAAACTCACCACCTTGGGTGAGGTGAATGAACCGGGAATAATCTCGAACAGTTGCAAATAGCGCGGCGGATTGAAGAAATGGGTTCCGCAGAAATGTTTTTTGAAGTCATCGCTACGGCCTTCGGCCATTTTTTCCACACTAATTCCCGAGGTGTTGGTTGTGACAAGCGTTCCTGGCCGACGCAAACTGTCAACACGCGCTAGTACCTCTTTTTTGATGTCGAGTCTTTCGACTACTACCTCAATCACCCAGTCGCATTCCTTAATTTTTGCCAGGTCGTCATCAAAATTACCTGTCACAATTCGTTTGGCAAACGATGGATGATAAATGGGCGAAGGTTTGGACTTGAGCGCGTTGGCCAAAGCGGTGTCCACAAGGCGGTTTCGCACCCGCTTGTCGTACAAACTCAGACCTTTCTGTTTTTCTTCTTCGGTCAGTTCGCCCGGAGCAATGTCAATGAGCAAGACCTGCAAACCAATGTTGGCAAAATGACATGCAATGCCTGAGCCCATAACCCCTGAGCCCAGCACAGCCACTTTTTTAATCCTCCTTGTCATCATAACTTTTTTAGAAATATGTTCAATTGATTGAATTTCAAATCATTTCATTGCAGTCGCCATTGGCTAATCGGCTAATTTCACTGCAAGCTTCTTTCTTTACAAGCTGGCAAACGCGGGTAAAAGATTTCACTTCGTCGGCATCAAGCTTTTGCATCAGTTTGTTGTTGAAATCAATGACCACTTGTCTCACTTTTTTGCGCATCGCCACACCTTTTTCTGTCAGATGAATAAAAACTACCCGCTTATCCGTTTGATCTTTCACGCGGTAAATCAATCCATCATCCTCCATTGTTTTGAGCAGGCGCGAAAGGCTGGTAGCGCCCATACCCATCATCGGGGCGATGCGTGTGGCAGCAACCCCTTCGCGTGGAACACTGATTAAAACATAAGCTACACCCTGTGTTGTGCCATGTTCAGCCGCTAAAAGATTGTACATCCGACGCATGGCAAACAGGCTGCTCCGAATATGATAATCTACACTTTCCTGTATTTTCATCTTTGATTTATTATGCGTGCATTGCAAATGTAAGACGATTTTTTATTTTATGCAATCGTTTTCTGTGAAAAATTCACAATTATTTTTTTAAGAAAATTGTCGGGCGACAGCTAGCCCGAACCATCCATAGTTAGAAACCGTTTACGAAAAGATTTCCCATCTTTGCCTCAACTCTTGATTTCAACAGCAAAAGCCATGACAAACCTGACAGAACCCCATCCGATGAAACTAAGCCTAAGCAACATGCTTGGCATAAGTTATCCGGTGCTTGTAGCGCCTATGTTTCTGGTTTCCAATACATCTATGGTAATCGAAGCTTTAAAATCTGGGGGTACGGCAGCAATTCCGGCTCTGAATTATCGCACCGAGTCTGCCCTTCGTGAAGCCGTTGCGCAAATCAGATCGGCCGCCAATGCCCCTTTTGGTTTCAATCTGATCGTCAACAAATCAAATCCGAAATGGAAGCAGCAGTTATCTGTTTTGACTGATTTAAAGGTTGATTTTATCATAACCTCGCTGGGGAGCCCGGAAGAAGTTATTAAGAGATGTAAGCCTCTAAGTATCAAGGTTTTTTGTGATGTTGTGAATTTGGCTTATGCTAAAAAAGTTGAAGCTTTGGGAGCCGATGCGCTGATTGCCGTTGGCAGCGAAGCCGGTGGTCATTGCGGCCCGGTTTCCAACCGCATTTTGGTTCCGGAATTGGTCGAACACTGCCGCATTCCTGTGATTGCTGCCGGTGGAATCAGTCGTCCGGAACATGTGCGGGAAATGCTCGACCTTGGGGCTGCAGGCGTTTCGGTTGGCACCATTTTTATTGCATCGGTAGAATCGCCCGTGAGTGATGATTATAAACAAGCCCTGATTAAATACAAAAGCAAGGATATTGTACTGAGTACACGCCTTTCGGGCAGTCATCTAACGGTGATTAATACACCTTACGTACAACAGATTGGTACAAAAGGCAGTTTTTTAGAGCATTGGATGAAGCGTCATAAACGGTTTAGAAATTTTCTGCGAATGATCATCTTTGCACGAGGCATGAAAAAAATGGAAAAAGCGGCTTTCAAAGCCACTTACCAGACAGTTTGGGTAGCCGGTCCGGCCATTGACGATATTCATTCCGTCAGACCGTTGCGTGCTATCATGCAGGAGCTGACGGCAGGATTTTAATGAACGACCTTTGAAACACTCAACAACCCTCGACCGGTTGGCCGGACTAAGGCAGTAATTCGCCGACTTGTTTCCCCCATTGGCCGAAAAAAGCTTGAAAAGTACCCTAAGTGAGCCTATTTTCGCTGTCAATTCATACCTCAAAACCGTAAAAAATGGAAACACTCCCCAAAAAAACCGATTCACGTCTTTGGATTGGATTTCTGCTTATCGTTCTGGGCGGTCTTTTGCTGCTCGACAGCTTTGACGTCATTGATTTCAGTCTGCGCCATTATCTCGTATCGTGGAAAACTCTTTTAATTTTTATCGGATTGGTGATCGTTGCCAGCCGTAACGATCGTACTACAGGTTATGTTCTCATTGCCTTGGGCGTACTTTTCTGGATTCCTGAGTTTTTTGACTATTCTATCCGGCTAAGAACCGTGTTCTGGCCCGGAGTGCTGATTATTCTAGGTTTCATCCTGCTCAGCCGCAACGGGAAAAAACGTCAAACGACACATTCAATTCACGATGACAATTTTTTTAACCTGAATCAACAATCCGGCTTCACCGAAACGAGTCAGGAATACATTGAAGATACGGCCATTTTTGGCGGAGGAACCAGCCATTTCACCTCATCAAATTTCAAAGGAGGAAAGATCACCGCTATTTTTGGCGGCTCTGACTTATATATGAAAGACGCTCAACCGTCGCCCGAAGGCTGTATAATTGATGTACTGATCATTTTTGGAGGCGGCAACCTGATCGTGCCAGATGACTGGTTTGTGAAATCGGAAATGGTTTCCATCTTCGGCGGATTTTCCGACAAACGCTTGCCGGCAAAGATAAATCCTGAGAAAACCCTGATCCTGAAAGGTTTTGTGCTCTTTGGCGGGTTAGAATTAAAAAGTCATTAATTTTATAAGGTGTAAGCCATTGCATCTTTCCAAACCCAGAGTGAAACCGATATGCTAAATCCATTGGTCAAAAACCGACAATATTTCACAGGTTATCTAATTGTCTGGTTGTTTGTTGCACTCGTTCAGGTTGTGTTTTTTCACTTCCTTCTTGAGGTTGGTTTCTGGGTAAGTGTGGCCGATGCAGTTGTTTTCAACCTTATTTTTGCCCTGATGGGAATAAGTTTATGGTATGTGATTCGGGTAAAGATCAGAGAAGATCTTCCTTTTACCGATCTTTTTCTGAATCATCTGATCACAGGTGTTGCCACTGTTGCGTTATGGATTGGAGGAGCTTATTCGCTGATGTTGCTGCTCGATCCGAGAGATGCATGGTATATGAAGTTCCTGAATCAAAGCCTACCCTGGCGAGCGATTTCAGGCATTTTCTTCTACCTTATATTTGTATTGATCTACTACATTCTGATTTATAACGACGATCTGCAACAAAAACTGAAAACCGAGGCCGAGTTGAACAACCTGATACGGGAAGCCGAATTGAACGCACTCAAAGCTCAAATTAATCCGCATTTTTTGTTTAACAGTCTTAACTCGATCAGTTCGCTAACGATTACCGACCCGGGGAAGGCTCAGGAAATGGTGATCCGGTTGTCGGATTTTATGCGCTATTCGCTGAGTTACGACCGCAACGAAACCACTACGCTCCGCCTTGAGCTTGAAAATGCCCAACGCTATCTCGAAATTGAAAAAGTCAGGTTTGGAAAACGCTTGAAATATCATTTCAACACTGATGTTGGTTGCGACACCTTGCTTCTTCCCAACATGATTTTGCAACCATTGCTCGAAAATGCAGTGAAACACGGGGTTCACCAGAGTGTCGGGGAGGTGATGATCCAACTCAATTGTGCGGATGGCGCCGACTTTGCGACCCTGAAAATTACCAATAATTACGATCCTGACGCCAAACGTATCAAAGGCGAAGGCGTCGGGCTCAACAATATCCGCAAGCGCCTGCAGCTCACCTATCAACGTGCCGATCTTTTTGAGGTCAAACCCGACGAAAATGAATTTGAAGTACTTATCCGAATCCCAAAACATCCCTGATTATGAAGCAAGTATTACGTGCTTTAATCATTGAAGATGAAGAACCGGCTCGTGCCCTGCTGAGTCATTTTCTTGCCGATTTTGACATCATCGAATTGATAGGCGAATGCAGCGATGGTTTCTCGGGTCTGAAAGCCATTCAGGAACTTCGCCCCGATTTGGTTTTCCTCGACATACAAATGCCAAAACTGAGTGGGTTTGAGCTGCTCGAATTGTTGGATGAATGGCCTGAAATCATTTTTACGACAGCCTATGATGAGTATGCCATCAAAGCCTTTGAACTCAATGCCGTGGATTATCTGATGAAACCTTTTTCGAAAGATCGTTTACGCTCGGCCGTTGACAAAGTGATTGGGCGCACACACACCAAAGCGGGAGTACAGCCACAATTGCAGCAATTGGTAAGTGCCTGGCAATCTGAACCCAAAAAGTTAGAGCGCATAGCCGTAAAATCAGGATCAAAGATTCATTTAATTCCGGTTGAGGAAATCGAACATATCGAATCACAGGATGATTATGTGATGATTTATTGTTCGGCAGGTCGTTTTTTGAAAAAAGAGACGCTTTCTGACCTTGAAGAAAATCTTCCAAAAGAGAGATTTATGCGCGTTCATCGGTCGCATATCGTGAACCTCGATCAGATTGCGCGTATCGAACAGTATGGCAAAGAAAGCTACGAACTGTTGCTCAAAAACGGGAATCGGGTAAATGTAAGCAAAAGCCGGATCAAAGAGCTGAAGCAAGAGCTCGATTTTTAAAGCTGAAGGCCGGTTCGTAATCTGGTGGGAGCGCTTTCGCGAATCTGCTTAAATTCGTGAAACTCAACCTTTTCCAGAAACGAATCCATCTCTTTGTGATCGAGGTTAAGTTGACTAACAACGCTTATTCCTTTGATTTTTCGAATGGTTCCAATCCACTCTGTAAGTCGGTGTTCATGAATGCCATGTCGGATAATCAACAAATAATCAAATGGATTGCCGAGTTTCAGAAGTTTTTTGCCGTTGTTGACTAGTTGCACCAAATTGAACACATTTTTATTTTCGCCGGCATCGAAATAGTAGAACGAGAAATCAACCGTCTCGTCAACGATGTTATCCATCTTTTTCAGGTTGAGTCCGATAGCATTGTTTAAATTCCATGCCAAAGTGAAGTCACTCATCTGAGTGACGATGGCCAACAAAGTGATGTCATCGAACGGAACTACCGAAATGCTGTTCTTTTTTATGGTCATGGAACGGGAATATTTGAGACTTGTTCTTTAGCCTCGAGAAGTGATAACCAGGTTTTTTCGGCTGCGAGTTGTTCGGCGCCTTTGATGGAATAATCGCGTGCTTCGGCAACCACCTCGCCATTCAGACGGATATGGATGAGATATTGGCGTCGGAAGCCTTCGCCCTGTTCGGCAGCCACCACAAACTCCACTGTCTGTTTTTCTTTTTGGCCCCACTCAAGAAGTTTACTCTTAAAGTTGAAATCGCTGTTTTGAAGATGATCCACATCTAAATGCCATTCGATGATGCGTTTGACGATCACATTACGGGTAAAATTGAATCCTTTGTCGAGATAAATGGCTCCAATCAGAGCCTCAAAAGCATCGCCATTAGCCGATTTAAAGATTGAACGTGCATCGCCGTTGAGGTTGACCAATTTGTCAATTCCCATTTTTTGCGAGAGTTTATTCAGCGAGGCACGGCTAACGATTTTGGAGCGCATCTCGGTGAGAAAGCCCTCATTTTTATAAGGGAATTTTTTAAAAAGATAATCAGCCACCACAGCGCTAAGCACGGCATCGCCCAGATATTCAAGACGTTCGTTGCTCAGTTTGTGACCGTTGGCAGTGGCATTTGCTGCAGATTTATGACGGAAGGCCAACTGATACAAAAAAATATTTCCGGGCACAAACCCGAAAATATTTTTTATTGCCTGGCTGAGATTTTTGTCAGCCGAAAAGGCCAATCTGAAAAAATTCAAAAAAAACAACCTCTATCAATATTAAGTTAGACTCTATAAAGGGTGTTGTTTTTATTGTATCGTTTTTTCAATGACATGGGAGGCTACTACGACACAAACTTCTTAAAGATAATGGAAGCATTGTGTCCGCCAAATCCGAATGTATTGGTAAGAGCATAATTTACAACGCGTTTACGGGCTTTCCAGAAAGTGAAGTCAAGATTGTTATCTATTTCCGGGTCATCCGTAAAGTGGTTGATAGTCGGGGGAATGACATCGTTTTTCACGGCAAGCAGCGTAGCAATGGCTTCGATCACACCGGCACCGCCCAGCAAATGGCCGGTCATGGATTTGGTGGAGTTGATGCTAATTTTGTAAGCATGGTCGCCAAAGAGGCTTACGATGGATTTTGGCTCAGCGATATCGCCCAGAGGTGTAGAAGTTCCGTGTGTGTTGATGTGGTCAATGACTTCCGGTTGAATGCCGGCGTCGTCTAAGGCGCGTTGCATACTCAGTTTGGCACCAAGGCCTTCGGGATGAGGCGAAGTCATGTGGTTGGCATCAGCCGATAGGCCGCATCCTACCAATTCGGCATAGATTTTGGCGCCTCTGGCCAGTGCATGTTCCAGCTCTTCGAGGACGATCCCACCGCCACCTTCTCCCATCACAAAGCCATCGCGGTCTTTGTCGAAGGGGCGCGATCCGGTTTTGGGGTCGTCGTTGCGGGTTGATATGGCATGCATGGCATTGAATCCACCCACACCCGCCTGGCTGATCGAAGCTTCGGAGCCGCCGGCAATGATAGCCACTGCTTTACCCAACCTGATATAGTTGAACGCATCAACAATACTGTTGGCTGAGGAGGCACAAGCCGAAACGGTAGCAAAGTTCGGGCCACGGAAGCCGTGTTTGATTGAGATGTGGCCGGCAGTGATGTCGGCAATCATCTTAGGAATGAAAAAAGGATTAAACCGAGGTGTGCCATCGCCTGTTGCAAAAGCCGACACCTCCTCGGAAAAGGTAATAAGCCCGCCTATGCCTGACGACCAAATGACGCCAACCTCGTCTAAATCTGTTTTTCCGTTGATCAAACCAGAATCGGCTATGGCCTCGTCTGATGAAATCAGCCCAAACTGAGCATAAAGGTCGTATTTGCGTACGTCCTTACGATCGAAATAGTCTTTGGAGTCGTAATTTTTTACTTCGCAGGCAAAGCGGGTCTTAAACTTGGAGGCGTCAAAGCGGGTAATATCAGCAGCGCCGTTCTCGCCATTGATCAGACCCTCCCAATAGGAAGCGACATTGTTACCAATCGGTGTGATGGCACCTATTCCTGTTACTACTACTCGTTTCAGCTCCATAAAAATAATTCTTAACCTTTTTTCTCTTCAATAAACCTGATAGCATCGCCAACAGTGGCAATCTTTTCAGCCTGATCGTCCGGAATAGCGATATTAAATACTTTCTCAAATTCCATGATCAGTTCGACGGTGTCGAGCGAGTCGGCGCCAAGGTCGTTGGTAAAACTGGCTTCTGGTGTAACTTCGGCCGGTTCAACACCTAATTTTTCCACAATAATGGATACGATTTTTTCTTTGATTTCTGACATAACTGATGAAGTTTTAGTTAAACAGCGCTGCAAAATAAAGAAATTACCACAAGATATACAACTTTATTTCTTAATGTTCTGATTCACATCGTTTTAAAAAATGATTGGCTTAATAATTCCTCGATTAGCTTTCTGAAAAGGATTCTTCATCCTCAGCGAATTGTTTCGACCCTTGGTCTGCCGGGCCAATCACGATAACAATTTCACCTTTCACATCTTGCTGGCCAAAATAGGCGATTAATTCTTTCAAAGTGCCACGGCGGTTTTCTTCGAACATCTTGGTGAGTTCGCGAGAGATAGAAGCCGGTCGGTCAATTCCGGCAATGGCTGCGAGTTGTTCCAGGGTTTTGACGATCCGATGGGGAGATTCGTACAGAATTGTTGTACAAGAACGTTTGGCGATGGCAGTGATGCGTTTAAGCCGTCCTTTTTTATGAGGCAGGAAACCCTCGAAAACAAATCTTTCAGCAGGTAATCCAGAGTTGACAAGGGCCGGCACAAAAGCCGTAGGGCCGGGCAAACACTCCACTTCGACGGCTGCTGCAATGGCTGCTCTCACAAGCAAAAACCCCGGATCGGAGATGGCAGGAGTGCCAGCATCGGTGACTAAGGCAATCTTTGTCCCCGATTGAAGCCGTCCGATGAGTTGTTCAACCATTCGGTGTTCATTGTGCTGATGAAAAGCCACCATCGGTTTGCTGATGTCATAATGTTTCAGTAAAATGGAAGTTTTTCGGGTGTCTTCAGCAGCCACCAAATCCACTTCTTTCAACACGCGAAGCGACCGCAGGGTGATGTCTTCGAGATTCCCGATAGGGGTTGGCACAAGAAATAGTTTCGACATAGAGCGTTTATCAGAAGGCTAACAAAAGATGTTTTTTTGATCTTATGTAAATTATCGGATTACTGCCGTTTATGTATGATCAATTGTCATTCGCAAAACGTCGTTCGATGAGGGAATGAATGCGTTCAAGGGCCGGACCATGGCTTTCCCAACGATGTTGGACGCTCAGCTCGATCAAATAGGTTTTTGCGCCATTGTAGCTTTCAAAACTGTTCAGCTCGTCAATGGCACGGTTGTAATATTGGATATTCCCTTCGAACAACTCATTGATCATTAAAAACTTATCGTTAATACCGATGGCTTCGCGCAAGTCACTGATTTTGGCGTGTTCAATCTTTTTCGCTAAGCTGTTGTCAGAAATCTGCAATTTGTCAGCCAGAATGGGGGTTTCGCCAAAAAGGTCGAGCATGGTGGGCTGTGGCTCAGTTCTTTGTTTGGGTGTCACTTTCACTGGCGGATTAGGTTCTAACTTTATTTCCTTTTCGGGAAACGAGATGTTGCTTTCACCCACAAAACTTCCGAGGTTTGAAGGCGCTTCGTCGGATTCGTCAGCAGAAATTTGAGCCGGGTTAAAATCTGGTGCGGCTAATCTGTCATTAAGCTGCACATCAGGGGTTTCTATAGCCGGTTTGTTTTGGTGATCATTTGGCTGGTTTTTATCCCGATTGCTAACCGTTGCTCCCGCAGGCCAATAGCTTTCACCGGTATTAAGTTGCAGAACCACATCATAAAGCGATCTTGTTTTGTCGCGCAACAGGCCGGCATCAATAGGGTGAACAACCCCTCCTTCTGATTCAAGGACTTCGGTATGACGTTTCAATTCCGACACCAGCATTTGTATCTGCCCTAAAAGGCCCATATTTTTCATTTTATCCATTATGGCACGATTCTATTGAACGTTTATTTTCATTTGAATGGTTACATTTGCAGCATGTAAAATTAGCCAAAACAGCAATATCCGCATTCATGTTTCTCGAAAAAGACACCAATATTACGAACAAAGGCGGTTGGATTGAGGTAATTTGCGGCAGTATGTTTTCGGGCAAAACCGAAGAACTGATTCGCAGGCTCAATCGTGCCCGTATTGCGAAACAAAAGGTTGAGATTTTCAAACCACACATTGACAAACGTTACAGTGATGAAGATGTTGTTTCGCACAACGCCAACGCAATCCGTTCGATACCGGTTGAGAGCGCTTCACAGATTTTGTTCTACGCCAATGATGTAGATGTGATTGGCATTGACGAAGCCCAGTTTTTCGACAGCGAGCTGACTTCGGTCTGTACCCAGTTGGCCAATCGTGGTATCCGGGTGATTGTAGCCGGCCTCGACATGGATTTTCAGGCTAATCCTTTCGGGCCAATGCCCCAATTGCTGGCAGTGGCCGAGTATGTTACCAAGGTTCACGCCATCTGTATGCACTGTGGAAATCTGGCACATGTTTCGCATCGCATTGTAGAAGGCGAGCGCTTAGTGCTTCTGGGCGAGACCGAAAGCTATGAACCCTTGTGCAGGGTGTGTTACAATAAAGCCCGGGCTACCGCCGCAAAGAAAAAAGAAAACTAAATCACTTTTGAACCTTTGATTGCGCCACTTTCTATATCAAAGGCTTTGTTTATTTTTGCCGTTTCAATTTAACCTTTTAAGCTATGAGAACCCTCATTTTAGCCGTTGTGATGGGCTTCGCCCTCAGCCTTTCGGCACAGCAAAAAGCCGAAACCATGATTGTGATCAAGACAAATTATGGCAATATGACAGCCAAATTGTACAACGACACGCCACAGCATCGCGATAATTTCATCAAATTAGTGAAACAGGGGTGGTACACCGACTCGCCTTTCCACCGTGTTATTAAAAATTTTATGATTCAGGGTGGAGGCAATAAAGATGGACGTAATGACCCTGGTTATACAGTAGAAGCCGAATTTCGTCCGCAGCATATTCATAAAAAAGGCGCCTTGGCTGCCGCCCGGACGGCCGATCAGGTGAATCCGGAACGCCGTTCGTCGGGCTCTCAATTTTATATCGTTCAAGGTCAAAAGTATGATGAGGCCACGCTAAACAATTTTTCGCAGCGTACCGGCGTCAGTTATACCGATGAACAAAAGAAAGTTTATGCCACTAAGGGCGGAACACCTCACCTTGATGGAACTTACACTGTTTTTGGCGAAGTGATTGACGGATTCGATGTGATTGATAAAATTGCCGCCGTACAGACCGGTCAGGGCGACAAGCCGGTGAAGCCGGTTACGATGAAAATCGAAATTCTAAAATAAATTATGATTTAAACCTCATATGCTGCCGATGAAAACCAAAATTGCTGCTTTGCTGGCCGATATCCAACAGTTTCAAGCTCAAAGCAAAGAACAGGTTGAAGAATTTCGTTTGAAATATTTGAGCAAAAAGGGATTGATCCATGCCCTGTTTGACGATTTCAAACAAGTTCCGCCCGAAAATCGCAAAGAGATGGGCATGTTGCTCAATGAGTTAAAAAACAAGGCACAGGAGATTTTCGATCGGCAGTCGGATGCTTTTGCCGGCGACCAGCATCATGTCAGCCAGATAGACACCAGTTTGCCGGCCGTAGAGGTTTCAGGAGGGCGTCATCCTATTTCCATTGTTCGGCGGAACCTCAACAGCATTTTTGAACGTTTGGGTTTTATCATTGCCGAAGGGCCTGAAATTGAAGATGATTTCCATAATTTCACAGCTTTAAATTTCCCCGAAGAGCATCCGGCACGCGATATGCAGGATACCTTTTTTATTGGTAAGTCGCCCGATGTTGCTCTGCGCACGCACACTTCGAGTGTGCAGGTGAGAGTGATGGAACAGGGGAAACTCCCCATCCGCATCATTGCTCCGGGCAGAGTATTTCGCAACGAAGCCATCTCGGCACGCGCACATTGCATCTTCCATCAAATTGAAGGACTTTATATTGACAAGGAGGTCTCGTTTGCCGATTTAAAACAGACGCTTTATTTCTTTGCACGAGAATTTTTTGGCCCCGAAACACGCATCCGTTTCCGCCCTTCCTATTTCCCTTTTACCGAAATCTCGGCCGAGATGGACGTGTCGTGCAATATTTGTGGCGGCAAAGGATGCAACATCTGTAAATACAGTGGGTGGGTCGAAATTCTTGGTTGCGGTATGGTGGATCCCAATGTTTTGGAGGCTTGCGGTATTGACAGCAAAGAATACAGCGGTTATGCATTTGGAATGGGTATCGAACGCATTACCATGATGAAATATCAGATTAACGACCTGCGTCTGTTTTTCGAAAACGATCTGCGATTCCTTAAGCAATTTGACCAATTGGTCTAATGCGCTTTTCTTTTTTGCCCTTTTACCCGTTGTAGGCGGGGTAAGGTTGGGCATGTTTTTCCCAAATTACGGGATTTACCGTATTTACATTTTTATTATTCACTCATTTCTTTGTCGTGCTAACTTTAACTCAACAAAGCAATGAAAACACGTTTCTACACGCATTGGGGCATGATGGCGCTGATGATGGCGGCACTGCTGATTAGTTCATGTAAAAAAGACGACGATGGAGGCGGAGGCGGTTCGGCTGCCGAAGGCACCATCACAGCCAAGGTTGACGGCACAAGGATCACCACAATTTCAATGGCCACATTTGCCACCAAAGGGCCAGGATATTTGAATCTTCAGGGTAACACCGGAGGCACATCGGCCAAGGCCATCACTTTTACAATTCTTGGAGATGTATCAGTTGGAACCTATTCTTTTGGAGGTGGAGCCAATATTGCCAACTCAGCAGCCTATATGGAAACCCAAATTGACCTCGCCAATCCAACACAGCCGGTCACGAATACCTGGCAGGCTCCTTATGATGGCAGCGTTGCCGGCGAAATCAAGATTTCTGAAATTACGGATGCCCATATCATCGGCACTTTCCACTTCAAAGGAAAAAGCGAGGATGGCAGCATTAAAAACGTCACCGACGGTGCATTCAATGTGAACTTCTTGGCCTATTAACCACATTCCGTTGGCCGATCTTACCCTTATTTAACAACCAACTTCTGAAACCAAAAGCAGCATTTCACGGGAGACAGTCCCTTGATTTGTTGCTTTTTGTTTTTTCGATGGCTACGCAATTATTTTACAATGATAATTCCCAATTGGTTGTTGATGGCCTGCCTCATTCGATCCAGTTTATTTTTTTCGGCCATCAGGGCCACTTGTTCATCTAAGCTGGTGGCTTGCCTGAGTTGTTCCGAAACCTGGATCATTCGTTGCTGAATCACAAAATCCTTATAGCGGTAGAGGGTTTCGATGATGGCATCTTTAAGCACATCTTCCTCCTTTTTCACATAAATTTTTTTGCTTTCCCAATTGTCAAGCCGGTATGGGGTGGTAAGCAGGTCAACGGCCAGAAGGGCCACATCGGGTTCATGATGATGAATGAAATATTTTTCTGAAGGTACGACTTCCTCTTTTAAGGCTTCCACAAAGTGATCCTGAATTTTGCGGTGTGTGGGCTGGCTGAACCACAACTCATCGTAGAGCAGGTCGTCAATGATAAAGCGCGCCACTTTCTCGGTGGCTGAAACGGGATAATTCAGCTCATCAACATATTCGATCGGGATGTCCTGATTTCCATATTGAAGCAGGAGTTTGATCAGTTCTCTTTCCTGATAATATCCGGGTTGTTCTTCGGGTTCTTGCGATTCGATCCGGGGCTGTTCGGGACTGGGCGCAGGAGTATCGGGAAGATACTGTTCACCTGTCTGTTTTTTGAATTTCTGCCGCAGAAGTTTATTGAGTTCATTGAGCAGGAGTTGTTCTTCCACCTCGAGCAGCCGGCTGCATTCTTTGATATACACCGAGCGGTAGATGGGCTCGGGTATAAGCGAAATGGTTTGTACAATTTCTTTAATCAGTCCGGCTTTTTTTAGCGGATCATCACCCGATTGCCGGATCAACAGCTTTGTTTTGAAGCTGATGAAATCGGTGGCATTTTCGCTGATGAAAGCCTCAACCTCACTTGTGCGGTTTTTCCGGACAAAGCTGTCAGGGTCGTCACCTTCGGGTAGTAACAACACCCGCACGTTCATGCCTTCTTCGAGAATCATATCCGTCCCGCGGAGCGAGGCGTTGATGCCGGCCTGATCGCCATCGTAGAGAATGGTAATGTTGTTGGTAAACCGTCGGATGAGCCGGATTTGATCGGTAGTAAGACTGGTCCCGGAGCTTGCAACCACATTTTCGATTCCTGCCTGGTGCAGCGAGATCACATCGGTATATCCCTCAACAAGCAAACAATTGTCGGTACGGGTGATGGCGCTCTTTGCAAAATAAAGACCATAAAGGCTTTTGCTTTTATTGTAAATTTCCGACTCGGGCGAGTTAAGGTATTTGGCTTTGGTTTTATCACCAGACAGAATTCTTCCGCCAAAACCAATGACTTTTCCGGTAAGGTTGTGTATCGGGAACAACACTCTGCCCTGAAAGCGATCGTAAAGTTTTTCTTCGGAGCCGACAGAAAGTCCTGTTTTCAGCAGGATATCGGCGGCATAGCCTTGCTGACGGGCATAGGCCGAGAAAGCCTCGCGTTGATCGGGGGAGTAGCCCAACTGGAACTTCTTGATGATTACTTCTTTAAAATCGCGTTCTTTGAGATAGCTCAGTCCAACAGCCCGTCCTTCGTGATGCTCGAACAGCGTTTTTGAAAAATACTGCTGGGCAAAGGTGTTGAGATTAAACATCCTTTCCCTTTCGTTCAGGGCAGCCAGTTCTTCGGGTGTCTGCTCGTGCTCCTCAATTTCGATCTGGTATTTCCGGGCAAGGTAACGCAGCGCTTCGGGATAACTCAAATGTTCGTGCTCGATGAGAAAGCGGGCTGCATCGCCTCCTTTTCCACAACCAAAGCATTTAAAAAGACCTTTTGCCGGCGAAACGGTGAACGAAGGCGTTTTTTCCTGATGGAACGGACAAAGACCAATGAGGTTGACACCCCGACGTTTGAGGCTCACAAACTCGCCCACCACCTCTTCGATGCGGGCGGCTTCCATAATGCTGGCAACAGTATGCTGAGGAATCAATGTGGGATTATTTTGCTGCGAAGGTACGACGTTCGCAAAAAAAACACTACTTTTACAACAAGAAAAAACCGAATCCGAACTTAGCCTGAAGTATGGTTTAGGTGGGTTTTTTATCAATCATCCAAGCCGTAATACTTTGGCCTCGGTCTATTTCGGTTTACGATTTTAATAAGTTCAACAACTGAATGTAATCCATCAAAAAATTTAATTGTTGTTTGATTCCGGACGACATTTTTTAAATCCTTAATAATCAGATTATATCTTTCTCTTCATCCATTGTAAACCCAATCATTTACACATGACAAACGTTAAAAAACTCTATCGTTCGCGCTTCAATCGCATCCTCGGAGGGGTATGCTATGGTCTGGCCGATTATCTTAATCTTGACCCAACCATTGTCAGAGTAGGCTGGGTTCTTTTTACGCTATTGGGCGGAGCCGGCCTTTTGGCCTATCTTGTCTGTTGGATCATTGTGCCTGAATCGCCCACCGGGGTTTAGTCTTCCATTAACTCTTGTGCAGGCAAATCGTTGGCAGTATCCTGCCCTTCATTTTCTTCGTCGAGCGAGGCAATCAAACGGGTCAAGGCCTCTAATTGGTTCGCCAGACGATGGGTATATTCTTCGTTTTTAGCAATTCGTTGATTGAGTTCATGTAAATGGTCGTGTAAGGCTTTTTTAAAGTGATCCGGATCTGATTTGGTTTCTTCGTGTTCGGTAGAGGAAGGCTTCACCGAAAGTCCGACAAATTCGTGAATACGCTGTTCAAAAAGTTCAAAACGTTTATACGAGTTTTTCCGATGGATCAAAAATACCACCATCAATAGCACACCTGCCAAAAACAACAGGCTGATCATAGCCCAGATTAAGCTGTGAGCATCGTTGATTACCACAAAAAGATTCATATAGTCAATTGGTTTACAAGTGTTCGATGAGCCAAAGGTAGTTTTTTTTTGGAAAATTAATTTTCCTAATTTCTACAGAATGAAGTTTAACCTTTAGTAGACTTCGTTTTTCAAGTTCGATACCGCCGTGCAGCCCGAAACATTCCGTAATTTTGAACGTTATTTGGGGTGTATGAAAAAACTCTCCGTCGCCATTATCACTTTAAATGAGGAGCGCAACATTGGTCGTTGTCTCGAATCGTTAGACGGTCTGGCCGATGAAATAGTGGTACTTGACTCGTTGTCAACCGATCGCACCGAATCCATTTGTCGCGATTTTGAGGTTCGGTTCGAACGACAAGCTTTTGCCGGTTACATCCGCCAGAAGCAGGATGCCATTGATTTGTGCAGTCACGAAATGGTTCTTAGCCTCGATGCCGATGAAGCATTGTCAGACGAATTGCGAAATGCCATCCTGACAGAGAAACAGAAAGATTTTCCATCTCCTTATTACAGTATGAACCGGCTGACCAATTATTGCGGTAAATGGATTTACCATTGCGGCTGGTATCCCGATACGAAACTCCGGCTTTTCGATCGCCGTCGGGCCCGGATGGGTGGACAAAATCCGCACGACAAAATCATTCCAAGCGATTCCACGTTGAGCATTCAGCATTTGAAAGGCGATTTGTTGCATTATTCCTATTATAGCGTTGAAGAACACCGCCGCCAGGCCGATCGTTTTGCAACCATTGCCGCCAAAGCCTTAGTTGCCAGGGGCAAAAATCCATCCTATACAATTGCCCTGATAAAGTCCATCGCAAAATTTATCCGCAACTACATCATCAAATTCGGCTTCCTTGATGGCCGTTTCGGATGGGTCATTTGCCGGATATCGGCATGGGAAACATTTCAAAAATACCGGCGTGTACGGCTTTTTCAATCAAAAAAGATGCTTTAAGTTCCCCGCTAAAGTTGTTTTTTTTAATTGGCTTATTATCAAAAGATTATTTTTGCAGTTGATTGTTTTAAATCAGGAGACGATTTGCACACTTTTCCCTAATGAATTGCATCGGGTGTAATGAGTGTTAAAAAGGCTTTTTGAGATTAAACAAACCGAAAACATACACAACACACAGCGAATGAAAGACACGAACAAATGGTTGGTGGTTGTCAACCCCAAAGCCGGCAGTGGAAAATGCGAGAAAGACTGGCCCGGAATCAAGGAACTGCTGGTGAAGTACAACTTTTCGTTTTTAAGCGTGCTTACCGAATACCCCTTTCACGCCATCGAAATCACCCGCAATATGGTGAACGATTTAGGATTCAGAAAAATCATTGCCGTGGGCGGCGATGGTACTCTGAATGAAGTGGTGAACGGCATTTTCCAGCAAACCCGCTTTGCAACTACAGATATAACGTTGGCGATGATTACTGTAGGAACGGGCAACGACTGGGGACGCATGTATCATTTTCCGCTCAACTATGAAAAAGCCATCAAAATCATCAGCAATGAGCGCACCTTCCTGCAAGATGTCGGGAAAGTGAAATACAGCTACGAAGCCGAAGACAAGAGCCGTTATTTTGTCAATATGGCCGGTATGGGCTACGATGCTTTTGTGGCAAAAAAAACCAACATACAGAAAGCCAAAGGCAAAGGCGGACGCTTTTCCTATCTGATCAATCTGGCAACAGGTCTCTTTCAGTACAAATCGGTGATGCTTAACATTACCGTTGACGGAAAAGAGGTGATTGACGATCAGGTTTTTACACTCAGCATTGGGATTTGCAAATACAACGGAGGCGGAATGATGCAGCTTCCAAACGCCATACCCGACGATGGGCTGTTCGACATGACGGTCGTACGCAAAACCTCGAAGCTGAAGGTTATTCGGAACATTTCGCGGCTATTTGATGGTTCGTTTTTAAAAATGTCGGAGGTTAGCACTTTCACCGGCCAGAAGATTCAAATTATGTCAACGCCGCGTCATGCCATCTTTTTGGAAACTGATGGCGAGTCGTTGGGAAGCAGCCCGCTCGATTTTACCATCGTTCCCCGTGCGGTGCGGCTCATCGTGCGCAAAAAAGCGCTGAAACAATACGGTCAGGCACAGCCTTTGCAGGAATCAAAATCCAAAAATAAGCCTTCGTCCGAAGTCATCGAAGTTGCAAACGATTGAGTTTTAAAGCAGAGGTTTTTTCACTGACCGGCCTCATTTAGCCTGAACAGAATTCGTATTTTTGTCGGGAGAAACCGCAACATTATGACTGAGCCTAAAATTGGTTCCTATTCCGGAAAAGAGCCATGGCTTTTTGGTTTTTTTCTGTTGTTGCTTAGTTTTTTGTTTTTCTATCCCCATCTGTTTGAGTTTCCATCTCACCTGCATGCCTGGACCCAAAGCGACCGTTTTGCTTTGGCTGTTGGTTACTTTAAAAATGGCCTCAATCTATTTCTTCCCTCCACACTAAATCTCTATCCTAAATACCCGCCTGCACAAGGCATTGAGACTTTTAACGGAATAACCAGTGCAGCCTTGCCTTTGCCCGAATATCTTTCGGCGCTGGTAATGAAGCTCACCGGACAGCAACATCCGGCTTATTTGCGTACAATTGTCCTGCTGGCAGGTTTGATCGGCCTGACAATGTTTTACCTTACCGCCCGACGTACTGGGGCCGTGGCGTCTTTTGCCCTGCTGGCCACTCTCTTTGTTTTCAGCAGTCCGGTTTTCACCTATTACCTGAATGGGTTTATCCCCGGAATCCCTGCACTGAGCCTTGGATTTATTTCGCTGTATTTCTATGTGAAGTATCTTCAACTGGCACATACGAAATATTTTGCCTTGTCAATGGCGCTGCTCACTTTGGCTGCACTCATTCGTCCGCCTTTTCTGATGCCTTTGATTGCGCTCGTGATGGTACAGTTGATTTTTTGGAAAGGCAACCCCAACATTGAGCTGGAGATGAAACTTGCCGGCCTTCATCTTTTCGTCTTTGTTGCATTCTGGGTTTTCGATCGCAGGATTTCAGCCACTTATGGCTCCATGTTTAATCATCATCTGCTTCCGGCATCATCGTTTCAGGATTGGAAGGAGCTGATGGCAACATCCTGGAAAAACTGGCGGTTGGCATATTTCAGTGGATATCATTATCTTTTTATTGCCGTATCCCTCGTCTTGATCCGAATGCTGTTGAAGAGCAGGGCAAATGAAACCGACCGCAAACTGCTTTTGTTTTCGTTACTTGGTGTAGGGGCATCAGTTTGCTATAGTTACGCGATGGCGCAACAATTCCCCCTTCATGATTATTATTTTTTAGACAGCTTTTTCCTGCCCCTTGCCGTGCTCATCATTCCCGGACTATCGGTGGTCAGGCCGGAGCAAAAGTCGCAGGCCATCATGCTGTGGATCATTGCCCTCACCGGCTCGGCGCTGATGTTGACGGCCAGTTGGAAAGTGCAACAAAAACGATATGCTTCCTATCCCTGGGATAAAACTGAAATTGCCCGAAATCATTATGCCGGAAGTAAAGCTTTCCTTGACAGCCTTCACATTGACTCCCAATCACGTATCCTTGTTTTGGATGCCTATACCAGCAATGTCCCGCTTTTACTGATGGATCGTAAAGGATTCACCGTCATCGAAACTTCGTCAGAAAATATCGAAGCTGCACTATATCTCCCCTTTGAATATATTGTGATTCAAAACAGCGTTTTAGCATCGGATGTGTTGCGGCAAATGCCATCGCTGGCACAAAAACTCGAACCTGTTGCCAACAACGGTCGGATTGGGCTTTACACCTATCATCCTGATGCCACCGATGATAAAAGCTGGCAAGCGTTATTGATGGCCGATCGTCATAAAGGCCATCTCACACAACTGAATTGTTTTGGATCGGAAGATGAGTATGTCCTGTTAAGCGACACCTTGCTACATACTTCAACAGAAACCACAGCTTTGCTATTTCAGGCTTTTTCCTCTTTTCCACCTAAAGTAACGAAGGGTTTGGACTTAGTGACGGACGCCAGTAAGGGCGATGATTTTCATTTCTATCAAAGTGTTGATCTCAGGCCGTTTTTTGAAAACCGGGCTGACTCAGTCAATATTTGCTGTTTCATTCCATTTCCCGATCAAATGCCCGATAGTACCCGGATAAAAACTTATCTTTGGAATCCCGGGAAGAATACTCTTTGTCTTCAGAATCAGATTGTTCAATTCACAAAATATCATTCACCTTAATCCTTTAGCACGATGAACATAGATCAGTACAATCTAAAAAACAAACGCGTGATTGTCCGAGTTGATTTTAACGTTCCGCTCAATGATAAGTTCGAGATCACGGACGACACCCGAATCAAGGCAGCCATTCCTACGGTGAAAAAAATTCTTTCGGCCGGCGGCTCTGTCATTCTGATGTCGCATTTAGGGCGGCCAAAAGACGGCCCAACCGACAAATATTCTCTTCGCCACCTATTGCCCGATCTTGAGCGCAAACTGGAAATGAAAGTTCTATTTGCGAACGACTGCATTGGAACCGAAGCACAACAAAAAGCTGCTGCTTTGCAGCCGGGACAAGTGCTTTTGCTCGAAAATCTCCGTTTTTATAAAGAAGAGGAAAAAGGCGACGAAAGTTTTGCCAAAAAGCTTGCCCTATTGGCTGATGTTTACGTGAACGATGCTTTTGGTACTGCCCATCGCGCACATGCTTCCACGGCCATCATTGCACGCTTTTTCCCGGGTGCCAGCCTTTTTGGCTATTTGATGCAAGACGAGGTATCAAACCTTGAAAAAGTGACCAAGAAACCCGTCAGACCCCTCACTGCTGTACTTGGTGGCGCAAAGGTTTCGGGTAAAATTGAAATCATTAACAACTTGATTGATAAAGTTGACAACCTGATTATTGGCGGTGGAATGATGTTTACTTTCATCAAGGCAATGGGCGGAAAAGTGGGCAATTCGCTTGTCGAAGACGAATTGATCCCTACCGCACTGGCAGCTCTCGAAAAAGCAAAGGAAAAAGGCGTGAAGCTTTATATCCCGACCGATGCCGTCATTGCCGACAGTTTCAGCAATGAAGCAAATCAAAAAGTTGTGGAAGCAAATCAGATTCCCGATGGTTGGATGGGTCTCGACATTGGACCGGAAACCGTCAAAGATTTCACAGAAGTCATCCTCAATTCGCATTCAATTTTATGGAACGGGCCAATGGGTGTGTTTGAGTTCGACAACTTTTCGCAAGGCACCCGCGATATCGCCCTTGCCATCGCAAAAGCCACCTCGAGCGGAACATTTTCATTAGTAGGCGGAGGAGACTCGGTGGCTGCGGTCAACAAGTACGACCTGGCCGACAAAGTGAGCTACGTGAGCACCGGCGGAGGAGCAATGCTTGAATATATTGAAGGCAAAGAGCTTCCCGGCGTAAAAGCCATTATTGAAGGCGTTTAGTCTTTTCCTAAACAGGCAAATCTGCACAGCCCGTTTTTCCCCTATTTTATAATCATAGGTAGGAAAAACGGGATTTTTTCATGTTCGTAAGTTTGGGTAATCCAGCCGTCTGTTTTTTGATTCCGGCTCTAAAAAGACCCCCTCAAAAAGATGAAAAGATTGTTCAGCTTACAAGCCGGCCAATCAAGCTAAAAATACTTATCAACACCGATAATGCTTTCAATCAGCGTCTTAGTTTCGTTATGAACAAGCAGAATTATTGCCGATTTTATTTTCACAACTGAATTAACTATTGTACCTTTGCACCCTGTTTTTAAAAAAGTGGAAAAATTATGGCCTTAATTGGAAAAATAAGACAACGTTCGGCTTTGTTGGTTGTAGTAATTGGTGTGGCATTAGCGGCTTTTATTTTGGGCGACTTTGCCAAAAGGACCAATCGTCATCAGATGAATATTGGCACGATTAACGGAGAAAACATCAGCATTCAGGAGTTCAACAAAAAGTTTGATGAAAACGTTAAAGCCACACAGCAGCAGCAAAACAACGAGCATTTGTCGCAAGATGAGATGTACAGGCTGCGCGAAAGTACCTGGTCGCAAATGGTGCAGAATATGATCATGCAGAGCGAATACGATAAGCTTGGGCTAACCGTAACAAGCGATGAGCTGTTTGACGAAATTCAGGGCCCGAACCCTCACCCTGCGGTGATCAGCAACTTTACAAATCCCGAAACCGGTGCTTTCGACCGCAAATTAGTGCTTGATTATCTCCAGAATTTGGACAAGATGAGGCCCGAAGCCAAAAATCAATGGCTGCTTTTTGAACGTTATATCAAAGACGACAGATTACGTACAAAATACCAAACCCTTATCAGCAAAAGCTACCACATGCCAAAGGCTTTTGCTGAGCTGGTCAATCACGAAAAGAACGATAAGCTTCACCTTACACTTGTGGGTGTACGTTATGCCAGCATTGCCGACTCATTGGTTAATGTGACTGATGCTGATTATCAGGCATTTTACAATGAGAACAAGAAAAGTTTTGAAAAGGAAGCTACCCGCGACATTGAATACATCAACTTCAAAATTGAAGCCTCGGCCGAAGATAACCAGAACGCTTTCAAAACCGTTGAAAGCCTGAAGGATGAATTTGCCAGAACCGCCAATAACGAAAGCTTTGTCAATGCCAATTCCGAAAGCCGTTACGACAGTTCATGGCTTTCCAGAAATAATGTTTCAGTGGCTTTGGAATCGTTCATTTTTGACGAACAGCCCGGCTATATCTACGGCCCTTATTATGAAGATGGGTTTTATAAACTCGTCAAGCTTGTCAGAAAAGACGAACGTGCCGATTCGCTCAAAGCCAACCATATCCTCATTGCTTATAAAGGAGCTTTGCGGAGCGATCAGTCGCGCACCGAAGATCAAGCCAAAACACTGGCCGACAGTATCTATAACGTTGTAAAGAAACAACCTTCCAAATTTGGAGAACTGGCTTCTCTTTTCAGCGACGACAATTCGGCTAAAAATAACGGAGGCGACCTTGGGTGGTTTACCGATGGCCAGATGGTTCCTGAATTCAACAATTTCGTGCTGCGTAACAAAGTGGGAACCTACGGACTTGTCCAGACCGATTTTGGATATCATGTGATTGAAGTGACGGGCAAAACTGCACCTCAACCAAAAATTCAGTTGGCCACCATTGTCTATCAGGTAACCCCGAGCAGCACTACCTATCAAAATACTTTTGCAAAAGCCAGCAAATTTGCTTCGGAAAACAAAACAGCAGAACAGTTTAACAAAGCTGTAGAAGCCGAAAGTCTTAACAAACGTGTGGTTCCATCACTGCGTGAAATGGGCAATAATATCCCCGGCATTGACAACCCACGCCAAATCATCCGCTGGGCTTTTGATGAAAAAACCAAGGTTGGCGATGTTTCCACCATTTTCGAATTAGACAATAATTTTGTGATTGCTGTTCTAACCAAAAAATCTGACAAGGGTATCCCGAGTCTCAACGACATCAAAGAAAACATCAAGCCCCAGGTGATCAACCGCAAAAAAGGTGAATACGTTGTCGAAAAGATGAATCAGGCCGGCCAAGACCTCGAACATATTGCTCAGGAGTTCAATTCGCATGTCGAAACAACTGATCTTGCTTTTGACAGCCGTATGCTGCTCAACTATGGTCAGGAAAGCAAGGTAATTGGTAAGATTTTTGCCATGCCCGAAAACAGCTTCAGCACCATTGCCGGATCAACGGCAGCTTTTGCGGTGAAAACCGGAACCATAGACGTAACTTCTGCCGAGCCCCAGGTCGAACAATTAGCCAATGAAAGTCGCTCGGCTTTCGAATCATCTGTTCGTAACAATGTATATTTCAGGGCTATTGAAAAAATTTCCGACATCAAAGACAATCGAAAAAGTTTCTATTAGTCTTTATGAAACCATTGAAAAGGCCGGTCATTTGAACCGGCCTTTTTTGTTTACCCATCATATTTTTCAGACTAAAACAATAAAAGCAGCTTTTGAAAAGCGCTATTTTTCATTACTTTCCCTGAAAACCAATAAAGGCAGATGTGTCTGATAAAGCAATCTGCGTGTGAGGCTGGGTTCGAAAAGTTGTTTGAGAAGACTTCGTTTTCGCATCACGATGGCAATCACGTCCACCTTTTTTTCATCAACAAAAGCTTCTATCGCTTCCACAGGGTTTTCTGCCTGAATCAGCCCACATTCTATATTGGCTGTTGTGCGGCTCGAAAGCATCTCCTCACGAAACTGTTGCATCATCAATCGGTCCACCACCTGATTCGGTTCGGATTCCACATGCAGGCAATAGATTTTTGGGTGAAATGGTTTTACAAAGCTGATTAAACGGTGCAAAGCCTGAAAATCGCTTTTCTCATAATGGGTAATGTACGCCACTGTTTTAGGGGCAATAAAATGGCTGATGTCGTAGCCTTCGGGCACAGCCAACACCGGCACATTACACCGAGCCATCATACGTGAAGTTGTGCTGCCAATCAGGCTTCTCGAGTCACGGTTTTTACCACGGGTTCCCATCACCACAAGCCCGGGCTCAAACTCATCCACAATGGCCAAAAGCGTATCAATGGTGTTTCCCCGCACCAAATCGGTGCTGATTTTTACTCCCCTGATACGCTCGGCCTTCACCCGGTTTTTGAGTGTTTCGGACAGTTCGTTCAACTGATCCATTGCCAATTGCTCCTGTTCACGCATCATTGGGCCTAAATCGGCCTGAAAAGCATACATTTCGTTGAACACCAATCCCTCGGTTCCTGATTGAAACCAAACATGAAGCAACCGAAGTTCTGCTTTCAATGTACGGGCTAATTCAAGCGCATAATGGGCTGCTTTTATGCTTCGTTCTGAGAAGTCAACCGGCACGAGAATCCGCCTAACCCGTCGCAAATGACTGATCCATTGTTCTTTTTGCGAGCCGGCTGCTGAACGCATATCGTCGTACAACTGCATGGCCAGCGCTGCGTGTTGGGGCTCAACCCAGAGGTCAACGTCGGCCTCGCCCGATTGGATGCCCGAAATGAAGCAATCAACCCCACGTAATTCGAGCTGCATTCGAAGGAGCAAAGCCCGACTATATGATATATCGCGCATCGTAATGAAAGAGCTTGTTTTCATCATCCACTACATTTTTTTGAGAATATAAATATAAGCTTTTAAACGGCCAATGTCAATGTTTTTCAGGAGAAAAGCTCCTGAAAAAACCATTGCTCACAGAAATCGCTCATTTTATTCTGTTTTTTTAAAGAAGCTGCTCAGCTCTTTTCCGATTCTGTTCAGGGTTTCAACACCTTTCAGCACCGGCATGGTATCAATATCTTTATACCGGTCGTTCACATATGAAACCTGATGTTGTTGCGGGAAGACGATGATCCGGCTGTTTTCTTTGAATTGTTTTTCAATTCTTGCAGACAGATGGTCGTGACCGCTTAGATATGAAAGGCTGCCCTTACGAGCCGAAACCAATACCATCAGGTCGTCGGGGCGCACATCACCGGCATGCGCCATAATGTTTTCCCATTGGTTATATTCAACAAAAGCTGCTTTGCGACTTCCCAACCTGAGCTGTTTGTTCTCTTCGAGCCGTTGACGGGTTTCGGGAGTGGTATAAAATCGTATAGCAACACCGAGTTCTGCTGAAAGTTGAATAATTTTCCTAACCCATATCAAAAACCCCTGTTCGAGTTCGGCCAAAGGAGGAATTGCCACAATAATGCGTTGATGGTTGATCAAAGGGCGAGAAAAATGACAGATAAAAACGGTTTTTTCGATGGAATAGACCACATTATCCACTTTATTTCCGATTACCCTTTCGATAAGCCCCTCGGCTTGTGGCCATCCAAGCAGAAGGATACTTGCCTGAGACTCTTTGGCGATGCGGACGATTCCGGCCGAGATGCTGTGATCAATAGTAGCCACCACCTCCACTTTCGACTCAGCAGCGGTTACATAACTTGCAAAGCCCTGAAGTTGTTCGCGCGCTTTGCGCAGGTTAAGCTCGGCTTCTATATCATTAGGCACAACCGACAAAATAGTGATAGGCTGTTTTTGTTGATTATCTTTGATTAGAATGCCAAAATCGAGTGATTTTTCCATGTTTGCCAGGTTGGCAATGGGCATTAACATCTTTTCGGGCATTTCTAAGTTTTCGCTCCCAGCTTTATCAAGGCCCGATTCTTTCATCTGGATGATGTTTTTTGCTGCGCGTTCGGTCACGATCGAGGCAATGATACAACTCAGCAAAATCAGGATGATTGTGCCGTTCAGTACATTTTCATCCACCAGATGGTTTTGATATCCCACTAAAATTACGGCAATGGTAGCGGCAGCATGGGAGCTGCTGAGGCCGAAAATCAGTTGCTGCTGGGCGCCACTATAGCCAAAGCTGTAACGTGTGGCTAAAGCTGCCAGCCATTTTCCCAAAAGAGCTACTGCAGTCAAAACTCCGGCAATAATCAGTGCCTGAGGCCCCTGCAACACCACACGCACATCCACTAACATGCCTACGCTGATCAGAAAGAAAGGGATAAACAATGAGCTGCCGATAAACTCGATGCGGTTCATCAATACAGATGAATGCGGAATAAAACGATTGAGCACCAAACCCGAAACGAATGCCCCGATGATGGGCTCCACACCGGCTGCTTCGGCAAGAAAAGCGGCCAGGAACACGATTGTAAGCACAAAGATATAGTGCGAGTATTTTTCGGTTTCCATTTTTTTGAAAAACCAGGCTGTCAACCGGGGAACTCCAAGAAACATGATGGCCCCAAAGACAAGCGCCGAAGCCGACAGTCCAACCCAGAAGGCAGTCCCAACTTCGCCCTTTCCAGCACTCATAATAAAAGCCAGTAAGAGCAGTACGGCAGTATCGGTGAGAATGGTTCCCCCCACAGTGATGGCTACCGCCTGGTCTTTCGACACGCCCATACGGCTTACTATGGGATAAGCCACTAAGGTATGGGTACTAAACATGCTGGCAATGAGCAGGCTCGAATAGAAGCCATAGTTTAAAATATGATAACAAACCGGAAATCCGATGAGCAGCGGTATGATAAAGGTATAAAGTCCGAAAAGCAAGCTGCGGTTTCGATGAAGCCTGAACTCTCCCAAATCGAGCTCAAGACCGGCAATGAACATGATATAAAGCAATCCGATGGTTGAAAACAGGCTCACCGCTGAGTTGTTTTCGATGATATTCAATCCATAAGGGCCAATGAGTACGCCCGAAAGGATAAGCCCCACGATACCCGGCACCCTCAACATTCTGAGCATGATGGGCGAAAGCAGGATGATGAGCAGGATGACTGAAAAAACTAAAACCGGATTTTGGAGGGGCAGTTGAAATTCGTGAGCCAGATTCTGTAGCATGGTTCTGAGAAATGGAGTTCACAAAATTAGCAATAAACACAGGCAAAAGAAAAAGCTGCAACTGATGTTTCTTCAATTGCAGCTTATCTGTACCCGGAGCCGGGGTCGAACCGGCACGAGTGTTACCTCACTGGTTTTTGAGACCAGCGCGTCTACCTATTCCGCCATCCGGGCCTCTTTTCAATTTTTAAACAGGATTGCAAAAGTAACACTTTTTGATGTAAGTCAAGTGTACTTATCGAAAAAACATCCGGGGATCATACGAACTTTTACCACCCGTCACCTCATCCTGAAGGATTAGTGAATAATGAATAATGAATAATGAATAATGGGTAATTGGGCGACAAATCAATTTTTGTCAAACACTAAACATAAGACTTTTAAACCTTGAACTCTTTGAATCCTCGAATCTTAGATTTGTTGAGGGGGTTAATTTGTTGAGAGGTCTTTTCTCAACCACTCAAAGATTTTGTTGATTTGTTGAATCCTTGAATCTTAAAATCCTTTGAAATTTGAGCCCACGAATCACCAGAAGCCAAAGACAAAAAAGCCAAGGCAAAAGAGCCAAGGCAAAAGGAAAAAGAAAAATTGTGAAGAATGCGAATTTTCAAATCAATCGCTAAAGCTCCAGCCAATGAAACACCAAGTAGAAAAAACATGAGTTGGTTTCATCAATCTGTCAGAATTTCGGAAAAATTACTACCTTGCAGCAGTTTTCAGACGAACCATTTGTCGCAAAACCCTAACCATTATGATGAATAAAGTATATCCCGATGCCCGTGCTGCCCTCGTAGGCTTAACGGATGGCATGACGCTGATGCTGGGCGGATTTGGTCTTTCCGGCATACCCGAAAACTGTATTGCTGCTTTGGTTGAGAGCGGTGTCAAAGGACTCACCTGTATCTCAAACAATGCCGGTGTTGATGATTTTGGTCTTGGTCTGCTTCTTCAAAAACGTCAGATACGGAAGATGATTTCATCCTATGTTGGCGAGAATGCCGAATTTGAGCGGCAGTTGCTGAGTGGAGAGTTAGAAGTTGAACTCAATCCACAGGGAACCTTAGCCGAGCGATGCCGGGCAGGCGGGGCCGGAATTCCGGCATTTTATGTGCCGGCAGGCTATGGAACCGAAGTGGCCGATGGCAAAGAAGTGCGCGAGTTTAACGGTAAAATGTATCTGCTTGAACACGCCCTGACTGCCGATTTTGCTTTGGTGAAGGCATGGAAAGGCGATACTTATGGCAACCTCATCTTCCGTCATACTGCCAATAACTTCAATCATCCAATGGCTATGGCAGGCAAAATTACCGTTGCCGAAGTGGAAGAGCTTGTGCCGGCAGGCAGCCTCGATCCCAACCAGATTCATACTCCCGGAATTTTTGTACAACGGATTTTCCAGGCTAAAAACCTCGAAAAACGCATTGAATTTGTTACGACACGCCCCAAACCTTAATCTTTTTTCTTATGGCACTCGATAAAAATGGCATTGCCAAACGCATCGCACAAGAGCTTCGCGATGGCTTCTATGTCAATCTCGGGATTGGCATTCCCACCTTAGTGGCCAACTATATCCCCGACGGAATGGAGGTTGTGCTTCAATCAGAAAACGGACTTTTAGGCATTGGTCCTTTCCCTTATGAAGGTGAAGCCGATCCCGACCTGATTAATGCCGGAAAGCAAACCATCACCTATACCAAAGGAGCAGCTTTTTTCGACTCGAGTACCAGTTTCGCCATGATCCGCGGCGGGCATGTTGACCTGACGGTTCTTGGGGCCTTTGAGGTTTCGGAAAATGGCGACCTTTCGAGTTGGAAAATCCCCGGCAAAATGGTGAAAGGAATGGGAGGCGCCATGGATTTGGTGGCTTCAGCAAAAAACATTGTGGTTGCCATGACCCATACTGATCCCAAAGGCAATTCCAAACTGTTGAAAAAATGTAGTCTGCCGCTCACCGGCACAGCCTGTGTGAAACGTATCGTCACCGATCTGGCGGTGATTGACATCACGCCTCAGGGTTTCCGTTTACTCGAACGTGCTCCCGGTGTATCGGTCGAGGAGATTGTTTCAAAAACTGCTGCTCCACTCATTATCGAAGGCGAGGTACCTGAAATGAAACTCTGATCTCTGGCAAGAGAAGAAATTCTATTTTTGCAGAAGCTTCAAACCTACGAGCAGAGGATGATCTTCTGTTTCGGGTTTTCTGATTCAAAAACTGTTGATTATGACTACTGAAGAACGGCACGCCATCGAAAAAGATGTGATTACCGTGCTGCGCACCATATACGATCCCGAAATTCCGGTCAATATTTACGAGCTTGGGCTTATATACGAAATTGCCATCAGCGACGAGGCCAATGTAATCATACTGATGACTCTCACTTCGCCCAACTGTCCGGTGGCCGAAAGCCTCCCGGAAGAAGTAAAGGAGCAGGTTGCCCTAGTGAAGAATGTTCGTTCGGTGGATGTAAATCTTACCTTCGAGCCGCCTTGGGACGACACGATGCTGAGCGATGAGGCAAAACTCGAGCTGGGTTTGCTTTAATCCAGCGGTTGGTGTGTGGCAATGGCCATACGATTCCAGCCGTTGATGACCACGATGGCCATCATGACGGCAGCCAGTTCTTTTTCGGTGAGCAACGCTGCAGCACGATCATAAACCTCATCGGGCACATGGTTTTTGGCAATCAACGTCATGGCTTCTGTCAGGGCCAGCACTGCCTGTTCTTTTTCGGTAAAAAGACCCGATTCGCGCCAGGAATCCAATAGAAAAAGACGTTGAGCTGTTTCGCCAATTTTCAGGGCGTCGCGCGTGTGCATATTAAGGCAATAGGCACAACCGTTGATCTGCGATGCACGGGTCTTGATCAACTCGTACAGCTTCTTGTCGAGCCCGCTTCCGGCAAGATATTTTTCGAGGGCAAGCATCCCTTCATAAGCTTCGGGGGATGTTTTGTAAAGATTTATTCTGGGTTTCATGGTGTATTGAATACAAAAAGGTGAACAAACAACGACATTCAGTCGACTTTGTAACGTAAACAAATCAAACCATCGAAAAGTTCATACCAAATGGGTCATTCCAGATTAGGAAAACAGTTAACCTCGAAACCACCAGTCCGGATTTACTGCCCGACTGATGAGGAAAGTGGGATTTCGACAAACAGCCTGTTCCTGAACAGAAAGTTTCGGGGATTTTTGGTTGGCGAAAATTGCAAGCCCCTCTCCTATCGGTCAACTGAAAATTAAGTTTCGACTCTTTTCCTTCGATTCAAAAAAGAAGTCTTTTTCTCCCAAACTGGTTTTGTCCAATCCAAATTGATCCTTCATCAAAACGCTTTTGCATTTCGATTCTTTAAAATTGCAACACATTGTGTTTCAAATATTTTACTCTTCATCGGCAACAACAGACAGGCTGATGACGATCGTATCGCTGACAATAAAAGACTCCTCACTGTGCACATGGTTTGGTGAAAGAGAGAAAATCCCCCAATTGGTTCGGTCAATTCGGATGGAATCGGTCTGGATATGGATATTACCGCCTTTGTTGTGCGTAATTGCAGCCCCGAATGAGATGCATTTTGTAACATCGCGCAGGGTAAGATCGCCCTGAATATATCCTTTCCCGTGATGATTGAAAGATGAGCTGTAAATTTCGAAACTTGCAAAAGGATAGTTGGCCGTATTAAAGAAATCTTTTGAGCGAAGGATATTTTCGAGCACATCGCGCATCAATTTGTAGTCAATATCCGCATCTTTCAGGCTATCCATTTTCAAAAGGAAGCTGCCTTCTTCCATTTGGCCGTTCGTGAGAGAAAAATAACCTTTTTCGAAGGGTACCGTACCGTAATGTTGGTCGCAGCGCCAATGAAGCAGCGATTTTTGTGTATCTACCTGATAACGTAGTATCTTGGTATTATTGTCAGTCTGAGCTATTGAACCGGCAAAGATCAAAGCGCTAAAGCCGGCAATCAGCAGGGAAAAAGCCCTTACGGGTTTCATATCATTCAGCGTTTTCGTTGTAAAAAATAGTGCCGGTAGCTTTTCCGTCCACCAAAACCTCGCGCAGATGCTCCGGAATATTGCAGGCGCCGGTGAAATCGGTTTCGGCCATTTCGGCTCCAAAAAAATTACAGCCTCTCAGGTCGGCATTCCGAAAGCTGGCATACTGCAGATGGGCGCCCCTAAACGAAACGCCCCACAATCTGGCTCCCACAAAGCTGGCGTCTTCGAGACCGGCGCCGGTGAAATCGGCATAGCTAAAATCAGTGGAATCGAAACGTGAGCCGGAAAAAACCGAGATCAGAAAACTGACTTTGATGGCTTTGGAATGGCTGAAGTCGGATTCGGTGAGTTCGGATTCTTTCATCAGAGCATTGGAAAAATCACAGCTTCTAAAATTGGTTCGATGACCTTTTAGACCAAACAAATTGCATCCTCTCAGATCGCAATTATTCGCAATGGCATCGTTCATGGCCGAGCGAAAGAGCATACACTGAGCCATGTTGGAGTAAGAGAAAGTGGCATGACTGAACGATGACCAGCGCAGATCGGCAAAACGGAAGTCGCTATGGCTGAAGTCGGCGCCATTACAGTGTGATGTGCGCATACTCACCCCTCTGAAATCGGACTCTTTCAGGCTGGCGCTTTCCCAGTTTACATTGTCTAAATTTGCAAAGCGGTAATCGTGTTGATCCAAAGGCGAATTGCGCTGTCCTTTTGGCCGTTTTTCGCCGTTATCGAGAAAAACCGGTGCATATACCACTTCTTTTCTGACGTCCATCTCGGTGGAGGTGGGCAAAGGTAACAGGTTCAGGGTATCGGGCAACTCGCTGAAAGTGGCATCGCCCGAACATCCAAGCGAGTTGCATGAGAAAGTCATTAGCCCGAGGAGCAACACAACACTTCCGCTAAAAAAGAAGAAGAGAATTTTTCTCATAGAATATCATGTTTTCGAAAATAACGATTGCCTGCCATGCCAAAAAAGAGGCCAAGCAGCGTGGGATAGATAATTGCAAAAGCGATAAAAATTTCACGTTTCACGGTATCTAACACATAATAGGAGGCTGCGCCCATCACCGTCAGGTCGGGGTCGAAGAGCACTAAAACAGCGGTGCGAAAGACCTGAAGGGGGTTGAGCATTCCAAACCCAATGACCATTCCGGCATCAAGGCGAAATTTCAGCATCATTCCCATCAGGATAAGGTCGAGAAAAGCGACCAGCAACAGCCAGAGAATGAAAGCCGAACTCACAGCTAAGTCCTGCGAGCTGGAAACTACTGAGATGAACATGCTGATACCCAGAAAGCAAAAAATCATGGACGCCAGCAATGCGCTATAGAGCGAAAACAAATCCCAGGGAACATCGAGCCGGGTGAAGCTGCCATAAATAGCCGCTCCAAACAGGGCAATAAAAACTGGAATATAAGTCATGAGGAATTTGGCGATAAACTTTCCCCAGAAATACCCCGAGAACGACAAAGGAAGTGAAAGCATGAACTCCATAACGTTGGATTCCCTATCGCCCACCACCGAGCGCACTGTGGTGATAAGCACATAAATTGGCAAAATCACCATACTCACTTGCATGAAAGTGACCATCAAACGACTCAGTCCCACAAAGCCAATGATCTGCGATTCGGTAATGCCTGTGGAGAACATCGCCGCAATGAAACCGCCAAAAAGAATGCTATAAGTCCAGAACCATTTTGATCTCAGGCTTTGCCGAATGTCGGCATTCATCACCTGAAACCAGCTTGTCGTCACAATTTTTTTTGCCTGCATCATTTCTGTTCAAATTGAGATAATTATTCCGGCATCAGTCGTGATGCAACATTTTTTTTGCTTTCAGGAATTCTTCACGAAGGGTAATTCCATCGGCAATTCGCTGTCGGGTGGTTTCGAAGTTGTAAGAAGAATCTGTTTTGGTTTTGTGGGCCGCATAACCATATCCCATAGGGGTATGATCGCCAAAGGTAAACCAGGCATCGTACACATTAAGCCACTCGCCCGTTTGACTGTCGGCGATATACGAGACGGCTTCATCGCCTCCAAATTTTTCCCAGTCAGGCGAATCCATATACGAAATCAGGCAGCCCAGATCGTCGAACCAGATGACTTCGCCATGGGTATTGACCGATTGAGCAGAGTAGTTTTTCTCGGCCAGACCCATCAGGCAAAGTTCACATTTATCGCGGTCGAAATTAATTTCGCGTGGGCTCTGGTCGCGCTTAAGCGAACAGGAAAGTGTCAGCAGTAAAAGTGTTGACAACATCAATATGAGAGAGTTATTTATTGTTTTCATAAGAAATTCATTTTTTGATTAAATATTAATTTGTTTATCGAGTACAATCTCACCAAGGTCCATTTCGACCACACGGTTTACCAAACCAGCGATTTCGTCCATCCTGTGACTGCTCAGAATCATGAGGGTATTGGCCGAGAAGTTTTTCAAATGGTTGAAAAGGATGGTTCTCGCCTGTGGATCTAAGTTTGCTGAGGGCTCGTCGAGCAGCAGGATGTCGGGTTTTCGTCCCAATGCAAAACTGATGAGGAGCTTCTGCTTCATTCCTCCCGAAAGCTTGAAAAAAGGCTTACTGAGGTTTTCTTCTATCATCAGGCCCATTTCATGACAAAGCCCGACAAAAGTATCGGTTGGTGTATGGGTGATGCTTTCAAAAAAATGGAGCAATTCCTTCACTGTCATCTTGATGGGAGGAGGAGTCTGTGGAACAAAACCAATCCGTTTGAGCACTTCGCGGCGGTCGTTACGCGGGTTAAGACCCAGCACTTCGAGGTTTCCTTCGTAGTTATACTGCCCGAGGATGCAGCGGATAAGGGTTGTTTTTCCGGCTCCGTTTTGTCCGATCAACGCAATGCGGTCTTTGGCATGAAAACCGACCGAAAGGTTTTTAATGACTTCGTGTTTTTTGAACGATTTGGAGAGGTTTTCGATTTTTATAAAGGTTGCATTTTCTATCATGTGATGTTTCTGAGGTTTAAACAAGTGCCGAAGCACCTTTTACGGCATAATTCAAGGCATTGCCCGGACACACATCCACACACAGGCCGCAGCGTGTGCAGTCGGAGCCGACAAAATGAACATCCTGCGTGGCTTTTCCGCGCTGCACAAACCATAATTCGTGAGGAACAAGGCACACTTTCTGGCACTCGAGGCAATAGCCGCATTTATCGTGTTCGAATTTAATGGCTACAGGACTCAGCTTACCAACAAAGCTCCAGGTTGTTCCGATGGGGCATACATAGCGGCACCAGAAACGACGGCTGACAAAAGCTTCGAACAATAACATGGCCAACACCCAAAGCAGCAGCAAACTTGGCCCGTAAATCATTGCTTTGGATACAATGCCCACCATGTTTAGGTCTTCAAAAACTAAGTTACGTGTCAGTACGGCAAGCAACAGAAAGCCAATGAAGAACACCAATTTCAATCCGATATTATAAGTGCGTTCACGGATTTTTTTCTTTTTCACGAGGTAAAGATGCACTTTTTCGGCCAGTTCGGAGAGGAAGTGATAAGGGCACATCCACGAACAATATCCTCTTCCGCCAAAAATGAACCAAAACAAGAAGATGGTAATCAGCCCGATCCAGAAGTTCATGGTCAGATGTCCGATATAACCGGTTGTGGAAGAGATGGCTAAAAGTTGCAAAGCATTGAAAGGATCCATCAGGTAAAATCCAATGAGGCGCGACCCGCTTAGCGAGCCCTCGAGCACAGAGAGATCAAAAGTGAAAGAAACCACAAACAACAGGTTCATAAAAAGAAGGAACCCCCAGCGAATATTACGCCATTTATGGTTTTTCTTTTTTGCATCACGCCACTCGGTATAGCTTATTCCGAGTAAACTATGCGGCAGTTCGTCTTTTGATTTAGGTTTGAGCGGTTCTTTATTTTTTCCGCTGCTAAAATAGTCGTTCAACATGGTTTACAGGATTAAGACGGTTCGACAATAATGCTGGTTTCGCGCGTTGGGCAAACCATGACGCACACGCCGCAGCCGGTGCATCCATCGAGCACTTTCGGCACGAGATTTCCGTTGCTGCGGCTTGGTTCCTGTACGATGGCTTTCGGTCCGATCGGACATTCGGTGATGCACAGGTTACACACTTCGCGGTCGAATTGTTTTTCGGCCAATGGGCTGGCACTGGCATCAGCACTTTCCGGAGCTCGATAAATTCCGCGGAAGTCCGTTCCACGGCTCACACCTTTGAACCCAAGGCCATGATGCGCCAAACAGGTTTCGGTGTTCACCCTTGCTTTACCCATGCGGACAATTTGTTTCATGGCCACTTTTTGCACCTCGAACGGGTTGACTTTTGCAAAATCGGCTCCGGCTTCCTGAGTAGCCTTTTCCACCGCAGCTAAGCCGGCTTCTTTAAATGGTTTGAAGTTAAGCACTGCCGTCGGACAGGTTTCGACACATTGAAGGGCATCGCATGAAAAATCACAGGCCTGTATCCGTGGATTGATATACGGTGTTCCGAAGGCTACACCTTCGCCGGCTTTGGCCAGCTTGATAGCCTGAACCGGACAAATCTGAACACAAAGACCACATTTGATGCAGCCATAGATAAAATCCTTTTCGTTGATCGCTCCGGGGGGCCTCAGAAAATCGGGGCGCACCCTTGCCTGAGCTGTGTTGCGGTCAAGCATGAAGGCTCCTGCGCCGGCCAAAGCCAGCGCCCCCGTGGCCACAAGCCCGCTCTTTAAAAAGTTTCTGCGGTTCAATCCGCTGTCTTTTTTCTCCATAATTTCGGGTTTTATCGGTTTCTGTTACAGTAGGTTCTGAAAAATCTTTCTTTAAATTTTGAGCTTTTAAAATTATCAAAAAATATAACGCAATCCAATGTTGAAACTAATTCCGGGCTCATAAAACAAGCTTTCTATGCTCATACCACGGTAAGCCCTGCTCAGGTGTTCAACGTAAGTGGCATTGGTCAGGTTTTTCACTGTAAAATTGACTTCAAACGTTTTAAAAACGCGATAAGAACTATAGAAATCTACCACGGTAAAAGCCGGTGTAGTGGATTCGTCGAAGCTGGTGGCCACCCGGTTTTGTGCTGCTGCAAAACGTGTGTTGAGGCGCAGGTCGAATCGTTCGTGCTGATAAGACAGGGCCGAAACCAGGGTGAATGGTGCAATTTCGGCCAAAGGTTCATCCCAGCTCAGGTTTTGTCCGTAGGTATAAGATAGTCCAAGGCTGAAAATCAGAGGTCTGGCAAGCATGAAGTCGGCTCCAAGCTCAAAACCCGTCATCAAAACCCTGTCAACATTGGTAAACACTTTGGTAAACTTTGGCTCTTGACAAGGCAGATACATCCGGGGCAGGGTGGTGTCCACCACAGCCGAGATATAGTTGTGAATCAATGCCACAAACACATCTCCTGAAAGGTGGGTTTTTTCGCCTTGTTTTTCGATTCGCAGATCGGCCTGATGGTTTGTTTCGGATTTGAGTTTGGGATTTCCAAGATATTCATAGGCATCCATTCCGATATTGAAATGGTTGATAAACAACTCCGAGAGCTCTGGCGCACGGTTTGAACGGGCGATGGCTACCGACAGGCTGAGATTTTGGGGAAGGTTTAACGAAAGTGAGCTGGTGGCCGATACGTCGAGCCTGTCGGGTGGCAAAATATCGTTTCGATACACCTCGCTGAAGCTTTCTGCAGGGTCGTCAATGGCATAATGCAGGATATCGGTTCTCAGACCAAGATTCCAAAACAGGCTGGGGGTCAATTGTCTTTTGTTTTCAATAAAAATCCCAGCCATCATTTGTTTCGAATCTTGCCAGGTTTTGTCAGTAAAAGGTTTTGGTGGGTCGAAAATTTGTCCGGTACAGGTATTTTTAATCACTGTCCGGTAGCGGTTTCCTTCTTTTGCCAGATGCCGGAAGTCGGCTCCCACAAACAGCATATTTGTTGTTCCGGTTTGCAGGCTTACCTCAGCACGGCCGCCCATAACCATTGCCTTAACGGGTGAAACTGAATGGGTGGCCATATATGCTGGTCGGAGTGTATTGGACATCACATGATCCACAAAACTGCCATATACTTTTGCTTTCACTGCATGAATAGTTTTTCCGGCTTTTACCGAGGCATAGTCCAAAGCGATGATATCACTTTTATCGAGGTCGGCGTCCATGGGCAAACCAGCGTAAAGGATGTTTTCAGCTTTGCTTTGGCGCCAACTCAACTGTAAGCGTTGATTTTCGCCAGGATTATAGCCAAGTTTCACGGCATATCCACTCCGTTGAAAGGATGAGGCAATCTCCTGTCCTTCACCATTTTTATAATTGCCGAAATGTTTATATCCGCCATTGATGCCCAGATCGAATTTTCCCTGGATGGCCTGCACAAACACATTGCTGTAAAAATTATTGCCATTAGATTGAAAACCGGCATCGGCAATGGCTCTCACTTTTTTGTCGCCATAGCGATCAGGTTTTCGGTTGACAATATTGATAATTCCTCCCAGGTTTTGTCCATAACGCACGGTATAGGGCCCTTTGATGACTTCTATTTTTTCAATTTCTTCCATCGCAACCTGCGAGATGGCCGGATCCATCCTGTTAGGGCAGGCATTTGTTGTTTGAACACCGCCATCAATCAGCACATTCAGTTGTCCATATTTGAAACCTCGCAAAACGGGTTCCATACCGTAGTTGCCTCTTTTTTCGACACCAAAACCAATCTGATTGACGAACATAGCACCACCGTCGTGGGCATTTTCCACACGGAGAATTCGTCCGGTAATATTGGTATTTGAGCAGGCAGGAGTCAGCTCCGATTTAACAACAATTTCTTCGAGTCGGATGGTATCAGTCTGGGCCAATCCCGAGGTAATCATGGCCAAAAGTGCGGCGAGTGTGAGTATCGCCAGAACAATTATTTTTCGTTTCATGTTTTTATATTTTTGTTTAAGTTTTTTCACACTATAAAATCGTCGGATTTTTTCAGGTAAAATATCTGAATAACACTTCATGGGAGAACCTAAAAAAGGCCGCCCAAAAGCAATGATATTAATTCCGAAAAAGTAAACTTAAACAAAACGGGGAGGAGGGGAAGGGATTCGAAGGAAACGCACGAAGATGGCGCTGTTGAAAGAAAAAAACTCCCTATCTTCGGAAACAAGTAATGGTGAAAACGGGTTGCTTGAAAACATAAAATACAATACCGGAGATGGCGTCGAGCGCTCGGGCATTATGGGCTTAGTAGCTTTTTCATCGGTTTCTTTAGCCCTTTCGACCAATGCGCGTAAAAAGGTAATGTCGCCCGTCAGCGGTCTATCGCCTGAAAAGATTTGGCTTTCAACAAATGTCACGTCTTTATTGTGATAGCCTACCACAAAAAACCAGCCGGGCAGCCCTAACAACATCACAAATGCCAGGTGAATGAACAACAGATGATATGCCAGCAGCTTACGTATCATTGTTAAAGTGGCAGGTTTTTAAAAATTTCTTCTTTGTTTTCCCATCGAAACATGGGTTTATTGTCGCGCAATACAAATTTTGGCTGCGAAAACGGAGCAAGTCTTTCGAGAAAATCGAGAATCAGAAGCAAGGGTGACCCATAGAAAAATTTCACATTCCGGTTGAAAGACCACAGATGTTCCACATAAGCATAAAGGGAATACGGATTGTCGCCAATATTATCCTTGTCTTTATCAAACCCCTGATAATCATCATAATAGTTATTATCCCACTTGTTCATATTGGCAGTTTTACCTTCGGCTTCCACTTGCACGAGGTTGTTGTGGAAATAGTTTTCTTTAAACAAATTCCCTTCCTGATTGGTATGAAACTTTACACCAACCCCACAAAATGCAATTTCGTTGTTGGCAATGGTATTGATTTTCTCAGGCACAAAGGGCGATACATCCACATGAATGCCTTCGGATGAATAGATGAAACGGTTGTTAAGGATCTGATTGGAAGAAGTTTCTTTCATTCCAAGGCACATCCCGCTCAGGCCGGTCGAATTCATGATGGTGTTTCCGGTCATCACCGTTTGTTCGCTATACATGAGAAAAACTCCAACCGAGTTGTGGTAGAACACATTGTCGGCAATACGGTTGTTATGCGAATACATAAAATGAATAGAGTAGCGGTTACCTTCGCCCTTATTGGCTATGAAGCTGTTTTCGGATGAATACCACACCACCATATCGCGAACCTGATACCAATAATTATTGGTTATCATATTGTTGCGCGAATACCAAAGCCGAATGGCATCACCTTTCAAGGCCATTGGTCTTTGTGAAAGTGAGCTGATTTCACAGTTCTTGACCACGTTATTGTTTGACTGCATGATATCAACCCCGAACAGACATTCGCGGATAAGGCAATTTTCAACCTGGTTAAAATTGCCTTTTAACTTGATGCCACTATCAATTTTATCATGGGACCCCCCCGATTCGATAATTTCCAGATTGCGGATAGTGACATTATCGGCTTCTACTGTGATGACCGTTCCGGTTTCGCCACCCGAAACCGTTGCGCGGCCTTGTCCGTCGAGGATGATGTTGTTTGTGGTGATGATAGCTGGTCCGATGTAATAGCCCGGTTCGAGCATGATGACCTGTCCGGGCTGGGCTTTTTCAATCAGTTCCTGCAACGATTTGGGAGATGAATCTGACCGATATCCCTGGATTTCGCGGCTAAGCCCATAGTTCCTTTGCGCTTCAAGCTGAATCGCCAACAATGCAAGTGCAAGAATAAAGACTATGCGAAAGATTTTCATTTTTCAAGAGATAACAAGGAAGCCGCTGAAAAGCAGCCTCCTTGTTGATCAATTTGTTTTAATTTGTTTTCAGCGTCTTACGTTTAAGCAGAAACGCAAGCACAAAAGATACAAATGCGCCTAAAGCGATGAAAAAGCCAAACATTGGGTAAGATTCCGTGGTAAACTGAGCCACTTTACCTTCGCCAAAAACCGTTGGCATAAATGGTTTGATTCCGGCAAAAGCACCGCCTCCATGCAAGCCTAGGTTATGCCCGTACCAATAGAGGTAGAAAATATAAACCGCCAAGAAATAGGCCGGGGTTAAGGCGGCAATCCATGCGGCTAATCCATTCAAACGGCGTGGGGTAGCCATGAAGAAAATACCGCACAAAACAAAGAACACAAAGATATAAGGTGAGCTAACCATCAGTGTATTAAGCACTTTAAGTGCCTGTGGCGTAACGTTTACACGTACTTTCTGGCCGGTCTCATCATATATATCGTGCCCCTCTTCATCTTTTTTTGTGTCGAAAACATAAAAACTGGGATGCGACATATCCTTGGGATTATTTCGTCCTTGCACGATAGGATACATCCCGATGAAGTGATTGATGGCATTCATTTCTACTAAACAATCAGCGCCTTCGTTGGTAGCCAATTCTTCGCGTTCGGCCACTCCCTGACATCCGTTATATACACCATTATATTTAAAGACAATGCGAATCCCTTTGGGATACATATTTTTAGGGTACTGGATACTTTGTAGTGCAACGCTCCAAATCGGCACAAAATAAGTCAATGCAACCAGTGCAATGCCGATGATCGAAAAGATAATATACGTTTTTGATTTCATGGTTTGAATTTTACATCTTAGCGCTATTTGTGGAAGGCAACACCGGCCTGATCCATCATATAGCTGATTGCATCAAATAAGTCCTGTTCTGAACAATCCAAACAATTTCCTTTTTCAGGCATCGCGCCATATTTCCCGGTATAGCCTTGTTTGGCATGGGTTAATAACACATCTTTTCCCTTTTCGGCCATTTCTTCCCAACGTGGTTTATCGTCGAGTGCGGCTGCTCCGGCAACTCCTTTCCAATGGCAGGCAATGCAGGCTTTGTTGTAAACTGCTTTACCATTTTCGAGGTTGGCAACCAGTTCTTTTTTTGCGCTGCCACCGCCGCCACATGCTGTTAAAATAAGGGTAAACAGGATTCCGCTAAGGCTGATTTTCAAGAAACTCTTCATATACAAGTTGTGTTTTTAATGATTATTAATTTGTGAATTTGAACTGTCCAAAGGTACGTCTTTTTTTAACAAGTGACGGGCTTTTGCCCGTCACTTGATTGCAGAAATTACTGCTGACTCATGTATTGGTCTGACTTCGCCTTTAGGTATGTAATGATTTTACCAACGTCTTCTTTCGATACGTTTTGATTAGGCATAGCCAGTTTATAACGCTGACGCATATTGGCGATATCGGGTTCGCTCATGTGTTTTTCGGGATTCATGATCCACGATTTGAGCCAGTCATCGGTACGGCGTTTGTCCACCATCAACAGGTCTGGGCCGTTGAAGTCTTCGCCAAATTTATGACAGGCGTTGCAGCCATAGTTGAGGAACTCCATTTCACCATCGAGCAAGCCTTTCATTTCAATGGATGAAGGTTGGAAAGCCTGCATCTGCATATCAGCCTGTACTCTTTGTGAATATGCCAGCAGTCGTTCGTTGTTGGCTGCTTCGTCAAAGGTAACAGTCATATAGCCTTGCAGTTGGGCGCCATCGGGACTATGGAAAGCATCGAGCAGCAAGGGGAACATCCCGGGTTTTTCGGCTTTGAACTCTAAAGTTGCGGTTTCGCCCGGACGCCAACGATACATCTTGTCATACGAAACAATTTCATACACAAAATGATCGAGATTGGTTTGACCGTGGTTGGTGATGTGCAGCTCTACATTCTGACCCTGTTTCAAAGTGAAGTTAGCAGGTGTAACAACACCATTGTTGATGGTAGCATAAATGTGAACCTTGTTTCCTTTGGCATCCACTTTTTCTTCGCCAATGTTGGTGTAATAGGGTGACTTACTGTCCGTATAGATATTTGTTCCAACGGGATAAATTTCTTCTGATTTGAAATAATCCCTGTGGATGAGGGCGGTATAGTGCGGCTCACCCATTGGCAATGGCATATCATAAATCACCTGCATATTTCCATCTTCGATATCAATCAGCTGGTGGTTCTGTGGGTGAAGCGGGCCAACAGGATTGAAACGGTCAATAGACAGTTTGTTGAGCGAGATGAGATATTTGCCGTGGGGTTTCACATTATCGCCATGTGCGGCAACAAGGTGACCTACATTATAGTGCGACGAAACATAATCAAGCACTTTCAGGTTGATATAATCCCATTTTGTAATGCGTGAGTCAACATAAATAGAGGTGTACACTACTCCGGGTTCTTTATCATACTGATTGTGGAGAGGTCCGAGACCAACTTCAACGCTTCCATGAAGTGCTGTTTCGAGCGAAATAACCGGGATTCCGAAATCGTCAGTTCCTTCAAAGTTTTTCTCTTCGATGGCCTTCATGATTTTCTCAAATGAATAAACCCAGGCATGCGAGTCGAGTTTACCAGCTACGATAATATATTTTCCATCGGGGCTAACATCAACACCATGAGGCGATTTGGGTTCGGGAATAAGGTAAAGCATATTGTTTTCAACAGCTGTCTGAATCGGGATCACCTTATGATTGTTGATGGTAACATATTTTCCTGCTTTCACAAGCTCTTCGGCCTTTTTCCAGTTTACAACGTGCAGATAGTCCACGTCGCGCGAAGAGCATCCGGCCTCAAAAGGTGGGCGTCCGCTTTCGATTCCGCCAAAATACATTTCCGTACAGAATGAGTTGGTGAACGACCATCCATAGCTCACAGCTTTACCCATATCGGAAAGGTCCTGAGTATAAGGTGGAAACTCAACGGAGAAGGAGTTTTTCTCGTCCACTTTTCCGGTTTCGTTGTCAAACTTCCAATAGGTATTTCCGCCTCTCCAATATTTTTTGAAGTTGGATTCGGTCAGCGGATGATATTTACGGTCAATTGGAGCGGGATATTGGGATGATTCCACAAAATATTCCGAGTTTGGCGTGAAGAAGCA